>CAZKVQ010000050.1:6585-20308 GCA_964556255.1 uncultured Actinomycetes bacterium
AGCTGGGCCAATTCCCGACGGCGCTTTGACGTCAGCTATGGCATCCGCCGTGCCGACGATCTGGCGGCGGTCGTGGCCTTCTTCGAGGCGCGGAACGGACGGCTTTACGGTTTTCGCTTCAAGGACTGGGCCGATCATCGGTCATGTCTGCCGTCGCAGAATCCGTCGCCGATGGACCAGCAGATCGGGGTCGGCGACGGCGTGACGTCGAACTTGGCGAGTAGACCGATCACTGGGACTCCTCAGAGTGGGACGGCAGTTGCGATCGTCGGGCAGCACGCCACACCAGCGGCCCGGGAGACATCCCGGGTTCGAGCCCGGCGAACAGGTCGGTCTCGGGAAGGTGCGGCGTGACCCGGGCGGCCGCCAGTTCGAAATCCTCCGTCGGCCACACCTCGGTCTGCATCTCCCGCGAGATGGTGAACCAGCGACCCGTGGGGTCGACCTGGGTCGCGTGCGCCTTCAGCGCGTCATCGCGGACATGGAAGTAGTCGCAGCACTCCACCGCGGTGGTGACCCGGTCGCTCTTCTCCGGGCGGTCCCCCCAATTGTCCAGCCATTCGGCGAACGGGGACTCCGCGCCGGTCGCCGTAACGGCATCGTGCAGAGCCCTCATCCGAGCCTTGTGGAAGGTCACGTCGTAGTACAACTTCAGCGGCGCCCACGGTGCACCCTCCTCGGTGAAAAGCGAAGGGTCGGCGGCAGCGTCGAACGCCTCGGCGCTGATCTCGTGGCAGCGGATGTGGTCGGGGTGGGGGTAGCCACCGTGCTCGTCGTAGGTGACCATGACATGCGGCTTGAACTCGCGAACAAGAGCCACCAGCGGGGCCACGGCTTCGGCCATCGGGATCTCGGCGAAGGACCCGGGCGGCAACGGATCGTTCTGGTCTGGATCCGGGAATCCGGAGTCCTCGAACCCGAGCCACCGATGGTCCACGCCGAGGATCTGCACCGCAGCCGCCATCTCGTCTCGGCGCACGTCTGCCAGATCCCGGCCGGCCAGGTCAACCGCCGGATTCAGGACGTCGCCGCGTTCACCACCGGTACAGGTGACGACCATGACCTCGCGACCCGCTGCCACGTATTTGGCCAACGTGGCGGCACCCTTACTCGACTCATCGTCGGGGTGCGCGTGCACGGCCATCAGCCTCAAGGCCTCGCTCACCGATCCTCCTGCTGTCGCCCTTGACCACCCGAGGTCCGCACGGCCGTGGAAAGGTTCCGGGCCGACAGGCCGCTCGGACTCTCACGGTAGTCTCGCAGCCATGTTCGCACTGTGGAGCGCTCACCCCCCGATGGGCGGGCGGTGACAGTCATGGTCGACCTGAAGTCGCTGCCGCCGGATCTGCAGCAGCGCTACGGCTACAAACCGCACGCACGTTGGCTGCTGATCGCCGTGTTGGTGGTTGCCGCGGTGCTGGCCGTGGGCATCGGTTGGCTCGCATGGGTGCTGGCGAACCCACCCGTGACCTACAAGCTGCTCACCTGGGATGCTGCGGATGACCACATGAGGGTCACCTGGGAGGTACACAAACGTCCGGAGGACACGGCCAGTTGTGTGCTGCGTGCTACCGACATCAAGCACCACGACGTGGGCTATGCGGTCGTGTCACTCCCTGCGGGCGCTGACTACGAGCAACCCACCTACCTGTTGGCGACTCGAGCTCCCGGGACCGCAGTCGAACTACTCGGCTGCGCAGCCAACCGGGTCCCGGCGGTGCCGGCGCCCGAGTTCCCACCGGGAACAAGCAATCCTGTGCAACCGTGGACGCCGACGACGTAGCATCGCTGGCCGAGCGACATCCGCACCCAACCTTTACCACCCGCCGAGAACCATCAGGAGGATTCCCGTGACCGACGAGACGCCGATCAACTGGCTTACCCAGGAGGCCTTCGACAGGCTTTCGGCCGAACTGGCTGAGCGGTCGGGACCTCGGCGAGCCGACATCACCGCGAAGATCGAGGCCGCGCGTGAGGAAGGCGACCTCAAGGAAAACGGGGGCTACCACGCGGCCAAGGAGGAGCAGGGCAAGAACGAGGCACGCATCGTGCAACTGCGCCACCTGCTGGACCACTCGGAGATCGGCAGCCCGCCGGAGGCGGCCGAGGGCAAGGCAACGCACGGCACCGTGGTGACCATCCGCTTCGAGGGCGATACCGCCACCGAGTCCTTCCTGCTCGCCTCACGTGAGGAAGCGGCCCACGCGACCATCTCGGTCTACTCCCCGTCCTCGCCGTTGGGTGAGGCTGTCCTCGGTGCGGAGCCCGGCGACACCGTCACCTACCAGCTCCCGAACGGTCGAAGCATCAGCGTCGAGGTCATCAAGGTCGAGCCCTACGGCGGCTAATCCAGGAAGTCCGGTCGGCGCGACGCCGCCACCACTCCCAGCACCGTTCGTAGGCCGTGGGCGGCGCCGCCGGTGCGGGGCAGGATCAGGGTGCGGATACCCAACGGCACCCCGCCCGCGTCGTGGCTCTCGCTGTCGCCGACCATCAGGGCGTTGGCGGGTTTGGCGCCCACCGTGGCCAACGCGGCCGCGAAGATCCGCGGATCCGGTTTCACGGCGCCCACCTGCCAGGAGAGCACCATGCCGTCGACGTAGTCCATCAGGCCCTCTCGGCGCAGCACCCCGGAGATGTCGATGCCGGTGTTCGACAGCACCACCACGGCCACGCCCATGTCGCGCAAAGACGCCAGCACCGGTGCGGCGTCCGAGTAGGCCCGCCACCCGTCGCTGACCGCCTCGTAGAGGGCATCGACGAGTTCCGGGGTGGCGTGGGGCGCCCGGGTCATCAGTTCGTCGTAGACCTCTCGGTGTCTGGCCGCCGACAGGTCGCGTTCGGCGTCGGGATCCACCTCGCGCGCGTGGTCCCACAACAGGTGCAGGAACGTGGTGAGTTCGGCGGCCTGATCCTCGTCGAGGTCAACCCGGGTGCGGGCGCAGGCCTCGGCGAGCCAACCGTCGGAGTCGCCTTGGTCCACCAGCGTCGTGTGGAAATCGAAGATGACCGTGTCGATCGCGCCGGGTACCGGAAAGCCCTGCGTCACGACGCCTACTTGCTGGTGGTGCGGCGGAACCTACGCACGGACAGCGGGATACACACCGCCAGGATCAACAGGGACCACCCGATGGCGAACGGGATCGGATAGGTCATCGGCAACGAGTTGCCCGGGATGCCGGTGGGATTGCCGAAGAGGGTGCGGGCGGCCAGCACAACGGAGGAGATCGGGTTCCACTCGGCGATCACCTGTAGCCATTTCGGCATGCCGGCCAACGGGACGAACGCGTTGGACAGGAAGGTCAACGGGAACAGCCAGACCAGACCGGCCGTGTTCGCCACTTCGGGGCTGGGCATGTGCAGACCCACCCAGGCGCCCACCCAGATCATCGCGAACGCGAACAGCAGCAGGATGCCGTAGCCGGCGGCGGCCTCACCGATGGAGGAGTCGATACTCCAACCGACGAAGAGTCCGGTGATACTCAGCACGATCAGCACCAGCACCGACCGGATGAGGTCGGCGAGGCTTCTCCCGATGAGCACGCCGGAGGTGGCCATCGGCAGGGATCGGAACCTATCCACGATGCCCTTGTGCATGTCCTCGCTGAGCCCGACGGTGGTGCCCGCCGCGGCGAAGGCGACCGTCTGCCCGAACACGCCCGGGATCAGGTACTCACGATAGGAGCCACCGCCTGGCACAGGGATCGCACCACCGAACACGTAGGCGAAGAGCAACACGAAGATAACCGGCTGCACGAGTGAGAAGAACAGCAGCTCGGGCACCCGCGGGATCTGGAGTAGATGCCGCTTGGTCACGATGAAGCCGTCGTGCAGGGCCCAGCCGTAGAACGGTCGGTGCAGCGCCGGTGCTGCCGACCAGGTGACGGTCTCGGTACTCATCGGGCCCTCCTGCGACCTTGGCTCTTGTCTGGTTGTTCGATAGCGGATTCGTCTTCGGCGGCATGACCGGTCAGCGACAGGAACACGTCGTCCAGCGTGGGCCTGCGCAGCACGATGTCGGCGATCGGCGCCCCCACGTCGTCGAGGGCCCGCACCGCATCGACCAGCAGCGTGGAGCCCCCCGTCACCGGGGCGGACACCTTGCGCTCGAGCTCGTCGATCACCACCGGCCCATCTGCGATGGGCTCAAGAGAGGTGGCTGCGTCCGCGACCTTGAGCGGATCGCTGACGACCACCTCGATCCGATCACCACCGACAGCAGTCTTGAGTTGGTCGGCGGTGCCCTGGGCGATCACCTTGCCGCGGTCGATGACGACGATCTTGCTGGCGAGCTGATCGGCCTCCTCCAGGTACTGCGTGGTGAGGAGCACCGTCGTTCCCTGGGCCACGAGATCCTCGATGATTCCCCACAGGCCCAGCCGGGAGCGGGGGTCGAGGCCGGTGGTCGGCTCGTCGAGGAAGAGGATTCTCGGCTTGGCGACCAGGCTGGCTGCCAGGTCGAGGCGGCGTCGCATACCGCCGGAGTAGGTCTTCACGGGGCGGTTAGCTGCGTCGGTCAGGCCGAAGCGGTCGAGTAGTTCGGCGGCACGCTCCTTCACGTAGGAAGGTTTCAGGTGGTAGAGCCCGCCCACCATCTCGATGTTCTCCCGGCCGGTGAGGTACTCGTCCACGGCGGCGTACTGACCGGTGAGTCCGATCGTCCGACGAACCTCGTTCGGCTTCTTCGCAACGTCGATCCCGCCGACCGAGGCATGCCCCGCATCGGCTTTGAGCAGCGTGGTGAGGATGCGGACCACGGTGGTCTTGCCGGCCCCGTTCGGGCCCAACAGCCCGACCACTGTGCCTTCCTCGACCTCCAGATCCATGCCATCCAGAGCGACGACACTGCCGAAGCGCTTGACCAGGCCTTCGGCCAACACCGCTGGTTGGGACGCCACGGCGCCTCCTTCGCTCGTTGTAGACGATCGGGCTTCACCGAGTTGCAAGCGGTTGGCCGCTCAGATCCGGTGAAGTGACCAGCCTAGGGTCATTTGCGTGCTCGGGGTTGACGGGATCCGAACATTGGCTAGGTATCGCCGACCGCGTCGTCGGCGTAGCCTGGAAGGACCATGACCACCACACACTCGCCGGCAACTGCCGGCACCGACGCCACCCCGACCGCCGCTCCCGTGAGCAGCCCCACCGTTCCGATGCGCGACGGCGTCCCCTACGACACCGCGGCCCGACGCAAGCTCGCAGACGCCGCCGTCAAAGCCCAGGTCATCAAGCAGCCGCGAGGCATCAAGCGACCCCCCGGCCCCCGTGGCATCTCGTTCGCGGCCCGGCAACTCTTCGGGGCCGGCTCGGCATCCGACTTCTTTGCAGCGTTGCCGGCCAAGTACCCGCGGATCACCCACTGGCGACTCGGCGGAATGCACATGTACGTGTTGAATGACGCCGAACTCATCGATCACGTCCACCGCAACTACGCCCGGGTATTGACCAAGAGCCGAGCCCTTCAGGAGGCCCGCGTCTTGGTGGGCAACGGTCTGCTCACCAACGAGGGGCAGGATCACCTCAAGCAGCGTCGCCTGGTTCAGCCCGCCTTCCACCGCAAGCGGATCCACGAGTACTCCGAGCGGATGGTGGCAGCGACGGTCGAGCACGAGGAGGGTTGGCAGGTCGGCGAGCGCGTCGACATGGCCGCCGACATGAGCAGCCTCACCCTGGACATCGTCGGCCGGACCCTCTTCGGCGCGGACTTGCGCAAGGATGCGGCCGAGGTGGGCGAAGCCTTGAACAACCTGCTCGAGGCCTTCCCCAAGATGATGCTGCCGACTGGCAAGCTGATGGCACGAATCCCGGGGACGGCCCTGTACGCGGCGCGCAACGATCCGGACGAACTCGACGGCATCGTGCAGCGCATGATCGAGGAGCACCGCCGCGCCGGCGACACCGGCGACCTACTGTCGATGCTCATCGAGGCGCAGGAGGACGGCACCGGGATGGACGACGCGCAGTTGCGCGACGAGGTGATGACGTTGGTGATCGCCGGCCATGAGACGACCGCCATGAACCTGACCTGGACCTGGTACCTGCTGTCGCAGAATCCCGCGGTAGCGCGCCGGCTGCGCGAGGAGCTCGCCAGGGTGTTGGGCGGCCGGGCCCCGACGATGGACGACCTTGCCTCGCTGCCGTACACACGGGCGGTCATCTCGGAGTCGATGAGGCTGTTCCCGCCGGCCTGGGTGATCGGACGGATGACCACCGAGGACATCGAGATCGACGGCTGGCAGGTCCCGGCCGGTTCGGTGATCATGACCTCGCAATACGCCATGCAGCGCGATCCGCGCTACTGGGATTCCGCCTTGGCGTTCACACCGGAGCGCTGGATCGACGAGAGCGGCGCCTACAGCGAGAAGGCTCCTGGGCAGCCCAAGGGCGCGTGGTTCCCCTTCGGTTACGGCAAGCGGATGTGCATCGGGGATCAGTTCGCACTGACCGAGGCCGCGCTGGTCGTGGCCACGCTCGCGCAGCGTTGGGCTCCGAAGCTGGTGCCGGGTTCCCCGGTGACGCCGTTCGCGGCGGTGACGCTTCGTCCCAAGGACGGCATGCCCATGACGTTGGAACCTGCACCCGCAGTCGCGGTCGGAGACTGACCAGGGTTCGCGACCCCGAGTGTTCTGCGCAGCGGGTGTTTTGCGCAGGAGTTTCCTGCTCCCGGGACGCCCTGCTCAGGTGGCCGCGGATTCCAGCGGCGGGGTCCAGTACTTGTCTCCGCCGGCCACCAGCGCGGCCGCGCCGAGGATTCCGGCGTTCTGACCAGCCGAGGCCGCCACGATTTCCAGCCGCTTCACGAACCCGAAGCCTGAGTGCCGTTCGAAGCCCTCCCTCAGTGGTTCCATCAGCAGCGGGCCCGCGTTGATCAGGCCACCGCCGATCGCCACCACATCCAGGTCCAGCAGCGCACCGCAGGAGGCCAGCATCTGTCCGACGGCCATCCCGCTGCGACGGAAGGCCTCCACGGCGGTCTCGTCTCCGTCCTTGGCCGACGCCAGCAGCGTGATGCCCGTGGCCTCCTCACCCTCCGGCGGACTCCAGCCGTTCTCCTGCGCCCATCGGACGATGGACAGCCCGCTGGCGACGGTCTCCAAACAGCCGTAGGCGCCGCAGCCGCACAGCAGACCGTCGGGTGCGACGGTCGCGTGACCGATGTGCCCAGCGTTGCCCAAACCACCGTTGTAGACCTTGCCACGCAGGATGAAGCCACCGCCGACCCCGGTGGACACCACAATGCCCAAGGCATTGTCGGCCCCCTTGGCGGCACCGACCCAATGCTCGGCGATGGCGACACACACCGCGTCGTTGTGTACTCGTGCGGGTCCCGACGGCCACCTCTCGTGAATCCGCGCCCGCAGCGGAAATTCCCGCCAGTCGGGGATGTTCAGCGGCGAGACGACGCCTTCGGGCCAGGTCATCGGACCAGCGCAGCCGCAGCCGACGCCGGCGACCCGCGTGATGCCGGCTTGTTTGATCGCCTCATCACCGGCGGCCGCGAGGTCGTTCCAGATCTCGTCGGCGGGTCGATCGGCTCCGGTTGGCACTTTCACTACCGACAGCACCTCACCGTCGGCGTCCACGACACCGGCAGCGATCTTCGTGCCACCGACGTCGATGCCCAGGAAATACTCGGGAACGGCGGTCTTGCTCTTCCCGGTCGATGCGTCTGCGGCCGTGGTCGTCGTTGCAGTCTTGCCCGCGGACGTAGCACCGGTATCTGCAGTCATACGCGGAATCCTGCCAAAGTAACGGCGCCGATGCCGGGGCGAGCAGCACCGCGCGCAGTGGCGACAGGGCCGGTTCCGCGTCCCGGCACCGGGCTGCTCCATCACGTCGACCCCGGATCTCCACTTCTCGCCCCGCGACGACCGAGGGTCTCGGGCATCAGCAAGGCGGCCACCAGGCCGATCCCCATGATCACTGCACCGATCCCGAAGGCGGCCCCGAAGCCCGCGGAGTCCAGCACTGCGCCGGCCGCGAGCGGCCCGATGATGGCCCCGAAGTCGCTCACCATCTGGAAGACGGCGACCACCGTGCCACCGGGTCGCCCACGGGTGACGTCACCCACGACCGCGCTGGGCGCCGGACCCAGGAAGGCACCCGACACCCCGAACACGGCCATCGCGAAGTAGAACAACCAGACACTGGAGCCCAGGGCCAACAGCGCCATGCCGGACACCGAGAACACCGCACCGATGATCATGGCGGGTCGCCGGCCCCGACGATCCGCCATCCGCCCCCCGGGCAGCAACAGCACCGCCTGCACTGCCGCCGCGATCACGAACCCGACGCCGGCGATCCCCGGGCCCTGACGAAGTCCCTCCACGACGAACAACGGGACAAGCGCCGAGCGCAGACCGAAGATGCTGAAACCGTTGCCCAGGTTCACCGCGAGGGCGGCCCAGTACGCCCGATCTCGCAGAGCCAGCCGCAGCGGCAACGGCTTGGATGCCTCAGCTGGGGTGGACTCCCCAGCCGGTCCCTCGGCGGTGGCAGTCGTCGCCGGCATGCCCTCGTCGAAAGGATGGTCGCTGAAACCGCTGTCTTCGGCCGGGTCGTCCAGGGAGGCAAGACCGTCTTCCGAAGCAACGTCAGCATCCTGCAGGCGCGGGCTGGGGTTGCGCAGCATCAACAGACACACCGCAGTCGCCACCGAGAGCGTGATGGCGTAGAAGATGAACGGCGCCCTGATCGAGATGCCGACCACCAGGCCACCGATTGCAGGACCGGCGACGCCGCCGAGAAGGAACCCCGCCTGATACACGCCTGAGGCTCGACCCCGTTGGTCCGGATGCACCGTGCGAAGCAGCAGCGCCATGGCAGACACGGTGAACATGCTGGACCCGAAGCCGCCCAAGGCCCGCATGATCAGCAGTTGCTCGAACGATTGCGCGAACGCCGCGGCGAGGCTCGACACCGCGACGATTCCCAGGCCGGTGGCGAGCACCCGGCGTTCGCCGATCCGGTTGACCAGCGCGCCCGCTGGGGCGGATGCGATCAACCGGACGAAGGCGAAGGCGCTGACTACGGCACCTGCGAGGAAGGCGGACACCCCGAAGGTCCGAGCGAAGATGGGCAGCGCCGGGGCCACGATCCCGAACCCGAGGGCGACGCAGAAGGCGATCGCCGCCAGCACTCCGACCTCGCGCGGCAGCCCCTTGAGCATCGATGTGCGGCCAGCCCAGCCCGTCGCTCGGGTGGCACCGGGGATCCTCACCCGACGAACGTACCGTCCGTCGGAGGCTCTGCCCCAGCCAGCGGCCGGTTGGCTCGGGTTGGTCGGGAATAGTTGAGTCGGTCGGTTCTGTTACCTGATAGCAACGCGGGTTCTGGTGCTCCGCTGTTGCCGGCACACCCCGACCGGTGGTCTTGGCTCAGGAGGACTCCATGAAGGCAGCCCGTCGCGCCGCGCTCACCGCGGCCACCGTTTCAACGATTCAGGCCGATGGCCCCAACGGTTTCTTCACCCGTCTCGCCGCTGTCCCGCGCATGCTGCTCGACACGATGGCGGGTCGGTACGTGGGACTCGGCAAGGGGCGAATGTTCGCCATGCTGCTCGCGACCCTGTACCTGGTGTCACCGGTGGACCTGCTGCCCGAGGCGATCCTGACCCTGCCCGGACTGCTGGACGACGCAGCCGTGGCTATGTGGTTGATCGCTTCCCTGGTCAGCGCAACCGACGACTACTTGGGAACCAGCTACCAGCCGATCTACGCGCAGGCCACCGTCATCGACGATCCGGCGTACCCGCGGGGCTGATCCGCCCGGCATCCAACGGATCCGCGGTCAACGTCGGATCCGTGAACTCCTGGGCCTCCACAACGGGGTAGTCCTTCGCCAACGCGTAGGCCCACATCGTGAATCGATCGTCTCCCGTGATAGCCGCGAGCTTGCGCAGCTGGAACACATGGATGCCGTGGTACTTCGTCGACTGCGCGCTGGGGCGACGGACCCCGTACCAGGACACCTTGCCTGGCTCACGCAGGACAGGCATGTAGTGCAGCACCGTTCTGGCCGCTGATTTGAACAGCGCCCCGGCGCGTGGCGAGTCGGTAGCGGCCCAGTAGTCGTAGACGCCGAAGAGGGCGAAATTGTGCCCGTTGAGCACCTGCATCGGCTTGGTGTCGCCCGCGTACTCCTCGAACCACGTGAAGCCCTGGGCATCGGTGAAACTCACCCAATACGCCGTGTTCTGGTTTGCCAGCGTGATGAAGGTGCGGTCGGCCTGCTGCTTCCAGTAGTCATCTCCGGTTGCCTGCCACAGCCGGACCACGGCCGAGAGGTACATACCCTGGGCCATGGCGGAACGCCACGGCGCATGGATGGTGTCGCTGGCGCGCCCGTGCAGGGCGAAGTCGAAGTTGTAGCGGAGCACACCGTCGGCAGGGCTGTTGTCCATCAGGTCGCGCAGATTCGCCGCCGCCTGCGTCAAGTGCTGCGGATCGTGGTCGTGCTGCCACTGGTCCAGCAGGGCGATGGCGAAACGCGACTGCGCCACCGGGTGGCGCATCCGCTGACCGCTGGCCGTCCGGTACACATAGATCCCGTTGGAGTCGACCGGGAAGCCGTCGAGTCTGGCGTCCAACCAGGTCGAAACGCCCCGACGAATCACAGTCGGTCCTGCGGTTGGCACGACGGTTCGGGTCGAGGTGAAAGCCGAGGGCCCTTCGGCGGTGAGGCTACGCACCGAGAAGGTGTAGTGACGGGTGTTGACCAGTCCGGTGACGGTGCACGTCACCCGACCAGTCGTCGTGCACGTGCGGCCACCCGGGTGGGCGACCACCTGGTACGACGTTACTTTTGCACCTCGCAAAGCGGGTGGAGGCTGCCAACTGACGGTGGCCGAGCGTTCCCCAGGGATCACATCGGCTGAGTAGGGGGCCCGACCGTCCCGGGAGTACTTATAGGCGATGCTGACCGGCGCCAGGTTGCCACCGGTCAATCTGACTTGAATCGTCGGTCGCAGCGGGATGGCGCGACCACCCGAGGCGGTCACGCTCGCAGACTCGATCGTGTAGACGCCCGGGGTCAGGTTTCCCAGCGTCGCGCTCTGTCGGAGCACGGTGCGGAAGGGCACGTTGGCACGGTTCGGCTGGGCTGGCCCGGTTATCGTGACGTGCGCCCAGGCATTCGGGGGCATCCGTTGGATCGTGATGCGTAGCCCATTGGAGGCTGGCGTAACCGCTGAGGCAGACGCACTGGCGGGCGTCGGGGGTACCGCCACGACGGTTGCTCCCAGCGACAGCAGCGACCCGCCCACCAGGGCAGTCACCGTGCCGCGGGCAGCACTGCCGCGGGTGTCGGTACTCACGAGAATCCGTGCCTCCAGGGGTGGCCAGCCCTATCGGGTGCAGATCGTCGGCCTCAGCGCCAGCCACCGAAGCTGGCGCGCCACCATCAACGGGCGGCCCGCGGCGAACCCTTTCGGAGGTCGTCGCCACCTTCGATGTTACACGCTGTGATGATCGCGCTGTTACGGTTCGGTAACCACAACGGACCGGATGGAGCTGCCCGATGGATTGGACCCTCGAAGTGATCGCCATCCCGGTGGCTGACATCGACGTCTCGAAGGAGTTCTACGAGACTAAGGTGGGCTTCCACCTCGACCACGACGTCCGACCCAACGAGACGATGCGCGTGGTCCAGCTGACCCCGCCCGGATCTGGTTGCTCCATCGTTCTCGGCCTGGTCGACAGCCCTCCCGGATCGGTGAAGGGTCTGCAGCTGGTGGTGAACGATATTCAGGCCGCGCGCTCCGAGCTGCTTTCTCGCGGGGTCGACGTCTCTGAGGTGACCGAGCTGGGGCCGGGTGACGGCGGTTCGTTCATCTTCTTCAGTGACCCGGACGGGAACGGCTGGGCTGTCCAGGAGCTAAGGAACCGCAACTGAACCCGACCTCGCCTAGGCCTCCCCGAGTGCGAAGGTCACCGCGGCTTCGGCGTGGATGCGGGCGGTGGGGAACAACGGCACAGTGAGGTCCGACTGGCCGATGAGGAGCTCGATCTCAGTGCACCCCGCGATGACGCCCTGTGCGCCCTGCGCGACAAGTTCGTCGATGATGCCCAGGTAGGCCTCCTTCGAGGCAGGATCGATCACACCTCTCACCAGCTCCTGGTAGATGACATCGTGGATGCGCGTGCGACCCGGCTCTGCAGGCACCAACACCGTCAACCCATGCTTGTCTCGCAGACGGCCGACGTAGAAGTCCTGCTCCATCGTGTAGCGGGTACCCAGCAGCGCGACCGTGTCAAGACCTGACGACTTCACGGCTGCTGCAGTCGCATCGACGATGTGGAGCACCGGAACCTCCACTGCAGCCTGTACCTGATCCGCCAGCCGGTGCATCGTGTTCGTGCAGATGACGATGGCGTCCGCCCCGCCCGCCACCATGTTGGCAGCCGCGTCCGTCAACAGCCGGCCAGCCTCCTGCCAGCGGCCGGTCTCCTGCAGTGCTTCGACATCGGCGAAGTTAAACGAGCGGATCAACAGGTCCGCAGAGGCGACACCGCCTAGGCGCTCTCGCACCAGCTCGTTGATGACGCGTTCGTACTCGATGGAGGACTCCCACGACATGCCACCCAACAGCCCGAGTCTCTTCACCCCCACCACCGTGGGCGTGCCGGACGGGATGCCCCCTCGCACGGGAACTCGCTAATGACTGCCCTCGAAGCCCGCGAGGAGATCAGCTTCCCGCTCTGGTGGCACCGGGGCGTCGACGATCGTGACAATCGCCTTGGCCGTCAAGAGGGAACCCCGGCGATGGCGTCGCGCGAGGGCAGCGCAATACCGGTGTTGGCGTGGCAGTCGTAACCATTGGGGTTCTTCGCGAGGTACTCCTGGTGGTACTCCTCGGCCGGGTAGAAGGTCATACCCTCCGCCGGAGCCACCTCGGTGGTGATGGGATCGAGACCCTCAGCCTGGACCACCTCGTCGTAGGCACCGCGCGTAGCCTCGGCCACCGCCCGCTGCTCGTCATCGGTCCAGTACAGCGCGCTGCGGTATTGGGTGCCGACATCATTGCCTTGTCGGTAGCCCTGGGTCGGGTCGTGGTTCTCCCAGAAGACCTTGAGGATGTCGTAGGTGCTCACGACCGCCGGATCGTAGGCGACCAGCACGGTCTCGGTGTGACCCGTGTGACCGGAGCAGACCTCCTCGTAGGTCGGGTGGGGGGTGAACCCGCCCATGTAGCCGACAGCCGTTCCGACCACGCCGGGGATCTGCCACATCTTCCTCTCAGCCCCCCAGAAGCAACCCATCCCGAGGTACAGGACCTTCGTGCCCTCGGGCCAGGGACCGAGCAAGGGTCCACCCAACACCACGTTGCTCGACGGCACACGGTAGATCGGTCCCTCGCGCCCCACCAGGGCAACGTCGGGTTTGACCATCTCGGGGGTATGGCCGGTCAGCCGGCTCCAGAAATCCACCGAACCATGGTCACCCGCGGCGGCGACGATCGCAAGGGGCTGCCGCTTGCCATCTCAGTTGGCATGCCTGAGCCCGCGAACGGACGGCGCCACGTAGGGTTGGCCCGTGACGATCGCGAGCCACGGTGCGGCCCCACCCGCGGGCCCCGACCCCACTGCCGTCGCAGGCGACTCCGCAGGCTCGCCACCGTCGCCAGAGCCGAGCGGTGCCCGGCCGCTCATCGGCGACCGTAGCTGGCGCGAGCGGCTCTACCCGGACATGCCCGCAGGCGGCTGGCGCGGTTGGATTGGTCCGCTGA
>CAZKVQ010000050.1:20318-22143 GCA_964556255.1 uncultured Actinomycetes bacterium
CCACCCGCGGGCCCCGACGCCATCGCCGCGGCGGGCGATCCCACGGGTCCGGATCCGGGCGCAGCGCACCCGGTGCAACCGCTGATCGGCGGTCGCAGTTGGCGGGAACGGCTGTACCCGGAGATGCCGGTCGGTGGCTGGCGGGGCTGGCTCGGGCCGATCATCGTCACCGCTATTGCGGCGGCCCTCCGGCTGCCCAACCTCGGACGGCCGCGTGCGTTCGCGTTCGACGAGACCTATTACGCCAAGGACGCCCTGAGCCTGCTGCGCTTCGGCACCGAGCAGCAGATGAAGACCGACGCCAACCAGTACATCCTCAACAGCAACGGCGACCCGTGGACGATCGATCCATTCGGGCCCGGCGCCTCGTTCGTGGTACACCCGCCGTTCGGCAAATGGGTCATCGCGGCCGGTGAAGCGGTGTTCGGGGTCAACCCCCTCGGCTGGCGGGTTGCGGTGGTGATCGTCGGCCTGCTGAGCGTGTTGATGGTCGCCCGGATCACCCGTCGGCTGCTGCGTTCGAACCTGTGGGGCACCGTCGCCGGCGGGCTGATGGCTGTCGACGGGTTGGCCATCGTGATGAGCCGGACTGCCGTGCTGGACATCGTTCTCATGGCGTGTGCCCTGGCCGCCTTCGGATGCCTACTCATCGATCGCGATCAGACGCGCAGGAGGCTGGCCCGGGAGCTACCCGAGGATGTCGACCCGGCAAGTCTGTGGACGTCCAAGTTCGGGCCCCGGATCGGCGCCTGGGCCGGTGCCCGGCCGTGGCGGTTGGCCGCGGCGGTCTTCCTCGGACTCGGCTGTGGAGTGAAGTGGAGCGGCATCTGGTTCGTGGTCGCTTTCGGGCTACTGACCGTGCTGTGGGACGTCGGCCTCCGCAAGGCGATCGGCGTGGCCCGGCCGTGGATGGGCACTTTCCTGCGGGACGCTATCCCGGCGGGGCTGTCGATGGTCGCGATCGTGATCCTGACCTATCTGGCGACGTGGTCCGGCTGGTTCATCGCCGATACGGGCTACTACCGCAACTGGGCCGCCACCGCGGGGCCGTCGTCGTTCAGTTTCGTACCGGACGCCCTTCGCTCCCTGCTTCACTACCACGCCGAGGCGCTGAACTTCCACACCCATCTGACGTCCCCGCACGCCTACCAGGCCAACGCCTGGGGCTGGCCGGTGCAGGCGCGACCGACCTCGTTCTTCTACGAGGAGGCCAAGACCTGCGGTGCCGCCAGGTGCTCGCAGGAAGTGCTGTCGTTGGGCAATCCGCTGATCTGGTGGGGTGGCTTGCTGGCGATCCTCCACCAGACCTGGCGCTGGGCTGCCCGCCGCGACTGGCGATCCGGCGCCGTGCTCGCCGGTTTCGTTGCCGGCTGGGCGCCCTGGCTGATGTTCCAGCAGCGCACGGTCTTCGAGTTCTACGCGATCGCCTTCCTGCCGTTCGTGATCATGGCGCTGACGATGTCTCTGGGAGCCGTCTACGGTCCGGCGCGCGCCACCCAGCGACGACGGATAACCGGCACCGTGCTGGTTCTGGTGTTCCTGGTGGCGGTCGTCGGCGTCACCTACTTCTTCTACCCCATTCTCACCGCCCAGTCGCTGCCCTATAGCCAGTGGCATTGGCGCATGTGGTTTCCCAGTTGGGTGTGAGGGCAGGAGTCCGGCACCCCCGTGGGTCAGCCGCCCGCCAGGGCGAGTCTGGGTCAGCCGCCCGCCAGGGCGAGTCGCGCGCACAACGCCACAGGACCCCCCGCCGCAATCGTGCGGGCGGGGGGTCCTGTTCGGCGTGGTCTGAGCGCTGGAACTTTGTGGCTGATGCAGCCGGCTC
>CAZKVQ010000051.1:0-1512 GCA_964556255.1 uncultured Actinomycetes bacterium
CCGACACCTAGGGATTCGGTGACGACCCGAAGGTCATCGATGCCCTCGTCGGGATGGGTGAGAGCGATACCGATGTCGGCCTGCAGGCTGAGTTGCCTACTTCCGACCGTCACAGGTGCCGACACCGCTGCGCGAATCCGCTCGGAGATCTGCTCGAGCGCGCCTGGGCTGCCATCGCATTCGCACAGGACGACGAACTCGTCCCCGCTGCGCGACACCTCATCCGCAGACCTCAAGGCCCCGGCGATTCGTTCCGCGACGTTGTCGAGCAGGGCTTCCCGATGGCGGGCATCAGCCTGGGCGCCAGCGGCCGTCGCAGCTTCTGCCAGCGCGGAATCGACGTTCGCGATGTCTGCAATCGAACAGAAGAACACCCCGACGAAGCCCGGTCGCGGTGTCGTTGCCTGACCGATACGGGAGAGCAACTGCTGTTTCAGTGCCACGAGCCCCGGGGCTCCGGACGAAGCCTCAAGGTTCGCTTGGTAGGCGAGGTTCTGCTGCAACTGCCGAGTTCGCGTCTGATCGCTGAACTGGTGGACGTACAGCTCGGGGTTGCCGTCATCGTCGCGGAGCAAGGCGACCGAGTGCTCCACCCATAAAGTGCGGTTCTTGCTGATGAGACGGTGTTCATGGCTGGCCTTCCCGACCGCGGCCAGGCCCTCACCCAGCTCGTCGGGCAAGAGGTCGTCTTCCGGATGCAGGAAATCCTGGATGCGATGACCCGCGACCTCGTCGACGCTCACCCCCAGCAGTTCACACAACGCCGGGTTGGCCTGGGTAAAGACCCCGTCGACATCCGCCAGCGCGATCCCGTGCGGGGCGCCCAGTAGGGAGAGCCGGAATAGCCTTTCGCTGTGTTCGAGGCTTCGGGACGCGGCATGCTCATCGGTGATGTCGCGCAACCCGATGACAGCACCGTGTGAGGCGCCGGCCTTTCCGCTCGTTATCGGGCTCGACTTGGCCGCCATATACCGGACGTCACCATGGGTGGTGCGAAAGCGCGCCTGGGTGTCTGTGGCGTTCCCGCCGCTTCGCGCCGCCCCCTGCAGCCAGAGCAGTGCCGCGGCGTCAGATGGGTCGATCAGGGCGGTGGCACCGGTGCCGATGAGCAGGTCGGGATCCCATCCGAGCACCGACGTGATCGAGGGTGACACCCAGACCAGCAGACCACGGCGGTCCACTTCGAACACGACGTCGGTGGCGTTCTCGGCCAGTTTGCGGAAGCGCTCCACGGTCCGGCTGAGGGCCTCCAGGTTGTACACCTCCGCGGTCACGTTCACCATCTGGGCAACCATGTGAAGCAACTTGCCGGTGTCGTCGCGGACGGCAGTCACCGAAAGGTCGAGCCACACTGGGTCCCCGCTGCGCGTGACGTAGCGTTTGCGCTGCGAATAGGAGTCACGTAGCCCTCGACGCAGATCGCTCAGCGCGCGCCGACCGGGTTCCAGGTCATCGGGGTAGGTGAAGTCGGCAAAGGTCCTGCCGACCATCTCGTCGGGCGAATACCCGCGG
>CAZKVQ010000051.1:1599-8696 GCA_964556255.1 uncultured Actinomycetes bacterium
AGGACGCGGCAGAGGGCGCCGTTGACCCGATCAAGGCGACCGTCCGGCAACGTGATCGCCATCCCGATGGCCGCTGACTCCATCGACAACTGGGTCTCGAACCCAGGCGACGTCCGAGATGAACTCCTCGACTCTGTCGAGGTCGTTTCGTGGTCGGCGATCGTGGTCGCGTCGTCGGCACTATCCATAAGACCAACCCTCCAGCCAGCCGCGGCGCCCTCACCTGCGGTGGCTGGGTCCAGTCAACACCCATCCGGGGGACTAGTCAGTGCGGCGCGGGTACAAACTGTCCGGCCGCGCCCCACGTGGGTGATAGATCGTGGTGCCCCCGGCAGGATTCGAACCTGCGCGCATGCCTCCGGAGGGCACCGCTCTATCCCCTGAGCTACGGGGGCCCGGGCGGGCCCAAGAATATCAGCCGGGTCGTGACACGCCCCGGCTGCCATAGGGGTCCTCACCCGCTCCGGCGCGCCGGAGTGTCACAGTAGTGAGATGAGGTTGGACAGGCTCGTAGCCACTGCCACGGCCGGCTTGGCCGTGATGGTGGTTGCCGGCTGTGCGACCAGTTCGTCGAGCGCCGTCCCATCTATCGACTCTCTTGCCTCGTCCGGCTCCGTGGGTGTCGCGCCAGGCCAGCAGGGCGGTGCAACCAGCACCGTCGAGCAGCCGTCGTCCACCGCAACCTCCGGCTCGTCTGGCTCTGCGCAGTCCGAGACTCCCAGGGCGGCCCTGAATTGCTCCAACGTTTTCGAAGCCGTGTGGCCGGTATCCGCCGACAGGCCAAGCCCGTCTGGCTGGCGCGGCCCGACATGCAGCACAGGTCAGGACGGCCTGCTGCTGACGTGGACGTACGCAGGCGGAGTTCCAGCGCCAGAAGTCACCGACGCCGCGTTCGTGGCGCTGCAGAAGAACTTCCGCAGCGCTGGATGGACGGTGGATGAGGCGGGAAGTTCGGACAAGGACGGTCAGGTCGTCGCGACCTCGCAGATCCACTCCGCGGATGGCAGAGACGGCGTAATCACCTATGTATCCGCCGGAGCCGGGCCGGCCACCCTCTCGGTTGGATTCACTGCATGAGGCCGGCATCGGCCCTGGTTGTGGTCTCGGCCGTGTCCGCTGCCCTTGCCGGTTGTACCGCCGCTGCCGAGCCTGAGCACACCGGGCCGTATCCGCCCGGGACCGCGCCAGCGGCCCAGACGTTTTTCGGTGTCGAGTACGCACCCTGTTCGGACCTGCAATCAGAGGCGTACCCGTCATCCATCGACACCCCGTCGGACGACTACTACGCGGGTCCGTGGTGCCGTCGGGTGTCCGGGGGAACGTCCTACCTGTGGACCTACGCCAGGGAACTCACCTCGGCGCTGACTCCTGCCGAGGTGCGCAAAGATGTCAACCACGACGCGCTGACGATGGTTGCCGATCTTAAGGCGCAGGGGTACGTGTTGACCTGCGGAACCGCCTCGGAGAAGCCAGATGCGCCGGACGTCAACGCCGGTTTCGCCAAGCCGGGGTCGACGACCCGGCTCTACCTCGCAGTTCGGGGTCAGGACGTCACCGGCTCGGGAAGCCAGGCATCGTCCGCGGGTTCGCCGCTGTCGTTGGCTATCACCAGGACCGAGGGGCAACGTGCCGCCGCGAATCCGCCGGTTCTGGCCGCCTGCTGAGACCCACGCCGATGCTGGATGCTGGCGCCGGCCGCACCTGACCGGGGCGTTAGGCTGTACGGCCATGACCCCCGAGCAGTTGGCTACCGCCGTCGCGGACGCCGTTTCCGGGGCCGTCGACGCGGGATCCCTGCCCATCACCGTCACTGATATTCCGATGGACATCACCATCGAGCGACCACGTAATCCCGAACACGGTGACTATGCGACGAATGTGGCCATGCGGTTGGCCAAGCCATCGGGCTTGGCGCCCCGGGTCGTGGCCGACATCCTCGCGACCGCCCTGGAGCAGACACCCGGGATTGCCGCGGTTGATGTGGCGGGACCCGGCTTCATCAACATCACCCTGGACGCGGCGGCGGCCGGCGAAGTCGCCCGAACCGCGGTCGAGGCGGGTCCTGAGTTCGGCCACAGCGACACCCTTGCCGGCACGGCTATCAACTTGGAGTTCATCTCGGCCAATCCGACCGGGCCACTGCACCTGGGTCACACCCGCTGGGCAGCCGTCGGAGACGCGCTGGCGCGGGTGCTGGCTGCCGCCGGGGCGCGGGTGACGCGGGAGTTCTACGTCAACGACCGTGGGGTGCAGATGGATCGGTTCGGGGAGTCGATCGCCGCGGCCGCCCACGGTCGACCTGCTCCCGAGGATGGGTACCACGGTGGTTACATCGTCGACCTCGCCGCCGAAATCGTCGCCGAGCACCCGGACTACCTCAAGCTGACCGGCGACGAGGCGATGGTCGCCTTCCGCGAGGCGGGCTATCAGCGACAACTGCGACAGCAGCAAGGGGTTCTGGAGGTCTTCCGCACCCACTTCGACGTGTGGTACTCCGAACGCAGTTTGCACGCCTCCGGATCGGTCGATGCCGGCTTCAAGGCGCTGGAGGCCGGCGGCCACATGTTCACCTCGGACGGTGCGGTCTGGCTGCGCACCACCGACTTCGACGACGACAAGGACCGGGTGCTGGTCAAGAGCGACGGTGAACTCACCTATTTCGCCTCAGATAGCGCCTACTACATCGACAAGCGATCGCGCGGATTCGACATCTGCATCTACCTGCTGGGTGCGGACCACCACGGCTACGTGGGTCGGCTCAAGGCGATCGCCGCCTGTGCCGGGGACGATCCCGGCTACAACATCGAAGTACTCATCGGCCAGTTGGTGAAGATGTACAAGGGCGGCCAAGAGGTGCGACTGTCGAAACGGGCGGGCAACATCGTGACCCTGGAGGACCTCGTCGACGAGGTAGGGGTGGACGCCGCGCGCTACACCTTGGCCCGCTACCCGGTTGACTCCCCGTTGACCCTGGACCTCGACCTGATGGTCAAGCGCACCAACGACAACCCGGTGTTCTACGTTCAGTATGCGCATGCCCGGATCTCCTCTGTGCTGCGGAACGCGGCGGAGTTGGGTCTTGACTGGCGGGCTGCCGACTTCGACCCCGGTCTGCTTTCCCACGAACGCGAGACCCACCTGTTGGCCGCGATCGCGGAGTTCCCCGGAGTAGTGGCCACGGCAGCTGAGTTGCGGGAACCGCACCGGGTGGCACGTTTCCTCGAGCAATTGGGCGCTGACTACCACCGGTTCTACGACACCTGCCGGGTGCTGCCCCGGGCCGACGAGGAGGTCACCGAAACAACCTTCGCGAGACTCTGGCTGTGCGCGGCCGCCAGACAGACCCTCGCCAACGGCCTTGCATTGCTCGGTGTCAGCGCCCCGGAGCGGATGTGACCAGAGCCCATCCCGCCGGCCCCAAGCACGGCGACATCATCAGCTCGACGGCGGTCCACGTGCGCCCCGAGCACATGAACGAGCTCGACCCCAGTGTCTGGCCGACGACCGCCGACCGGGCTGGCTCCGGTGAATTGACGGTCGCCGGGGTGGCGATCACTGACCTTCTGGCCGAGTACGGATCGCCACTGTTCGTGCTCGACGTGGCCGATCTGCGGTTGCGTGCGCGCGGCTACCGCGAAGCGTTCGCGGCCAACCCCGAGGTGTCTGTGGACATCTACTACGCGGCGAAGGCGTTCCTGGCCGCAGCTGTTGTCCGGATCATCCGTGACGAGGGATTGAACATCGACGTCTGCACAGGTGGCGAATTGGCCTGCGCGCTGCGCGCCGGAATGCCCGCCGAGCGCATCCTGTTCCACGGCAACAACAAGTCCGTGGAGGAACTCGAAGCGGCGCTGTCGGCCGGAGTAGGTCGCATCGTTGTCGATTCCTTCACAGAGTTGGAAAGGGTCTCGGCGCTGGCCGCGAGACGCGGGACTGCGGCCCGGATCCTGATTCGCGTCACGGTGGGCGTCGAGGCGCACACCCACGAATTCATCGCGACCGCCCACGAGGACCAGAAGTTCGGTTTCTCCCTAGCATCAGGCGCGGCGATGGCGGCCGTGGCCCAAGCCTTGTCCGATCCGAACCTGGACCTGCTCGGTATCCACTCCCATATCGGCTCCCAGATCTTCGTGGCAAGCGGCTTCGAGGTGGCGGCGCACCGGTCGGTGGAGTTCCTGGACCGGATCCGCACCGAACACGGCGTGGCGCTGTCGGAGTTGAACCTAGGTGGCGGCCTGGGTATCAAGTACACCGACGACGACGAACCGCCGCTGATCGAGGACATAGCTCCTGACCTGGTCGGGATCGTGGTGCGGGAGTGCGGCAAGTTCGACTTTCCGCTGCCGAGGCTCGCCTTCGAACCGGGTCGCGCTGTGATCGGTCCCGCGATGCTCACCGCCTACCGGGTGGGCACTATCAAAAGGCGGCCGCTGGAGGGCAAGCGGGAGCGCATCTACGTCAGCGTGGACGGCGGCATGAGCGACAACATCCGAACGGCGCTGTACGACGCCGACTACACCGTCACGCTGGCGGGCCGGGCGTCAGAGGCCGCCGGCATGCTCTGCCGGATCGTCGGCAAGCACTGCGAGAGTGGCGACATCGTGATCCGGGACGCCTGGCTGCCGGATGATCTCGCCGTCGGGGATGTCATCGCCGTGGCCGCCACCGGCGCCTACAACCGATCGATGGCGAGCAACTACAACATGGTTCCGCGGCCCGCGGTGGTGGCCGTGACCGACGGGTCAGCTGAACTGGTGCTGCGTCGGGAGACACTCGACGACCTGTTGGCCACCGACGTCGGACTCTGAGCCCCGCGCGTGAGAACCTTGAGAACATGACTGAGACCTTGAAGGTGGCCCTTCTCGGCGGCGGGACCGTCGGCTCACAAGTGGCGCGCCTGCTGACCGAGAACGCCGACGATTTCGCGGCCCGGGCCGGCGCCGGACTGGAGCTGGTGGGTGTCGCAGTCCGGGACGTGACAAAGTCCCGCCCTGGCATCGATGACTCCCTGCTGACCGATGACCCCATGGCGTTGGTAACCCGTCCGGACGTCGACCTCGTGATCGAGGTTATGGGTGGCATCGAACCGACCCGGGAACTCCTGCTGGCCGCAATGGCCAACGGCGCGAGCGTGGTGTCGGCCAACAAGGCCCTGATCGCGCAGGACGGGGCGACGCTTCACCAGGCGGCCGAGGACAACCGGGTCGACCTGTACTACGAGGCGGCAGTTGCGGGTGCCATCCCACTCCTGCGGCCACTACGGGAGAGCCTGGTCGGCGATCGGGTGCAGCGAGTGCTGGGCATCGTCAACGGCACCACCAACTACATGCTCACCAAGATGGACGAGGAGGGTGCCGACTACGCCGAGGTGCTGACGCAGGCACAGGAACTGGGATACGCAGAGGCGGACCCGACCGCCGACGTGGAGGGGCTCGACGCGGCGGCAAAGGCCGCGATCCTGGCGGGACTGGCCTTCCACAGCCCGGTCAGCATGGCGGACGTGTACTGCGAGGGCATGTCCAAGGTGACGGCGGCCGACATACGTGCCGCCAGCGAAGCGGGTTTCGTCGTCAAACTGCTCGCCATCGCCGAACTCAGCGACGACCATGACGGCGTGGTAGTACGAGTCCACCCGGCCATGGTCCCGCGCAACCACCCGCTTGCGAGTGTGCGAGATGCCTACAACGCGGTGTACGTCGAGGCCGAGTCGGCCGGTCAGGTGATGTTCTATGGCCGCGGGGCCGGTGGTGAGCCGACGGCCAGCGCCGTCCTCGGCGACCTCGTGGCCGTGGCCCGAAACCGGCTGGCAGGTCATCCTGGACCGGGTCTGTCGGTCTATGCCGACATGAAGGTGCTGCCGATGGGCAGGGCCACCACCCAGTATTCGGTGAGTCTGCTGGTGCACGATCAGCCCGGTGCCCTGGCGGCGGTGTCGCGGGCCTTCGCCGAGCAGGGGGTGTCTCTGCAGAGCGTGAGGCAAGAGGGCGGCCTGGTCGAGGGGATGCCCGATGCGAGCCTTCTCGTGCGCACGCACTCAGCACCGGAGGCGGACCTGCAGACAATCGTGGAACGGCTGCGGGAGCTCCCCGAAGTCCAGGAGGTCGTCGGCGTGATGCGAGTCGAAGCGGGTCCGGACGCATGATCGCCACTGGAGCGCACGTGTGGCGCGGGGTCATGGAGGAGTACCGCGAACGGCTTCCGATCGGGCCCAACACCCCGATCATCAGCCTGTGTGAGGGCGGCACCCCTCTGGTGCGCGCCAATGAGGTGTCACGGCTGACCGACAGTGAGGTTTGGCTGAAGGTCGAGGGAGCCAACCCCACCGGGTCCTTCAAGGACCGCGGCATGACAATGGCCATATCCCGGGCTGCCGAGGAAGGTTCCAAAGCGGTCATCTGCGCATCCACCGGGAACACCTCGGCCAGCGCCGCCGCCTACGCGGTGCGGGCCGGCATGATCTGTGCCGTGCTGGTGCCCGCGGGCAAGATCGCCATGGGGAAGCTGGCGCAGGCATTGGTGCACGGAGCGGTATTACTGCAGGTCAACGGCAACTTCGATGACTGCCTGGTGCTCGCCCGCGAACTCTCGGAGTCCTATCCGGTGGCGTTGGTCAACAGCGTCAATCCTTCTCGAATCGAGGGTCAGAAGACCGCCAGTTTCGAGGTCGTCGACCAACTCGGTGATGCCCCGGACATCCACTGCCTGCCGGTGGGCAACGCGGGGAACATCACGGCCTATTGGAAGGGCTACCGGGAGTACGCCGAGGACGGCCTGCTGTCGGAATTGCCCAAGATGTGGGGCTTCCAAGCCGCCGGGGCAGCACCTATCGTCCACGGCGCACCGGTGGTCAAACCCCAGACCATCGCGACAGCGATTCGGATCGGAAACCCCGCGTCTTGGGCGCAGGCCGAGGAGGCCCGGGACTCCTCCGGTGGTCGCATCGACGAGGTGACGGACAGGGAGATCCTGGCCGCGTACCGACTCCTCGCAGGCAAGGAGGGGGTCTTCGTCGAACCGGCCTCCGCTGCCTCCGTCGCGGGCCTGCTGAAGTCCCATGAGGGCGGACTACTGGCCCCGGGTCAGCGCATCGTGTGCAC
>CAZKVQ010000051.1:8796-17359 GCA_964556255.1 uncultured Actinomycetes bacterium
CTCGCACTCGCCATCGACATCGAAGGCCACCCCGACAACGTCGCGCCGGCAGTGCTGGGCGGCTTCTGCATCGGGTGGGTCGACGAGTCCGGTGGCCACGCTGTCAGGCTTGACCCGCACGACTCGCTGATGGCGGTCGTGGCGGTACCGGGGACATCGCTGCCGACCGAGGCCGCCCGCGGGTTGATGCCGCAGGAGGTACCCATGGTCCACGCCGTGGCGAATCTCTCGCGGACCGCGCTCCTGGTGGAGGCGATCGCGCGCAGTCCTCGGTTGTTGTTGGCAGCCACCGCCGACGCGATCCATCAAGATCGCCGGGAAGCCGCGTACCCGGCCAGTATCGCTCTGATGCGAGCGCTACGGGAGGCCGGCTTCGCCGCAGTCATTTCCGGGGCAGGGCCCAGTGTCCTTGTGCTCACCGTCGAACCGGCCCAGACCACGGCGGCGGTCACCGCAGCGGCAGGAACTGGCTGGCAGGTGGCGCCCTCCGTCATTTCCGACCTGGGTCTGAGCAGTCTCTGATCACCGCACGATCGTGAGGATCCAACAGCAGCGGCGCGCCGAAAGCTGTATGGGGGAGGCTGTGGTCTGCGCCACTATGCGGGTGTTACTCTGATGGTGCCCAAGGGGTCGATTCTTCTTTCTCCGGAATCCATCGGCGATCTCCGACCCGGGCCGTCCTGAGCAACACCCCCCGTTGCCTCACTCTTGTGATGTACGTCGGGCCGCTCATGGACCACGTCATCATCAGTCCTGAAAGGACACCCGATCAACAGTGAGTGACACCTCCACAGTTGGGGCGACATCCAACGGCCAGCCGCTGAACACCATGCTGATGCCTGAATTGAAGAAACTCGCAGGTCAGCTAGGGATCTCCGGCACCTCGGGGATGCGCAAGGCCGACCTCGTCAGCGCCATCGGCGAGCGTCAGGGCGGCCGTTCGGCGACCGCCAGCCGATCCAACGGCCACAGCCAGCAGGCTGATTCGCCATCGGCACGTCGCCAGAGCGACCGGAACAGCACAGAGCACGCAGGCACCCAGGGGGCACAAGTGGCCGACAACGCAGCAACCGGTTCGGTCGAGCAGACCGGGGACCGCGAAGGCGAGCAGAACCGCGAGGGTGGCCGTGGCCGCGACGGAGCAGGTGACGGTGACTCCAGGCGCGGCGGTCAACAGAACCGCGACGGCCAGGGCAACCGGGGGAACTCGAACCGCATCGGTGGCGACAACCAGGGTGCCGGCAACCAGGGCAATCAGGGCGGCAACCAGGGCAATCAGGGCGGCAACCAGGGCAACCGCGGGAACAACCAGAACCGTGACCAGGAAGAAGGCGGCAATCGGAATCGCCGCCGACGCCGGGGACGGGACCGCAACCGCGACGGCGGCCAGCGCAATCAGGGCGGTGGCAACCGGCAACGCGACTACGACATGGAGCAGGAGATCAGCGAGGATGACGTCCTCGTCCCGATCTCGGGGGTGCTCGATGTGCTCGACAACTACGCCTTCGTCCGCACGTCCGGCTACCTCCCCGGCCCCAACGACGTGTACGTGTCGCTGGCAATGGTTCGCAAGAACGGGCTTCGCAAGGGCGACATCGTTTCCGGTGTGATCCGTCAGATCCGTGAGAACGAGCAGCGCCAGAAGTTCAACCCGTTGGTGCGCATCGACCAGGTCAACGGGCTTGATCCCCAGGAGGCGCGCAATCGGGTCGAGTTCGGCAAGTTGACACCGCTCTACCCCCAGGACCGTCTGCGGCTGGAGAAGGACTCGACGAACCTGACCGCGCGGGTCATCGACCTGGTGGCACCGATCGGCAAGGGGCAGCGAGGCCTCATCGTGTCGCCGCCCAAGGCCGGTAAAACCATGGTGCTGCAGAAGATCGCCAATGCCATCACCGAGAACAACCCGGAATGCCACTTGATGGTCGTGCTGGTCGACGAGCGCCCTGAGGAAGTCACCGACATGCAGCGGTCCGTCAAGGGTGAGGTCATCGCCTCAACCTTCGACCGGCCGGCGGAGGATCACACCATCGTGGCCGAACTGGCCATCGAACGGGCAAAGCGGCTGGTGGAGATGGGTATGGACGTCGTCGTCCTGCTCGACTCCATGACCCGCCTGGGGCGTGCCTACAACCTTGCGGCGCCCGCTTCCGGACGGATTCTGTCCGGTGGTGTCGACTCCACGGCGCTGTTCCCGCCAAAGAAGTTCTTCGGCGCGGCGCGCAACATCGAGAACGGCGGCTCGTTGACGATCCTCGCCACTGCGCTCGTGGAGACCGGTTCCCGGATGGACGAAGTCATCTTCGAGGAGTTCAAGGGCACCGGCAATATGGAACTCAAACTCGACCGTCGACTGGCCGACAAGCGGATCTTCCCCGCCGTGGACGTGGATGCTTCAGGTACGCGCAAGGAAGAACTTCTGCTGGCCCCCGAGGAGTTGA
Source organism: uncultured Actinomycetes bacterium (assembly GCA_964556255.1). GTDB lineage: Bacteria > Actinomycetota > Actinomycetes > S36-B12 > UBA10799 > JACJWR01. The sequence goes on from CAZKVQ010000051.1 coordinate 11,238, forward strand.
AGATCGTCTGGAAGCTTCGCCGGGTGTTGCACTCGCTCGATACTCTGCAGGCCATCGAACTGCTGCTCAACAAGTTGCGGAACACCAAGTCCAATTACGAGTTCCTGATGCAGGTGGCGAAGACCACTCCGGGGGCGGACGAGGTGGGCGGAGACGCCTGAGTCCGTCAACAGCTCCGTCGTGGAGTTCATGACGGGGTTCCTGGAGCCGTAACCAGTCGCGCCCCGGGAGATACCCGGGAATGTCAGGCATGGGATAGTTGTTGTCCAGCCACCGGTTCACGCCCAGCCACGGGCGACCCGGGGCTACTAACGAGGAGCACAAGTGAAACCAGACATTCATCCCGCCTACGGGGACACCACCGTCACCTGTAGCTGTGGGAACACCTTCACCACCCGCAGCACCGCCGCCAACGGCACCATCCATGCCGATGTCTGCAGCGCCTGCCACCCCTTCTACACCGGAAAGCAGAAGATTCTCGACACCGGCGGCCGCGTCGCGAAGTTCGAGAAGCGCTTCGGCAAGAAGACCACGGAGACTGCCGAAAAGGCCGACTCCGACTCGAAGTAAGCCGTGTTCGAGCGCTGCGAGGAGCTCGTCGCTGAGTACGACGACCTTGAGCGGCGAATGGCGGATCCTGAGTTACACACCGACCAGCGGGAAGCCCGCAAAGTCGGGAAGCGGCATGCAGTCCTGCGTCCCACGGTCGAGGCCTATCGCACCTGGCTGAGGCTGGGCGACGATTTGGAGGCGGCCCGGGAACTCGCCGAGGTCGATCCGGCGTTCGCGGCCGAGGCAGAGGATCTCAGCGCTGCCCGCGAGGAGACCGCCGAGCGGCTCGCCGAGTTGCTCGTGCCGCGCGATCCGCTGGACGACTCCGACGTCATCCTGGAGATCAAGGCCGGCGAGGGTGGAGACGAATCCGCCCTGTTCGCCGGTGACCTTTTCCGGATGTACCAGCGATACGCCGAGACCCGCGGCTGGCGAACCGAGGTGATCGAGGCGACCGATTCCGACCTCGGCGGGATCAAGGACGTGACGTTGGCAGTCAAGGCACATGGGGTGCCCGAACCTGGAACGGCGCCGTTCGCGCGGCTGAAGTTCGAAGGCGGCGTGCATCGCGTGCAACGGGTTCCGGTCACCGAGTCGCAGGGGCGTATCCACACGTCAGCCGCTGGTGTGCTCGTCTACCCGGAGACCGAGGACGTCGAGATCGACATCGACCCGAACGACCTGCGCATCGACGTCTTCCGGTCGTCCGGACCGGGCGGTCAGAGTGTCAACACGACGGATTCGGCCGTCCGCATCACCCACGTGCCGACCGGCACCGTGGTGAGCTGTCAGAACCAGAAGTCCCAGTTGCAGAACAAGGAGCAGGCGATGCGGATCCTGCGCGCGCGGCTGACCGCGCTGGCGGAGGAGGCCGCTGCGGAGGAGGCCGCCGCCATGCGCAAGTCGCAGGTACGCACGGTTGATCGCTCTGAGCGGATCCGCACCTACAACTTTCCTGAGAACCGCATCGCCGACCATCGCACCGGTTACAAGGCATACAACCTCGACGTGGTGCTCGAAGGTGACCTCGACGCCGTGGTGCAGTCCTGCATCGACACCGACACCGCCGCACGCCTGACCGGGGAACAGTGACCGAACGGCTCGCCAGGGTACGGGCCAGATTCCGGTCCGAGCTAGCAGCGGCCGGGGTGCCCAGCCCGCAGGCGGACACCGACGCAATCATGGCGTCGGTTATGCAGGTGCCGCGCAGTCGGCTCGCCCTGAGCCCGGCCGCGGACGATGACCAACTGCGCGAGATGGCCGAACTTGTGCAGCGCCGAGCGCGACGTGAGCCGTTGCAGCACATCATCGGTGGCGCGGCCTTCCGGCATCTGTGGCTCGCCGTCGGGCCCGGGGTGTTCGTTCCGCGGCCGGAGACCGAGACCCTGGTTCAGGTCGCGTTGGACTTCCTCACAGAGCAGTCCGGAGGCGCCACCACCGGCGAACCCGTCGTCGCGGTGGACCTGTGCGCGGGCTCGGGTGCCGCCGGCCTGGCCTTTGCCACCGAGAACCCGAACTCCCGAGTCACGGCCGTGGAGCTGGATTCTGCGGCGCTGGCATGGTTGCAGCGAAACGCTGCGGCACTCGAGGGTGCCCTTGCGTCTGTGGGGAGCGAGTTCACCATTGTGGCGGGCGACGCCGCCGGCGATCCGTTGCCGGACTTGGCGGGGACGGTTGACGTCGTCATCGCCAATCCGCCGTACATCCCTACGGGTGCCGTGCCGCGCGATCCGGAGGTCAGGGATTACGACCCCACAATCGCCCTGTACGGCGGGCCCGACGGTATGCGGGTGGTCAGGCCGCTGATCGATGTCGCGGCGACGTTGCTCCGGCACGGTGGGCTGCTCGCCATCGAGCATGGTGACGAGCAAGGGGAGGCCGCCGACCCGGGCGCGAACGTTCCTGGTCTGATGCGGACGCACGGCGGTTTCGTGAAAGTCCGCGACGTCTTGGACCTTGCCGGTCGGCCGCGGGTGGCCACCGGTCGCCGCAGCTAGGTGGCGTGTCGGAACTGGCTCGCGGCCGCTGCCGCGCTCGAAGCTGGTCCACTCGACAGGACTCAGTCCTCGTCGGCCTCGAGGTCCGGACAGACCCCTCGGAGCGCCTGGATGCTGACAGCGCCCTCTCTGAGGACCCGGGGCACGGTACCCGTGACATCCACGATGGTGGAACTCTCCGCGCTGAGGACTGGCCCGCCATCGAGGTAGATCGCGACGCTGTCGCCCAGCTGTTCCTCGGCCTCGGCGCAGGTCCTGGGCAATGGCATCCCCGAGTAATTGCCGCCGGTGACGGCAAGTGGCCCGGTCTGGCGCAGCAGTTCCAGGGCGAGCGGGTGCAGCGGCATCCGTACCGACACGGTGTCGGACTCATCGACATCCCACATCAGTGACGGCTGCTGGCGCCCGACAATGGTCAGCCCCCCGGGCCAGAACGTTCGAATCAACTCGCGACCACCCTCGGGCAGATTCCACACCAGCCCGTCGACCGTCGCCGGCGCGGCCACCAGGACGGGCAGGGCGGAACCCGGTGGGCGACCCTTGGCTGCACGCAGGGCACCGGTTGCCATCGGATTGAAGGCATCGCAGGCAATGCCGTACACCGTGTCGGTGGGAAACACGACCAGGCCCGCGGTTCGGATAGCCGACTTGGCTGCGGCGAGTCCGGTGGCCCGGTCGTGAGCGTCGTCACCGCGAAAGCGTTGGCTCATGCTCGCCATTCTGGTCGCCGGATACACTGTTCGCCATGACGACCGTGCCGTTTTGGGGCCCTGATTTCGCCGAGCTGGAGCAGGAGGACCCTGAGATCGCCGGGATCCTGCTGTCAGAACTGGAACGAGCCAGGTCCGGGTTGCAGTTGATCGCCAGCGAGAACTTCACCTCGCCAGCCGTGCTGGCCGCTCTCGGCTCGACGTTGAGCAACAAGTACGCGGAGGGTTACCCGGGGCGCCGCTACTACGGCGGCTGCGCCGAAGTCGACAAGGCTGAGTTGATCGGGATCGAGCGCGCCAAGGAACTCTTCGGGGCCGAACACGCCAACCTGCAGCCCCACAGCGGTGCGAGTGCGAACCTGGCGGCGTACGGGGCCTTCTTGAAGCCGGGGGACACCGTGCTCGCGATGAGCCTGCCGCACGGTGGCCATCTCACCCATGGCTCGAAGGTGAACTTCTCAGGGAAATGGTTCAACGTCGTCTCCTACGGCGTCACCCAGGACACCGAGTTGATCGACTTCGACGAGGTCCGGGATCTCGCCCGCACCCATCGTCCGAAGATGATCATCGCCGGAGCTACGGCCTATCCACGTCTGATCGACTTCCAGGCATTCCGAGAGATCGCCGACGAGGTCGGTGCCATCCTGATGGTGGATGCCGCGCACTTCATCGGCCTCGTCGCGGGCCAGGCGATTCCCAGCCCGGTGCCCTACGCCGACGTTGTCTGCTTCACCACCCACAAGGTGCTGCGCGGACCGCGCGGCGGCATGATCCTGTGCAAGGAGGAGCATGCCAAGGCGATCGACAAGGCAGTCTTCCCGATGATGCAGGGTGGTCCACTCATGCACGCGGTGGCGGCGAAGGCGGTAGCCCTCAAGGAAGCGGCGACGCCCGAGTACCAGCGCTACACGGTTGAGGTGATCGACAACGCCCGAGCCTTGGCCGCCGGGCTGGCGGAGGAGGGTATGCGACCGGTGAGTGGCGGAACCGATACCCACCTCGCATTGATCGACCTGCAACCGCTCGGCGTCACCGGCACCGAAGCCGAGGAGCGTTGCGACGCTGCCGGCATCACTCTCAACAAGAACGCCATTCCCTACGACCCGCAGCCGCCCATGGTGGCCAGCGGTATCCGCGTGGGAACCCCCTCCGTGACCACGCAGGGAATGGGTGTGGCAGAGATGAAGGAAACCGCAGCACTGATCGCTCGGGCCATCACCCACCCCGGCTCCGCCGACGACATCCGCGATCAGGTTGCTGAACTCGTGGGTCGCCATCCTGCGTACGCTCGGGGCTAATCCGACTCGACAGGTCTATCCTCGTAACCGTGCGTGAGTACCTGCTGTGTCTGTTCGCAGCCGCGGCCGTCACCTACCTGACGATGCCGTTGGTGCGGGTGCTCGCCATCAAGGCCAAGGCGATGGCCGATGTCCGCGATCGGGATATCCACTCTGAGCCGGTCCCGCGCTGGGGTGGTTTGGCTATGTTCTTCGGGATGTTGGCCGGGCTCCTGCTGGCCAGCAAACTCCCGATGATGCGGTCGGTGTTCGAGACCAGCCAACTCCCGGTTGCCCTGCTCAGCGGGGTCATTCTGATCGTCGCGCTGGGCATGGCCGACGACCGGTGGGGCCTGGACGCCCCGACCAAGTTCGTAGGTCAAGTGCTGGCCGCGGGAGTGATGGCCTGGCAGGGCATCCAGGTGGTGTGGCTGCCGATCGGTGGCACCCTCGTGCTGGATCCGCTGACCAGCATCATCCTCACGGTCCTGGTCGTTGTCTTCACCGTCAACGCGGTGAACTTCGTCGATGGCCTCGACGGCTTGGCGGGCGGAATCGTGGCCATTGCGGCGATCGCGTTCTTCGCCTATTCCTTCCTGCTCAGCGTGGAATTCGGGTTCCAGCGGGCGATCCTCGCCACGCTGATCTGTGCCCTGCTGGCGGGCATCTGTCTGGGATTCCTGCCGCACAACATGTATCCGGCGCGAATCTTCATGGGTGACACCGGCTCGATGCTGATAGGTCTGCTGCTGGCGGCAGCGATGATCACCCTGACCGGGCGGCTCGATCCGAGCGCCTTGCGCGGCGCCACCCTGTTCCCGGCCCTGTTGCCGCTGCTGCTCCCCCTCGCGGTGATAGCGATTCCGCTGATAGATGTCTCACTCGCGGTGGTCCGCCGGACCAAGGCCGGCGTGAGTCCGTTCGCTGCCGACAAGCAACACCTGCACCACCGATTGCTGCAGATGGGTCACTCCCAGCGGCGCGCGGTGAGCCTGATGCACGGCTGGACAGCTCTGCTCGCCTTCGCCGCGGTCTCCTTGGCCTTCGTATCCGTCGCGGTCTCGGTGGTGGTGTTCCTGCTCGGGGCGGCTGCCATGACCTTGTTCGTGATACGCCCCAACCAGCAGGCACACCCCACCCTGTAGGTTCGCTCAACATGACCGCACCCGAATCTGAGGGCCCCGACAGTCCGGATCCTGTCGCCGATGCCGCGGCAAGCGACGGCATCGCGCTGATCCGCACCCCGGCAGTGCTCTGCCTCATCGTCGGAATCATCTGCACGGTGATCGGGGGAGTGCTCGATGGTGGCAAAGGCGTGCTCGGAGGGGTGCTGGGCACCATCGTCGTGATCGGCTTCTTCGCCGGAGGCCAGATCATCGTGGGCCGGGTGCTCCGCAGCAACCCCGCACTTGGCCTGAATGTGGCCCTGCTGGTCTACGTCGCCCAGATCGGCATCCTGTTCCTGTTGCTCCTGCTGCTCCGCAACGCCAGCTTCTTCGCTCCGAAGGTATTCGCCTTCACCGTGATGGTGTGCGTTCTCACCTGGGTGGTTGGCGCCATCGTCGGTTTCACCCGGCAACGGCAAC
>CAZKVQ010000051.1:17369-21518 GCA_964556255.1 uncultured Actinomycetes bacterium
AAGTGAGGATCGCGCCGCTCTCGAAGATGGCCAGCGGGCCGCCCGGCGCGTCGTCGGCGGGGCGCAATGAGCCCGATATCACAGAGGGAAACTAGCCAAACCCCGCGCCTACCGGACCGTCCGACGACGGGGGCTGATAGTTTCTGAGAGCAATGGCGACCTCAGACGATCGGACCGAGCGAGACCGGTCGACTGGCGACGCGGCCTGGAGCATCATCAGCAACCTGATCGCTGCGATCCTGTTCTACGGGTTCATCGGATGGCTGCTGAGTCTCTGGCTCGGTCATCGGGCGCTTTTTGTGGCTGGGGGCGTGCTGGTAGGCGTCGGCCTCGGCCTCTATCTCGTGTATTTCCGGATCTCGCAGAGTTCCGGTGAACCGCCAGCCAAACGGTGACCTGGTCACCGCGTCAGACGGAGGAATGCGACGTGAGTCGTAAGGAGATCGGAGGTCGGCGTTGCTTGGCGGCATGACTGCTCGCGTACCCCTGAGTGAAGTGGCCCCCGGCTGCGAAGGCGCTCACCTGGGCAACGACAAGGGATGTGGATTCCCCGCACCCAATTCCGACATCTTCAATTTCGATCCCTACTTCACGTTCCACCTGTTCGGCCTCGAGTTTCATATCGACAAGCCGATCGTGCTCGCCATCCTCGGCGCCATCATCATCATCGTTTTCTTCGCCACCGCCTTCGGCAAGCCTCGACTGATCCCGGGCAAGGTTCAGAGCCTGGGCGAGATGGCGTACCTGTTCATCCGTGACGGTATCGCCCGCGAAACCATCGGTAAGGCCGGTGACAAGTACGTCCCGCTGCTGTTCAGCCTCTTCTTCTTCGTGCTGATCATGAACGTCTGGGGCATCATCCCCGGTGCGCAGTTCCCGGTGAACTCGCGGCTGGCCTTCCCGGCCGGGCTCGCGTTGGTGGTCTGGCTGCTCTACATGTTCCTGGGTATGAAGCACCAGGGTCCGATCAAGTTCTTCACGAACATGATGTTCCCGCCCGGCCTGCCGAAACCCATCTACGTCCTGCTGGCGCCGATCGAATTGCTGTCGAACGTCTTCGTCCGGCCCTTCACGCTCGCCATCCGACTCTTCGCCAACATGTACGCCGGTCACCTGCTGCTGACGGTGTTCACCGTGGCGACCTTCTACCTCGCGAGCCTGTCCTTCGTGGGTATCGTCGGATCGGCCGCATCGTTTGCGGTGACCGTCGTGCTCACCGGGTTCGAGTTGTTCATCCAGGGTCTGCAGGCCTACATCTTCACCCTGCTGACCGCCGTCTATATAGCAGGATCGCTCCGCTCGGAGCACTAGGACCACCGCACCATCTCAACAACCACATAGGCCCGTTCCCCTGGGGAAGTCCGAGGGAACTGAACAAGTAAGGAAGAGAGATGCACCAATCTGTGCTCGACGTCATCGCCGCTTCGGGCGGTGTCACCGGCTCTGTCGGCTCCATCGGCTACGGCCTTGCAGCCATCGGCCCCGGTATCGGCATCGGCCTGATCTTCGGCAACGGCGTGCAGGCCATCGCACGCCAGCCCGAGGCCTACGGCGTGATCCGGCAGAACATGCTGCTCGGCTTCGCCCTTGCTGAGGCGCTGGCGCTGATCGGCTTCGTCGCCCCGTTCGTCTTCGGCACCTGATCAGCGGCGAGGAATCTGACTCATGAGCGATCTGACGACTGTGCTCGCGGCGGAGGGTGGCGTTCTTGCCATCCCCACCTACGAGCTGATCATCGGTCTGGTCGCCTTCTTCATCGTCTTCGGCGCCCTTGCCAAGTTCGCGCTCCCCAAGGTCAAGCAGATCCTGGATGAGCGTGAGGAGGCAATCGCCGGCGGCATCCGCAAGGCGGAGGAGGCGCAAGCCGAGTCCGCTGCGCTGAAGGAGGAGTTGCAGGCCGAATTGGCTGCCGCCCGTCAACAGGCCGCCGAGATTCGCACCCAGGCCCAGGCGGACAAGGCAGCAATCATCGAGGAAGCCCGTGCCGAGGCCCGGACGGCGGCGCAGGCCGTCACCGAGCAGGCTCAGGCCTCGATCGAGGCAGACAAGGCCAAGGCGATCTCGGAACTACGAGGGTCCGTTGGAACCATGGCCGCTGACCTTGCGAGTCGGATCGTCGGGGAGTCTGTGTCCGATGACGCCCGCGCGAGCCGCGTCATCGACCGCTTCATCGACGACCTGGACTCCAGCACCGCGGGGCAGGCCTAGATGCTCGGGGCCAGCAGAACGTCCATCGAGGCGCTTCGAGAGCGGTTGGCGGCGGTCTTCGACGACCCCACCCAGCGCGACTTCTTGGCGGCGGGCGGTACCGGCGTGCTCACGGTCGTGTCGTCAGCGGAGCAGGAGCGGTCGCTGGGGCACCTGTGGGCGGACCCGGCGGTCGCCGACTCGGTGAAGGACGGGGTGCTGGTCCAGGTGTTCGGCGAGCGCGTGCCGACCCTCTCGCAGGACATGGTCAAGCAGGTCACGCATGCGCGCTGGTCCGATGAGGGCGACATGATGGACGCCCTCGAAGAAGCGGGCGCCTCGCTGATCCTCATGAATGCCGAGAACGAGGGCCGACTCGACCGCGTCGAGGAGGAATTGTTCCGGTTCGGGCGGGCTGTGGACGCCAACGCCGACCTACAGATGGCACTGACCAATCCCGCCACCCCTGCCAGCGACAGGGCCGGGATCGTCGCCTCCCTGCTGGACGGCAAGGCGGATCCGGCCACTGAAGAACTGCTGGTCTACCTCGCCGGTCACTTGCGTGGCCGCCGGGTGCAGAACGCCGTCACCGAGCTGTCCGCCCTGGCAGCCACCCGTCGTCATCGAGTGGTGGCCGAGGTGCATTCCGCGGTCGCCCTGACGGACGAGCAGAAGGAGCGGCTCGCCGGTGCGCTGAGCCGAATCCAGGGCCGCGAGGTCCAAATCAACGTCACTATCGATCCAGCAGTCATCGGTGGCCTTGAGGTGCGTATCGGTGACGAGGTCATCGATGGCACCTTGTCCGCCCGATTGCAACAGGCCCGACGCCGGCTCGCCGGCTAGACCACACCAACCTCCCGCATCCACCCGGTGCGGCCGAGAAACGAGAGAGATGAGCATGGCTGAGTTGACGATCTCCCCGGAGGAGATTCGCGCCGCGATCGAGAGCAACGTCGCCTCGTACACCCCGGAGAACCAGCGGGAGGAGGTGGGCCGAGTCCTGGAGACCGGTGACGGCATCGCCCGCGTCGAGGGACTGCACTCGGCGATGACCAACGAGTTGCTCGAGTTCAAGGACGGCCTACTGGGTCTGGCCCTCAACCTCGACGTGCGCGAGATCGGGTGTGTGCTCCTCGGTGACTCCAGCCACATCGAGGAGGGCCAGCAGGTGCGGCGCACCGGCCGGGTGCTGTCGGTGCCGGTCGGCGATGGGTTCCTGGGGCGGGTCGTGAACCCGTTGGGTGATCCCATCGACGGCCTCGGGGCAATCTCCGCAGAGGCGGAGCGCGCACTCGAGGTTCAGGCGCCCACCGTCGTCCAGCGCCAGCCGGTGAAGGAGCCGATGCTCACCGGATGGAAGGCCGTGGACGCGATGACCGCCATCGGCCGGGGGCAGCGTCAGCTCATCATCGGCGACCGCCAGACCGGAAAGACGACCGTCGCGCTCGACACGATCCTCAACCAGAAGTCCAACTGGGAGTCCGGCGACCCGACCAAGCAGGTCAAGTGTGTGTATGTCGCCGTCGGTCAGAAGGGTTCCACGATCGCGGCAGTGCGCGGCACCCTCGAGGAGCACGGCGCCCTGGAGTACACCACCATCGTCGCCGCCCCAGCGTCCGACAACGCGGGCTTCAAGTACCTGGCTCCGTTCACCGGTTCAGCCCTGGGTCAGCACTGGATGTACGAGGGTCAGCACGTACTCATCGTGTTCGACGATCTCTCCAAGCAGGCTGAGGCCTACCGTGCGGTGTCGCTGCTCCTACGCCGACCGCCCGGTCGTGAGGCCTACCCGGGCGACGTCTTCTACTTGCACTCGCGGCTGCTCGAGCGTTGCGCCAAGCTCAGCGACGAGATGGGCGGTGGCTCGATGACTGGCCTGCCGATCATCGAGACGAAGGCCAACGATGTTTCGGCCTACATCCCGACCAACGTCATCTCCATCACCGACGGTCAGGTCTTCCT
>CAZKVQ010000052.1:0-17614 GCA_964556255.1 uncultured Actinomycetes bacterium
TGCGGCGGGGCGTCGCCAAACAACTACCCCCGGGGTACGACGTTGATCGGGACTTCACCCCAAGTTATGACCCGTGGGACCAGCGCCTGTGTCTCGCGCCGGATGGCGACTTCTTCGCAGCCATCAGCAGTGGACGGGCGAACGTGGTCACGGGTCAGATTGAGACCTTCACGACGGACGGCATCCGGCTCACCGACGGCACCGAGTTGACGGCAGACATCATCGTGACCGCGACCGGCCTGGATCTGCTCGCCGGCGGCGGCATCATCCTGTCGGTCGACGATAAGGATGTGGTGCTGTCAGACACGATCGGGTACAAGGGCATTATGCTCAGCGGCGTGCCCAACATGGCCATCGCGCTCGGCTACACCAACGCCTCCTGGACACTGAAATGCGAACTGGTCAGCCAGTACGTCTGTCGACTGCTCAACTACATGGCCGAGCACGGCTACCACGTTGCGACTCCCCAAAGGCCGCCTTCGCACGAACCGACCCACCCTTTCATCGATCTCAGTTCCGGCTACATCCAACGCTCGGCGGCGCAGCTTCCCCGCCAGGGTGACCGACCACCATGGCGGATGTACCAGAACTACTTCCGCGATGTCCGACTGATGCGCAAGTCACCAGTGACCGACGAAGGCATGCGATTCTCGTAGCCCGTGCGCTCTGGCAACTCGAGGAGATCGCAGTCGACTCGAGGAGTCCTGCCGGCCGTCCTTGAACGTCGCGCCGGAACGATTCGGCGACCGGTATGCGTCTGCATGGACGATCGGTTGGGGATTGACCTGACAACAGCGAACTCGGGTCGCCCCACCAATCAGAGGACATAGTCATGAGCAATCGCACCATTCGAATCATCACCGCCAGCACGATGTGCGCGGCAGCCCTACTGGGACTCGGCGCCACAACCGCCAGCGCGGCGCCACCGCCACCGCCCGCCTCCAGCATCAGCTCCCCCATGCACCAGCCCGGGGATTCCACCGATATCCGAGTCATCCTGGCGGACGTGGAGGCTCGGCTCGCCGACCGCGCTGCTCTCGAAGCGGAACTCAAGTCACAGTTCGGCGACGACATTCCCGCCGACTACCAGTTGACCGGCGTCAACCTCTACCGGATTGAGGCGACTTCCCCGTCCTGGGGCCACGTCTCCCCAGACCGCTACACGAACTTCGCCGCCGTGGTCGGGCTCGCCTGGGACTCAGCTGACGGCAGCCAATTCACCTCGAACGTCATGCGAATCAACTACGTACGAACCCACTTCGAGGGTTTCCAGCTGACGCCGGACCAGGTCTGGGGCGGTGATCAGCCGCTGGTCGGGCAACCTCGCCTGAGTCTTGCCGACGCCCTGGCCGCCTTCGAGCGCTTCCGCGCGGACCAAGGTCACACCCAACTGGTGGTTGACTACGCCGCCCTACGGACACCCTCAGCTGGCGGATCGGCGCTGGTCTGGATGTTCATGTGTGGCAAGACCCCGTACTTCGTGAATGCGCAGACCGGTGAGGTCACCGTCGACTCGGACTCCGTCTCGAACGCGTAGTCGAACCTGTCCCGGTTTCCACCACTGCCGTGCCGGTGTCCACCGCAGCCGTCCCGGCTCCTCCACTGCCGTTCCGGTCTCCAGCGTCGGCCATCCCATTCACCACTGGCCCTACTTGGCGCGCGAGCCTAGAGTCGGTCCATGGACACCAGCCTCGAACTCTTTACAGCCGACCCGGGAACCGTGCTGGCTATCGTCGCTCATCCCGATGACCTCGAGTACGGTGCGGCGGCGGCAGTGGCAAAGTGGACCGCGAGCGGACACCCGGTGGCCTACCTGCTGGTCACCCGAGGAGAGGCCGGGATCGATTCGCTTCCGCCAGCGGAATGCGCTGTGATCCGGGAAGCGGAGCAACGGGCCAGTGCCGCGGTAGTCGGTGTCACCGACGTCGAGTTCCTCGACTATCCAGATGGTGTCATCGAGTACGGGCTGCCCCTACGTCGCGACCTCACTTCTGCCATCCGACGGCACCGTCCCAATACGCTTCTGCTCTTCAACCACCGAGACTCCTGGGGCTTTCCAGGCAGTAGGAACTCAGCCGACCACCGCAACGTCGGGCAGGCTGCCCTCGACGCGGCAGCGGACGCCGGCAACCGGTGGCTCTTCCCCGAGGAGGGCGCGCCGCACCAAGTCGATCGATGCCTCGTCGCCGGGTCACCGGACGCGACGGGCGCCGTCGAGGTCACCGGATACCTGGATCTCGCCGTGGCCTCGCTGCGTCAACACGCCGCCTATTTGGAGGCCCTGGGTGATCACCCCATGGCTGACCCGGAATTCGTCCGCGCCTTCTGCGAGCAGGCCGGGGCCCGGGCCGGCGTCGACGCCGCCGTGGCGGTCGAAGTCCTCACTTGAGTTACCGCCGGCCCAGCCCGGGCGGGTTGCGCCTCTGGTGGCACACAGCACGCCGCGGGGCGACACGCCTTTGGCGTGTCGCCCCGCGGATCTGGACCTGAGGTCAGCCGACGGTGATCGTCTCGGCGGACGGGGGTTGCCCCGGATGACCGGCGCACTTGACGGTGGTGGCGTCAGTGCGCAGCGCACCGACCAGGCAGGTCGTGAGGGCATCCTGGCCGAACTTGTTCGGGTGGTAGCTCTCCTGCTGCCGCTCGGTATCGAACACGTTGCCCGCGATGTAGTTGCTGTTGATCGGAACCACCCACTCGGCCGTGCTCGCCACCGGGGTCTTCGTCGTGCCGAACCAGGGGACGGTGATCTGTTCGGTGGCCTTGTGGCTCAACTGGTGCCCTTCGAAGGCATTCTCAAGGTCGAGGAACTGGATCGACTTGTTGTTCGACGCCCCCGCGGCCTCCTTCATCAGACTCCCGATGAAGGGGACGATGGCGTTGTGGGCGAAGTCCACAGTCGCGTCGCTCATCGGCACCCCAGGACTCTCCTTGTAGCCGCTGAAGATGCTTGACGAGCGGTACCGAACCCCCGATGTCGCGAACAGGTCGGGCCCGGACTGATACACGAACTTGTAACTCCCGTCGGCGTATCCGTTCTTGCGCATCACATCACTGATGGCATTCAACGTCGTGGTGACGTTGGCGCGGACAGCTGAACGTTTGGCCTGGAGCTTGGCGAAGGTACCGTCCGTCCCACAGTCGTGGTACTCCGTGATCTGTGTGCAATCCGCCAAGATGCTCGCGAATCCGAGGTCGTTGCCGCCGATCGACACCGCGATGGTCTTGATCTGCTTGGTCTTGTCCTGGGCAATCGCGGACAACTGCTGGATCTGGGGTGCCTCAGTGCGTCGACTCTGGAAGAGGATGTCGGCGGTCGTCGAACCCGAGCATGCCAGGTTGATCGGTACCTGCCCGAAGGCGCGTGCAGCGCCGTTGATCTCGGCAGAGTCTGAACGGTGGCAACGCTCCCGCTCGCCACTGATCGGTTTCCCCGTCTGATCTCGATAGACGCCCCAGCCCCGGTTGTGGGGGCCCTCGTCGGACTCACCGTCTGAGCGGAGATTGTTGTAAACGCTGCCGGCGAACCTGCCGCCTTCACCAGAGATGAAGCTGTCGCCCATGGATACGGCGACCGGCGTCGGCGCCGCACTTCCCTGTGCGTTTGCTGCCGGGACGGTAGCCGCTTGAGCCGACGTCGCACCCACGACTCCCGCAGTCACCGCCAATGCGCCACCTGCGGCCACAAGAGCCAATCGATTTGTCCGAGACATTTCTGACCACCTGATTCGGGTTGATGGGTTCGGGATTCGCACTCCCGGTTGCTCGGTCTTGTACCCACCCAGCTGCGCGCTCATGCATCGGACAGCAGGATTTCTGCTAGATCCTCCGAAGCGGCGCCTGCTGATGGGTGGCAGGCTGAGGCCATGAGGGAATTCGATGCCGACGTCGTGATTGTCGGTTCTGGTTTCGGAGGCAGCGTCGCGGCCCTGCGCGCGGCACAAGCGGGCAAGCGCGTCATCGTTCTCGAACAGGGCCGAAGGCTGACCCCGGAAGACCTGGATCGAGGTGCTGAGCGCACCCGATCACTGCTGTGGGAGCCGGCGCTCGGACTCACCGGCTATTTCCGTCAGACGGTGCTGCAAGACGTGGTGGTCGTCGGCGGCGTCGGGGTCGGTGGCGGATCGATCGTCTACGCCGCGGTTCTGCTGGAGCCGACGCAGGAGGCGTTCCTAGCCCCCGGGTGGCGAAACTCAACTGTGGATTGGCACACCGAACTCGCACCGCACTATCGCACGGCGGCCACCATGCTGGGCCGTCAGGTGAACCCCAACGTCGGCATCCAGGACATCTGGCTCCGGGACTCCGCCGCACTGCTCGGGGTTGAAGACACATTCGGGCCTACGCCTCAGGGAATCGATTTCGATGCCTGCATCGGCTGCGGGCAATGCATCACCGGATGCCCACACGGGGCGAAGAACACCCTCGATCGCAACTACCTGGCGGGGGCGGAGAGCCTCGGTGCGGAGGTCAGGCCGGAGTCGCGAGTAGAGATCCTGATGCCGCTCGATGCCGAGGGTCGCCCGGGTGTCTCCGGGGATACGCCCAATGGAACCGCCGGAAATCCCGACGCCGACGGTCGCCACGGGTGGCGGATCGTCATCCGCAACCCGTTGAATCGCGCCGGCAGCCGGCGTGGGCGTCGCACTGTGAGCAGCATTACCGCCAGGGAGGTCGTCCTCTCCGCGGGAGTATTGGGCACCACGGAGCTCCTGCTGGCCAACCGGGACCGCTGGCGAACCCTGCCGGGCCTGTCTGACGCACTCGGGCATCACGTCCGGACGAACTCGGAGGCCTTTGCCGCCACCCTTCACCCACCCGGGACAGATGTCACGGAGGGCGCGACTATCTCGAGTCACTACTATCCCGATCAGGTCACCCACGTGACCAACAACCGCTTTCCCAAGTCGTACTCGTTCATGAAGTGGTATCTCAGTCCGGCGGTGTCTGAGCAGGATCCTCGCGCCCGACGCCGCGCCACCCTGGCCGCAATGGCACGCCACCCATGGTCGGCGAGCAGCAACCTGCGCACCCGCGATTGGCATCGTCGCACCACTGTCTTGACCGTCATGCAGCACGCCGACAACGAACTCTCACTCACGTATGCCCGCCGACCTTGGGGCTGGTCCCTGGGATCGACTCAGGTGGCGGGTGGCGCGCCGGTGCCCAAACATCTGCCTCAGGCCGACGCAGCCGGGATCGCACTAGCCGACGTCAGCGGCGGCGAGCCCTACGGGACGCTGCTCGACACCGTCATGGGTATGGGCGCGACGGCACACATCCTGGGCGGCGCCGTCATCGCCGACGATCCTGCCGGCGGGGTCATCGACTCCGACCAGTGCGTGTTCGGGTATCAGGGTTTGCGCGTCCTGGACGGATCGGCAGTGCCGTCGAACATCGGGGTGAACCCCTCGCTGACGATCACGGCCATGGCCGAACGCGCGATGTCCCGATGGCTCGGAGGCGCACCGCAGATGTGATCAACGGTCGAGCCAGGAGCGGTCGCGCCACGGACTTGAGCCGAGTTCCGACTCGGACTCCGCTTCGAACTGCCGAAGTCGCTGGATCGCTGCCGACCCTGAGGCCGCCGCCACGAACCCGGCGGCTTCGATCCGGAACGGAGCTCGCGAGTCAGTCGTCGCCCGGATCGAACGTTTGACACCGATTACCGCTGCGGGATTCCACTGGGCAACCCGGTCCGCGACCCGACACGCCTCCGCCATCAGGTCTTCTGGCGGCGCCAATTGGTCGACGAGGCCGATGGCAACGGCTTGCTCGGGGTCCAGCACTCGAGCTTGCAGCATCATGGCGGCGGCGCGCGAGGTCCCGACGGCGCGCGCCAGTCGGACACTCCCACCGGCGCCGGGCGGGATTCCGGCGGAGATCTCGGGAAGCCCGATCCGGAAGTCCCCCTCCGCCATGATCCGCAGGTCGCAGGCCAGCGCAACCTCGCATCCGCCGCCCATCGCATCACCGCTCAAGGCTGCGATCACGACCTGCGGTAGGCGGCCAAACCGCGCGAGCGTCCGGTGCGTCGTCAATATTTCCACCAGACCGGCAGCAGGCGTGCGGTTGAGCATCTCCGCAACGCCGGGCACCTTGGTGGCCGCGGCTACCGCAGCGATTCCCAGCCGGGCACCCGGGTAGGGGGTTGTCAAGCCCAGTTCCTCCGCGCCGTCGGCGATCTCCGACAGGTCGTAGTGCGGCGCGAAGACACCGGGCCTGGGTCCTGTGATGACAACCGCCCGGGTTCGACTGTCACGGGCAAGACGACGGGTCAAGTTGTCGAGGTCGAGGAAGACCTGTCGGTCGAGGAGGTCCGACGGCCCATTGTCGAAACAGACCACCAGCGTGGTCCCCCTGGGCTCCAACCGGAGCGTTGTGAACGTCTGCGCCATGACCTGATTCAAGCATGGAAGTGACGCGTCTCAGGCCCTGGCAAAGCCACTACTCTCATGGCGATGAGCACGTTGATGATGCCGATGAGCCTCGGCAAGGGTCCCTTCTCCTACCGGCCCTTCCGACGGATCACCCTCGCCCGCAGCATCTCAGCCCTGGGCTCGTGGATGCAGACGATCGCGGCGGGCTGGTTGGTCTTTCACCTCAGCGGCAGCGCTATGGACGTGGGCGTTCTCGCGGCACTCGCCACTGGGCCGAGCCTGATCGGAACACCTATCGGCGGTATGTTGGCCGATCGCTACTGCCCGAGGAAGTTGGCGATCGTTCTCAGTTGGGCGCAGACAGCCTCTCCGGCGTTGCTTGCCGTGTTGGCATTCGCCGACGAGTTGACTGTGCCGCTGATCTTCCTGTTGGTACTCCTCGGCGCCATCCCCAACGCGCTCCGCTCCCCGATCATCGCTGTTGTGGTTCCCTTCACCGTTCCGCAGCAGTTGCGTCATGCTGCTGTGGCGGATGGCTCGGCGGCCTACAACATCTCGGTCTTCGCCGGTGCCGTACTCGGCGGCGCGGCCGTTCAACTCATCGGCGTCGGCGCCGCCTTCGCCGTCAACGCCATCTCTTTCGCATGCGTGGCGCTAGTGCTGATGCAATCCCCAGTGCTGCAGCCGGCCTGCGACATGGCACGGAACCGACACGACGCCTCATTGGTGGTTGGCTTGAAGCAGGGATGGCCCTTGGATTTCGTCCGGACTGTCGCCTATGGCGCGGCCATCTTCTTCGTGCTCATCGCGCCGATTCAGCAGTTGATGCCCACGATCGCGGCCCAACATGGTGAAGGTGCCATGCTGCTGGGAGTGCTGCTGGGCGCGATGTTCGCCGGCGGATTGCTCGCGAATCACTTCGTGCGTCGCTGGGTGACGGACGGACCCTCTGGAGAGAGGGCTCTCACCCTCGCCGTACTCGTGTCTGCCATCCCGACCTTGCTACTTGGATTCTCGCGCACCCTGCTGACTGACATCCTCCTGCTGGTGGTGATCGGATTCTGCTGGGAACTCGTCTTCGTCAGTTCCCAGAGCACCCTGCAACTGGACGTGCCCGTGGCCATCAGAGGTCGGATGATCGGCCTCCTCTTCACCCTGGTCAGCGGTGGTGCAGCCTTGGGCGCCCTGGCCGTGGGCTATCTCTTCCAGAAGCTTGGGGTCGACTATGGCCTGCTGGTGTGCGGTGCGGCGGTCGCCATCTGCGGCACAGCCATCACCCTGCGCCGGCTTAGGAGGGCGCAACCGAGGGCCTGACCGCGCATCCGGCCGAACTCGTTCGCCTCGAGCCACCTCGCCGTCGATCACTCCGCCTGGCAGCCGCAATGCCGCATGCCTCCCCCTAGGCGTTGCCAGGTGGATGTGAGAACTCGGATGCCGGGATTGTGCCGAGCCGCCCGGCCTCGTAGTCCTCGAAGGCCTTCACAAGTTCGGCGCGGGTGTTCATCACGAAGGGGCCGTACTGGGCAACTGGCTCCTTGATGCGCTGGCCACCCATGAGCAGGATGTCGAGTGGTCCGGCGTCAGCTGCGCGCACGGTGATGGCATCTCCACCTCCGAACTCGATCAACTGGTGGGCGGAGACTGGCCGAGCCTCTGAACCGACACAACCCTCCCCCGTCAAGACATAGACCAGAGCGCTGTGACTCGGCTCCCACGGCACTACCAGCTGCGCGCCGGGCTCGAGGGTGGCATGGGCCAACGTGATCGGCGTATAGGTGGCTCCGGGTCCGTGGTGGCCGCCCAGTTCCCCCGCAATGATCCGAACGAGGGACCCGCCGTCCGCCGAGGTGACCAGACCTAACTGCTCCTTCTCGATGGCCTGGTAGCGGGGCGCAGCCATCTTCAGCCGGGCTGGAAGGTTGACCCAGAGTTGAATCGCGTGTGTGGGTCCGCCCACCTGGAACATCCGCTCGCTGGGGAGTTCGTCGTGCAGGATGCCCGCTCCCGCTGTCATCCATTGGGTGTCCCCGTCGCCGATCAGCCCGCCACCGCCGTTGGAATCCTTATGGGCGGTCTCACCGTCGATGACATAGGACACCGTCTCGAACCCGCGGTGGGGATGCCAGGGGGCTCCCACGGCTTCCCTCGGTCCGTAGACGACGGGGCCGATCTGGTCGAGCATCAGGAAGGGATCAACGGCGGCGTACGTGCTCCCCGCGAACGCCTTCCACACCGGAAAACCCGCGCCCTCGCGGGCAGCCCGGGAATTCGTGACGGCGCGCACCCCACGCTGCCGATGGCCGGCCGGCGGCTGCTCCAGCCTGGGGAGTACGAGCAGGTCGTCGACAGTTACTGCTGGCATTGTCTGGTCCCTCCGTGCATCGTGCGACCTTCATGATCGCTTATCGTCGAACGTTCCACGATAGGACACGTGTGGGTATTCCGTCCGATCGGCGGGTAGACGCCGCGCGACTGAGGCGGCCGGTCGGCGTCCACCGTTGAGCTGCTGGGCTCGGCCGCGCTACTCCGAACCCTCGATGTTGACGGCCTTGTCGAGTCCCTTCTCGAGTTCCGCAACGGCAGCCTGCACGTCACCTTTGTCGATCTTCTTCTGGGCTTTGTCGACTGCGTGGTCCAGCGCGTTGTCGACATCTGTAGCTGTGGAATCCACCGCTACCGCAACGATCGCAGCTTGGCCAGCATCCAGCAGTTGCCCCAGTTCCTTCAGGTCTGAACGCGAGATCCCGCCGGCGAAATGGCCGATGGTGCCCAGTACCACGCCACCCACGGCCGCGTCGACGACCAGACCACCGAGGACCGCCAAGCCGGCTGGCGGGAACAACGCACCGATGATCGCTCCGCCGACGACCCCTACCCCACCGGCAACCTTGCCCGCGTGGGTCGACTCGTGAACCTTGATCCGACCCTTGTCGTCCTTCGTGACGAGAGCGGCTGTCAGATCTCGGATCTCGCCATCTCTCTTGATCTCTTTGAGTGCGGCGAGGTCGGCGGCCGCATTCTCGATCGAATCGTAGGTGCTCGCGAACAGGATGTAGTCCTTGTCTGCCATGGGTCTCCTTGAAGTCGTAGTGGCGGGAATAGTGTCCCCCAAGGGACGGCGTGGAGTCGATCTGACGAGCGCGCGACCGCCCGCAGCGTTTACGGGGCGCCAACTACGCCGGTACCCTGGTGTTCCCCGAGACAAGATGAGACAGCCACAGTGAATCGACTCGTCCAGGCAACGCCGGCCGTTGCACCCCGGACCGCTGAGGATCCACGCCGGATCGGCGGCTACCGCGTGCTGGGTCGTCTCGGGGTCGGCGGTATGGGCACGGTGTTCCTGGCGGCGGACCACACCGGGCGTCAAGTGGCTGTCAAGGTGGTAGCACCTAGTTGGGCGGCGAACCCGAGTTATCGCGCTCGTTTCAGCCGCGAGGTGCGCGCGCTCAAGCGGGTCTCGGGTGCGGACGCCGTCAGGGTGGTCGAATTCGACACCCAGACGACGCCCCAATGGGTCGCAATGGAGTACGTGCCAGGACCAACGCTGTTCTCGCAGGTGGCGGCCGAAGGCCCCCTTGCTCCAGACGAGGTGGGCTCACTAGCCCTGGCGATGCTTCGGTCCCTCGAGGCTCTGCACCGAGCGGGCATCATTCACCGCGATCTGAAACCGGGCAACGTGATCCTGTCCCCCGACGGGCCTCGCATCATCGACTTCGGAGTGGCGACCCTCACCCATGACGCAGAGGTGACCACCGTCGGGGAACGTCCTGGGTCACTTGCGTGGATGACCCCCGAGCAGCTCACCGACGGCAGGATCACCACCGCGAACGACCTGCACGCATGGGCCCAGGTGGTCTGTTACGCCGCCAGCGGGCAGGGCGCGTTCGGCACGGGAACGCCCGAGCAGATCGCCCAACGGATTCGACAGGGTCAACCCGACCTCGACCTGATCGACGGGCAGCTCGACTGGCTCCAGCAGCCGCTACGCCGCGCGCTGCAGCGGGATCCGGAGGACCGGCCTTCCACACTTGGGCTCGCCAACATTGTCGAACGATCGGCGAGGCGGGCCGGCGCGCCGACCTCTGACACGACCGCTACACCAAGCGCGCCCGAGCCACCTGAGCGAGCAGCGCCCGAAGACCGGCGACCACGGGTCACGATTCCGGCGCCCATGGGCACCCGAGTGGCCCCCAGCAACACCCCCGCATCATCACCGCCGCGGGAGCCGTCGGCCTCCCGAGGATCTCGACGCCTGTCCGGCCTTCGTTCACCCCACGTGCCTGTGGCACTTCGCCAGGCCCCCGCGAAGATGCGCGCAGCCTCGAGGCGAGCCTCGAGTCGATTGCGGGTGGAAGGCGATCAGCTCCGACGACGGGCACGGACCCGGCTCGAGCCGAAGGCGGCCGCGGCGACCAGTACGGCCCGGCGTGGGATGCAACTGGGATTGATCCTGCTACTGGTCGCTGGCTTGATTCTCGCAGGGAAACTGACACTGTCCTACTTCTCAGGAGCCTCCCCGGGTCGGTCTGGGGCAACTCCGACGACCGCTGCCGCGGAATCGACCCTGGGACGCCTGTACGGCGCTTGGAGCGATCGGGACGACGCAACAGTCGCCGCCATGGTGTCGAGCGGTGAACTTCCGAAGTTCCGGTCCACCTTCCTGGACGGCGCGAACATCGCCCGGGTCGAGAACTTTGCGACGACAGCCACCGGCGCCGGCGCACGCGACTTCTGCAGCAAGCAGCGCTTCATCCGCGACGATGGCAAAGTCCAAGTCGAACGCAGGTGCTTCTCACTTGTCGGCGATCCGGACAATCTGACGGTCGACCGAAGTTACGGACAACAAACCGTCAGCACGTGGAGTTGAGATCCGCGGGACTCGGGATTCTCGAGCTCCGGTGGCCGATCAGGCGGCCCGCCACTCGGCCTGCGCAGACCCTCTGTGACATCCTCACCACGTGGGTGACGTTCTCGGCGAGTTGATCCCGCTGGCGGCCATCATTGCCTTGTCGCCATTCCCGGTCATTCCGACGATCATGCTCATGTTCACTACCCGGCCCAGGGCCAACCCAGTGGCCTTCCTCGGTGGCTGGATCGTCGGCATCGGCGCCGCAACACTGGTCTTCGTCCCACTCGCGGCGATTCTCCAACTTCCCGAGTACCTACCGACCTGGGCCAATTGGTCGAAGGTGGTCCTGGGTGCCGCGCTGATAGCGACTGGGGCGGTCCTCTGGTTCAGGCGCACCGGTCGGGAGAAGACACCGGCCTGGATGCAGTCGATAAGTCGAGCGACACCTTCGTCGGCCGCCCGCCTCGGCTCAATACTCTCCGCCCTGAATCCGAAGATCGTCGTTTTGGCTGCCGCGGCGGGGCTTGTGCTTGGAGCGTCAGAGTTGGGGCCGTCGACCACCGCCGTGGTCCTCATAGTCTTCACGGCGATCGCTTCGACCACGGTGGCCATCCCGGTGCTGCTCTTCCTCGTCCTCGGCGAGCGCATGCTGCCACCCCTGGCGAAGATTCGCAGTTGGATGGAGGCCAACAACGCGGCTTTCATGGCCGTCGTCTTCGTCCTGATCGGCCTGCTCCTGGGACTCGAAGGAGCATCTGCTCTATGACGCCACGTCGCCCGCCACATCAGCGACGTCGGGGGCCTCGGTGTCAGACCCACAGGGACCGACACACTCCGAAATCGTCAGGAGGTCGCGAGCCTCTCGGTGAGGGTCGGGATTCCGTCGCCGGTGAGGTCGGCCAGGGCCACCGGCCTTCCGGCGAGCGCCATCATCAGGGCCTCCGCCGGACCGCTGACGAGATCGCCCTCGCCGGCGGACCACTCGAGGTCGGTGGCCTCGAAACGCAGGTCGGCCTTCCGCGTCGCCGGCACGACGGCCTTGGACGAACGGCCGGCCAGGAAGTCGAGCACCGCCCGCTGCCGCTGTTCGGGAATCTCACGGGTCAGGCCAAGAGGTCGGCGAATGTCCTGCCCGTGGACAACGACATCTGTCAGCGGGGCCTCCGGCCCGAGCCCGGGAGGAGTGAAGCGATGATCCGCCTTCGATCGCAGTCCCTCGGCGATCTCGGCGGAGCTGAGTTTCGCCACACCGGCGGTCAAGGCGACATTCGCCCGGTCGAAGTTCATGCCGTTGCGTGCCATGACGAGCACGAATTTGGGCATCGACGTCACCAGGGGCATGAGCAGATGGGCGGTGACGTCGTGCACCGTCCACGCCCCGCACAGGCTCCGCGTCGCCTCCTGCTCGGGAGAGAGTTCGTCGACGAGGTCGGCCAGTAGGCGTCGTTCCGACGCGATTTCGGCGAAAGTATCCACCTGCTCAAGGTAACGGCAGCCTCCGACACTTCGTGTCAGAGCGTGGTGACGGCCTCGTGGTGCTCGAGGCGAGGATTGCGCGGGAACTGGCCCCCAGCGGCCGCATGGCCGATGTTCACCACCATGAAGGAGCGTAAGGACGTTCCCTCGAAGAACTCACGATCAAGACCAACCGTGTCGACGCCACCCATCGGACCTGCATCGAGGCCGACAGCACGGACGGTGAGAATGAAGTAGCCCGCCTGGATGGCGGCGTTCATCCGCGCCGACGTGATCCTGGCCTCGATGTCGCTGAAACCTTCCTTCGCCCGCGGCGACTGCGGCAGCAACCTGGGCAGATTCTCGTGGAAGTCGATGTCCGCGGCGAGAATTGCGACCACCGGCGCCGACTCGGACTTGGGTCGGTTGCCCACCGACAGGTGCGGGAGAAGCCGGGCCTTGGCCTCAGGGCTACGCACGAACGTGATCCGCAGTGGCTGACTGTTCATGGCGGTAGGTGCGAATCGCATGAGGTCGTACACCTCGGCCAACTGCTCATCACTCACCGGCCGGTCGGTGAAGGAGTAGGTAGTGTGCGCCTCACGGAACAGCAGATCCGCGGTCCTTTCATCGATTCGAGCGTCCATCAGGGTTGACGAGGAAGCCTCGGAATTCGTCATTAGCTGCGCCTCTTCCAGTCTTGTGACGTCGCGAAAGTTCCAGCTTTGTGACGTCGGGCGAAGAACAATATAGTTGATGCTTCAACTTTATAGCCAGTTTCGGATTGACACAAGGTCAAGCACCACCTGAGGGCGGTCCTCACCCATGACCCACCCGTGTCGGTCACCTACGCCGCGACACCCGTGGCACCATGACGAAATGGACCTCGACCTTCGCGATCGCGTGTTTCTGGTGACCGGCGGCTCTGCCGGACTTGGCTTGGCCGGTGCCCGGGCATTGACGGCCGAAGGCGCCCGCGTGGTAATTGCCGCCCGCGATCCCGAGCAGGTCGAGCAGGCCGTGGCGGAGCTCGAACCCGGCAGCGCCATCGGACTCCAGGCAGACCTGGCAGAACCGAGCGTGGCAGCGAGACTGACGGAGGCCGCCCAAGCACACTTCGGGCGCATCGACGGATCCCTGGTCAGCGTGGGCGGCCCACCCCCGGGGACGGCATTGGGAGTCGATGACAGGTCATGGACGGACGCCTTTCAGAGCGTGTTCCTCGGACCCCTGAGGGTTGCCCGGGCCATTGCCGGTGCCCTCCCTGCGAACGCCGCTTCACCCGTCGGCACTACTGGTTCGGTGCTCCTCGTGCTCTCCACGTCGGCCTTCTCGCCGATCCCGGACCTGGCAATCTCCAATGGACTGCGCCCCGGACTGGCCATGTTGACCAAACAACTTGCCGACGAACTGGGACCGCGCGGAATCCGAGTGAATGCCATCGCACCGGGTCGCTTCGCGACCGAACGCGTACGCTCTCTCGACGCGAGTCGCGGCGATCCACACCTCGTGCGACAGCAATTCGAATCAGCCATCCCGCTCGGTCGCTACGGTGAACCAGACGAGTTCGGTGCGCTGGCGGCCTTCGTCCTCTCGCCGCGAGCGAGCTACTTGACGGGGACTGTTGTGACCCTCGATGGCGGCGCCAGCAGGCAGCCCTGAAGCCGTGCTATTCTTTAGTTGAACATTCAAATACTTTCCCTGGGGGTCAGGCGCCCATGTCCAACATTCTCTTTCCCGACGTCC
Source organism: uncultured Actinomycetes bacterium (assembly GCA_964556255.1). Classification (GTDB taxonomy): domain Bacteria; phylum Actinomycetota; class Actinomycetes; order S36-B12; family UBA10799; genus JACJWR01. The sequence goes on from CAZKVQ010000052.1 coordinate 14,431, forward strand.
CCGGCGCGGCGTTCGACAAGTTCCTTCGGACCAGCGCACCCGAGGCACGGGACCGAAAGCCATGGGTTCCCGCCGATGGACCGATGCCCGCGTTGTACATCAGCCACGGCGCCCCGCCGTTGTTCGACGATGAGCGCTGGATCTCCGAGCTCTTCGCGTGGGCTCAGGCCCTTCCGCGGCCTCGCGCCATCCTCATCGTCAGCGCACATTGGGAAGCGGCACCGCTGAGCCTGTCGGCAACCGCAGCGTCGACACCGTTGGTCTACGACTTCGGTGGGTTCGCGCCGAGGTACTACACCATGACCTACCCGACGCCGGACGCCAGCGCTTTGGCCGAACACGTGGCAGCCTTGATGCCCGACTCGGAGCCGGTTCATCAGCACCCGACCCGCGGCTTGGACCATGGTGCGTGGGTGCCCCTGAAGATCATGTACCCCGACGCGGACATCCCGGTCCTGCAGTTGAGCATGCCCACCCACGATCCCGCCCGACTGCTGGAGCTCGGCGCCCGCCTGCGGGCCCTGCGCGAGCAGGGAGTGTTGATCATCGGCTCCGGCTTCATGACCCATGGATTGCCGTTCATGACCCAACGGATGTGGCTCGAGAACGACGTACCGGCGTGGTCCCGTGACTTCGACACGTGGGCAGCCGAGGCACTTGACAGAGGTGACGTCGACGAGTTGGCCTCCTACCGAAGCGCCGCGCCGGGCTTACCGTACGCGCACCCCACGGTTGAGCACTACACACCGTTGTTCGTCACGCTGGGCGCCGCCTCCGATCCCGAACTTCCCGCGCAGTCGGCCATCGAGGGCTTCCAGTTCGGACTGTCCAAACGCTCCCTACAGGTGGCCTGACCTCACACCGTCGGTGCCATAGGTACCCGCTCGGCGCTGGGCTCTGGCACGATCGGAGTACTGCCGACACGGAGCGGAGGCCGCGTGGACATCCACCTGCTGCTCAAGTTGGTCGGCCTGGGCCTTGCGGCGTTCGACCCCGTCGGCGTGGCAGCGACCCTGCTATTGCTCGCCCAGCCCAAGGGGATCGCCCGGGCGTGGGTCTTCATCCTGGGATCAGTGACCGCACTGATGATCTTCGGCGTTGCCGTCGCCTCAGGCCTGGGTCATCCCATAGTCGAGTTCAGCCGCCGATATCCATGGCTGGACGGCGCCATCGAGCTGGGTGCCGGCGTGATCCTGGTGGTCGTCGCGGGGTGGCTGCTGTGGCATTCCCGGCGGAATGAGGGTTCGTCCCTGACTCCCGACGCCATCACGCGACGGTTACGGCTGCCATTGTTCATGCTCTTCCTCTTCGGATTCGTGCTCGTGACGGTGCAGTCCATCGTCGATGTCGTCTTCCTGCTTGCCATGGTCGAGATGGGAACGCGACTGTTGGGGATCGTGGAGACCGTCATCGCCGTAGGCGTATACACACTGGCCGCACTACTGATCCAACTGTTCGTCGTCATCGGGTATCAGGCCCTGCCGGAAGAGAAGAAGGCAGCGGCCCTCGTTCGCTTCAACGACCTGCTGGAGGAGCGCGGAGAAATTGTGGCGGGGGTCCTCGCGCTGCTGCTGGGACTGGTCCTGATCGCAATGAACCTCGGCCCGTACATGCACTGAAGCGACACCTGTCGCTGAACGATCATCGGACGACTACCCCTGTGCACACCCATCGACGCTTGGCCCAGACGAACTGACCAGCACCGCCATGTGACTAACCGAAGTGGATCGGGGTGCCCTCATCTTCATCGTCCTCCACCGCTGATGGCCCGATCCGGATGAGCAGGAGTACTACGATCGCAGCGGCCGCCAGCAGGGCAGCACCGACGTAGAAGCCACGCACGTAACCCTGGGTGAGGGCAGCGGGCAGCGCGGCCTCGCCGTCGGACTGATGGGCGGCGAGGTAGGCCACCGTGGCGGTGACGGCGACCGTATTCATCAGGGCCGTACCCAGGGAACCACCGACCTGCTGGCTGGTATTGATCGTGGCGCTGGCGACGCCGGCGTCGCGATGCTCGATGCCGTGAAGGGCGACAGTGGCGGTGGGAATGAAGGTGAAGGCCATGCCCACGCTCATGATCACCATCGACGGCAGGATATGACTGAAGTAGTTGGAGTCCGGTTCGATCTGAGCCAGCCACAGCAGGCCGGCAGATCCCATGATCAGTCCTGGCACCATCAAGGGGCGTGGTCCCACCCGCGGCAGTAGCTGCGAGGCGATCCCCGCACCGAGCACGATGCCCACGCTGAAGGGCAGGAAGGCCAACCCTGCCTGCACTGGCGAGTAACGCAGGATGATCTGCATGTACAGGCCCAGGAACAAGAACATCGCGAACAGGCCGGCGCCGGTCATGATTGACGAGATGTAGGCACCACCCCGATTGCGTTCCAGCGGCACCCGCAGCGGTAGCAGCGGGTGCGAACTGCGGCCCTCGATGACGACGAATGCGGCTAGTAGGACCGCGGCAGCGACAAACCACATGAACGTGGACGGTTCGGTCCAGTGCGAACCGTCCTTCAATCCCGAGGGGGCGGCCTTGGTGAAGCCGTACACCAGGGCGATCAAACCCAACGTCACTGTGATCGCGCCGGGAATGTCGTAGGTCGGATGGCCGTCAGCCTTGGACTCGCGAACCACCCGAGCTGCAAGCAGAGCCGCCAGGATCGCGATGGGGGTATTTACTGCGAGACACCACCGCCACGACAGGTACTCGGTCAGCACCCCGCCGAGCAGCAGGCCGATCGCAGCCCCGCCGCCGGAGATGGCCCCGAAGACCCCGAAGGCGCGGGCCCGTTCCTTCGGATCGTGGAACGTCACAGTGATCAGAGCCAACGCGGCTGGCGCCATGAGCGCCGCGAAGGCTCCCTGCAGACCGCGGGCGGCGAACAGCAGGGTCGCGTTCGGGGCCAGCCCGCCCAATAGTGAGGCCACCGCGAAGCCGATGAGCCCGACGATGAACGTGCGTTTGCGCCCTTGGTAGTCGGCGATTCGGCCCCCTAACAGCAGCAGGCTGCCGAACATGATCGTGTAGGCGGTGACGATCCACTGCACGTCGGCAGAGGCGATACCGAGGTCCTGCTGCGCGCTCGGAATGGCCAGATTCACGATCGAGGCGTCAAGCACGATCATCAACTGGGCCAAGGCGATGATCCCGAGGGCGCGAAAGCGTTTGGGATCGGGTGGC
>CAZKVQ010000052.1:17714-20864 GCA_964556255.1 uncultured Actinomycetes bacterium
GAAGGCCGATAAGGCCACTAGAAGAACAAACAGCCGTCAATTCGTTGCGGAGAAGGTCATGTTGAATCGGATTCTCGCCTCGGTAGCCACCTCCGCTCTGGCAGTAGGACTGACCGTGGCCGCGCAGTCAGGCGCCCAAGCGGCCACAGCCGGAACCGACTCCTTGTTCGGCAACGCAACCGCCACTGCATACGACGGCGGATCCTCCACCGGATACGAAATCGGCACCGTTTTCACCCCGCGGGTGAACGGCACGATCACCCAGCTGCGCTTCTACCGGGTCAATCCGTGCGACTACGGCGCAGTGTGGGGCACCCTCTACCAGAGCAACCCGTTCGCGACCACGAAGTCCACCAAGACGGTGCTGGGCACCACCAGCACCGTTAACTATGCAAACAGCGCCACGTCGCCACTCGGATGGCAGACCCTCAATTTCGCCACCCCCGTCGCTGTCACCGCGGGCACGCAGTACACGATCGCCCGGCAGCTTCCGCACAACTGCAACGCGAACATCTCCAACGCCTTCACCTCGGCGAAGACCGTCGGCAACTTCAATCTTCCGGCGAGCGCCTCGGTGTACCGCAACACGACAACCGGGTCAGTCGGCAAGTCCACCAGCAACTACCTCACCGACTTCACCTTCAGCCAGACCGTCACTCCTCCGACCACCACCGCACCAAGTGCGCCGACCAACGTCGCGGCAACCGCGGGTAACGCAACCGCCACCGTCACCTGGTCGGCGCCGACGAGCACCGGCGGCTCACCGGTCACCGGCTACACGGTTCGCTTCAAGGCGGCCGGGGCGGCCGCCTACGGCACCGCGGTCAACGTGGGCACCGCGAACGCCTTCACGGTCAACGGTCTGACCAACGGCACCTCTTACTCTTTCGTTGTGAACGCAGTCAACGCGGTGGGAACCAGCGCGGACTCCGCTGTTGTCAGCGCGACCCCGACCGCCCCGGTCACCGGCACGATCGACGTCCGATCCTTCGGCGCGGTCGGTGATGGCGTGACCGACGACACCGACGCGATCCAACGGGCCCTGTACTCACTGAAGTCCGGAGATACCCTCGTCTTCCCGGCCGGTCTGACATTCCGCCACACGGCCGTCACCAAGGCAGTCAACCCCTGGGTTCCCGGCTGGGTCCTCACGGTTACGGTGCCGAACGTTCGACTGACCGGCGGCGGCACCCTGCTGGGAACCGCGGAGCAGACCTCAGAGTTCTTCATCAACGCAGACAACGTCAAGGTTGACAACCTGACCTTCAAGAAGACCGGAGTCACGCAGCGTTGGTCGGAATACGAGAAGATGGGACTGCGCATCGGGGCACGCACCGGAGTCACCCTCACCGATGTGACCGTGGATGGGGCCGCTGCAGCCGGCCTGTACATCGGTGGCGCGTCCAACTTCACCCTCACCAGGGTGCACGTGCTGAACTCCAAGGCCGACGGCATCCACACCACTGAGGGATCCCACGATGGCACCCTCATCGACTGCGATGTCACCAACGCCGGCGACGACGGCTTCGCGATGGTCTCGTACGCAACTTCCACGCCGGTCAACAACATCACGATCACGAACCCGAAACTGTTCGGACAGACATGGGGCCGGGCCTTCAGCGTGGTCGGCGGAAAGAACATCACGTGGAACAACGTCTACGCCGAGAACTCCAACGCCGCCGCTATCTACGTCGCGGCCGAACGGGAGTGGAACAGCCTGCCGGTGTCCAACGTCGTGTTCAACGGCGGCACCCTGAAGAACTCCAACACCAACAGCACCGTCGACCACGGGGCTGTGCTGATCTACAACTCCCAGACGGGCACCACCAACACCGACATCTCGCTGCGCAACCTGACGCTGACGAACACCCGCGCCAGCGCCTCTCGGAACGTGGGCATCATCAACAACGGCGGCGTCAACCAGCGCATCACGATGAGCGGCTTCACCCTTACCGGCGGCCCATCGACAGCGTTCTACTCGAACACCGCAACCTCGGCCTTCAACAAGACCGCCTGGACGGTCAACGGCGTGACCCTGCTCGACCAGCTCGGCTGGGCCTGACCTTCCTGGGAGGCTCCTGAAGGCGGCAGGTGCCGCAAGGGTAGGAGTCACCGACCCGATCGCACGCCGTCCACCAGGCTCAGGACAGCTATGGCCGTCAGTGCGGCGACAGCCACGAGGAACGCCGTCTCCCACAGGACGGCCGGCACCCGGGTCATCCCGGCCAACAAGTCGGCGTCTGTTCGACCCGCGCCCGCCCTCCCGGAACGTCGCCCTCTCGACCTGGCCCGCCGCTGAGCGGCCAATGCACGCGGTGTCGCCGCGAGCAGGAAGCCTCCGAGGCCCAGCAACAGAATCTGAGACCACCACGGAGGCAACACCACCAGTGCGGCCATTGAGCAGCCCAGCAGGAGTGCCCACCACAAAGCCCGTCCCGAGCGTTGCACCGGGAGGAAGACCACCACCACCACCAACAGAGCCGCGACGGCCACATGGAATCGCCCCTGGCCCACCAGAACCACGACTACGCATCCCACCACGGCGGGAGCGGGATACCCGGCGAGGGTGGTCAGGAAGGCGCCGAATCGGCTGGAGCCCCAGTAGACCGTCTCACCTGAGGAATCCGCTGCCACCTTCATCGAGGTCACTCTGCGACCCGAGAGCAGGGCTACCGTGGCGTGGCCCGCCTCGTGCACCCACGTGGCCAGGTACCTCAGCCACCTCCAGGTTACGGGGAATACGGCTAACAGGGCACCCAGCGCCACCGCGAGCGTCGATGGGGCCCACGCCGGTGGCGGCGTCAGGGATGTCAGCCACTGCAGCATTCGTCCGAACATACCCGGACGCTAGAGGCGCCTCATCGCTAGCCGCGGTCGGCGCGAGCGCCGTTCTTCTCTAGTGGCGGTCCTTGCGGGCCTTAACGCGCTTGCCTTTGAGTCGGGTGCGCGACAGTGCAGCGATGACATCCTTGGCGGCCTCAGCCGGCACGTCCACGGTCGTGAAACGTCCGGCGATGTCGATCGGACCTATCTGGGAACCGGTGAGGTCGGTCTCGTTAGCGATCGCCCCGACGACGTCCTGTGGGCGGATACCGGCCTCCCGTCCGGCGGAGATGAAGATGCGCTGTTTCCCCGGTCGCGGGCCCTTAC
>CAZKVQ010000053.1:0-20850 GCA_964556255.1 uncultured Actinomycetes bacterium
GCATTCCCTTCCAGGAACCTGATGCTCGTCGACGTGGACGGTGCATGCAAATCGCCTGCCGTCCCAGGCGCCTGGTCAGCCGCCAGACTTCCGCGGCGCCTGACCGGGCGCAGCAGCTTCTGCCAGCGCCGCGAAGGTCGACCAACTCGAGGTGCCGTAGTTGGCGGCGTCCTTGAACGCTTCCGGGGTGTATGTCATCGCCACCGAAACGGTGAGCTTCTGGGAGGGCAGGTAGCCGCTGGTTGAGGCGAGGCCGGCGAAACTCGCGTTCTGGGCCAGCCAGGGGCCGAGTCGCCACACCCCGAGCCCGTAGGACATCGCCTCAGTGTTGGGACGGCAGGACGCGCACACGCCAGTGGGATCCTTCGTGCCGAAGCCGACCAGATTCGGGCCTGTCTGGGCCTGATACATCTCCGGGGAAACCTGGGAGCCCGAACCAACGATCTCCATCGAGGTGGTCATATCCGCGATATCTGTCGTCACAACGGCACCCTTCGCTGTGGTCCAGGAAGGATTCCAGTACGTCGCTTCCTCATAGAAGGGGGTGCCGGTGGGGAGCTTGAAGTACTCAGCCCGCTCGGAAGTGAAGGCGTGCAGGGTGGGCTCCGGGATCGCTGGCGTGCCACCGTTGCTACCGGTCTGGGTGAGTTTCATCGGTTCGAGTACGTATTCGGACATCACCTCAGTCATCGACTTGCCGGTGATCTTCTCCAGCACCTTCGCCAGGATGACGTAGTTGGTGTGGCTGTATCCCCAGTTCGTGCCGGGAGGGAACTGCTCGGGGCCCTTGAGTCCGACACCGATGAGTTCGTCGTCTGTCCACTGCCGGAACGGGTCGGCGTACACGCCGTCGGTCACGGCGGGTTGGTAGACGTAGTCGGCGTAGCCGGACGTCATGTTCAGAAGGTTCTTCACCGTGATCTGGTCAGCCCTCGGGTAGTCCGGGAACCAGGTGGACAGTTTTTGATCCAGCGTCACCTTCTTGGCGTCCACGAGTTTCGCGTAGATCTCGCCGATGTACATGAAGCCAAACGCACCACTGCGGAAGTGCATCGACGGAGTTGCGGGAACTCCGGTCATGGTCTCGCCACGCGCGGTTGTATAGACATTCTCGCCGCCCTTGGTGATCCGTACGATCAACGCCTTGAGTTTGTACTTGTCCATGACGTTCTGAATCGACTTCTCGACGGCGGCGCGGGTAGTCGGATCGGCGTTTCCGGTTGGCGAGGTGGGGCTCGTGGCTATCGGGGGACGTGCCGGACTGACTTGACCCGGTGCTGGCCGAGCCGCCAGAGCAGGCGGTGAGCATCAGCGCTGCGGCGAGACCGAGGCCCAGAACGGGGAGGCCCTTGGTTGATCCGACTGTGGTGATCGACATCGAGGAACTCCCTGGGTTGGTCGACCTATCACAGTCGAATGCGCCGATCCTACGAGGTCTTGAGTCGCTGTGGACACCCCTTGAGTGAAGGAGCAAGAACCCACCGCGCCCTGATGCCAACGACTACCCTGGCGCCATGAGCCCGTGGACCTTGAGTGTGGACCGGGTCGGCGGATCGATGCCGCGACGCTCAGGTGTCACACCGCCGCGCTTGGCCGCTCGCCTGCGGTCGCGTGTGTGCGTGGTGCGCGACTAATCGGAGGAGTTGACCCAGACATGGCAGAGAATCCGATGGACACCAGTCGTGCATCAGCAGCGGGCATCCAGCCTCCATGGTTCGCTCTTCCCGCAGAGGAAGCCGTGAGGGCTTTTGATTCCGATTCCCGCGACGGTCTGACAACACAGACCGCTGACGAGCGGCTCCGTGTTGACGGGCCCAACCTATTGCCCAACCCACCCGAACCCACTGTGTGGCAGCTGATTCTGAAGCAATGGCAGGACCCGATGACTGTCTTGCTGACCGTCCTCATCGGGGTGTGCATAGTCGCCGCCCAGCCAGAGACGGCCGTCCTCGTGACGCTGCTGGTGCTGCTGAATGTCTCCATGGGAGCGCGGCAGGAGGCGAAGGCGCGCAGCAGCGTCGCCGCCCTGGAGTCTCTGAACGCCCCGACGGCAAGGGTCAGACGCGACGGCACCACGTCTCTTATCCCCGCGGCCGACCTCGTCGTCGGCGATATCCTGATACTCGAAGCGGGAGATCTGATTCCCGCGGATGCGCGGCTCATCCGTGCGGCCGGTGTGGAAGTGGTCGAGAGCTCGTTGACCGGGGAGAGCGCCCCGGTCGATAAGGATGCGGCCGCAATCGAGGACGCCGACGTCCCGTTGGGGGATCGATCGAGTGTCGTCTTTCAGAACACCTCCGTCACGCGTGGAAGCGCAGAGGCGGTCGTGGTGGCCACAGGTGTCGACACCGAAATGGGCAGGATCGCGTCGATGCTCGCCGACGTCCGGAGTGCCCCGTCACCTCTGCAGAAGGAACTTCGGCAGCTGACTATCCGGCTCGCGATCGTCTGCCTGGTGGCGGTTGCCTTCATCATCGTGATCGGTTTGTTCCGCGGGCTGGATGCCAACGCCATCATGCTGGTCGCGATCGCGACCGCCATCTCCTCCATCCCATCCGGCCTGCCGACCTTCCTCAACGCCATGCTCTCCTATGGCGCGCAGCGGTTGGCCCGGGCCAAGGCAGTAGTGCGAAACCTCACCGATGTCGAGACGCTCGGTTCGGTCAGCGCCATCAACTCCGACAAGACCGGCACGTTGACCATGGACATGATGACTGCGGTTGCGATGTACGGGTCCGGGCAATGGTTCACGATTGAAGGTGAGGGGTACTCGACATCGGGTCAGATACTCCATGCCGCTGGCACGTCGTTGCCCGACTTCACAGCACTGGGCTACGGACTGACCCTGTGCAGCGACGCGTCTGTGAAGCCTGACGGATCGGTGATCGGGGATCCAACAGAACTGGCGCTTGTCGTGCTGGCCGCGAAGATGGGGGTAGACGCCGATGTGAGCCGACGGGAGTACCCGCGGGTGGCATTGCTTCCGTTCGATTCGTCCTACAAGTTCATGGCCACGTTTCATCTCGCGCCGTTGACCGATGGGGCAGAGGACTCCCTCATCGGGCTGGTCAAGGGAGCCCCTGACATCGTTCTGGATCGCTGCAGCTACGTGATCTGGGGAGAGGAGGTTGTCCCGATCGCCGACGTCAGAGAGCACATCCGCGAAGCTAATGCCGAATTGGCCCGACAGGGTTTGCGGGTGATGTCCTTCGCCTATCGAGCGATGGACCCCACAGCTGCGACGGAGGTGGCTGCGGATCCGATGGCGGCGGTGGAAGACCTGGTTTTCGTGGCTCTCGTGGGGATCATCGATCCCCTCCGACCGGCAGCGAAGGACGCGATCCGAGTCGCACTGCACGCTGGGATTGACGTTCGAATGATCACCGGTGATCACGCGGTGACGGCCAAAGCCATCGCCGATGATCTGGGGCTCGGCCCCGGAGTCGTGACCGGTCCGGAGTTTGCCGCGATGTCGGACGAACAGTTGCGCGCTCGTCTGCCCATGCTCCACGTGTTCGGACGCGTGTCCCCACAGGACAAGTTGCGGCTCGTGGAAGTGATGCAGGAATCCGGCCAGATCGTCGCCATGACAGGCGACGCCGTGAACGATGCCGCCGCCCTGAAGAAGGCCGATATCGGGGTTGCCATGGGAAGCGGTTCGGAGGTGTCCAAGCAGTCAGCCAAGATGATCCTCACCGATAACAACTTCGCCACGCTTGTCCACGCGGTAGAACTTGGACGCGATATCTACGGCAAGATCTCCGGGCAGATCCGTTACGTCATGACCGGGCTGTTCGGAGTTCTGGCGCTTATGCTCCTGGCCAGCGTCCTCAATATCAACGCGGGCAACGCGCTGACAGCTGTGCAGCTGCTGTTCGTGACGTTCTTGATCGGCCTCTTCCCGGCTATCGCCATCTCGAGCGACACCGTTGAAGAGGGGATTATGGATGCCCCTCCTCGCGATCCCGGGGTACCCATCCTCAACTCGTCCACACTGCCACGGTGGCTGACTTTCGGCGTCATCCAGGCGTGCGTTGGCATATTGGCGTTCTGGCTGGCCACTCGGTGGGGTGCGGACACGTCAGAGGCTCAGACCATGACATTCGCCACCGTGGGATGGTCAACCGTCCTCGTGGCAGCATCCTTGCGTCGCGATACCACTCCAGGTTGGCACGGTCCTTTCCTACCGTATTTCCTGTGGCTGGCCGTGCCCTTCGCGCTGACGTGGCTCGCGGTTGACTGGGAGGTTTTCCAGCCGATGCTGGGCACTGTCGGGCTCAACGGGTCTCAATGGGGACTGGTGTTGCTTCTCGCTCTGGTTACGCCCGTGGTCATCGAACTGGAGAAATGGACTCGCCGACTGCGCGTAGCCGGCACATCGTCACCGGCGCGGCACCCGTGATCGGTCAGACAGCGCACCGGACTGAGGTCGCCTAAAAGGGGAGTCGGTCAGGGACTGAAGGTGCCGGCACCGATAGCGCCTGAGCCAATATACGGGTTGCTCGCTTCGACCACGATGAAGAACATCAGGGCAGTTATGGCTGCCATCAGGCCCATCAGGAACATGTTCTGGCCGATGCGTGCGGGTTGATAGGCGGCCGTGAGCCCCAGGTTTGTGATGCCGAGTATGAAGATCAACGTGACGACGCCGGGGGCCGCGGGCGGGGGGAGACTTGTCGTTCGCGTCTTGCCCTGATCGAGCATGTCGTCCACAGCCTTGGTGATCGATGACCAACTCATCGACTTGGTGGCGCCTTCCGCCCCTGCCTGTTCAACCGCGCGTGCGACTGCAAGGGACGACTTCTCGTGTTCACGCGCAGCAGCGTGAACATCGCCATCCTGCATCAGCGGCCACTCATTGAGGATTACCGACTTCCGGTAGGCGTCCAATGCCTGGCTGAGTTGCTGCCCGCTCGGCCCACCAATTCCCTGGGCCAGCGCAGAAATGCGTGTCAGATCCGCCATCTCACTCTCGACGGCTGTTCGTGCGTCGTGGTTGTTGGTCCAGAAGTTGTTGACGCAGAAGGCGAACAGGAACACGAAGGCAACGCCGACGAGTGAGATCACACGACCCGCCAGATTGTGGCTCGCGGGGGGCTTCGGCGTCGGAGTCGGCTTGTCCTTTGTCTCGTCGGATGCGGGTCCGTCAGCCTCGGACGCGGCTGCATCTGCCGCTGCCACCTCATCCTCGACGTCGTCTTCCTCATCCTCATCGTTCATTTCGAGGATGCGGTCATGAAGCAGCCGGACACATGCCAGCGTGATGCCGACCGTGAGGGCGATCGCGATGAGGAGTCGAAGCCATCCCGGTACGGTCTCGATGAATTGCGCGAAGAGGTTCATGACAGCAACATCGTAAACGGGTAACGAGTGTCCAAGCATGTGGGGCGACAGTCACCCGGTGGTTGAGGGAAGGCGCGATTTTGAAGGGCCGCCCGTGTGGTCGTGCCAGTTCAGTTGCTGCACAGGTTCCCGTCACTGATGAGGCCCATTGGGGTCGTCCTGCACGATCGGCTAGCGCCCGTGTCCCGCTTGTGCCAGGCTCCAAATATGGCCGCGAAAGCACCTGAGAAGAACACATCGCCCGATACCGCCCGAGCCTGGTACTCGGCCTCACCGCAAGAGGTAGCCACCGCGCTTAACGTCGACCCGGATACCGGGTTGACGGCGGAGAAGGCGGCCAGCCTGCTGCAGAAGGACGGTCCCAACGCGCTCCCCGAGGAGAAACCACGACCCGGCTGGTTGCGCTTCCTCGACGAGTACCGCAGCTATATGCAGATCATCCTGGTGGTCGCCGCAGTCGTCTCATTGGTCATCAAGCAGTGGCACACGGGTGTACTTCTGCTGGTTTTGACGGTCGTCAATGCGGTGGTTGGGCTACGGCAAGAGGGAAAGGCCGAGAGCGCGATGAACGCTCTCAAGTCGATGATGAAGGCCACCGCTCGAGTTCGACGTGACAGCACCGAATCCGAGATACCGGCCGAACAGCTCGTGGTCGGAGACATCGTTCTGCTGGCGGCCGGTGATCAAGTACCCGCGGATGGTCGCATCGTTTCCTCGAGCGCCCTACAAATAGACGAGTCTGCCCTGACGGGTGAGAGTGTGCCCGCATCGAAGGATGCCGCCACCTTGCCCGCCGGTGACCTCGGGCCGGGTGACCAGTCGAACATGGCCTTCATGAATACCCCGGTCACCCACGGCAGCGCGACGATGATCGTCACCGGAACCGGGGCGAACACCGAGCTCGGGAAGATCTCGGGCATGCTGGCGTCGACGGCCAAAGAGCAGTCGCCGCTGACCAAACAGATGAACAACTTAACGCTGTGGATCGCGGGGGCGGCCGGCCTGACGATGGTCGTCATGTTTGCGCTGGGGCGAAGCCGAGGTCAGGCGTGGGACACCCTGTTCGTGAGCGCTGTTGCCCTCGCGATTTCCGCGATTCCTGAGGCTCTGCCCACAGTGACCCAGGTGATCTTGTCGTTGGGGAGCCTGAACCTGGCTAAGAAGAACGCGATTGTCAAAGACCTACCCTCAGTCCAGACCCTTGGCTTCGTGTCGGCCATCAACTCGGATAAGACCGGCACCTTGACGATGAACCAGATGACGGCCGTCGAACTGGTGGATCTGACCGACCGCTACACGATCACTGGCAGCGGCTACGGCCTCGATGGTCAGATCAACCACGCAGCCGGGACCTCGAAGAGCATCGAAGGTGCGGTTCTTCCGTACATCCTGGCCAGCGACGCGAAACTCGTCGACGGGAAAGTCGTGGGCGATCCCACCGAGGGAGCACTACTGGTACTTGGGCACAAGGCCGGCCTGGACATCGAGCAGACCCGCGAGAAGTTTCCGAGGCTCGCCACGCTGCCGTTCGATCCTTCTTACAAGCTGATGGCGACGTTCCATCCAGCGGTTGATGATTCGGGCAAGAAGGTGGTTCGCTGCTTCGTCAAGGGCGCGGCTCCGGCGGTGATGAGCCATGCGACCAGCGTGATCGCTGGCGGCACGTCCACGGCCATCAACGACGACGTCAGCAAGAAGGCACAGGCCGAAGTGGCGAGGATGGGGGCGTTGGGCCAGCGAGTTATGGCGGCAGCGACGCGCGACATCGACGCCGACGGTTTCGATCCCGACGGCGACCTGCTCGCCTACATGTCTGATCTGCAGGTGTGCAGTCTCGTAGGAATGGTCGATCCGCCGCGACCGGAGTCGAAGGCGTCCGTTGCGAGCGCCCAGTCGGCGCATATCCGGGTCCGGATGGTGACCGGCGATGACGTCACGACAGGCGCGGCGATCGCCAAGCAAGTCGGTATTCCGGGAGAGGCGATCCTGGGGGCGGATTTCGCTGCGCTGTCGGAGCAGGAACGGTTGGCCAAGATCGACGACATCGGGGTTGTCGGCAGAGTCGCCCCGGAGCACAAGGTCCTGCTGGCTGACACGTTGAAGAAGAAGCGCGATGTCGTGGCCATGACCGGCGACGGTGTCAACGACGCTCCGGCCATCAAGGCCGCCGATATCGGCATCGCGATGGGCACGGGTACCGATGTGGCCAAGAATGCGGGCCGGATGATCCTGTCTGACGACAACTTCTCCACGATCGTTTTCGCGGTCGAAGAAGGGCGAAAGCTCTACGACAACTTGATGAAGTACATCCGCTTCGTCTTGCTGCTGTTGGTCACTTTCGTGTTGACCTTCCTGGGGGCGGCGGTTTTCAACATCGCGGCGGGAGAGCCCTTCACCGCGTCGCAAGTCCTGTGGATCCATTTCGTGGTGAACGCGTCATTCGGCATGGCCCTCGGATTCGACAAGGAAACTCCGGGCCTGATGAAGCGACACCCTCGACCCCGCGGCGAGCCGGTCCTCAGCTTGCCGGTGATGATCACCGCCGGTGGGGTCGGCCTGGTCATCACCATCGGCTTGCTGTCCCTGATCAGATACGGCGCGCCGGTGTTCGGGGGTGAGCACATCGCACAATCCACGGCGTTCACCTCATTTGCCTTCTGCCTGATCGTGGCCGCTTTCGAATGCCGATCGGAGAAGGACACCATCTTCACAACGGACACCTTCGACAGTCGCCAGATGAACCGCGTGGCTCTCGTCCAGATCGTGCTGGCGGTATTGGTAACCCAATTCGAACTCCTGCGCGTCATTCTGGACACGACGGCTATCGGCTTGGCTGAATACGCCTGGGCCTTGGTCCCTGCGATCGCGCTGCTGCTGCTGTGGGAACTCGGCAAACTGATCGCTCGACGGAGTTCGGGGCCTACCACCAAACCGAAGGCGCAGACAACCGGCACGGCGATTAAGGCGTGATCTCACCCTTCAATGCTTCGACCGATTCGAGACTGAATAGAGAGACGCCCAAGTCCTGAGCTGACAAAACCCGTTGCGCTGCAACGGTACTAGGGGTGGGCGATACTGGGTTCGAACCAGTGACCTCTTCGGTGTGAACGAAGCGCGCTACCACTGCGCCAATCGCCCCGGACTGTCACTTTACATCGTCGGTTGAGCCAGTCTTTTCGGGGCAGCCGCTTTGCTCATGAATGCCGCATGCGCCGACTGCGCAGGTACCTGACCACACGCACAGCCAACGAGAAGCCTCGGTGGGCGGCACTTCACGGTTCGGAGGGTGCTTCATGCTGGACGCTCATCGTTCCTTCAAGTAGCGTGCACCCCTGGCAGTGATCTTCGGGTGCTCCTCCCGATCTGGAGGGTTGAGGATGGTGGCCGTGGTCCAAGGCAAGGATGCTGTTCGGGTGAGCGCTCGGCGGGTAGGTGTCGTCGCTCTGCTCAGCGCGTGTCTTGTTCTCGCTGGATGCGCCTCTGCCAAAACCACGTCCGGAGTCGAGAGCCAGACCTCCGCGTCGGGAACTTCCAGTCCTTCGCAGGGTGCCTCGTCTTCACAGGCGACCTTCCAGTGGGTGGTGGATGCCGAGGGCGGGAAGTTCACGGGCGATTTGGCCCAGGACAACGGGCTCACGTTGACGCTGACCGGGGTTCCCGACCATGTCACCCGATTTGCGGATCGTCCTTTGCGAGCGGCCACGGTAGTGGCCACCGCGGACTTCACCCGCCGGTGGCCGAAGTGGTTCGCGGACTCAAGCCCCAATGCCGTGCTCTCTTATCTAGTCCCAGGGACGACCCGTCCGCAGAGCATCGTCGTAACGCTGGACACCCCAGTTTATGACGCGGCGGCCGGAACGATGAACTACCCCGCCACCCGGTTGCATCGCACGCTGGACATGGCAGCCGACGCCCAAGGCAACGTAACCCCCGTCACGATCGAGACACCGGGAACCTTTTCCAGCGCAAGCCTGTTCATCGACAGCGCAGGCGGTGGGGTTCCGGTTAACGGGTCGGCAACCGCAGCCGAGGATCCCTGCTTCAAGGTTCCCTACCCGCAATACGGCTGTGAAGGAAAGGACTTCACTGGCCAAGACCTCTCGCAGGTATCAGGCTTCCAGGTGAATTTGGTGCGTTCGAAGTTGTCAGGCGCGAAGATGGGGAGATTCGTGGACTCCCACTTCGAAGGGACGACGGCGGTGGGCACCGACTTCAGCGCCGGCCGCCAACTCGTTTGCGGCAAGTTGTCCGTGGCGAATCTTCAACGAGCCAAGTTCGACGGGATGAAGTTGGAATCGATATCGTTCGGAGGGTCCGACCTGACGGACGCCTCGTTGCGGAACGTCACTGGCCTGCTGCAACTCCCGCGGGGTTCGGACCCAGCCTGCACGGAGCCCGCCATGTTGGGCACGAAGCTGGTCAGAACCGATCTCACCGGCGTCGATCTGACCGGGGTAAGCATGGGCGGGGCGGACCTCACCGACGCGAACCTGACGAATGCGAACGTGTCGGAGGCCGAGGTGACCGTTGCGCAACTGTCCAAGGCTCACCTGTGCAACACAAAGATGCCCAACGGTCAGATCGATGGTAACCGTGACTGCGGCAAACCCTGGCCGCCGACGAGGTGACGGTTGCTCGGGGGAGAGTCTTGCGGGAACCATTGACCCGCTAGGGAACCAGGTACCGCACTTCCAGCACCGGCCGATTGGCCGGTGTGACCGCGTTGCCACTGTAGAAACTCACGGTATCCGAGATGCCGTCGCCGTCAGTGGAATTCAGGAAACGCAGCCGGAACTGGGTGGTCCCCCCGAAGTTGAGCCATTGGTTGGCGGTATTGGGCAGCGCAGCGCTGTACCAGCCAGCCGTTGCCGTGGGCGAGACCGCGCCCACTGCTGACCTACTGGGGACTGCCTGAAAATCCTGCGGAGCAAGTGCCGAGGAACTGCCGAAGTAGGGCTTCCGGATATCGGTCACCAACGAGCGATGCGTGAGGAAGGGGTTTCTGCCGGTAACAGCGGCACCTTTCACTTTGACAGTGGCGGACATGACCCAAGCGTTCGCCGGAATCTTCGAGGTGTCGAAGGACATCACCGTTCGGTAGGCGCGATTGGTGGAGTTGTCCCCGACGGCGAGCGTCTGACCCGTCGCGTTGACGCTGACACCCGCCCCGGAGTTCCGGGCCGATTCCGAAACCCACCCGTCCTGCGCGGGGATTGCGGGCAACCGCATCGTTGCGATCGTTGGCGAGCGAGTCGGCGTCCGCCACCGGTGGTAGAACGCGTTCAGCAGCGGCACGAATTCGTTGCGGGCCTTGACGCTCCCGGCCGGCGTGGGATGGTCGTCCCCGCCGGAGACGTAGTAGGCCGAGTTCATGCCCGGGACGCTGACATGTTGCTCAACGCCCCCAACGAGTCTGTGATGATTGTTGGGGCCGGTGAGGACGTTGTAGAAGTCATAGACCGCGACATTGCGATAGGGGTAGTGGTTCTCACTGCGCCAGCGGTAGACCAGCCAGTTGTTGAATGCCCGGGCATTGGCGGCGTACTGCGTGTCCGAATTCGGGGGAGCCGTGACCACGACAAACAACTTGTCCGGTCGGGTAGCGAAGTAGCGCAGCAATTCGTTGTAGACGTACTTCGCGTTCGCAACCGTCAACTGATTACCCACCGCCGCGTTGTCATTCGGCCCGCCGGCCAACGACGAGTTTGGGAAGCAGGACTTGAACATGACGATCTGGTTGGGTCCCCCCGGATCGGACAGTGTTCGGGTGTATGGAGAGTTCTGGCCGCTCTGTGCGTACACCGCCGCAAGGTAGCGGGCGGAGTTGGGACCCCGGAACCATTCCCACCAATTGGGGATATCGGTGCGGTCGCCGATGCTGTCCGGACCCCAACCGTAGTTCGTGTCCGAAACGAAGTAGTTGTTGGCGTTGAGTACCGCGCCCAGGCGCCCTTGGTCGTCATCGAGCCAGTTCTGCCCGACGGAATGGTGGAGGAACACAAGTTTCACACGCGCGGTGGGACGGGACCCGTCGTCCGCGGCGAATGCGGCGGGCATCGCCGCCGGCCAGAACGCCAGCGCGGCCGCCAGGAGCGCCACGGACCAACGTCTCAGGGCCATGATTGCGCCTCCCGCCACCCATTGTCCCCGACGTGCTCGCCGATCGGACGAGAACCCGACATGAGAATCGGCCCTTCAGCTCAACGACTTCACCCAGTTGCAGCCAAACGGGTGGGTGATTGAGACGCAGCACTTCGAACGACGAGTTGCGTCGCCTCGGCTAACCACCGCGCTTGGCCCGGAACATCGCGGCGTCGGCACGACCCAAGGCGTCGTCGAGATCCTCCTTCAGGTCCCATTCGCAGAATCCGACGGTCCACGTGCCTTCGGCAGGCCGTGGCAGACGGCTAGCCAGTGCGCGGGCGTCGTCCGGCCTCACACCAGGCAAGATGAGGGCGAACTCGTCGCCGCCGTAGCGTGCCACCAACTGCTCACCCCCCATGGCTCCTCGCCACGCCGTGGCAACCTCGACAAGCATCTCGTCCCCGGCACGGTGGCCCAGACGATCGTTGAACTCCTTGAACCGGTCGACATCGGCCAATCCAACCGTCACGGGGACTCCGTTCCGCAGCGCCGCCGTGCGGACGCGCTCGGAGGCGACATCAAGCCCCCTACGGTTGAGTGCACCGGTGAGCGGATCAATCAATGCCATATGCCGCAGTCGGTCGGCGAGAACAGCCACCATGACAGAAACGCCGATGATGACGACGACGACGGCTAGTGGGACCAGTGGGGTTCCGGTCTGTCGATTGATGGTCGCGCAGACCAGATAGACGGCCACGAGGAGGATCAGTAACGCCGCGAAACGTGGTCGGGGCCGGAAGTACGCGGCGAAGACCGAGAAGAGCACGAGACCAAGCCCAATCAGAACCTGACTCTCGCCATCCCGGGTCAAGAGCATGCCGTACCCGGCCGTGACGATCACCAGGACCAGCAGAGCGTCCAGCCCCCAGTCGCCTGGCACCCTGGGCAGCAGAAACCGAGCGCACAGGGCCAAAGCTGCGAAGGCGCCGGCCACAACGAGGTCGAGACGGGCCAAATCGGCGTTACTGGTTGGTGCGAGGCTGAGCAGGATGGCCAACGCCGCAGTTGCACCCAGCATGACGGCCATGAACTTGTATGGCGCCAGCGGTGGCGACGGAGCCGCAGGCGTTCTCACCGCGCTGCCCTCGGACTCTTCGCCGTTCACCCGCACGTCGAACACTTTAGGCAGGTACCTCGTCCGTGGGCGAAGCGACCGCCCCCAGGTGGCCCAATCTGCCGACACCGATTCCTGCATGCGCCGCACCCCACGATGACCCCAATGTGGCCGCGTCTTGGGGAGCGGCCTCGCCAGTCGCGTGGGGCCGTGATGGGCACCCGTGCGCCCCGGAACCCGCGATAGGCTGGGTTTCAACCCTCACCCCCGAGGGAAGCGACCCAGCTATCCAGGGAGACCGCGCGATCGTGGCAATCACCGTCCTTGTTGGCGCCGACCGGACCCCGACCGAGTTGCCCAACGGCGCCTCCGGTGAGGAACTGTTCAGCCACGACACAAGTGTCCTGGTCGCTCGAGTCAATGGCGAACTGGTGGACCTTGCGAGCACCCTGACCGACGGAGACGTCGTCGAGCCCGTGACCGCACAGGATCCGGAGGGCCTGGCGGTGCTTCGTCACTCCTGCGCCCATGTACTCGCCCAAGCAGTCCAGCAGACCAACCCGGACGCCAAACTGGGAATCGGACCGCCGATCAAGGACGGGTTCTACTACGACTTCGGCGTGGAGCGCCCCTTCACCCCCGAGGACCTGGCGGACCTGGAAAAGCGGATGGTGGCGATCATCAAGTCCGGGCAGCGCTTCAGCAGGCGGCCTGTGACCGAGGATGAGGCGCGCACCGAATTGGAGTTCCAGCCGTACAAGTTGCAGCTCATTAGCAAGAAGGGTGGCAACGATCCGGACGTTATGGAGGTCGGTGGCGCCGAACTCACCATGTACGACAACGTCGACAGGCGGGACCAGACGGTGTGGACGGACCTATGTCGCGGGCCGCACGTTCCCACAACCCGATACATCACGCCAAACGCTTTCAAGCTCATGCGCACCGCGGCGGTGTACTGGCTGTCCAACGAGCACAATCCGCAGCTTCAACGGATCTACGGCACCGCCTGGCCCGACAAGGAGGCCATGCGTGCGCACCTGACCTTCCTGGAGGAGGCCGCAAAACGCGATCACCGGCGGCTCGGCGCCGAACTCGACCTCTTCTCCATTCCTGAGGAGATCGGCAGCGGACTGGCCGTATTCCACCCGAAGGGCGGGATCATCCGACGGGAGATGGAGGACTACTCCCGACGCCGCCACGAGGAGGGTGGCTACGACTTCGTGTACTCCCCACACGTGACCAAGGCGGGTCTGTTCGAGACCTCCGGGCACCTCGACTGGTACAGCGACGGCATGTACCCGCCGATGCATCTGGACGAGGAGCGCGACGGCGACGGCAACATCCGCAAGAGCGGCGTGGAGTATTACCTGAAGCCGATGAACTGCCCCATGCACAACCTGATCTTCGATGCCCGGGGCCGTTCCTATCGAGAGCTGCCACTGCGACTCTTCGAGTTCGGCACCGTCTACCGCTACGAGAAGTCAGGCGTCGTGCATGGACTGACACGCGCGCGCGGGTTCACCCAGGACGACGCCCACATCTACTGCACCCGCGAGCAGATGCCCGGCGAACTGGCGAACCTGCTCACCTTCGTGCTGGACCTGCTGCGTGACTACGGCCTGGACGACTTCTACCTGGAACTCTCCACCCGCAATCCCGACAAATCCGTGGGTGATGAAGCCGATTGGGTGGAGGCCACCGAGGCGTTGCGCGCAGCGGCTGAAGGTCAAGGACTCGAACTAGTAATGGACGAGGGCGGCGCTGCCTTCTACGGCCCGAAGATCTCGGTGCAGACCCGGGATGCGATCGGCCGGTACTGGCAGATGTCAACCATTCAGGTGGACTTCCAACTGCCGGCCCGCTTCGACCTCGAGTATCAAGCCGCCGACGGCAGCCGCGAACGACCCGTCATGATCCACCGCGCGCTGTTCGGGTCCATCGAACGATTCTTCGCGGTGCTCCTTGAGCACTACAACGGGGCCTTTCCGCCGTGGCTGGCGCCTGTGCAGGTGGTTGCCATCCCGGTGGCCGACGAGCACGTCGAGTACCTCGAATCGGTCGCCGCCGAACTCAGGAGCCAGGGTGTTCGGGTCGAGGTGGATTCCGGACCTGACCGCATGGGTAAGAAGATTCGCAATGCGACCAAGTCGAAGGTGCCTTTCATCCTGATCGCCGGTGACGACGACCGGGCCGCGGGAGCCGTATCGTTCCGCATGCGCGACGGCAGCCAGGACAATGCGGTACCCACGGCGGACGCCGTGGCTCGGATCGTGTCCGCGATCGAGACGCGGATCCAGGTCTGACCCGCGATGGCTGATCGGGATGGGCCGACGCCCTCGGAACCCGCCGGAGGGCCCGCCCCCGAAGGCGGTGCACCTGGGGTTTCCGGGGCTCAGAAATGGGAGCGGCTGTGGACGCCTCATCGGATGCAGTACATCAGGGGGGCGAACCGCCCGAAGACCCCTGAGCAGATGGTCGACGAATGCCCGTTCTGCCTGGTGCCGCAGATGTCCGAACCTGAATCGCTGATCGTGCACAGGGGCGAACTGGCCTACGTCGTGATGAACCTCTACCCGTACAACTCCGGGCACCTTCTGGTGTGCCCTTACCGGCACGTGGCCGACTACACGGAACTGACTGAGGCCGAGGTCGCCGAGGTGGCTGACCTGACCCGCAAGGCCATGACCGCACTGCGCGCAGCCGCCGAGCCCCATGGCTTCAACATCGGCATGAACCAGGGCCACATCGCCGGCGCCGGGGTTGCCGCCCATCTGCACCAGCACATCGTGCCGCGCTGGGGTGGAGACTCGAATTTCATGCCGGTGGTCGGCGGGACCAAAACCATGCCGATGCTGCTTGAGCAGACCCGCGACCTGGTCGCCGAGAACTGGCCGACCTGACGCAGGCGCTCGACACGGTCCCGGTCAGGGAACGAGCCATACCGGTTCGGCAGCGACGCACAGCGCCTCGCCCGGCTCGGTGCGCAGCGGCAGCCGAACGTCGACGACCGTACCCGGCAGGAAGGGGCCGTCGGCCGGCGTCATCCAGGTGGGCCAGGAGCGCTGGCCATGGGGCCCGCCGGACGAGGTACCGACGCGGGTCAGCAGGACAGATCCCGCGGAAGGACCTTCAACATCGGCCTCCTGCGCGGACGGCATCGAACGAGGCGCCGACGGACCGTGTCGAAGAACTCGTACCCTCGAGTTCGGCTCGTCGAACCCGATAACCACAGCGAGGAATTGTGCGGTCGCCGGTGCCGGTTCGCCGTGGGCATCCACCGGCACCAGGCGATCAGCGATGAACGGCAGGTCCCGCCACCACCGGGCCAGATCCGCCACGGCCGCCATGTCGGGGGTAATGGGAAGGACGGTCGCCGATTGCCCCGAGGCCGCGGCGTCGGCCAACCCGGCTGCGAGGCGGTCCACCGACGGCTGGAGTCCGGCCACCGCCTGGTCGACTAAGACGTCATCTTCTGACGTGACGGCAATCGAAGCAATCAGCGCAGCACGTGCCTCCTGAACCACAGCCACATGCTCTGGGTCGACCTGGCCAGGACCTTCCGTCGTCGCGATACCCAACGTCACCAGATCCATGCTCGCGGCCGGTACCTCGTCATCGGCCAGCACCGGAAGTCTGGGGACAAGCGGTTCATGGTCCAGCGCTCGGGCCACGATCGCGGACATGTCCTCGAGGTCCGCAGTGCCGGCCCCGAGGCCGACCACCAGCACCGACCGCGGCATACCGTGCTCCGCCGCTTGCTGCCAGACCTCGGTACTGCCCGGGTCCAAACCGACCGCAGCCGGCAGGACCAGGATGACGGCGTCACACGCCAGGATGCAGATGAGTGTCCCTAGACGTTGCTGCGCGGAACTGGGATGCAGCGGCGGTAGCGGCACCGGCACCAGATCGTTCGACGACATCGCCGACAGTAGAGCGGGCGGAACCTCTTGAGGCCCGATGAGTGCAACGACCGGGCCCGACGTCGAGGAGGCAATGTCCGGGTGCGGATGCGATCGATGGAGGTCGGCGGACACCATCCCACGGTAGGCCAGATGTCGTGGGCGTCGCATCCACGGCCCCTGGGAGGTGGAGCACTAGCATGGGCACTCGGAGACCAGGAGGATCGATGCTCAACCAGACCAACGCCCGCTCGGTGGTGGCACACGTCATCGACCCTGTCGCGCGGGTGTTGATCCGACTGAAGGTCAGCCCAGACGTCGTTACGTTGGTGGGGACGATCGGGGTGTCCCTGGCCGCCCTGATCTTCTTTCCCGGCGGTCACTTCGTCCCCGGCGTGCTGGTAATCCTGCTCTTCATCTTCTCGGACATGCTCGACGGCACCATGGCGCGGATGACCGGTCGCCAGGGACCTTGGGGAGCATTCCTGGATTCGAGCCTCGACCGGGTGGCCGACGGGTTCGTCTTCGGGTCCATCTTGATCTGGGCCGCCCGGTCACAGTCGAACTGGACCGTTGCCGCCGCGCTTATCTGTCTGGTGGGCGGTGCCCTGATCTCGTACGTGAAAGCCCGCGCCGAAGGGCTCGGGATGACCTGCAATGTCGGTATCGCCGAGCGGACCGAACGGCTGCTGTTGGTGTTGGTGGCGGCCTTCGTCGCTGGGTTCGGGGTGCCGTACGTGCTGCCCGCCGCCTTGTGGATTCTCGCGGCGCTGACCTGCATCACCGTGTACCAACGAATCGTGCATGTGTGGCGCCAGGTTCCTCAGCAGGGCGCCTCCACGGCCGCCGAGACCCCGCAGCCGGGGGGGACCCCGAACAGCGGCGAGGCCGCCCCAGAGAGTGAGGCCTGACTGTGGAGAATCCAACCGAGATTGCGACCTATCTGGGATATGCGGCGGGTTGGCGCAGCGTCCGATGGATGCCCGACAGAGCCGCCTACTCGATGTTCGACCAACTAGCCGATCAGTTGTGGCGCCGGCAGGGCGCCGGGGTCAAGCAACTTCAACGCAATCTCCGTCGCGTCGTGCCCGACGCCGACGAAGCCGAGATCCGGGAGATTTCCCGGCTGGGCATGCGCTCCTACTTCCGGTATTGGTGCGATGCCTTCCGATTGCCGGACTGGTCCGAGAACCAGATTCTGGACACGTTCAGGATGGGCAACAAGCAGGTGCTCGACGAGGCCGTCGAGTCGGGCACCGGTGCGATCGTCGCGCTGCCCCATGCGGGCAACTGGGACCATGCCGGCGCGTACGCGTCGCTGAGTTGGAATGGCATCGTCAGCGTTGCTGAGGACCTCAAACCCGAGCGCCTTACGAAGAAGTTCCTCGAATTCCGCGAGACCCTCGGAATGGAGATCATCACGCTGGCTCCGGGACAAGACGTCTTCAGCGAACTTGTCAAACGTCTGGACCGTGGCAAGGTCGTGGCGCTGCTGGGCGACCGTGACCTGACAGCCAGCGGGGTGCCGGTCGATTTCTTCGGCGAGACCACCCGAATGCCCGCTGGACCAGCAGCATTGGCGGCCCGCACCGGGGCTCCGCTGTTCACAGCCACCCTGTACTACGACGGGCCGCTGGCAGTGGCTGATATTTCGGACCCGATTCCCGTCTCGACGCACGCCGACAAGGACGCCGCTGTCAGGTTTACGACCCAGGCGCTGGCGGACCGAATCGCCAGTGGAATCGCCGAGCACCCGCAGGACTGGCACATGATGCAGCGTCTCTGGTTGGCAGACCTCGACCAGTCGCGGCTGAAGGCCAGCCGCTACGACGATCCGGCGTCCGGTTCCGGCTGATGCGCATCGGCATCGTCTGTCCATACGACTGGCACGCGCCAGGCGGCGTTCAGGCCCACATCAGGGATTTGGCGGAACAACTGATGTCCCGCGGGCACTACGTCTCAGTACTGGCGCCCGCCGACGATGAGAATGACTTGCCGGACTACGTAGTCTCCGCGGGCAGACCGGTTTCGGTGCCGTACAACGGGTCGGTGGCGCGGGTGAATTTCGGTGTCGTGTCGGCCGCTCGGGTGCGTCGGTGGATCAAGGAAGGCAACTTCGACGTCATCCATGTGCACGAGGCCGTCTCGCCGTCACTGTCGGTGCTGGCCTGCTGGATCGCCAATGGGCCCATCGTCGCGACGCAACACATGGCCACCGAGCGTTCTCGAGCCCTCAGCGCCAGCTACTGGGTGGGAAACACCGCCATGGAGAAGGTGGATGGCCGGATCGCCGTCTCGCAGAAGGCTCGCCAGACCCTGGTCGAGCACCTGGGCGGCGATGCGGTCCTGATTCCCAACGGCGTCAACTGCGCTGCCTTCGCTGATCCCGAACCGCTACCCGGATACCCCCGCCAAGGCGGGACCTTGTTCTTCATCGGACGCATCGACGAACCGCGAAAGGGGCTACCGCTGCTGCTCGAGGCGATGCCCGCCGTTATCGCGGCCTGTCCTGACGTCGAACTGCTAGTGGCTGGCCCCGGTGAAACCGAAGACGTGCTCGAAGACCTGACCCCGGAGGTCGCGTCGCATGTGCGATTCCTCGGCCTGGTGAGCGAACGGGACAAGTCCAGGGCGTTTCATTCCGCGGACCTCTATGTCGCTCCACACCTGGGTGGGGAGAGTTTCGGCATCGTGCTGCTGGAGGCGATGGCAAGCAGCACTCCCGTCCTGGCCAGCAACCTGGAGGCCTTCCGACTCGTGCTGGAGGACGGCCGAGACGGGGCGCTCTTTCCGACCGGGGACGCGAATGCCCTGGCCTCGAGCATCGTCGAGATGCTGGGGAACGAGCCGCTGCGCATGGAGTTGGCGGCTCTCGGCCGCCAGCGGGCCGCCGAGTTCGATTGGGCGAAGGTCTCCCTCGATGTCGAGCGGGTCTACGAGTCGGTGGTGACGCCCGGGCATCCTGTGCAGGCAGACCTGAGTGAGCAGTTGTTGGGACGCTGGGCCCGTCGCACCAAGGTGGACGAATGACCTGGTTGTGGGTGGTTCTCCTCGCCATCGTGCTGATCGGGGTCCTGCTGTATCTCTCCACCACCGCGGGACGCCTCGACCGCATGCATCATCGGGTCGAGATCAGCCGTGCCAATCTGCTGGCCGCGTTGGAACGCCGACGCGACCTGGCGGACCATGTGGCTGGGGTGGGTGTTCTGGATCCGGCGTCGTCGCTGGTTGTCGCCGACGCCGTGGAGCGGGCCGACCGGGTGGCCGCCACGGCCGGAGATCCGACCGACGGAGCGGCCCTGGTGCCGCTGTCACTTGCAGAGTCGGACGTCTCCAAGGTGCTGTGCGCCGTCTTCGAGGATCGCGGTGAGGTCACCGAGATGGCCACGGGTCCCGGTGGGGACATCGTCGTGCGGCTGGCGGATGCCTGCCGTCGGGTGGAGATCGGGCGACGCTTCTACAACGACGCCGCAATCGCCACCAGAGCCATGAGAGGTTGGCGGCCCGTGCGGTACTTCCGGCTCGCCGGCACCGCCAAAATGCCTGAAACCGTCGAGATGGTGGACACCGTGCCCGCCGGTTTCGCCGGGTATTGAGCCGCGCACTAGAATCAGCCTCTAACGTACCGGCGCGAACCGAGGCGCTGGCCTGACGAAGGATGTATGCCGTGTCCGAGTTCGATTCCGCGCCTGTCGTTGGCACCGCCCGTGTGAAGCGTGGCATGGCGGAGATGCTCAAGGGCGGCGTGATCATGGACGTCGTCACGCCCGACCAGGCCAAGATTGCCGAGGACGCCGGGGCCGTTGCCGTCATGGCGCTGGAACGAGTCCCGGCCGATATCCGCAAGGATGGCGGCGTCGCCCGCATGTCCGATCCGGACATGATCGACGGAATCATCGAGGCGGTCTCCATCCCGGTGATGGCCAAGGCGCGGATCGGTCACTTCGTCGAGGCCCAGATCCTGCAGGCGCTGGGGGTCGACTACATCGACGAGTCCGAGGTCCTCACCCCAGCCGATGAGCGACTGCACATCGACAAGTGGGAGTTCACCGTGCCATTCGTCTGCGGGGCCACGAACCTCGGCGAAGCGTTGCGACGGATCGGCGAAGGTGCCGCGATGATCCGCTCCAAGGGCGAAGCCGGCACGGGCAACGTAGTCGAGGCGACGCGGCATATGCGTCAGATGATCGGCGACATCCGGCGCATCCAAGGCCTGGGCGATGAGGAGCTTTTCAACGCCGCGAAGGAACTGCAGGCCCCCTACGAGTTGGTCCGTGAGGTGCACGACCTCGGGAAACTCCCAGTCGTCATGTTCACCGCGGGTGGGATCGCCACTCCCGCCGATGCGGCCATGATGATGCAACTCGGCGCCGAAGGCGTTTTCGTCGGCTCCGGCATCTTCAAGTCGGG
>CAZKVQ010000054.1:0-20386 GCA_964556255.1 uncultured Actinomycetes bacterium
GGGGTTGATTGTGGGGGGAAGTGGGGTAATGTGGGGGCTTGGGTCGACGAGTCACGTCTGCTCGAGTCTTTGAGGGAGGTGGGTGCGCATGTTCTTGGGCACCCATGCACCCAAGATCGACGACAAGGGCCGAGTCGCCCTGCCGGCGAAGTTCCGGGAAGGGCTCGCCGCCGGCGTAGTCATCACCAAGGGACAGGACAGATCGCTGGTGGTCTGGCCTGCCGCTGAGTTCGAGCAGTACGCGGCACGCATCCGTGAGGCTTCACGATCTGACGCCCGAGCCCGGTCATACTCCCGGGTGCTCTTCTCGAGCGCCTTTGACCAGATTCCCGACAAGCAGGGCCGGATCAACGTGCCGTCGGCATTGCGCGACTATGCCGGGCTCGATCGCGACTGCGTCGTCGTGGGTAACCACGCCACAGTTGAGATCTGGGAGAGCGGGGCATGGGAGTCCTACCTCGCGAACCAGGAGCCGGAGTTCGCAGACCTGTCGGAAGAGGTGGTGCCCGGACTGTTCTGATTCGACGTCGCTCGTGCCCGTCGGCCCTTGCCCGCCCGTCCTGGGGTACTTCCCCTATCCCAGGGACCCAATGAGGTCAGCGGACACTTCCCCGGTCCGCCGACCACCGTGAACCTGCGGGCAGGGACCCATGGGCGCGAACGATGTCACAGGACAGCTCGGGCCTACCAGAGCCAGGGGTGAACGGGTGAGGAGGTGGCCGGATGACAAGCCTTACCCGGTCGACCCGGTCGTGACCCCGCCCACCCCGGTGCATGTGCCGGTCCTTCTCGAGCGGTGCGTGGAACTGCTCGCGGAGTCCTGCCGGACCCCAGGCGCCGTCGTCGTCGATGCCACGCTCGGTTTGGGCGGCCATTCCGAGGCTCTACTCCGAGAGCTGCCGGAGGTTCGGCTGGTGGGGATCGACCGGGACCGGGATGCCCTGAAGCTGGCCGCGCGCCGACTCGCCTGGGCCGAGGACCGGACGGACCTCGTGCATGCCGAATATGACGAACTCGAATCGGTTCTCAGCGACCTGGGAATCCGCGAGGTGCAGGGAATCCTGATGGATCTGGGTGTGTCGAGCATGCAACTCGACAACGCCGAGCGCGGTTTCGCCTACTCCTACGATGCTCCGCTGGACATGCGCATGGACGCGACCGTCGGTCCGACGGCGGCGGACATCCTGGCCGACTACTCGGCTGAGGACCTCAGCCGCATCCTCCGCACCTACGGCGACGAACGGTACGCCGGTCGGATCGCGCGGGAGATCGTCGCCCGTCGAGACGTTGAGCCCATCACCACGAGCGCTCAACTCGTGGAGCTGCTTGTAGCGACCATTCCGGCGCGCTCCCAACGCACCGGTGGGCATCCGGCCAAACGGACGTTCCAGGCTCTCCGGATCGAGGTGAACGGCGAACTGACCGGACTGTCTGCCGCCCTTCCGAAGGCCCTCGACGCGTTGGCATTGGACGGACGACTCGTGGTGATGTCCTACCAGTCGTTGGAGGATCGAATCGTCAAGAAGGCCTTTACTTATGTCACGCAGGCGCAGATTCCGCCAGATCTGCCGGTGATTCCGCCCGACGCGCGGCCCCGCTTCCGACTGCTGACCCGGGGTGCGGAGGTAGCGTCGTCTTCTGACATCGAGCAGAACCCCCGAGCGGCATCCGTGCGGCTTCGGGCCGTGCAGAGGACGAGGGAGTCGACATGACGGCGTTGCCCCATGACGTCCCTGCGCGGTTACCCAGGCGGGTAACCAGGCCGCCGGCGCGGCCCTCAAAACGATCGCTGACAGAGTCGGTGGGCAAGGTCGTGCCGCTGCGGCCGGTGCAGCAGATGCGCCGCGGAACCTTCATCGTGCTCGTGGCGAGTCTGTTGACCGTGTCGCTGATCACCATGCTGCTGCTCAACACCGTACTGAGCCAGGGCAGCTTCCGCCGTTACGAACTACTGACCAAGACAGGGGACCTCGACACCCGGGAGCTGGCACTGGGGGCCGAGGTGTCCAAACTCGAATCGCCGGCCGAGCTTGAGCGGCGTGCCCGGGAACAGGGCATGGTTCCCAATCAGAATCCGGCCTTCATCGACCTTCAGACCGGTCGCGTGTTGGGTGAGGGGATACCGGCCCCGGAGTCGGCTGCCTCCGCGAGCCCGACGGAAGCGGCCAACGGAACCAACGGCGGGGCCACGACCGGCGGAAACGGCACCACGGCGGGGACCGCAACCGGCGCGGATGGAGCTGCGACCAACACCGGGGGTACCGGCGCCGCCCTAGGCACCCCCGATAACCCGCTCGGCGTCGGCAGTGGCCCCCGACAGGGAGCATCTGGTGCTCAGTCGGGCGGCGCCGGTTCACAGGGAAGCACTCCGGCGACAAGCGATGGTGCGGCTCAGCCGAGTGTTCCCGAGGGTGAGAAGCCACTTGGCCTCCAACCGGCGGGGACGCGATGAGTACCGCCACCCCGCCCCGGCAGCGTACGCCCCGGCCGCCGTCCCGGCCGCCGATCCGGCGCAAGAACATCTACGAGCGCTTCCGCGACAACGAGCTGCACTTCACCCCAGGGGATACCAATCGCCGCATGCGGGCGCTGGCACTGGTGTTCGTGTGTGTCTTGATCCTCTACGGTCTGCGGTTGGTGATGGTCCAGGCCGTCGACAGTGACGCCATGGCCGCCCGGGCGGAGAGCGGTCGCCTCGCGACTTCCACGCTGGTGGCTCCCCGCGGAACGATCCTGGATTCGCAAGGGGTGTCCTTGGCACAGAGCGTCGAGGCCCGCAACGTCATCGTCGACCAGACCCTCATCACCGACGCGCCCGGCGTCGCGGCCAAACTCTCCGAGGTGCTCGGTCTACCGGCCGCCGACATCGAGAAGTCGCTGATCGGCACCAAACGCTTCAACTACGTGACCAAGCGGATAAGTCCGGAGGAGTGGGATCGAGTCGCAGCGTTGAAGATCCCGGGGATCGCCGATGAGAAGACCACCCGGCGCGACTACCCGTCCGCCGCCCTGGCGGCGAACGTCCTGGGTTTCGTCGGTTCCGACGGAAAAGGTCTCGCGGGCCTCGAACTCGCCCTGGACAAGCGGCTCGCAGGGGTCGACGGCAGTCGCAGCATCGAAGTCTCCGACGGCAAGATCATCCCGACCGGCACCGACAAGCAAGTCGCCCCGGTGCCCGGAAGCGACGTCAAGCTCACGATTGATCGGGATCTGCAGTACGTGGCGCAGTCGGCCATCGCCAAGCAGGTCGAGGCGGCGCAGGCCCAGAGTGGCTCGGTCGTGCTGATGGAGGCCAAGACCGGCCGCATCCTGGCCATGGCCTCGGTGCCGACCATCGACCCGAACTCCCCGGGCACTTCCACGCCGGCAGACCAGCAGAACCGGTCTGTCGTCGAGGCCTTCGAACCTGGCTCCACCAGCAAAGTGATGACCATGGCCGCCGTGATCAACGAGGGTAAGGGCACCCCGGCCACCGCCTTCACAG
This sequence comes from uncultured Actinomycetes bacterium, assembly GCA_964556255.1. GTDB lineage: Bacteria > Actinomycetota > Actinomycetes > S36-B12 > UBA10799 > JACJWR01. The sequence goes on from CAZKVQ010000054.1 coordinate 3,485, forward strand.
TGCCCGACACCATCCGTCGCGCGGGACGCAGCTTCAGCGACCACGACTCGCACGAGACCTGGCGGCTGACCCTCGCCGGAGTGCTGGCGAAGTCCAGCAACACCGGAACCATCCAGGCGGCTGAGCTGATCGGCCCGGACAAGCTGTACGAGTACCTCAAGCGTTTCGGGGTGGGACAGGTGACCGGGCTGGGCTTCCCGGGTGAAGGCTCCGGCTACGTTCCGCCGGTCAAGGACTGGTCTGGTTCCAGCTTCCCGACGATCGCCTTCGGGCAGGGGCTGTCGATGAGTGCTCTGCAGGCGGCATCGGTCTACCAGACCCTGGGCAACGGCGGTCAGCGGATCACGCCGCAGCTCGTCGACAGCTACATCGACAACGACGGCCACGTCACCCATCCGAAGGCACCCGACACCAGCCAGGTGGTCACCCCGGAGACCGCCAAACAGGTCGTGGAGATGATGGAGGAAGTCGTCAGCAAGAACGGCACCGCGCCCATGGCTGCCATTCCGGGCTACCGGATCGCAGGCAAGACGGGCACAGCGAACAGGATCGACGACTCCTGCGGCTGCTACAAGGGCTACACGGCGAGTTTCATCGGGCTCGCGCCCGCAGACGACCCGCAGGTCGTGGCGGCGGTCATCCTGCAGGATCCGCAGAACGGCCACTACGGCGGTGCGCTCGGCGCTCCGGTCTTCAAGGAGGTCATGACCGCCGCACTGCAGACGCTACGTATCCCGCCCTCGGGCAGCCCACCCGCCGACCTGCCGATCAACGCCGGCTAGTAGCGCAGCGTCCGAATCCGTGAGTCCCAACCTGCTGCGACCGGCCCCCCGCCCGCTCCCGCTGGACCAGCTGCTGGCCGGCTTCTGCGAAGCCCGGCCCGAACTCTCGGACGTGCTCGTCACCGGGGTGGCGATGGACTCGCGCCTGGTGCGTCCCGGGGACCTGTACGCAGCCCTGGCGGGCGCCACAACCCACGGCGCGAAGTTCGGGGCTGCGGTGGCGGAGTCCGGGGCTGTGGCGATCGTCACCGATGCCACCGGGGCTGATCTGCTGTCCGCCGACGGGTGCGAACTGCCGGTGGTCACGGTCGCCGATCCGCGCGAGATCGTCGGAGAACTGTCCGCGCGGGCCTACGGCCGACCCGGTGATGAGTTGCTGCTGATAGGTGTCACGGGTACCAATGGCAAGACGACCATGAGTTTCCTGCTCGAGTCCGCGCTGGCGGCGGCAGGTCACGTCACGGGCGTCATCGGGACCACCGGGCACCTGATCGCGGGTGAGGCGGTGCCGTCCATTCGGACCACCCCGGAGGCGCCGGAGGTGCACGCATTGCTAGGCGTGATGCGTGATCGCGGGGTGACCGCGGCCGTCATGGAAGTGTCGTCGCATGCCCTGTCCTTCAACCGGGTCAACGGGTTGGTGTTCGATGCCGCCGTCTTCACGAACCTGACTCAGGACCACCTGGATTTCCACGGCACGATGGTCGACTACTTCGCAGCCAAAGCCAGCCTGTTCACCCCCCGGCGGGCCAAGCAGGCGGTGATCTGCCTGGACGACGAGTGGGGACATCGGCTGCTGGACCATACCCAACTGCCGTCAACCACCTATGCCGTGGACGCGGCCGAGGCTGACTGGCTGGCCGTCGACCTGCGTCCCGGCCCGGAGGGCACCGAGTTCGAGGTGGAACACGCGGGTGCCAGGGTTCCGGTCTCGGTTCGACTTCCCGGCCTGTTCAACGTGGCGAATGCCCTCGGCGCCGTTGCCACAGCCGTCAGCGTGGGGGTGCCGGTTGCGGTGGCCGCCGCGGCCGTGGGCACCCGGGCAGGGGTTCGCGGCCGGATGCAGCCGGTGCTGAATCAGCGCCGGGTGAGGGCCTTGGTCGACTATGCCCACACCCCTGACGCGGTGCGGCGGGCGATCGCGGCGGTTTCCCCCGGACCCGGCAGGACCATCGTGGTGCTTGGGTGTGGCGGCGATCGCGACGCGGCCAAACGTCCGATAATGGGTGATGTTGCCGCGCGCCTCGCCGACATTCTGGTCATAACCGACGACAATCCTCGTTCAGAGGATCCGCGCGTGATACGCAACGCCATGGCAGAAGGAGCAATGTCGGTGCCCGAGGCAGAGCGCGCATCGATCGAGATCATCGGTGACCGTCGCGCCGCCATCCGACGCGCAGCCGAACTCGCCCAGCCCGGCGACGCGCTTCTCGTTCTGGGCAAGGGACACGAACTGGGCCAGGACATCGGAGGCGTCGTGCACCCCTTCGACGACGCTGAAGTGCTCGCCGAGATGTTGGCGGTGGAGGCCACGTGATCCCACTGTCCCTGGCCGAGGTGGCCCAAGCCACCGGAGGTGAGTTGCACGGCCCCGCCGAACTTGTCGTGACGGGCGTCTGTACGGACTCCCGCGCGGTGTCTGCGGCGGACCTCTTCATCGCCATTGCCGGCGAGCACCATGACGGGCACGATCACGCGTTGGCCGCGGTCGCCGCTGGGGCCAGCGCCGTGCTGAGCCAGCGTCCGCTGGATGTCCCCTGCGTTGTCGTGGCTGAGCCGGTGGCGGCGGTCGGGCGACTGGCCAACGCGGTGATCGAGCGGCTGCCCGAACTCACCGTGGTCGCACTGACCGGGTCCAGCGGCAAAACGTCCACGAAGGACCTGCTGGCCCAGGTGTTGCCGGCCCTGGGACCCACGATCGCACCCGCGGGGTCGGCCAACAACGAGCTGGGGCTGCCCCTCACCGTGCTGCGTGCCGACGAGGCGACCAGATTCCTGGTACTGGAGATGGGGGCCAGAGGCGTTGGCCACATCGCGTACCTCTGTGGCATTGCCGCGCCCGACATCGCGGTGGTGCTGAACGTCGGCCACGCCCACGTGGGAGAGTTCGGTGACCAGGCCACCATCGGACGGGCCAAGTCCGAACTGGTCAGCGCCCTGAAACCGGGCGGCGTCGCCGTGCTCAACGCCGACGACCCGATCGTGGCGGCGATGGCGTCGAAGGCGCCGGGCCGCGTGATCACGTTCGGGGAATCCGCGGCCGACGTGCAGGTCACGGACCTGCGGCTTGACCAGCTCGCTCGACCCTCCTTCCGGCTCGTGCACGAAGGGAAGGCCGTCGAGGTCACCCTGCACCTGTCGGGCGAGCACGCGGCGGTGAACGCGGCGGCAGCGGCGGCTGCTGCACTCGCCGCCGGCCTCGACCTGGCCACGGTGGCCGACAGGTTGTCTTCGGCAGAGCCGCAGAGTCGATGGCGGATGGAAGTCACCCACTCTTCGGACGGCGTCGTGCTGGTCAACGACGCGTACAACGCCAACCCGGAATCGACCCGAGCCGCCCTCAAGTCGCTTGCAGCGATGTCCGCGGGTGGTCGTTCCTGGGCTGTGCTGGGGGAGATGCTCGAACTGGGTGACTCCAGTACGGACGCCCACGACAGCATCGGCCGACTTGCCGTCCGCCTGGACATCTCTCGCCTCGTCGCTGTCGGGGAGGGGGCGCGGCCCATTCACATGGGCGCGGCCCACGAGGGCTCTTGGGGCGAGGAATCCACCTGGGTACCCGACACCGAGGCGGCTGTGGCGCTGTTGCGCGCCGAGCTCCGCCCCGGTGATGTGGTGCTCGTGAAAGCCTCGCGTAGCGTGGGGCTGGAGAAGGTCGTGGAAGCGCTCATGGACGGTGGAACCTCGTGATCCAGGTGATCCTCGCCGCTGGGTTCGCGCTCATGGTCGGACTTTTCGGTACGCCGTTGCTGATCCGCTTCCTGCGACGTCACGGCTACTCCCAGGCCATCCGGGTATCCGCCGACGGGATCAACTACCCGGAGCACCAGGGGAAGAAGGGAACCCCCAGCATGGGGGGACTGGCGATCCTGGTGGGGGTGGTCGGCGGTTATGCGGTCGCCCATTTGGTGGTCTGGCGGATTCCGACGGTTACTGGACTGCTGGCGCTCTACCTGATGGTCGGGTTGGGTCTGGTCGGAATGGCCGACGACTACCTGAAGATTTTCAAGCAGCGCAGTACCGGGGTCAGGGCGCGCACCAAACTGCTCGGACAGGCGTTCGTGGCGCTGTCCTTCTCGGTGCTCGCGCTTCAATTCCCCGACGAGTACGGCCGGACAGCGGCCTCCGAGGCGATTTCCTTCGTGCGCGACACCCCCATCGTGCTGCCGATGGTGCTCGCGGTGCTCTGGCTCTGGCTGCTGATCACCGCAACCACGAATGCCGTCAACCTCACCGACGGCCTCGACGGGCTCGCGGCTGGAGGCGCTATCGCCACTTTCGCGGCGTTCGCCCTGATCGGAGTGTGGGAGTACGGCCAGAACTGCTCCTTCGCCCGGTTCTCCCGCTGTTATGAGGCCAGGGATCCGCTGGATCTCGCTGTTTTCGCCGCCGCCTGTGCGGGGGCATGCCTTGGCTTCCTGTGGTGGAACTCGGCCCCGGCCAAGATCTTCATGGGCGACACCGGTTCACTCGCGCTTGGCGGGGCCATCGCTGCCCTTGCCATCTTCAGCCGCACCGAACTGCTGCTCATCTTCCTGGGCGGCCTGTTCCTGCTCACCACCGTGTCGGTGATCCTGCAGGTGGGGTCCTACAAGCTGACGGGTAAACGTGTGTTCCGGATGGCTCCGCTTCACCATCACTTCGAGCTACTCGGATGGGGAGAGATCACCATCGTGGTCAGGTTCTGGATCCTTCAGAGCCTCTTCGTCGGCCTTGGACTGGCCCTTTTCTACGGCGAGTGGGTCCGCACGTGACCGATGTGAGCGACCCGACCGGGACTCCCAGCGGCGCGCCACCTGAAGACCGCCACATCGTCGTGGTGGGTGTCGGTGTGGCCGGCTTCTCCGCGGCCGACGCCCTGCTAAACCGGGGCGGCCGGGTCACTGTCTTGGATTCCGCCGATGGGCCGTTGCAGGTCGATCGAGGCACGTTGTTGGAAATGCTCGGTGCTGATGTCCGACTCGGGGCGCCGCCGGAATTGCCCGAGGGGGATGTGCTCGTCGTCTCCACGGGGATTCCGCTGACATCTCCGTGGATCCTGCAGGCACGCGAGCGCGGAATGGAGATCTGGGGAGAGTTTGAACTCGCCTGGCGTCTGCGACCGGTGCGTAACCCGGCTCCCTGGCTCTACGTCACCGGCACCAACGGGAAGACCACGACCACACTGATGCTCGCCGCGATGCTCAGTGCCGCGGGACTGCGTACAACTGCCGTCGGAAACATCGGTGTCTCGCTCATCGACGCAGTCGTGGCCGAGCAGCCCTACGACGTGCTGGCGGTGGAACTCGGTGCACAACACCTGTCGTTCGTCACATCCGTCTCGCCTGAGGCCGCCGCCTGCCTGAACGTGGCACCCGACCATCTGGACTACTTCGGCGACTTCGACGAGTACGTGCGGGTCAAGGGGACAGCCTTCGATCGGACGCAGGTGGCGTGCATCTACAACACGGCCGACCCGGTGACCGAGCAGATGGTGCGTGACGCCGACGTCGTGGAAGGCGCGCGGGCGGTCGGATTCACGTTGGGCGTCCCCGCGCCGGGGATGCTCGGTGTTGTCGACGGGGTACTGGTGGATCGGGCTTTCGTACCCAACCGGGCCTCCCATGCGCAGGAGTTGGCCACGGTGGCCGACGTGGCCCCGCAGGCTCCCCACCAGGTCGCCAATGCCCTGGCTGCCGCTGCCCTGGCCCGGGCGCACGGAGTCCCCTCCTGGGCGGTCCGGCAGGGCCTTCGGGAGTTCCACCCGGCGCCGCATCGGATCGCTGAGGTCGCGACGGTGGCGGGGGTGGCCTACGTGGACGATTCAAAGGCCACCAACTGGCATGCCGCACTGACCTCCTTGCGTGCCTACGACTCGGTCGTGTGGATCGCCGGCGGTCAGGGCAAGGGTCAAGATTTCGATGAGCTTGTGTCACAGACCGCCGATCGGATGCGCGCAGTTGTGCTGCTCGGCCTGGATCGGGAGGTGATTCGTGCCTCGCTGGCGCGACACGCTCCGCAGGTCCCGGTGGTGGAGGTCACTTCGACGGACACTGATGCGATGGAACTTGTGGTTTCCGAGGCGGCTCGGCTCGCGGCCCCTGGCGACACGGTGCTCTTGGCCCCTGGTTGTGCATCGCGGGACATGTACGTCGACTATGCCGAGCGCGGTGACGCCTTCGCCGCGGCCGTGGCGAAGTTGCAGAAGTGAGGCCCACCATGTCGCGCTCGTCGACCCGGACCCCATCGCGCACCACCACACTGCCGGCCACCGGGGGTTCGAGGCTGAGCTTCCTGGACCACCCGATGGCGGACTACACCCTGCTGCTCAGCGCGACGTTGGTGCTGCTCTGCCTGGGCCTGGTGATGGTCCTCAGCGCGAGTTCAGTCGAGTCGTTCGCTGCGGGCGGCTCGAGCTTCAGCCAGGTGGAGAAGCAGGCCATGTTCGCGGCCATCGGCCTCGCGGCGATGATCTGGATCTCACGTCGCCCGGTCGCCTTCTTCTACCGGGTGGCTCCGATTCTGCTGGGGCTGTCGTTCGTGCTGCTGGTCTTGGTACTGATACCCGGCATCGGGATCAATGTCGGCGGGCAACAGAACTGGATCGGGCTGCCCGGCGGGTTCAGCCTGCAGCCCAGCGAGATCGGCAAGCTCGCGTTGATCCTCTGGTGCGCCCGGATCCTGACCCAACGGCAGGATCGGTTGACCGACTGGAAGGAACTGACCCTCCCGCTCATCCCGGTCTCGGTGGGGATGGTCGGGCTGGTTCTGCTCGAGGGTGACGTCGGTACCGCCCTGGTGATCATGCCGATCATCGCCATGATGCTCTTCATGTCGGGTGTGCCGTTGAGGTTCTTCGGGGTGCTCGGGGCCGCGGGACTGGCGGTCATCGCCCTGATGGCGCTGACCGAGGGCTACCGAATGCAGCGCTTCCAGACATGGCTCAATCCGGAGTCGGACCCCACCGGGGCAGGCTGGCAGATCATCCACGGCCACATGGCACTGGCCACCGGCGGCTGGTGGGGCGTCGGATTGGGTGCAAGTCGGGAGAAGTGGGGCAACCTGCCGGAGGCGCACAACGACTTCATCTTCGCCATCATCGGCGAGGAACTCGGTTTGATGGGTACCCTGTCGGTCCTGGCCCTGTTCGGGCTGCTGGGCCTGATCGCCGTGCGGATCGCCCGTCGAACGGATCAGATCTTCATCAAACTGGCGACCATGGGGATCGTGGCGTGGATCTTCACCCAGGCCCTCATCAATATCGGTGCAGTGATCGGGGTTATGCCGATCACCGGGGTGCCGCTGCCGTTGGTGTCCTACGGAGGTTCGTCGTTGGTCCTGGTGCTGTCGGCTATCGGCGTATTGCTCGCGTTCGCGCGCAATGAGCCGCAGGCAGCCGAATTGCTGAGGCAGAAGCGGATCACGTCGCGTCGGGCTCGTCGTCGTAAGCGCAAGGTGTCCGACGAGCATCCGGTGACAAACGGCACCCCTGGTGAGCCAACGGCGAAGGGCGCCCCTGAGCAGCCAGTGGCGAAGGACTGAGCGGCGGGTGGAGGTCATCGTCGCCGGGGGAGGTACCGCCGGTCACATCGAGCCGGCGCTCAACCTGGCCGACGCGCTCGCTGCGATCGATCCCGGCATCCATGTGACGGCCCTGGGTACAGCGAAGGGGCTCGAGACGACGCTGGTACCCAAGCGCGGCTACGACCTTGAACTCATCCCAGCGGTGCCGCTGCCCAGACGGCCCAACAAGGACCTGATCACGCTGCCGGGTCGGGTGCGCGGTGCGGTTCGGGAAGCGAGACGAGTCATCCAGGACACGGGCGCCGACGTCGTTGTCGGTTTCGGTGGGTATGCCGCCCTGCCGGCGTATCTGGCGGCACGTGGCCGGGTACCCATCGTGGTGCACGAGGCCAACGCCAAAGCGGGGCTGGCGAATCGAGTCGGTGCCCGCTTCACCCCCTATGTTGCCGAGACGACCCAGGGTTCCATCAAAGGTGCGACCTTGACCGGACTGCCATTGCGGCCCGCGATCGTCAATCTGGACCGTGCCGCCGAGCGGGCGGCCGCCCGGCAGTACTTCGGCCTGGATCCAGACCGACCATGTCTTTTCGTGTTCGGCGGATCCCAAGGCGCCCGCCGCGTCAATGACGCCGTGGTGGCCGCGGCCGCAGATCTCGTGGGGTCTGGCGCGAGTGTCCTGCATGCCGTGGGCGGGAAGAACGCGGATCAGCGACCGGCGGAGCCCCTCGACCACTTCGTCACGGTGGACTACGTCGACCGGATGGACCTCGCCTATGCGGCGGCGGACCTTGCCCTGTGTCGCTCTGGTGCAATGACCGTGGCGGAACTCAGCGCCGTTGGCTTGCCGGCGATCTATGTGCCGCTGCCCATCGGAAACGGCGAGCAGAGCCGCAATGCGGCCGGTGTGATCGCTGCGGGAGGCGGTGTGCTGGTGCCGGATGCGGAGTTGGACGGCGCCCGGGTGGTCGAGTTGGCCGGCGGATTGCTCGGCGATCGTTCGAAGTTGGACGACATGGGGCGGCGCGCCGCGACCCAGGGGTCACGCGACGCCGCGGACAAGTTAGCGACAATGGTGCTTCAGGCCGCAGGAGGACCTCGATGACCGAGAACAGCACAGATCCCGCCGTCACCGAAGGCTTTGCTGCCGGTCCCGTCCATTTCATGGGGATCGGCGGCTCGGGGATGTCCGGGATAGCAAGGATCCTGCTCGCCGAGGGCACGAAGGTGAGTGGGAGTGACGCCAAGGATTCCCGCCGACTCTTGGCGTTGAAGGCACTCGGGGCCGACATCCACGTCGGACACAGCGCGGACAATCTGGGTGAGGCCACGGTGGTGGTGCGATCCACCGCCATCAAAGACGACAATCCTGAACTGCTGGAGGCCCTGCGCCGCGGGTTGCCGATCCTGCACCGGTCCGAGGCGCTCGCTCTGGTGATGCGTGGCAGCCGGGGGGTCGCCGTGGCCGGCACCCACGGCAAGACCACAACCACCTCGATGCTCACGGTCGCGCTCCAGAACTGCGGGGCCGAGCCATCCTTCGCCATCGGCGGGGAACTGCACGAGACCGGCGCCTACGCCCATCGGGGTTCCGGCGACGTTTTCGTGACCGAGGCCGATGAGAGCGACGGTTCGTTCCTACGCCTCGGGGCGCTCGTCGGCATCATCACCAACGTCGAACCGGACCACCTGAATTACTGGGAGGACTTCGATGCCTTGCGCGAAGCATTCCTCCAGTTCGCGCTCGATATCGGAGCACGTGGCGGATTCGTCGTCGCCTGCATAGACGATGTGGAGACCCGCCGCATCGTCGAGGTGGCGCGGGCGGCGGGCGTCGACATGCGAACGTACGGATTCTCCGAGGACGCAGACTTCCGGGTAGAGGTGCACGAGCGTTCCGGTGCGGGGTGGACCTTCGATGTGGCCGACCGCGGCGTCCGTTCACCGCGTATCACGTTGCAGGTGCCAGGAGCGCACAACGCCCTGAACGCCACCGCCGCACTCACGGCCGCAATTGGTCTCGGCTACTCGGCCGCCGACGCCGCCACCGGATTGGAGGCCTTCGCCGGTACCCGTCGCCGGTTCGACTTCCGGGGTGAGGCGGACGGCATCCGGGTGTACGACGACTTCGCCCACCACCCCACGGAAGTGGACGCCACACTGCGGGCGGCGCGTGAGGTAGCAGGCGACGGTCGGGTGGTAATCGCCTTCCAGGCGCACCACTACTACCGGACTGCGATGTTCGTGAAGGAGTTCGGCGAGGCCATGGGACTAGCCGACGAAGTGGTCGTGCTCGAGGTGTTCGCCCCTGGTGAAGAGCCGATTCCGGGTGCGAGCGGCCAGACGATGGCAGCCAACGTGCCGCTTGCGCCTGAACACGTGATCTTCGAGCCCTCCTCGGCAGCCGTGCCGGCCTGCCTGGTCGAGCTGGCCCAACCGGGCGACATCATCATGACCATCGGCCAGGGTGACGTATCGCTGATGGCTCCGACTGTGCTCGACCTGCTCCAGATCAGGGAGGAGGCGCGGTGAGCAAGACCCTCGAGGAGCCACGGCTGGCAGGTGCGACGGGGGACACCGGTGCCGACGGCAGCGCAGACACAACCCGGTCGCGCAACGGCAAGTCCGCCAAGCGTCGTTGGCTGACGCGGCTCATCCTGGCAGTGGTTGCCGTCCTTGTCCTTGTACTCGTGGCCGCCTGGGCTCTGTTGTATTCGCCCTGGTTCACGACAACCTCGCTACGATTCACCGGCCTCGGCCCCCTCTCGGAAGCCGATGTACGCGCTGCCGCGGCCATCCCGGAGGGTGAGCCGCTACTGACCCTGGACACCGGGGCGGCGGCTGCCCGGGTGGAGTCGCTGCCTGGCGTCGAGCGTGCCGAGGTGACCCGCTCGTGGCCTCACACGGCAGCGGTCCAGGTCGTTCCACGATCGGCCGTGGCCATCGCCACCTCGGATGCAGGACTCGACCTCGTCGATCGGTTCGGGGTTCGATTCGCCTCCACCCCCGATCTACCGACGGACCAGCCGGTCTTGGTGGCGGGCGACGGTGACCCAATGAAAGCAGCCGTCACCGTGGCTGCCGCCCTGCCGCCACAGCTGCGCGAGCAGGTGGAGGCGATCGTCGTAACCGGGGATCAGGTGCGCCTCCGGCTCCGCGAGCCCGGCGAAAACTCGGACTCGTCGGGGCAAACCTCAAGCGGCGGATCAGGCTCGGATTCCGGGAAGCCGCTCGACATCAGCAAGTTCACCCGCTGGCAGTTGTCCGACGGAAACCTTGTCCGCATGGTCAACTGGGGGACCGCCGACCGATCCGAACTCAAAGCGAAGGTGCTCGCAGCAATGCTGTCGTCCAAGGGCACCTTGGCGGGTAGTTCCGACGGCTCGACGTCCTCCGACGGGCAGGAGATCAGCTTTCGATGGTTCGACGTCTCCACTCCGGACTTCCCCACGGCCGGGGCAACTGCGCCCAAGTCGGTAGTGGACGAGCTCACGTCCTCGGGGACCGCAGACCAATCTCAGACGCAGGCCGGCGGCTCCGACCAGGGTGGTCAGGGCAGCGGCCAGGCCAGCCAGGACGGCAGTCAGGGCTCGAGCTCGGGCTCGGGCCAGGGCAGCCAAGGAACGAGCCAGTCCACGTCAGGCGGGTCGAGCCAAAATGGTCAGGGCGGATCCGATACCGGCTCCGGAAGCTCCGGGTCGGCCGACACGTCAGGGGCGACAGCGAATGGGACCCAACGCTAGATGTGAACTTTATAGTTAGACTTGCTACGGTTTAGGGACATTCCGATTCGGGGTTGGCGCACCCTTCTCCCAACTTTCCTTGAGACTCGGGGGGTCGCCTTGTCCTGCCCACACACCGGTGCGTAATGTCTGTCTCGCAGCAGGGGAGATGCTCCATTGAACCGGCCACGGACGCACGCTAAGTCTCAAGTGCAGGTTGAGATTCGACCTTATGCTGCAACGGCTTTGAACTTCCCCATACCCCCGCAACAGCGGGATCCCGTCTGTCGGCGATTGTCGCCGGCAGACGACACCTGGCTTTGGCGCGCGACCGACGGGTAGCGCACCACCTTCGAGAGGAAGAGCACGTGGGTTCACCGCAGAACTACCTGGCGGTCATCAAGGTTGTCGGGATCGGTGGCGGTGGCGTCAACGCGGTCAACCGGATGATCGAGTCCGGGTTGAAGGGCGTCGAGTTCATCGCCGTCAACACCGATGCGCAGGCGCTACTGATGAGCGATGCGGACGTCAAACTCGACATCGGTCGGGATCTGACCAGGGGTCTCGGCGCGGGTGCCGATCCCGAGGTGGGTCGGCAGGCAGCCGAGGATCACTCGCAGGAGATCGAGGAGGTGCTCAAGGGCGCCGACATGGTCTTCGTGACCGCCGGCGAAGGCGGCGGCACCGGCACCGGCGGGGCGCCCGTCGTGGCGAAGATCGCCCGTGGTCTGGGAGCTCTGACCATCGGCGTCGTCACTCGGCCGTTCATCTTCGAGGGTCGTCGCCGCGCGACCCAGGCCGAAGGCGGAATCGATGGATTGCGCTCCGAGGTCGACACCCTCATCGTCATCCCTAACGATCGGTTGCTGACCCTCAGCGATCGGAAGATCAGTGTTATCGACGCTTTCAAGCAAGCGGACCAGGTGCTCTACCAGGGCGTCTCAGGGATCACCGATCTGATCACCACCCCGGGTCTGATCAACCTCGACTTCGCCGACGTCAAGAGCGTGATGAAGGATGCCGGCTCCGCGCTGATGGGGATCGGCTCCTCACGCGGCGACTCGCGCGCCACCGCAGCCGCCGAGGAGGCCATCTCGAGTCCGTTGCTGGAGGCCAGCATCGAGGGCGCCCACGGGGTGCTCCTGTCCATCTCCGGTGGTAGCGATCTCGGCCTGTTCGAGATCCACGAGGCGGCCAAGATGGTTGCCGACGCCGCGCATCCCGAGGCCAACATCATCTTCGGTGCGGTCATCGACGACACCCTCGGTGACGAGGTCCGGGTGACGGTGATCGCCGCCGGTTTCGACGGTGGACAGCCGCTGCCGAGGAAGCAGCCGGGACGCGCCAGTGCGACCGAGCCCGCCACCCCGGCCGCCGTCGAGGACTCTCCGATCGTCAGTAGCAAGCCGGTGACCACCAAGGTGACCTTCGACGACGAACCCAAGTCCGAAGATCTGGACGTCCCGGACTTCCTCAAGTAGCGGACCGGGTCGAGCGAGGGCGGACATGAACCACCCAACTTCGGAACTCGACTCGTCACGAATCGCCCGCACCACCTGGGCAGGTCAGGTGGCGCCTGGTGATGCGGGCGGTTCCGCTGCCACTTCCGCGTCGTGGCTGATGACCTCGCGGCGCGGCGGGGTCAGTGAGGCCCCCTTCGACGACTGGAATCTCGCTGGCCATGTGGGTGACGACCCACAGTCGGTTGCCACCAACCGGGCTGTCATCGCCGACATCGCTGGGGTTCCTGCCGATTCGGTGATCATGATGCGTCAGTGCCACAGCGCCAAGGTTGCCGTGGTTCGGGATGCCTCCGTCGGTGAGATCATGGGCGTCGATGCCCTCGTCACCGACGTGCCCGACCTGGTTCTGGTGGCACTGGCCGCCGACTGCGTACCGCTCGTCCTGATCGACGCAGATGCTGGTGTGGTGTCCGCGGTGCACAGCGGCTGGCAGGGCATGGTGTCCGATGTCAGCGGTGCTGCGCTCGCCACCATGGTCGAACTCGGAGCCAGTCCGCAACGCATTCGGGCCGTACTGGGTCCCGCAATCTGTGGGCCGTGCTATCCCGTACCCCCGGAGAGGGCCGCGGAAGCCGCCGCTGCGGCCCCTGCCAGCCGGGCGACGGCACCCGATGGGCAGCCCGGCATCGATGTCAGGCGCGGCCTTGTCGAGCGGCTGTCGGAGGCCGGCGTCCGGGTGGAAACAGCAGGCGGCTGTACTGCCGAGTCCCCGGACCTGTTCTCGTACCGTCGTGACGGCACCACCGGCCGCCAAGGCGCTGCCGTGTGGTGGTCGCGGTGACCGAGGATTCTTCCCCGTCGGCTGCCGAATCGGAGGCACGTCGCAACGAACTGGCCGAGAACCTGGCGGCTGTGCAGCAACGGATAGCCCTCGCGACCTCGGCCGCGGGGCGTTCAGAGGGTTCGGTAGAACTGGTCGCGGTGACCAAGAAGTGGCCGGCGTCTGACGTCAGACTGCTGGCGGAACTCGGCGTGCGGCATGTCGGTGAGAATCGACAGCAGGAGGCCGCCGCCAAGTACGCCGAGGTCGGCCCCAGCGAGTTGGTGTGGCACTTCATCGGGCAGTTGCAGACCAACAAGGCAAAGCATGTGGCCAGGTTCGCCGATCAGGTGGACACCGTGGATCGCCCGGGTCTCGTAACCGCCCTGGCCAAGGGGGCTGCTGCCGCGGATCGCGGGCTCGGCGTGCTGGTCCAGGTCTCGCTTGACCCAAACCCCGACCCCGGACGTGGCGGCGCCGCCCCGGAAGCCGTGCTTGGGCTGGCCGACATGGTCGCCGACACCGAAGGTCTCGAACTCCTCGGTGTCATGGGGGTGGCCCCGCTCGACGCCGACCCGGCGCCACCGTTCGACCTGCTCGCCGGGATCGCCCACCGGGTGCGAGCCCAGCACCCGGCAGCCGTGCAGTTATCGGCTGGCATGAGTCACGACCTCGAGGCGGCGATAGCTGCGGGCGCGACACACGTAAGAGTCGGCACGGCGTTGCTGGGTAGTCGCCCGTCGCTCGGGTAGCCTTCACAACACAGCGGTCGAGCAGCGAACGGACCCCACCCGAGTCGGCGAGATCGGCACAGACGAGCAGTTTTCCGAAGGCACCAGCAACGTTCACCACACCACCACGCAGGAGGACAGATGTCCGGCGCGATCCGCAAGATGGCGACCTACCTTGGACTGGTCGAGGATGACCAGTACTACACCGACACGAGTGGCACCGAGCGCCCTGACGCGAGCCGCAGCACCACTGACCGGGTCGCAGTCCGCGAGCATTCCGCGGCAGCGGAGGCCACCCGTACCTGGTCCGGGGCGGCTGCGGTCGAGGAGACGATGCCGACTCCCTCGTTGCGTGAGACGCCCGGGTACCGGGTGCCGATGATCCTGCCCACGACGTACAACGACGCCCGCCGCATCGGCGAGGAGTTCCGCAGCGGATCGCCTGTCCTGATGGATCTGACCTCGATGAGTGACGCTGATGCGAAGCGAATCGTCGACTTCTCCGCCGGTCTGGTCTTCGGACTGCGCGGCGTGATCGAGCGGCTGACGCAGAAGGTCTTCCTGCTCTCACCCGAGGGCATCGACGTCACCGACCTGGCGCGCGAGCAGGTCGGCGCCGATGCCGCCGATCGCTGACCACGGGCGGATCCGGGCTGAGTCGTGTCGAGTGTTGGGCAGGTCATTGCCACAATCCTGTGGCTCTACCTGCTGATCCTGCTGGCCCGGCTCGTACTCGACCTGGTGCAGACGTTCTCTCGTGAATGGACGCCCAAGGGCCCGGTGCTGGTGTTGGCCGAAGGCGTCTACACCCTGACCGATCCGCCGCTCAATCTGCTGCGGCGGATCATTCCGCCGCTGAAGATCGGCGGCGTGGCGCTGGACCTGGCGTTCATTGTTCTGTTCATACTTCTACAGGTCGCGATCGCGATCGCTGGAAGGTTCTAGTTGACCGGGAGCGGAGTCGTCATGGCGGGAGAGGTCACTACGGGGACGCCAGCGGGCCGCGGGCGTCCGTTGTCGCCCGCCGATGTGCGCTCGGTGGTATTCAGCACCACCCGAATGCGCCTCGGCTACGACGTCGAAGAGGTTGACGCCTTCCTCGACCAGGTCGAATTCAGCATCGAGGGCATGATGGCCGAGATCCAGCGGCTACGTCAGCAGGTCGCCGAGACCACGTCCGCCGCGGAATCGCAGACCTACGATCTCCGACTCGCCCTCGAACAGATGCTGATCAGGCTCGGCGGTCCGACGGGGCAGGCCGACCGGTCGGTGATCGACATCACCGGCCGACCGGTACCGGCGTTCGAACGCCCGATCCCGCCGACGCCGTCCTGGACGCCACCGCCTGGTCAGGGGTCTCCAGCTCAGAACCCTCGAGGGGCCGCGCCCAACCAGCAACCGGCCGGGCAACCGACCGCGCCACCTACCCAGGCGTACCCGCCGGGCCCGCAGGCCGGCGCTCCGGTGCCGCCGCCCGCGGGGCAGCCGAGTGGGCCACCGCCGTCCGAGCCGTGGGCTTCCCCAATGGCGCCCCCGCCGTCTGCGCAACAGGCTCCGACGCCGCCCGCCCCGGGCGCCCCGCAACAGGTCGACCCGTTCGCGCCGCCAGTGACTGCCAACCCAGGCGCCGCGCAGCCGGGGCCGTCCGCCCCGCAGGCGCCGACGCCCGGCCAGTTTCCCCCTCCACCACAGCCCCCAACATCGACTGGCTTCGGTAGCCCACCGCAGCCGACCGCGCCGTGGCCGCCCGTCTCCCCACAGGTGCCGCCGACAACCCAAGGGGCCCCCGCCAAACCGGGGCCACCGCCGCCTTTCCGGCCAGGGTCGCCAGCACCTGCACCCCGGGGGCCCGCGGTCGATCTGCCCCCGCCTGTCTGAGTCCGCCGGTCAGCGCCGGTCGGGGAGTGACGTCAGTCGGCGCGGCGCAGTTCGTAGCTCAAATCGAGATCTGCCAGGGTGTCGTCCCCGCCCGGATCCCCGGCGGAGAAGGACACGGCGAGGATCTCCTCAGCGATAGCGTCACCGTGGGTGTCGAGCGTCGACGCCAGTTCCTCGTCGTCGGTTCGGTAGACCACCACGATTCGGTCGGAAACCTCCAACCCGGCCCGCTTGCGCGCCTCCTGCAATCCGCGGATGACCTCCCGGGCGGCACCGAGCCGGCTCAGGGCTGGGGTCAACTCGAGGTCCAAGGCGACAGTCGCGCCCTCGGTGGCGGCCACCGACCAGCCCTCGACGGGTCGCTCCGTGATGAGCAGATCCTCCTCCGTCACGGGGGTGTCCTCTCCGTCGACGGTCACCGTCGCGACATCACCCTCCCGTACCGCGGCCGCCAACGCTGCCGGGTCAGCGGCGCCGATCGCGGCTGCGACCGCCGGCGTTCGCTTGCCGAACCGCTTTCCGAGGGTTCGGAAGTTGGGTTTCACCGCGACATCCACCAAGTCACCGGCATCCCGGGTCAGCGGCGACACCTCCAAGACGTTGACCTCGTCGAGGAACTGCGCCTTCAGGTCTGCCGGTAGGCCGGCCCAGCGACCCGACGAGACCAGAGCCCGTCCAAGGGGCTGGCGCGTACGCACCCCGGACTCGGCCCGCGCCGATCGCCCCAGGTCCACCAGCGATCGGACGGCGGCGACGTCCGCGGAGAGATTCTCGTCGACGGCAGCC
>CAZKVQ010000055.1:0-4134 GCA_964556255.1 uncultured Actinomycetes bacterium
CCCTGCGGATCGCCTCGGCGATGGCCCGGGATGAGGGCTGGCTGGCCGAGCACATGCTCATCTTGAAGCTCACCTCGCCGAGGGGTGACGTCAAGTACCTGACCGCGGCGTTCCCGTCGGCCTGCGGCAAGACGAACCTGGCGATGCTCGAGCCCTCCGTGCCGGGCTGGAAGGTGGAGACGGTCGGGGACGACATCTGCTGGATGCGCTACGGCGACGATGGCCAGCTCTACGCGATCAACCCGGAGGCCGGCTTCTTCGGGGTGGCGCCCGGCACCAGCATGAAGACGAACGCCAACGCCATTCGCACCCTCTACGCGAACAGCATCTACACCAACGTCGCGTTGACCGATGACGGTGACATCTGGTGGGAGGGCATGACCGACGAGGTGCCTGAGCACCTGATCGACTGGAAGGGACGGGATTGGACACCGGAGTCCGGTGAGCCGTCCTCGCACCCGAACTCCAGGTTCACCGCTCCCGCCTCCCAATGCCCGTCCATCGCGGACAACTGGGAGGACCCGGCGGGTGTGCCGATCTCGGCCATCCTGTTCGGTGGCCGGCGCGCCACCAACGTGCCGCTGGTCAACGAGTCGCTGTCCTGGCAGCACGGGGTATTCATCGGGGCGACCATCGCGTCCGAGCAGACCGCCGCAGCCGAAGGGACGGTCGGCGCCCTGCGTCGGGATCCGTTCGCGATGCTGCCTTTCTGCGGCTACAACATGGCCAACTACTGGGGTCACTGGCTGAAGGTCGGCCAGGCCACCTCGCCCGAGAAGCTGCCCAAGGTGTTCCAGGTCAACTGGTTCCGCAAGGACGCTGACGGCAAGTTCATCTGGCCAGGGTTCGGTGAGAACTCCCGGGTTCTTGCGTGGGTCATCGACCGGGTGGACAACGCCGTCGAGGCGGAGGAGACCCCCATTGGGCGTCGGCCGCTGCCCGGTGACCTCGACGTCGAGGGCCTCGACCTGACCGAGGACCAGCTGATGGAACTGTTCGAGGTCGATCCGCAGACCTGGTTGGCGGAGGCCGACCTGACCGCGGAGTACTTCGAGAAGTTCGGCGATCAGGTGCCCGAAGGGCTCAACGAGGAGTTGGCGTCGCTCCGCAGCCGCCTGGAGGCTGCCGAGTAGGCGTTCCCAGCACGAGAGAGGCGCCCTTCCCGGTTGTCCGGGAGGGCGCCTCTCTCGTTACCGCTGGCAGGTGTTTCTGCGGGTGCCTACTGCAGGCTACGAAACAATCCCCAGGGCGCGGGGCCGCACCGCCTCGGTGATCTCCTCGGCGGCCAGTCGTGCTCCCTCCCCGCGGCCACGCGGGAATTGGGCGACGGCGACCTTTGCGTAGACGCGCTCGCGCTCCTCCTCGGTCAGTCCGCCCCACACCCCGTATGGTTCCCGCGCGCGGATGGCGTAGTCGGCACACTCGACTCGAACCGAACAGCCGACGCAAACGGCCTTCGCGCTTCGATCCCTTCTGATTCGGGCCAGCCCGCGCTCGTTCTGCGGGTGGAAGAACAGGTCCGGATCGGCTTCTCGACAGGATCCCACTTCCTGCCATTCCCACGTTGCGTCTGCCGGTACCTGCGAAAGCGGTTGCTGTGGCATTCCATCTCCCGTCATCGCCGGGGCGACCCGCCCGTCGGGGCCCCTGAACGTGCATCACACGGGTCCTGAATGCCCGCTGACCAGCACTGACGCTAGTTGGGCAGCACTCGCTGGGGATCGTCCGATGGTGGTGAGAGGTATCAGCCGAAAGGATGAATTGGTGTGTCGATCTTGCCTGGTCAGAGGGCTATTCACCCGAATGGCGCACGGATTCGGCAGTTCCTCCACAAATCAGGCGAAGTTCTGGACTCCGGATGACTGCAGGGTGTAACGGGCGTCAGGTCTGCTGCTGGCTCGCCCGGACGACATTCATGTCGACCTCACTGATCGCTCGGATCAGATTCTCCAGCGCGGCCTTGTTCAGTGCGCCCGGTTGGCTGTGCAGCACGATTCCGTCGCGGATCGCGACCAGGGTCGGAATGGCGCTGATGTTGAACGAGCGAGCCAACCCCTGCTGGGCGTCGGTGTCCACCTTGCCAAAGACGATGTCGGGATTGCTCTCGGACACCTGGTCGTAGACGGGGCCGAATTGTTTGCAGGGCCCACACCACTCGGCCCAGAAATCGATGAGCACGGTCGGGCTGGACTTGACGGTCGCCGCGAAATTGTCGGCGGTGAGTTCGACGGTCGTCATCCTCTGATCTCCTCGACTCGAACTAGGGAAGGGGTTTGGCAGGCGCGCTGTCGCACGCGAAACCGAAGGAGTAGCCCTGCGCCTTGAGGGCCGGCAGGATCTGCGCGAGCGCCGACACCGTCTGTGAGCGGTCCGAGCCGCTGTCGTGCATCAGCACCACCGCGCCAGGGGCAACATTGCTCATCACCCGGTCGACGATGCGCTCCGCACCCGGGTTCGACCAGTCCTTGGGATCCACATCCCAGAGCTGTTGGGTCATTCCGGTGTCGCCGATCGCACCCCTCACGCCACTGCTGGTGGCCCCGTAGGGCGGCCGGACGCAAGTCGGGGTCAGTCCCGTGACGTTCTTGATCACCGTGTTGGTACGGAGCAGTTGGCCGTCGACGATAGACGAATAGGACAGGTTGGTCAGGTACGGATGGTTGTACGAGTGGTTCTCGACCCTGTTACCGGCGGCGACGACCCGGCGGGCCACATCCGGATAGTTCTCGACCATCACGCCCTGCATGAAGAACGTGCCGCGGGCGTCGTACTGCTTAAGTAGCCCAAGAACCTGGTCGGTCCACGTGGGGTCGGGACCATCGTCGAAGGTCAGGTAGACGACCTTCGCGTTGGGGGGAAGGGCGGGCTGGGCGGGTTCGGTGGCCGGGGGAGGTTCGCTTGGCGCCGGTTGGTCGCTGGGGGTTGCCGATTCGGCAGCCGACGGAGCGACCTGGGGGTCCTGGCTCTGGCTGAGTTCGGTGCCGGAGGAGACACCAGAGGTGTCAGCGGCGTTGGCCGGGGTTCCGATCATCCCGGCTGTGCCCAACCAGTAGCCGCCGGCGAGGGCGACGATCATCGCAACGACGCCAGAGCAGATGATGAGCAGTCGCTTCGCCATCGGTCCTCCCGCCTCGTCATCGTCGGTGTTTGGCTTTGCCGTTGGTCAACGACAATGCCAGAATGTTGTGGTGCCGGCCGAGATTCCCGACCTCAACACGCCCGGTGTTCCTCGTGTGGGTGCTCTGCTCGTGGCAACGCCGGAAATTTCCCAAGGAATCTTCCGGCGCAGTGTGATTCTACTCCTTGATCATGACGAGTCTGGATCGCTGGGGGTCATCCTCAACCATCTGACGGACCTGGCGGCCGCCGATGTGATGCCCGGATGGGAGTCGGTGCTCTACACGAATGTGGCTGAGGGAGGTCCGGTTGGACCCGATTCCGCGGTCGCCGTGGCCCGGCTATCCGGGGATCGGATGGCCGATCCCACAACCGGATTGCAGCGGTTGTCGGGTCCCTGGGCGCTGGTGGATCTGGAGAGTGATCCGGACGGCCTCGTCGAGGTGACGGGGGCGCAGTTGTTCGCCGGATACTCGGGTTGGGGGCCGGGACAGCTGGCCGGGGAATTGCACGGCGGCGCTTGGTGGGTTGTTGAGTCCCATCCCGCCGATCTGGCATTGGCCCGCCAGTCCGATCCGCAAACGATGTGGCGCACTGTCCTGCGGCGGCAGTCTGGTGACCTTCGATTCGCCGCGACGTTTCCCGACGACCCCTCGCACAATTAGACTCCTCGCTATGAGCGATCCATCGACACCCGCTGCAGAGCCGTTGGCCAGTCCTGGGCTCTCGGGGGGCACCCTGACCGAAGAGCGCACAGACTCCCTGCTCGAGCCTGGTGATCACGAGCGGTTCTCACACTTCGTGCGCAAGGAGAAGATCGTGGAGAGCGCCGTCACCGGTGAGCCCGTGATCGCGCTGTGCGGCAAGGTGTGGGTGCCCAGTCGTGATCCGTCGCGTTACCCGGTGTGTCCGGACTGCAAGGCGATCTACGAAGGGTTGAATCCGGGCAAGGGCGACGACTCCGGGGACTCCGGGGACTCCGGGGACTAGCAGGTCGGTTCTGCCGCGGCTCTCAGG
>CAZKVQ010000055.1:4144-19853 GCA_964556255.1 uncultured Actinomycetes bacterium
GACTGGATCATGTCGCTCGAGCTGATGTGGTACTCGTCGGTTCTGCCGCTGCTCTGCGGACCCGCTGAGCCGGTCTCACAAGCCGTCTCGGGAGATGGGGCAACTCATACAGCGAGGGCCACCGCGTCCCCGACCGAGTTCGCCGCCCGCGATGGGAATCACCTCGATGCCGTGGTCGGCCAAGAACTGGTTCGTGGTCGTGTTGCGCTCGTATCCGACGATCACCCCCGGGGCGACCGCGAGGAAGTTGTTCCCGTCGTCCCATTGCTCGCGCTGGGCGCCCATGTCGTCGATCGGTGCCTGCAGCGCACGCAACTCCGGTACTCCCAGAACGGCCGCCACCTCCGGGAACAGCTCGCTGTTCTCGCGGATGTCGAAGTCGCCTCCGCTGCCCCGTTTCGTCAGCGTGAACGAACGTAGGTGGTCTGGTAGGTACGGATAGACCGAGAACGCGTCCTTATCCACCATGGTCATCGCGGTGTCGAGGTGCATGAATGCCCGTTCCTTGGGCAGTTCCACGACGAAGACGGTGTCGATCAGGCTCCGGGGATCGGAGAAGTAGCCGCGGGTGAGGTTGGACACCCCCTGGGGCGTGGACCGCTCGGAAAGGCCCACCATGACCGCGCCGTTGCCGAGTACCAGGATGTCGCCGCCTTCGACGGTGGACTGTTCGTGGTTGGCGTCGTCGTTTCCGTAGTAGAAGTGCAGGTCGGCGGCGGCGAAACGGGGGTGGTAGTTCCAGACGGTCCGGGAATGCAGGAGTTCGCGTCTGCGCGCCACCTTCGCCATCGGATGCACCGAAAGTCCGTCGTAGGCGAAGGCAGAGTTGTCCCGTTGGAAGAGGTGATTGGGCAACGGTGGTAGCACGAAGTCGGTCGGCTGCATCGTTCGCCACAGCATCCCGTGGGCGTCGGGCAGATCCAGGTCCGAACGCAGGATTCCGCCGATAAGCAGCTCGGCGAGGTCCGCAGCCGGCATCGATCTGGCTATCTCGGTCAACGGGCGGGCGAGTCCCGGCCCGACGGTGAAGTCGTTGAACACCCGGGCGATCAGGAACTCCCTGCCCTCGTCGACCTCAATCGCCTCGGCGAGCAGGTCGGCGAAGTAATGCACCGTGACCCCGCGCTCCCGCAAGTGGTCGGCGAAGGCGTCGTGCTCGGCTCGCGCCCGGTCGGCCCACATCACGTCGTCGAATAGGAGTTGGTGCACGTTGCTCGGCGTGAGCCTGTTCAATTCGAGTCCCGGCCGGTGCAGCACGACCTCGTGGAGTTGCCCGACTTCGGAGTCCACGCTCAGTTCCATCCGGTAACGCTAGCGGGTTGGACAGCCTCTCGGCTTCCTGCGTGGCGCTGCAGTGAGACGCCGTGGGCACCACCTAGAGTCCTGGTCTTGTGACAAGCCTCGCCCTCGCCGCCAGCGGTCCCCGGCTGCGTGTCTGGCAGGAGCAGGCACTGGCCGCCTACGAGTCGAAGGACTCCCGCGATTTCCTGGCTGTGGCCACCCCGGGCGCAGGCAAGACGACCTTCGCGCTGGTCCTTGCCCGCCGCCTGTTGGATCGAAGGATGGTCGACCGGGTGGTCGTAGTGACGCCCACGGAGCACTTGAAGTCTCAGTGGGCGCAGGCGGCCGATCTTATGGACATCGCGATCGACCCGGCATTCGGCCGGGGTGTCGGGCTGGCGCCCGACTACGACGGCGTTGCCGTGACCTACGCCGGGGTGGCCGCTGCCACCGCGGCTCTTCGGGCGATGGTCACCTCCCGACGCACGTTGGTGATCCTCGACGAGATCCACCATGCGGGTGACGCCATGTCGTGGGGTGAGGCGGTGCAGGAAGCCTTCACGCCGGCGACGCGGCGGTTGTCCCTGACCGGAACCCCGTTCAGAAGCGACGTCAACCCAATTCCGTTTGTGACCTACCGAGCCGGCGCCGACGGTCTGCTGCGCAGCGAGGCCGACTTCTCCTACGGCTACGGGGCTGCTTTGGCCGATGGCGCCGTTCGACCGGTCATCTTCCTGGCCTACGCGGGCCAGATGACCTGGCGAACCCGATGCGGGGTCGAAGTGACCGCCGACCTGGCCAGCGGGCAGGCACGTGACGTCACTGCGGCGGCCCTGCGAACGGCCCTCGACCCTGCGGGAACCTGGATCGCAGAGGTGCTGAGGTCCGCGGATCGTCGACTGTCCGAGGTCCGCCGCAACGTGCCCGACGCCGGCGGGTTGGTGATTGCCAGCGACCACGAATCGGCCCGGGCGTACGCGGCCAGACTCACCGAGCTCACCGGTCAGCAGCCAGTGGTAGTGCTGTCCGACGATCCCCGCGCCAGCGAACGGATCGAGAGCTTCGCCTCCTCGGGTCAACGCTGGCTGGTGGCGGTGCGGATGGTCTCCGAAGGCGTGGACATCCCGCGGTTGATGGTGGGTGTCTACGCCACGTCCACCGGCACGCCGCTGTTCTTCGCCCAAGCTGTCGGGCGTTTCGTCCGAGCCCGTCGCGCTGGGGAGACTGCCTCGGTCTTCCTACCGAGCGTTCCGTCGCTGTTGGCCCACGCTGGGGCGTTGGAGGCCGAACGTGACCACGTGTTGCGCCGCAGCCACGACGAGGAATGGGTGGCGGAGTTGGTCACCCGAACCGAGCCCGGTGAGGATGAGCTGTCGGGTTTTCAGGCCCTCTCCAGCGAGGCGACCTTCGACCGGGTGCTCTTCGACGGCGGCGAATTCAATCCCGAGCTGCGACCGCAGTCCGATGAGGACCACGACTTCCTGGGCATCCCCGGCCTACTGGACGCGGATCAGGTGGCCGAACTGCTGCGTTCGCGACGACGTTCGGAGGCCGTGCGCTCCGCCGCCTCGAGCCCGACCCGGACGAGGTCGGATGAGGTGAAGCAATTGCGGGCAGAACTCACGGCATGTGCCCGGGCGCTCGCGGCGCAACTTGGAGTGTCGGTGGCATCCGTGCATGCCGACGCGCGTCGATCCTGCGGAGGCCCGCCGGCGGGTCAGGCATCGGTTGAGCAACTCACCAGCCGGATTGCATATCTGCGGGGCCGCGCGGTCGGGCGCGGTTGACGTCACGCCACGCGGGTAGATCTGCATCGCGAAAGCGTCAAGACTTCTATACTCGGTTGTCGTACGGCGCGCTGCCGGCCCCGGTGTAACCCGCGCCCGAACGCGAGAGGCAAGAACACGTGAGTGATCTTCGACAAGATCCAGCGACCGAGATCGACGAGGCGGACGTACTTCACACCGTCGGCAAGAGCTGGTGGGTGGTGCTGGTCCTCGGCATCCTCAGCATCATCGTGGGAATTCTGTTCCTGGTCTGGCCCGGCGCCACCATCGTGGTCGTCGCGGTGTTCTTCGGTGTCTGGTTGATAGTCAGTGGCATCGTTCAGCTGGTGCAGGGCTTCAACAAGGAACTGGACACCGGACAGCGGGTGCTGGCGGTGATCGTGGGCGTCATCAGCATCGTGTTGGGAATCCTGTGCTTCCGCGGTGGTATTGCCAACGGGGTCTACATCCTGAGTCTGTTCATCGGCTTCTCGTTCCTGTTCCGTGGCATCTGGCAACTGATCGTCGGTCTCCAGTCCAAGGGTGTGTCCGGCCGGGGGCTGCTGATCTTCGGCGGCATCCTGGGCATCATCGCCGGAATCATCGTCCTTGCGGTACCGCTGGCTTCGTTGGTCACGCTGGCCCTCATCGCGGGCATCTGGCTGATCATCCTCGGATTTATCGAGATCTTCTGGTCGTTCAAGGTCAAGAGCGCGGCTGGCGCCTGACGGGCGACAGCCGGTCGGACTGGACGTGACAGGCCGTCCGGAGACATCCCAGACGCTGGACCGCGGGATGCGGTTGTTGGGCGTTCTGGCGGATTCTCCGGACGGCCTTTCCGTTGCCGAGTTGGCAAGCCGGCTGGAACTGGGGCGCACGGTCGTCTACCGACTGCTCGCGACCCTGGAGATCAACGGCTATGTCCGGCGCACAGCGGACGGTCGCTGTCGACTCGGGATGGCCGCGGTAGGGCTCAGCCGTGGCGTGCAGCCGCTTCTGCGGACGGCCGCCGGTCCGGTGCTGGCGCAACTCGCGGACTCCCTCGGTGCCACGGCCCACCTCAGCCTGGTCGAGGGCGAGGACGTGATCGTCGTGGTGGTGGTCGAACCCACCACCACCGATTGGTACCTGGGTACGAGGGTGGGAGCGCGAGCCCCGTTGACGAGTCGTGCCACCGGAAGTGCGTTGCTCGCCGACACCAGGTCGTCTAGGACTGCCGGGACGCCCCGCGAGGCCCCCGCCTACGTGCTGGCCCTGGAAGGCGGCTATGACGTTGCGGTGCCGATCCGCGAAGTACCGGGGCTGGACGCCGCCGTGGGCGTTCTCACCCTCAACGAACCCGACCCCGGTGTGCTCGGACCGGCTTTGCGGGAGGCGGCCCGAGCTGTCGCGGATCAACTGCGGTCGTGAGCGACGGGTGATTCCGGCAATCGCCCCCGCTCGCACCCACGCCGCTCATGAGACTATTGGGGTATGAGCGACACCCATGCACGGCAGGCGACGCCTGTGGTGGCCGCCACCGGCGGTCTTCGGCGCCTACTCGTGGGCGGAAGCGTCGCCCTGGCGTCACTCGGCCTCATGGCCTCGGCACTAGCGGCGCCGGCGCAGGCGGCCACCACGCCGAGACCCATCGCCACCGGCTGGCTGCCCTACTGGACCTCGGACGCGAGCATCAGCAGTTTCGCGGCCAACGCGGACCTCTTCGCAGATGTGAGTCCCTTCTGGCACGACACCGAGCGTGGGGCGAGTCCTGGGCAGATCGTCATGGTCAACCATCTGGGCGCTGCCGAGCGCGCCTCCCGGTTGGCGGTGCTACGCAGGTCGGGAAAGCCGATCATTCCCTCGATCACCGACGGAACCGGCAAGGGTTGGATGTCGAACGCGCTGTCGACACCAGCAGGCCGATCACGGCACGCGCTGCAGATCGTGTCGCTGGTGATGGCCAACGGCTACGACGGCATCGATCTTGACTACGAGCAGTTCGCGTACGCCGACTCGCAGAGCAGTTGGACCACTACCCGGGGTCGTTGGGCGGCCTTCGTAGCAGAACTCTCTGGGGCGCTGCACGCGCGCGGCAAGTTGCTCACCGCGGCGCTGCCAACCACCGACTACTGGGTCTACGACTTCGCGGCCATGGGCAGGTATTTGGACCGAGCCCGGGTGATGACGTACGACTACTCCTTCGATTCACCCGGTCCGATTGCGCCGTTGCCCTGGGTCCTCAGCCAAACCGACGCTGCCTTGAAGTACATCCCGCGCAGCAAGCTCTTCATGGGAGTGCCCACCTACGGACGCGACTGGGTGGTTCGCGATGGCAATGGCAACCCCGTGGTCACCCGTGCCAACGGCACCAAGGGAAGCCTTGCGGATTGCCCGGCCGGGTACTCCACCAAGAAGAAGGAGGTGTCCGCGAAGGACACCATCGCCTATGCGGCCGCCGTGGGCGCGACACCGCGTCGCACTGCGACTTCGCGGGAGATCACCTTCCAGTACGCGAAGCGCTACTCCGCGGGCGGACGCACGTGCTCCATCCTGCGCGAGGTTTGGGGTGCGGACGCCCTGACGGTGGCCGAGCGAACCCGGGCGTTGCTCGCGAAAGGCGTCGCAGGGATAGCCCTGTGGACGGTCGGAGGCGAGGATCAGGGGCAATGGGCCGATCTGCGCAAACAGGCCTGGGCTCGAACCCCGATCTACCAGCCCGTCATCAGTTTCGCGGCCCCCCGTACCGCCAAGCGAGGAGTACCGGCCAGGTTCGTCGCGGTGGTTCGCGCCGGTGGCCGCCCGTTGGCCGCGAGCCCTGTGACGTTGCAGTTCAAGGCTGCCGGGTCGCCCCACTGGGCAACGGTGAAGACCTCGCCGACGGGACCCAAGGGCAGCGTCGTCTTCAACATCCTGCTGAACCGTTCAGGGGACTTCAGGATTGCTGTGCCGGCTGGTCCGGGACACACCTCGAGGGTGACCGGCGCACACACGGTCACCTATCTCCCTCGTTGACCTGAGGCGCCCGACGCCGTTGGCCTAAGGACGTCGCGAGCCGCGGGACAGCGAAACGTGCCACCATGGGCCTGTGACCGCATTGCCCGTGCCTGAGCAGATCCTCGAATCGGAGGAGCGAACCGAGGTCGATGGACCCTGGGTCACGATTGTCTGGAACGATCCGGTGAACCTGATGTCCTACGTCGTGTTCGTCTTCCGGCAGTACTTCAAGTACTCGCAGGAGAAGGCCGAAGCCCTGATGCTGCAGGTTCACAACGATGGCAAGGCGGTTGTCTCCAGCGGCGGTCGGGATGAGATGGAGCGCGACGCCAGCGCGATGCACTCGTTCGGTTTATGGGCGACGGTGAAGAACGACGGGGCCGGCGGATGATCCGGGCATTCCCACGGGCGGGGGCCGAGCATGGCTGAGGCCTTTCGTCGCACAATGTCGGGTCGACTGGTTGTTCGGATGGATGCGGTCGAGCGAGGCGTCGTGGCCAACATGATCCGGGAACTGATGGAGATCGTGGCGGCCCCGGAGGCCAAGCAGGCCGACCCGTTCGCGGTCGAGATGGGGTTGGAGGATCTGGACCTCTCGGTGGATGTCGCCTCGATGGAGATGCTGGGGGAGCGGGACCCGGTCACCCAGCGACTGTTTCCCGACGCGTACGCCGACGATGAGCAGGCGGCCATGGACTTCCGGCGATTCACCGAGCTCTCGTTGCGCCAGCAGAAGAGTGCCAATGCCGCCACAGTCCTGGCCTGCCTGGAGCGCAGCGGGGACAAGGTCACCATCACCCGCGATGAGGCATTGGCGTGGCTGACCGCGCTGAACGATCTTCGGCTCAGCCTGGCGGTCCGGCTGGGGTTGGAGGACGAGGCCTCCCATGAGGAACTCGTCGGCTTGCCACAGGAGGATCAGCGTTACGCCGGCTTCCAGATCTACGACTTCTTGACGTGGCTGCAGGACTCCCTTGTGCGAGCGTTGAGCGACTGAGCTGATGTTGCAGATATCTTCCGACCTGGTGGATGCCATGGTTGCCCATGCCCGGGCCGACCACCCTGATGAGGCCTGCGGGGTACTGGCTGGCGCCGCGGGCAGCGGTGTCCCGTCCCGTTTCGTGCCGATGCTCAACGCCGCCCGCTCGCCAACGTTCTATGAATTCGACTCACATGACCTGCTCGCGCTCTACCGAGACCTCGACGATCGCGATGAGGAGCCGGTGGTGATCTACCACTCGCATACCGCCACCGAGGCCTACCCGTCGCGGACGGACATCGCCTACGCGTCTGAACCGGGCGCCCACTACGTTGTGATTTCGACCCGGGAGACCGGCTCGGAACCCGGGCCTTACGAATTGCGTTCCTTCCGCATCATCGACGGGCAGGTTCTGGAGGAAGAGGTATCGGTGGTGGGTGCGGACTGATCACGTAGGCTGTCAGCCGAGATCCGACCCCTTCATGCTGCGAGACATTGGAGTCTGCCCACATGGCCATCGAGGTACGAGTTCCGACGATCCTTCGTCAGTACACCGCGGACGCGAAGGTCGTCACCGCATCGGGCGCGACGATCGGGGAGGTCGTCGCGGACCTGGACGCCAACCATCCGGGTATCGGCGACAGGTTGCTCGACGATCGGGGTCTTCGTCGGTTCGTGAATGTCTACCTCAACGATGAGGATGTCCGCTTCCTCGATGGACTCGCCACCCCGGTGGCTGACGGCGACAGCGTCACGATCCTGCCAGCCGTGGCCGGCGGCTGACCCTCGCCGCCGGCATCGCCGCCTTCCTTCCCCATGCGTTTCGATTCGTTGGTCGACTCCGTCGGCGACACCCCGTTGGTGGGGTTGCCGAGGCTGTCGCCGTCGGCGGGTGTGCGGCTGTGGGCGAAGCTGGAGGACCGCAATCCGACCGGTTCGGTGAAGGACAGGGCGGCCATCGCCATGGTCGAGGCCGCCGAGCGGAACGGTACCCTGACTCCGGGTGCAACCATTCTGGAGCCCACGAGTGGCAACACCGGGATCTCGCTAGCGATGATCGCCCGGACCCGCGGTTACCGCCTTGTGTGTGTGCTGCCGGAGAACACCTCGACCGAGCGTTCGGAATTGCTGCGGATCTTCGGTGCCGAGATCATCTACTCACCCGGACCCGGCGGTTCCAATGAAGCGGTCCGGGTGGCAAGAGCGCTTGCCGAGGAGAACCCCGACTGGGTGATGCTCTACCAGTACGGCAACCGGGCGAATGCGGACGCCCACTACGCCACCACCGGTCCGGAGTTGCTTGCCGACCTCCCCACGATCACGCACTTCGTGGCGGGGCTGGGAACGACCGGGACGTTGATGGGGGCGGGTCGGTTCCTGCGCGAGCACAAGCCGGGTATCGAGATCATCGCGGCAGAGCCACGATATGGCGAACTCGTCTACGGCCTGCGCAACATCGACGAAGGCTTCGTGCCGGAGTTGTACGACCCGGATGTGTTGACCCGCCGAATCTCGGTGAGTGCTCGAGATGCCATTCGCCGTACGAGAGAACTCATCGACGTCGAGGGGATACTCGCCGGCGTCTCGACGGGAGGGATCTTGCACGCCGCCCTCGGCATTGCGCAGCGGGCCCATGAACAGGGTGAGGTGGCGGACATCGCCTTCATCGTCTGCGATGGCGGATGGAAGTACTTGTCCACCGGCGCTTACCTCGGGGACCTCGATGAGGCCGAGGCCAGACTGGAAGGCCAGGTCTGGGCCTGACGTTCCCCCGGTCGTGAGCGGGGCGCCCAAGTGATCAGGCTCACCGCGGAGAGGCATCGATCAGATCGCGGTCAGCAGCCTATCCTTGTCACGTGGTGGATTCGCCGATCGGCATTTTCGACTCTGGTGTGGGCGGCTTGACGGTTGCGCGTGCCGTTTTGGACCAATTGCCAGACGAGTCGATCTACTACGTCGGGGATACCGCACGAGGGCCATACGGACCCCTGCCGCTGGCACAGGTGCGCGCCAACGCCCTCGATGTCATGGACCACATGGTCGAAGAGGGCGTCAAACTCCTGGTGATCGCCTGCAACTCGGCGAGTGCAGCTGTTCTGCGTGACGCGCGGGAGCGCTACTCGGTCCCAGTGGTCGAGGTGATTCAGCCGGCGGTCCGACGTGCCGTGCAGGCCACCCGAAACCGTCACGTCGGCGTGATCGGTACCCAGGCCACCGTGACCAGCGGCGCCTACGACGATGCGTTCGCGGCCGCCCCACAACTCACGCTGGTATCGCAACCGTGCCCGCGGTTCGTCGACTTCGTCGAATCTGGCATCACCTCGGGACCAGAGTTGCTGGCGGTCGCCCATGGCTACCTCGACCCGGTGATCGCGGCTGGGGTCGACACCCTGGTCCTGGGCTGTACCCACTACCCCTTGCTCACCGGTGTGATCTCCTATGTCGTGGGCAACGGGGTGACACTGGTGTCCAGCGCGGAGGAGACGGCAAAGGACGTCTATCGCGTCCTGGCCCAACAGGAGTTGATGAGTCCGCCCGGCTCGACTCCGAGCCACAGATTCCTGGCGACGGGCGATCCGGCACCGTTCCGCGAACTGGGTCGTCGCTTCCTCGGTCCAGAGGTCAGCGAGGTCGAGCATGCTGCGTCGGTGATGGCGTGAAGCTCACGATCGTGGGTTGCGCCGGCTCCTTCCCGAGCACCGATTCCTCCGCCTCCTGCTACCTGCTGGAGCACGAGGGCGTGCGGGTACTGCTGGATCTCGGGAGCGGCTCGTTCGGTCCGCTTCAGCGATACATCGACCCCGGAACGATCGATGCGGTGATGCTCTCCCACCTGCACCCGGACCACTTCGCGGACATGTGCCCATTCTTCGTGATGCAGACCTACCACCCCCGGGGGCCGGGTCGGCGCATCCCGATCTACGGACCGCAGGGAACCGCGGCGCGGGTCACCGCGGCTTATGGAGCCCCCGACGCCGACGGAATGTCGGCCGTGTTCGACTTTGCGCCGTACCCGCGGGGGTCATTCCACGTCGGACCCTTCGTGGTGACCGCGATAGGCGTCGACCATCCAGTCGAGGCCTACGCGCTGCGGGTGGAAGCGGGCGGTTCGACGCTGGTCTACTCCGGCGACACCGCAGTGTGTGACGGACTCATCGAAGCCGCTCGGGGAGCCGACCTGGCGTTGTTCGAAGCCTCGTTCATCCACGCCGAGCGTAATCCTGAGCACCTGCACATGAGTGCGCACGACGCCGCGACGGTAGCCAACACAGCCGGAGTGGGTTCGCTGGTACTGACCCACCTGGTGGCCTGGCACGACAATTCAGGAGCCCTCGCCGAAGCCGCACATTTCTCAGGTCAGGTGCGGCTGGCCGAGGGCGGCATGTCGATAGAGATCTGACCTGAAGCGGTCAGGCCAGTCTGCCCTCAGTCGGAGAATCCGATCATGGACAGCATCAGGTCGATTTGGGCATCGAAGTAGGAGTCCCGCACCGCAGGGTCATCGTCGATCACGTTGTGGGTGTGGCCGAAGAGTTCGAACGAGATCGCACCGAAGAGTGCCGACCAGCTCGTCAGCGCTCGAAGCAGTACCTCGTCGCTGAGGAGGTGGGTGGGCAGTTTGCTGCGCAGGGGTGCGACGGCGGCCGCCAGGGAACCGCTGCGCCCATCTGGGCCCGGTTGTGGCGCCGGCTTGGTCTCGATCAAGATCGTCAGCAGGACCTCCGGAAGTCGGGAGGCCGCCCCGATGGTGGCCTGCGGCGCCTGGTACCCGGGCACTGGGGATCCGAAGATCAGCGCGTACTCGTGGCGGTGATCCAGGGCCCATCGCCGCACCGCACGCCACACGGCCCGGAAGGAATCAGCTGGCGCATCTCCGGAACCGACCGACTCGGCCAAGGCTTGATCCGCTACATCGCCGACCGAGTCGTAGGCCGCGACGATCAGGGCCGTGAGCAGGTCATCCCGGCTCGGGAAGTAGCGGTAGATGGCTGATGAAGCCATGTCCAGGTCACGGGCGATCGCCCGCAAGGAGAGCCCAGACGCGCCCTCCAGCGCGAGTTGTCGGCGCGCCGACTCCAGAATCTCCGAGGTGATCTCGAGCCTCGCCCTCATCCGAGCCGTGAGATTCCGGGGTTGGTTCGCCGCCTCGGTTGACACTTCTGGTTGCTGCGCCTGGGCCGGGGTCATGTGTCCATGGTGACACCCAATTCGCATTTGTGCGAGCAGGAGACGCAAATGTGAGCAGTGCTCTTGACTTTGCTCCCGATGTGCCCCAGGATACTAACGAGAGCACCGCTCACAACTGCGAGCAATGCTCGCTCAACGATCTCGCTCACTAGCAACAGGGAGAAGTCATGAACCGCTACGTCATCGTCGGGGCCGGTCCGATCGGCAGCGCTGTCGCACGCCAACTGATCGCTCGCGGGGACCGCGCAGTCGTCGTCACGCGGTCCGGCACGGGACCCGAGGGCGCAGAATGTATCGCCCTGGATGCGACCGACGCGGACGCACTCACCGAGGTCACTCGGGGCGCAACGGCGCTCTTCAACTGCGCCAACCCGCTCTACCACCGGTGGGCCATCGACTGGCCACCGTTGGCCTCATCAATGCTCGCAGCGGCAGAGGCAACCGGGGCAGTGCTGGTGATCACGTCGAACCTCTACGGCTACGGCCCGGTCGATGGAGTGATGACGCCCGACTTACCTCTGGCTGCCACGGGAACAAAGGGCAAGGTTCGGGCGCAAATGTGGCGCGAGGCACAAGATGCGCACGAGGCGGGCCGGATCAGAGCTGTGGAGGTGCGTGGGTCCGATTACGTCGGTGTCGGTGCCCAGAGCCACATCGAGCGAGCCCTGCCTGCCGTGCTGGCCGGAAAGAAGGCCAAGGTGATAGGCAACCCGGACATGCCGCATTCCTGGACCTACACGGAGGACATGGCGGCAACCCTGGTTTCGGCCGCCGACAATCCACAGGCCTGGGGCCGCGCCTGGCACGCCCCGTCGGCGGCGGTGCGAACCCAACGCGAGGCGCTGGCCGACCTGGCAGGCGTGGCGGGAGTTGCGGCACCGAAGGTCGCCCCGATGCCCGGTTGGCAGTTGAAGGTGGCCGGAGTGTTCGTGCCGATGGTGCGCGAACTCGACGAAGTCTCCTATCAATTCGCGGCGCCGTTCGTCGTGGATGACTCGGAGACCCGCCACCTGTTGGGCGTCACCGCGACCGACTGGTCGACCGTGCTCACCCGCTCGGCGGAAGCGGCGCAGACGGCCGCGTAGGCTTGCTCCGTGACCCGCAGCGACGGCCGTGGCGCCGATGAACTCCGTCCGATTCGTTTCACTCGCGGCTGGCTGGACCAGGCCGAGGGTTCTTGCCTGGTCGAGTTCGGCCGTACCCGAGTGCTGTGTGTGGCCTCACTCACCCAGGGCGTTCCCCGATGGCGTAAGGACTCCGGACTCGGCTGGGTGACCGGGGAGTACGCGATGCTGCCGCGGGCCACAGCGACCCGGGATACCCGGGAGTCGGTGAAAGGCAAGCTCGGCGGGCGGACTCAGGAGATATCCCGACTGATCGGTCGGTCGTTGCGTGCCATTGTGGACTTCGAAGGTCTGGGGGAGAACACGATCGTCATCGACTGCGATGTGCTGCAGGCCGACGGTGGAACGAGAACGGCGGCCATCACGGGGGCCTACCTCGCGCTCGCCGATGCGATCGCGCTGGGCAAAGAGCGGGGCTGGATCACCGGTGATGGCCTGAAGACGAGCATCTGCGCGGTGAGCGTGGGCATCGTTGATGGTGAACCGCGCCTCGACCTGCACTACGACGACGATGTCGCCGCGGACACCGACATGAACGTGGTCATGACCGGCGATGGCGCGTTCGTCGAGGTACAGGGCACCGCGGAAGGTGCGCCCTTCAGTAGGGAGCTGCTCGACGAGCTGCTCGAGCTGGCTTCGCAGGGTTGCGCGACCCTCACCGAACTTCAGCGGATAGCCCTGGCCGAGTCGGCCGCCGCTGCCCCCGGTGATTCGGTAGGCGCATGACTGCCTCGGGTCCAGCGCAGCCGCAAGCCTCCGGGTCCCGGTTGGTGGTGTTGGCGTCGCGCAACGACGGCAAGGTCGCAGAGCTGCGTCGCATCCTGGCCGCGGCGGGAGCGGACATCACTCTGCTCAGTATCGCTGTAGCTGAAGACCGTGCCGGGGTGGCGATCCCGGAAGTGCCGGAGACCGGTGCGACCTTCCAAGAGAATGCGCTGTTGAAGGCCACCGCCGTGGCCACGGTCTCCGGACTCCCGGCCATAGCCGACGACAGCGGACTGTGCGTCGACGCCCTCAACGGCATGCCGGGTGTGCTGTCTGCCCGCTGGTCGGGCACCGCCGACTCGGGGAAGAGCCGTGACGACGCCAATCTCGATCTGGTACTCGCACAGGTGGCCGACGTGCCCGACGAACGGCGAGGGGCCGCGTTCGTCTGCGCCGCGGCGTTCGTGGACCCGGCGGTGCCGGGCCACGAAGTGGTGGTCGAGGGTCGAGTCGTCGGGCGGTTGCTGCGGAAACGTCGCGGTACCAACGGGTTCGGCTACGACCCGATCTTCGTGCCGGACGGTTACGACACCACCACGGCCGAGATGACACCAGAGGACAAGGACGCGATCAGCCACCGCGGGCGCGCCTTCCGGCAACTGGCCGCCGAGCTCTGAGCGCACCAGTCGGAGACGGCGCCGATTGGTGCACCCCCGGCGAGCAGCGTCACAGAGGACATTTGTGGGGCCGACGAGAATCGAACTCGCACTGGCACGGACCTAAACCGTGTGCCTCTGCCAATTGGGCTACGGCCCCGCAGGCAGTTTAGACGGCGTAGATCAGCGCAGCGGTCGCTGTCTGCCCTTTGAACGTCTCGACGTGAACGTCTCGTCCGGCCTCGCCCGATCAGGACAGACCGAGCAGCTCTCGGACGCGGGCGACATGGCCCTTGGCACGGACGTTGTAGAGCGCCTCGGCGATCTTGCCCTTCTCGTCGACGATGAATGTCGAGCGGATCACTCCGAGGCGCTTCTTGCCGTACATCGTCTTCTCACCCCAGGCGCCGTACTTCTCCAAGACCTCGTGCTCGGGGTCGCTGAGCAGCGGGAAGTTCAGGGCGTCCTTCGTGCGGAACTTGGCGAGTTTCTCAGGTGAGTCAGGGCTGATGGCCAGGACGGCAACCCCGGCGGCTTTGAGGGAATTGAGATTGTCCCGGAAGTCGCAGGCCTCGGTGGTGCACCCCGGAGTCATGGCCGCGGGATAGAAGTAGACGATCACCTTCGAGCCCTTGAAGTCCTTGAGAGCGACCTTGCCGCCCTCGTCGTCGGTGAGCGTGAAGAGCGGGGCCGTGTCGCCCGGTTCCAGTCGTGTCATGGAGCCAACGCTAGGTCCCCCACGGTCAGGCGGCAAATCCGTCGAGGGTATCTGCGCCACCGGCAGGGCGGAACTGCGGTTTGGCTTCGAACCCGAGTGCCTGACGGCGTAGGGTGTCGCCATGGCTACTGAGAACACCCCTGCCAAGAGCCCGACCGCCACGGATGACACGAGTGTCCTGTCTGGATTCGCGCCGCCGCCTGTCACGGTCACACCGGTGGATCCCGAGATCGCCGCCGCCCAGGCGGCTGACTCTCGCCGCGCAGCCCAGTCCGCCGGCGGAGGTGGGCACACGCCTCCGGCAATCGGGGAGAGCCCGACGGCCAAGCCGCCGCAGGCGTCTGAGGCCAAGCCGGCGGGGGAGCAGTCGGGCAAGGGACTTCCGGTGACGGTCGAGGAAGGCGAGGTCGCGGCGAAGGAGACCCCGAAGCCGCCGCGGACCATGGCGGAGATCGAAGCGGACATGGAAGCTACCCGCGAGCGTCTGGCGGCCACAGTCGGGCAATTGCAGGAGGCACTCAGCCCGAAGAACATCGCTCACCGGCAACTCGAGAAGGTCAAGGGCTTCTATGTCGACGAGTACGGCGCGGTACGCCCTGAATCCGTTGCGAAGACCGTCGGTGTGGTCGTGGCCACGGTCGTCGTCGTGAAGGTGTTCAAGAAGATCTTCTAGAGAACCGGACCGTCCTATGCACCTTCCTCCGGGCGTCGTGCCGGAGACCCCTGGGCCGGGCCAGGAGTCATGCTGGTCGTATCCGCGGCCGCCGAGACTCAGTCCCGTCCGGGAATCGATAGTCATCACCTTCGCCGGTGTCGTCGTCTGCCGCTCGGAGACGGCGCTGAGGATCCTCGAGACCAGTCATCCGCCGACGTACTATCTGCCCGTTTCCGCGTGGCTTCCGGGCTCGTTGCGTCCGGGCTCAGGCGACAGCGTCTGCGAATGGAAAGGTCGTGCGACCTACTTCGACGTGGTCGCTCTTGACGACACCGGGCGGGATGTGGCGGTCGCCGGGAACGCCGCTTGGGGGTATCCCCACCCGTGGCCCCCCTACCAGGCCCTGGTCGATCACGTTGCGGTCTACCCGGCGGCGATGGACGAGGTCCGGGTCAACGGCGAACGGGTTCGTCCGCAGGATGGTGGCTTCTACGGGGGGTGGATCACCGACCGGGTGGTCGGCCCGTTCAAGGGTTCCGCCGGCAGTTGGGGCTGGTAGCTGCCGGGTGACGGTTTTCGAAAAGACCTGCGCTATGCTCGTCTCCGCGCGCCGCTAGCTCAACTGGCAGAGCAGCTGACTCTTAATCAGCGGGTTCGGGGT
>CAZKVQ010000056.1:0-19764 GCA_964556255.1 uncultured Actinomycetes bacterium
GAACCCGGAGGTGTTCAACATCCTGCTGCAGGTGCTCGACGACGGTCGACTGACCGACGGGCAGGGGCGCACGGTCGACTTCCGCAACGTGATCCTGATCCTGACTTCGAACCTTGGCTCGCAGTATCTGATCGATACCTCCAAGCCGTTCCCCGAGCGTGCGGCCGAGGTCATGGAGGTCGTCCGAGCCTCCTTCAAGCCCGAGTTCCTCAATCGTCTCGACGACATCGTGATGTTCGCACCGCTGAGTGAGGGCGAGCTCGGCCGTATCGTCGGCGTCCAGTTGCAGGGTCTGCAGCGGCGGCTGGAGGATCGCCGGCTCACCCTGGACGTGACCGATGCCGCGAAGGCGTGGCTGGCCCATCGTGGGTTCGACCCGATCTATGGGGCGCGTCCGTTGCGACGGCTTATCCAGACTGCGGTCGGCGACCCGCTGGCACGGGAGATCCTGGCCGGCTCGCTGCCCGACGGCGCGACGGTGCTCGTGGATGCGCCCGAAGGCGACGAGTCCGAGGCGCTGGTCGTCGAACCTGCTTAACGAGCAGGCCTGGGGGTTGCAGCGGCGAGGACCCGCTGTCATAGGGTCTCGGTATGACACAGATCGATGACACCGTCCGTCGGCACAAGTACGAGTTGTCCGAGGACGAGATGCCCACCCGCTGGTACAACATCACGGCGGACCTGCCGACCCCGCCACCGCCGCCGCTTCACCCCGGTACCCACGAGCCGGTGGGCCCCGAGGACCTGGCGCCGCTGTTCCCGATGGGGCTCATCGAGCAAGAGGTGACCACCGACCGCTATGTCGAGATCCCGGGCGGGGTGCTGGACGTGTACCGGCAGTGGCGTCCGACGCCGCTGTTCAGAGCCCACCGGTTGGAGGCGGCCCTCGACACGCCTGCCCGCATCTACTACAAGTACGAGGGCCTCTCGCCTGCCGGGTCGCACAAGCCCAACACGGCGGTGCCGCAGGCCTACTACAACGCGATCGAGGGTGTCCGCAAGCTGACTACCGAGACCGGCGCGGGCCAATGGGGTACCGCGCTGGCGTTCGCAACGGCACTGTTCGGGTTGGAGTGCGAGGTGTGGCAGGTGGGAGCCTCCTACGACGCCAAGCCTTATCGCAGACTGATGATCGAAGCGTTCGGCGCCGAGGTACACCGGTCGCCCAGCGACCTGACTGAGGCCGGGAGGACGCTCGGCGCCGACCCCGCGAATTGGTCGGGGTCCCTCGGGATCGCAATCTCGGAGGCGGTCGAGGTCGCCGCGCAGGATCCGACGGTGCGCTACGCCCTCGGGTCCGTGCTCAACCACGTGTTGCTGCACCAGACGATCATCGGGGAGGAGGCGATCCTGCAGCTGGAGAAGGCCGGTGACAACCCGACGTTGATCGTCGGCTGTACCGGTGGGGGGTCCAACTTCGCCGGGCTGAGCTTCCCGTTCCTTCGCGAGAAGCTTGCGGGCAACATCTCCCCGCGCATCCTCGCCGCAGAGCCGGCCTCGTGTCCGTCGCTGACGCGCGGGATCTACGCCTACGACTTCGGTGACACCGCAGGGATGACCCCGCTGATGAAGATGCACACGCTCGGCCACGACTTCGTTCCGGACCCCATCCACGCCGGCGGGCTGCGGTACCACGGGATGGCCCCGCTGATCTCACACGTGTACGAGGAGGGCCTCATGGACGCCGAGGCCGTGCCCCAGACCGAGTGTTTCGCCGCCGCGATTCAATTCGCGCGGACTGAGGGCATCGTGGCGGCGCCTGAGCCGACCCACGCTCTGGCGCTGGCCATCCGGGAGGCGAAGAAGGCGCGCGAGACCGGAGAGGAGACGGTGATCCTGACCGCTCTGTGTGGTCATGGACACTTCGATCTGGCCGCGTACGACCAGTACCTCGCCGGCGAGATGGTGGATGAGGCCGTCTCCGATGAGCGCTTCGCGGCCGCGCTGGAGACCGTGCCGCAGATCTAGCGGGTGCGGTACGACCTGCCGAGGGTGTCTCAGGTGCCTGTGAGTTCCTTGATGCGCGGACGCACATCAGCGAAGTACACGCAGATGGCGACGATTCCGCCGATCCCGAGCAAGGACATGGCTCCCCACCAGACGAGCACCACCGGGGCCACCGCCAGCAGCACGATCCACAACACCTTGTTCACTCTGTTGATGGCAGGGAAGGCCGCTGCCGGCCGCCTGGCGCAGTCGATCAGCGCGACGATGGACGCCGCAGCGAACAGGTAGCTGATCACGAGCAGGATGAGCGAGATGATGTTGGGCACGGCATAAGGGTACGCCCGGTGCCGCCAGATTTCGCTGGCGGCACCGGGCGTCGTGTTTGGTGCTGGTGGAGATTACAGACCGATCAGCTCACGCACGAAGGTCACAGTCTCGTCGGCGCGCTTGCGCAGGTCGACGGACAGCGCCTCGGCGCGCTCACGCAGGTCCTCGGTGAGGTCCTCGGTGCGCTCGCGCAGGTCGAGCACCAAGCCGGTGGCACGCGAGGGGGCGGAGATGACCGCGGCCTGTACGTCTTCCAGGGCCTCGGCGACGTCTGAGCTCAGCTCCGACACGGTCGGGATCTCGAACTTCGGCAGGTCGAGGTTGAGCTCGCCGATGTTGAACTCACGCAGGTTCTCGAGGAAGGTCTTGTCCTTCTTCGGGGCTGCCTTCGCGACGTTCTCCTTGACCGAGGTCGCCTTGGCGGCGGTCGTCTTCTTAGCTGCGGTCGTCTTCTTGGCGGCCGTCTTGCGTGCGGTCGTGGCCTTGGCGGCGGTCGTCTTGCGGGCCGTGGTGGCCTTGCGCGCGGTCGTCTTCTTAGCAGCGGTCGTCTTCTTGGCGGCCGTCTTGCTGGCGTTCTTGGCAGTGGTAGCCATGGTGAACCTTCTCTCCTGGTTGGATTCAGCCGGCGTTCGCGGCTGAGGCTTTCTTCTCGTCTGCGTCGGAGTTCTCGACCTGGAAGGCCGAGTAGATCTCCAGCAGTGCTCGACGCTGCCTCTCGGTGAGCGAGGCGTCCTGGGCGATCGCAGTCCGCACCCGATCGCTGCCCGGCTCCTCAAGCAGGCCAGCACGGATGTACAGAGTCTCTGCTGAGATCCGCAGAGCCCCGGCGATCTGGGTCAGGATTTCCGCGGAGGGTTTACGCAACCCGCGTTCTACCTGGCTCAGATACGGATTCGACACGCCAGCGGTCCGTGCAAGTTGGCGCACCGAAATCTGCGCCGCGTTGCGCTGCTCACGGATGAACTCTCCGAGTGAGCTGACGTCGATGGTGGACACATATCCAGTGTGACGGCCAGGTGCTTGCAATAGCAACCACCCACACGCCTGAGGCGTGGTGATCTGCATCACGACAGCAAGCACTTACCCATGCCTTACGCAGCCCATACCTGAGGCTCGTGCGAACGGTGTGTCTCCTATGACCGCGCCTGATCGTCACTTCGGCCATGATCTGCGATTACTGAGCCGACTCTGCTGGCGGGAGAGCGGTCGCGGCGCTACTTTGGGTCACAGGTTGCCTGCTCAATCAAGCGTGTACGGACCGGCACGCTGGAGACCGATAATCCATGAGCAGCGGACAACAGGAAAGTGGACCATGACCGATTCAGTTCCCGCGGGTGCCTTCACTCCCGGCCAACAGCGGCCGCAGGACGTGTTGACCTCCAGAGCGGCGGAGAACTTCACCGGTCGGGTCGACATGACTTCCAGCACCGGCGAGGTTGCTCGGCTGTGGTTCGACGGTGGTCTGCTCACTGCTGCCACGGTTCCCGGGCCGAGGCCTCGACTCGGCCTGCGGCTGTTGTCGGCGGGACTCATCCGTCCCGAGGCGCTGGACAAGGTGCTACGCGAGCAGGAGGCAGACCCGCAGGCCCGACCAGTGGGCGAGTTGCTCATCCGTGACGGAGCGGTTGACCCGGTCGAGGTCGAAAGGTTCGCTCGGATCCAGGTCGTGGACCAGTTGTCCGATCTGCTCGGCTGGGACCTGATAGGTACAGCTGGCTTCGAAGGGGACCTTCCGGCCGCCGAACTGGCGAGTCCGGTATCCCTGAACGACCTACTCTCCGAGGCCAGCCGACGCCGCGAGGTCTGGGACGACATGGTCGCGCGGCTCGGCGGTCCGCAGGGGATTCCCCAGTTGTCGATGCTTGCCGCTCCTCGGGCCAACCTGCTGCTCGGCCCATACGACTGGGCCGTCCTCACCAAGGTCGACGGATTACGCAGCGTCGAGGTTCTGGCAGACCATTGCGGTCTCAGTCTCTATGAGACGACCCAGATCCTGAGCAGCCTGTGCGACGTGGGCCTCGTGGTGCTGCCGGCGCCGAAGCCCCGGACATCCGGCTCCAAACGTCGAGCCCCGGTGGACGCGGCGAGTCTGCTGCGTGAACTCTCGGCCCTCAACCGCGAGTGAGCGCGGAGGCCCTCAGGCCTCGACCATGAGCGTCATCGGTCCGACATTCACCGAACTGACCCGCATGTCGGCACCGAATCTCCCTTGCGCCACCTCGGCACCCTGTTCTGCCAGGGCGTCGGCGAATTCCACCACCAGGGGTTCGGCGACCGCCCGTCCGGCAGCCGCGTCCCAGGTCGGTCGCCGCCCCTTGGATGTCGATCCGTACAGAGTGAACTGGCTGACCACGAGGCACCCGAGGCCCAGGTCGGCCGCCGATACTTCCCGTGGTCCGTCACGGTGGGGTCCATCGAAGATGCGCAGTCCATAGACCTTGCGAGCCAGCGCCTTGGCGGTCGCCGCATCGTCGGTGTGGGTCACGCCGACGAGGACGAGCAGACCGAGACCCCGGAGTTCCCCGACCATGTGACCATCGACGGACACGGATGCGCCCTCGACCCGTTGCACGAGCGCCCTCACGGCAGCACCACCAGCTCTTGGGAGGCCGCGATACTCCCGCCCACGATCAAGACGGCCTCCGGCGGCACCGAGCGCTTGACCACAGCGGTCGCTATCGGCCCCAACTCGTAGTGCCGAGCCGCGCTACCTACCCAACCCACGACACGGCCGTCGAGGGTCACCGGATCGCCATGCTCGGGAAGAAGGCCCTCCGAGCCGTCAAGGTGCAGGAGTACCAACCGCCGGGGAGGCTTACCCATGTTGTGGACCCTCGCGATGGTCTCCTGGCCGCGGTAACAGCCTTTCGCAAGGTGGACCGCGGGGCCGATCCAGCCCACCTCGTGCGGAATGGTTCGATGATCCGTCTCCTGGCCCTGACGCGGAACGGCTGCCGCGGTTCGCAGCGCCTCCAGCGCCCAACTGCCCGCCCGATCGTCGCCCAACTC
This sequence comes from uncultured Actinomycetes bacterium, assembly GCA_964556255.1. Lineage (GTDB taxonomy): Bacteria > Actinomycetota > Actinomycetes > S36-B12 > UBA10799 > JACJWR01. Next base: position 5,284 of record CAZKVQ010000056.1, read on the forward strand.
GGCCAGCAATTGCTCCCTGGGGACGAGCACCTGGGAACCGGGCAGCAGCGCTGGCCGGTCGGCCACATACTTGTCCGCACCACCGCCCCGGTCGACGCCGGACGGGGTCGACCCTCGACCGTCGTACTCGGCCGGCACCAGCCAGGTCGGGTACGACGGATCGCGCTCCGATACCGGCCGCCAGATCGCAGCGCGTTCGGCGGTGGCGTCGCGCACCTCGACATCGAGCATGAAACGCATTCGATCGAGGTACGACAGCAGGTCGGGTGCGCTTCCGGGCTCGAGGATCAACCAGCTTGTGCTGCCATCGTCCACGAGGTGGATCTCGTGCTCCACGTGCCCGTGGGGGTCCAAGGCCAACGCGGTAGCGCTTGACCCCGGATCCACGTCTTCCAGTTGTGCGCTGAGAAGTGAGTGCAACCAGGACAGTCGATCGCCGCCCGTGACGGCAAGCACGGCCAGGTGAGACTGGTCCACGGAGGCTGTTCCGTCAGCCAGCCGTCGCTGTTCCCCGTGCGGATCACCGTAGTGCCAGGGAACCCCCTGATCGGCTGCCGTGTCCGGTGGCGGCACAGCCCCGGGCAGGGCGAGAGCCGGCGAGGTGTAGTCGGCGGCTGTTGTCACGAGGACCCAGCACAGTCCGAGCACCGACCGGCGATAGCCGTGTGGGTGACATCCGCGGAGAAGCCGGTGGCGTCGTGGATCCTGGTCACGAACGAGGCTGCACTCTGAACCGGCACGCTCTGGACCTTGCCACAGTCGTCACAGCGCAGATGAATGTGTGCCGGGGCGTCGGTGGCATGGTAGGTCGGCGATCCTTGCCCGATGTGGGCGTGCCGCACGAGGCCGACATCCTCGAGCACTGTCAGTACGCGGTAGATAGTGGAGAGGTTGACCCCGGGGGAGGTGCGATGCACCACCGTCAGGATCTGTTCCGGGGTCGCGTGCCGCAGTTCGGTGACGGCGGCGAGCACCAGCTGACGTTGCGCCGTGATGCGATAGCCCCCGGCACGAAGTCTGACGTCAGCCGCCTCCGTCATGCCCCGCCCGGTCGGGTCTGTGGAGTCAGACGGGCGGAGAGGTGGTTCGACATCGGCTGCTCCACCGCCGCCATGTCGTAGGTCCACAGCAGTTCGCCGTTTACCAGCCCGTAGAGCCGCGAACCGGCATTGACCTCTTTCGCCGTTGCGGTCCGCATGATGCCGTCGGTCTGCAACTCCGCGCGTGCGCCCGTGATCTTGGCATCCTGGATGTCGGTGATCGTCACCTTTCCGAACCAGATCTCGGCGAATCCGGTGGGGTGGGTGAGGAGCAGTTCCACCTCGTTGTCGGGCAACGGTCGCAGATATCCGGTCTCCGTGGCCGACGGACGGATGCGGTTGCCCTCCTCATCGAGGATCCATGAGCGCGACAGGTAGTACAGGAACGGTCGTCCGTCCGTGGTGAAAGTGACCTCTTGGCCGAAGCGGAAGTCATCGATCGTGGGGTATTGCCCAAGGCCTACCCCTGCCCAGGAACCGAGCAGCCACGACAGATGGCTCAGTTCAGAGGGCAGCACCCCCGCGCCCGGGTCCTCGTCCTCCACGTTCAACTCTTGTAGAGGCGGTAGACCACGTAACCGGCGAACCAGACGATAGCCAGGCTCACCAGAACCAGCAGCGATGTGAAGAAGATTTCGACCACGTCGCCCATGCTAGCGCCGAATCAGTACACCAGCGCCTGCGAGTCGCCAGTCAGGCACTCCTCGACGAACAGGGCGGCGCCGGCGATGCGTATCCCGGGCACGAAATCGTCCTGGGTGAGGCCGCGCCGCAGCGCACATTGGGAGCACACGGTTACCTGCCCGTCGGCGATCAGAGCGTCGCGGAGATCGGCCAAGTGCGGGGCATGTTCGAGTCGGAACGCCTCAGCCTCGCCAGGGCAAGCGAGCCGGGTCGCCTCCCCCGTGAGCCAGAGAGAGGTGGCGGAACCGGATGCGAGCGCGGTGGCGGCAACGGTGAACGCCTGCGATACCCGTTCGGGTTCGTCGGCACCCGCGGTCAGTTTGACTACTAGCGGACGCATGCACACCGCCGACCTAACGTCAGCACCTCGGGTGCAGCGGCACCGAAACTCGACCCCTGGGGATCGCTATTCATACGGCACCTCTTATGTGAAAGGGCGGATATGGCGGGCACCTCAGTCGACCGCGACCTCGTCGTCGGCCTCCACGAACCGGTAGCCGACGTTGCGCACGGTGCCGATCAGCGACTCATGCTCAGGGCCGAGTTTCGCGCGCAACCTCCGGACGTGGACGTCGACCGTGCGGGTACCCCCGTAGTAGTCGTAGCCCCAGACTTCCTGTAGCAACTGCGCCCTGGTGAACACTCGGCCTGGGTGCTGAGCCAGGTACTTGAGCAACTCGAATTCCTTATAGGTGAGGTCGAGTACTCGATCCCTCAGCCGGGCGACGTAGGCGGACTCGTCGACCACCAGCGAGCCGGTACGAATCTCGTCGGCGCCCTCTCCCTCGCTGGAGGCGTCCAGCCGTGCACCGGCCAGGCGCAGTCGGGCCTCGAGCTCCGCTGGGCCGACCGTGTCGAGTAGGAACTCATCGACGCCCCAGTCGGCATTCACTCCGGCCAGGCCGCCCTCGGTGCATACCAGTACGAGCGGCACTGTGACACCTGTGGAGCGGATCACGCGGCAAAGGCCGCGAATGGCCACCAGGTCGGAACGTCCGTCCACCATTACTACGTCCACCGGTGGTGCTTCGAGCAAGGCGGCGGTCTCTGCCGGAAGGACCCGGACATGATGGCCCAGCAACCCGAGCGCCGGCAGCACGGCGGCGCTGGCGTCCGAGGAGTTGGTGAGCAGCAGGATCCGGCTCATGACCGCGGAGACACCTCCAGGAATGCATTGTCGCTCCACGATACCCGCGGTGGTCGGTGCTCACGACCCGCCGACCCCTGGCAGCGCGGACTAGGCTGCGACGATGACTGTCCCCTCCGCGCGTGCCCGACTGGACGTCCGGGCGGGTCCACTTGACCCCGGATCGGTCGAGGCTGTGCTCGACGTGGCCGCGCGTGCCGAACGCCTGGATGGTGTCGCTGCCCTTTCGGAGGCGAGCCGATTGGCCCTCGCCGGCGAGACGGTGGCCGAAACGGTGCATGTGCTGGCTTGGCCTGTGCCAGGTCCCGGTGGGGGCAGCGAGCTGGCAGGCTACGCCCAGCGCCCCAATGGGACCGACGCGGGTGAGTTGGTGGTGGACCCGTCTGCCCGATTGCGCGGGATCGGCGGCCTGCTGTTGGACGGCCTTCTCGACATGGGAACAGCTGGCGTCTGGGCTCACGGCGACTTGCCGGGGGCACAGCACTTGGCCACGCAACGGGGCATGTCGGTAGCCCGGGCTCTGCTACAACTGACTCGCTCCCTGGGGTCCCCGCTGCCCGGTGCCGACATGCCACCGGGAATCCGACTCGCGACCTACCAGGGTCCCCAGGATGTGGCGGAACTGCTGCGAGTGAATTCCGCCGCCTTCGTCGATCTGCCTGACCAGAGCGGGTGGACCGGTCGTGACGTGGCTGCTCGGGTGGCTACCGATTGGTTCGACCCGGCAGGACTCCTGCTGGCGTGGGACGGTGACGCGCTGGCGGGTTTCCACTGGACCAAGGCGCAGTCCGACGAGTTGGGTGAGGTGTATGTCATCGGTGTCGACCCAGCGCAGCAGGGCCGTGGGCTGGGCCAGGCACTTCTGGCCGCCGGACTCAACCACCTTCGAGAGGCTGGCCACACCAGGGTGATGTTGTACGTCGACGAGTCAAACGTGACCGCGTTGCGGGTATACCAGCGCACCGGATTCGAGGTCGCCAGACGCGATGTCGTCTATGCCCCACCGCGGTCCGCGGGTATTGGCTCGGCGGCTGGGGCATCGACAGTCATTCAACCGGGTTCATCTGGCAGGCTTGACTCATGACCGACCAGCTGATCCGTGACGACGACATGCAGGAGTCGCCTGTCAGTGAGCTGCCCTCCGGGCGCTTCATCGATCGGGAGTTGTCGTGGTTGGCCTTCAATCAGCGCGTCCTGGAACTTGCCGAGGATCCGCACCTGCCTCTGCTGGAGCGCACTAAGTTCCTGGCGATCTTCGCCAGCAACCTCGACGAGTTCTTCATGGTGCGGGTCGCGGGTCTCAAGCGACGGATAGCAACCGGTATCGCCGTGCGGGCTGCAAGTGGACTGCTACCCCGGGACGTGCACGAGGCCGTGCTGGCCAACGCACACGACCTGATGCTTCGACAGGCGCGGTGCTTCCGCGATGTGGTCCAGCCAGCTCTGGCGGCGGAGGGCATCGAACTCGCCCGCTGGGATTCCCTGACGCCGGAGGAGCAGGAGGACCTTGCAGAGCTTTTCCGGGAGAAGGTCTTCCCGGTGCTCACCCCGCTGGCCGTCGATCCCGCCCACCCTTTCCCCTACATCTCGGGACTGTCGCTCAACCTCGCGGTCGTGGTGCGCAATCCGGAGACCGGCACGGAGCTCTTCGCCAGGGTGAAGGTGCCGCCGCTGCTGCCTCGGTTCCTGCATGTGGGGTCCTCACGTTTCGTGCCGCTCGAGGACGTCATCGCCACCCACCTCGAGGAGTTGTTCCCCGGGATGGAGGTGCTGCAGCACCACACCTTCCGCGTGACCCGAAACGAGGACGTGGAGGTGGAGGAGGACGACGCGGAGAACCTGCTGAAGGCGCTCGAGCGCGAACTCATGCGTCGACGGTTCGGGCCGCCCGTGCGCCTCGAGGTGGAGGAATCCATCGATCCGCACGTGCTGGATCTGCTGGTGAGGGAACTCGGCGTCAGCGAACAGGAGGTGTTCAAACTCCCCTGGCCGATCGACCTGATCGGGCTGTGGGCACTGGTGGGCCTGGATCGGGAGGATCTGAAGGATCCACCCTTCGTGCCGAAGACCTCCAAGGAGTTGGCCGAGGTGGAATCGGCCAGCGCCCCGGACGTGTTGGAGGCCATGCGTACCAGGGAGGTGTTGCTGCACCATCCCTACGACTCGTTCTCGACGTCGGTTCAGCGATTCCTGGAGCAGGCCGCCGCCGACCCGAAAGTACTGGCCATCAAGCAGGCGTTGTATCGCACGTCAGGGGATTCGCCAATCATCGAGTCGCTCATCGATGCCGCACATTCGGGCAAGCAGGTGCTGGCGCTGGTGGAGATCAAAGCCAGGTTCGACGAGGAAGCGAACATCACCTGGGCTCGCAAGTTGGAACGGGCAGGCGTGCACGTGGTGTACGGACTCGTCGGTTTGAAGACCCACTGCAAGCTGTCGATGGTCGTTCGCGACGACGGTGACCGGCTGCGCCGTTACTGCCATATCGGAACGGGTAACTACCACCCGAAGACGGCTCGACTCTACGAGGACCTCGGAATCCTCACAGCCGACGAGCAGGTGGGTGAAGATGTCGCCAACCTGTTCAACCAGCTGTCCGGCTACTCGATGAACACCTCTTATGAGCGGCTGCTGGTTGCGCCGCACAGCATCAGGTCGGGCCTGCTGGAACGGATCGAACGCGAGGTTGAGCACCATCGAGCCGGCCGAGAGGCGAGGATCCGGTTCAAGTGCAACTCGATCGTGGACGAGGCGATCATTGACGCCCTCTACCGCGCGTCCCAAGCCGGGGTGCCGATCGACATCTGGGTGCGAGGTATCTGCGCCGTGCGTCCCGGTGTACCTGGTATGAGCGAGACGATCCGGGTGCGCAGCATCCTCGGACGCTTCCTTGAGCATTCCCGGGCCTACGAATTCACCAACGGCGGCGATACCGAAGTGTGGATCGGGTCCGCCGACCTCATGCACCGCAACCTCGATCGCCGGGTAGAGGCGCTGCTGTCTTTGAGTGAGCCCGCCCACGTGACGATGGTCACCGGGCTCTTCGACATGGCCTTCGACCCGGGCACCGTAGCCTGGGACTTGGACTCCGACGGTGGCTGGACGCCGCGACGTCCCGGCGCAGACGGCGCGCCACTGGTAGACATCCAAGACGTCCTCATCCGCAGTAGTCAACGACGTGGGAGCCCCCGATGACCGAAGGACGAGCGGACGCCGAGATCGAGGATCCGACGCCGCCCGACGTGCGGGTAGACGTTGTCGGCGACGAGGAAGCTGCGGGGATGTCAGACACCGAGGTGCCGCAGGAGGTTCGCGAGGTCGAGACCAAGTTGCGGGTGCACGCCCTGTTCAAACTCCCCGACCTGACGGCGGCGCCCGGCGTCAGCGTCGTGGTGCCCCAGAGCCCGCGGGACCTGCTCGCGGTCTACCACGACACCGACGACCTGAGGTTGTTCCGCTGGGGCGTCACCCTTCGGCGCCGGGAGGGGGGCGACGATGCCGGCTGGCACATGAAGCTGCCGGTGCAGGGTGCCAGTGAGGGCGTGCGAGATGAGCTGAGGCTGCCGCTGTCCGACGGCGAGGTGGGCCACGTTCCGACCGGCCTCTCCGAGGTTGTTACCGCCTTCGTCCGTGACGGCGTCCTTCGTCCCGTGGTCACGCTTGAGACCAACCGGACGCCGTACCTTCTCTACGACGAAGACGGAGTGGCGTTCGCGGAGCTCGTCGACGACACAGTGTCAGTGCTCGACGGTGGCGAGGTCATCTCCCGCTTCCGCGAGATAGAGGTGGAGGCCATCGTCGCCGATGCGGACCTCTCCGGTCCGGTTGATCTCCTGCTGTCCGCAGGCGCCACGCCCAGCAAGTCATCCAAGGCCGCAAGTGCCCTTGGCCCCGCCACCCGGGAACCGGCCGATGTGCCGAAGCCGGAGCGGGTGACGCCGGCCGATCCCGCGTCGAAGGCGGTGACGGCCCACCTGCGCACCTACGTTCGAGCCTTCCTCGAACAGGACGTGCGGGTCCGCCGCGATCTGCCCGACGCCGTGCATCAGATGAGGGTTGCAGCTCGTAGGCTGCGCAGCGGACTGAAGGTCTTCGCCCCCCTGGTGGACAAGGAATGGGCCGATGGTCTGCGGGAGGAGCTGGCGTGGGCGGCCAGTCAGCTGGGCAGCGCACGCGACACCGAGGTGCTGTTGGAGAGGCTTGATCGGCACGCGGACAACCTGGGTGAACGCGAGGCCCTGCTCATCCGGTCGGTCATGGATCCGCGGCTGCGTCACCGATTGGCGGAGGCTCGGGAACATGCGCTGGAATCGATGCGCAGCCCCCGCCATGCGCGATTGCTGGCGGCCCTGGTCGACGCTGCCGCACATCCCCGCTTGACCGCCCATGCGGCCCAGTCATCGGCGGAGGTCTTGCCGCCGCTGGTCCGGAAGGCCTGGAAACGGCTGGCGCGGGACGTGAAGTTACTCGAACTCGAAGGCGCCGCCGAGACCTGGCACGAGGCTCGGATCGCCGCCAAGCGGGCCAGGTACGCGGCAGACGCCGTCGCCCCGGTGTTCGGCCAACCTGCCAAGGAACTCGGATCGGCGCTGTCCCTGGTGACGGACGTCCTCGGTGAACATCAAGATGCCTGCGTCGCGCAGGACGTGATTCGTGAGATCGCCGCCACTCCGGATGTCGATGGTGAAACGGGCTTCGCCCTCGGTCTGCTCCATGAGCACGAGTTCGAGGAGGAGATCCACAACCGGCTGGAATTCCGCCGGGTGTGGCCGGAGGTCAGGCGCGTCCACAAACACACGGACCTGGGCTAGGGGTTCTGTTGGCATCCACCATTCGGGCGGCCGGAGTGGTCCTGCTGCGGCGCAGTAGGAGGGGCATCGAAGTATGCATCCTGCATCGGCCCAGGCACAACGACTGGTCGTTGCCCAAGGGCAAGGTCGAAGGCGACGAGCACCTGACCGAGACCGCCCGTCGGGAGACCGTGGAGGAGACGGGCTCGGAAGTTGCCCTGGGCCCGATGCTGCCGGGTCAGCGTTACCGCGTGGAGGGCCGCCTGAAGACGGTCGGGTACTGGCTCGGCCAGGCCCGGCCAGGCGGTCCGGGATTCAAGTCGAATCGCGAGATCGATCAGATCGAGTGGGTCACGCCAGGCCGGGCAAAGGCCCGGCTGACGTACGGCCGCGACCGTGAACTGGTGGACATCGCAGCTGCCATGCCCGAGACGTCGCCGTTGATCGTGTTGCGGCATACGGAGGCGGTCAAGCGAAGCGACTACAAGGGCAAGGACGACACAAAGAGGCCTCTGAACCAGCGCGGTCGCAGTCAGGCGAAGCGGCTGGTCGATCTGCTGCTCGCCTTCGGCATCACCGAAGTGCGCTCGTCGGATTCGGCGAGATGTGTCGAGACGGTGACCCCCGTGGCCAAGGCGCTGGGCACGAAGGTTATCGAGGAGCCGTTGCTCAGCGAGGAGGCATACGCCGCCCGTCCGAAGTCCAGTGTCCGCCAGATACTGCGGCATGCGCGGGACTCCGCACCCATGGTGGTCTGCAGCCACCGCCCGCTCCTGCCGGAAATCCTCAACGCGCTGGGTAGCCATTTCGACATCAAGGGCGGACAGGCGGCTCTCAAGAAGCCGATGGCGCCGGGCTGCTACATCGTCTTCCATCGCGAGTTGACGCCGCGTGGCCGCGTCACCGGCAAGGTCCTGGGAATCGAACGCTATGACGCCTGAGCATGCGTCTGGTCAGTCCGGTCGTTGTGCAGAGGTGAACTGAAGGTGAACGGGTCGTGTCTGTCCCGCACAGGTTGTTGGTGACGGCGACACTGGCCGGATGACTGATTCGAACTCTCACGTCGAGGTCCAATTGGAGGCGGTGGTCGACGGACTCGTCGCCCACACCGGCGGTACGGTGCGCCGGCACGACCTTCGAGCGATGGTCTTCAGCGCCTACGAGGACCTGGCCCGCGATGCCAAGGTCACCACCTTCCTTCCGGTCCTGGCCGGCCGGGCAGCACTCAGACAGGTTGAACAGCAGGGGCTTGCTGATCCCGAGCGGTTGCAAGACATCCCGGCGATCGTGGTTATCGGCGAGAGCAACGCTGCCCGATCGCAGTCGGCTGCCGCCATGCTGCGGTTCTACGCTCCCGGTCGGTTCACTGTGCAGTCCGCAGGTGTCGACCCCTCGGGCGTCGTCGACCCGATGGTTGTGCAGATGATGGGGGAGGTGGGCGCTGAACTCACCGATACGCCTCAAGAGGTCACCCCCGAGCTTCTCAGCGCCGCCAGTCATGTGATTTCCATCGGTGATCCTGCCCCCGAGGTGGGCGAGGGTTCGGTGGCGGCTCTGCGGTGGCAGATCGCCGAGCCGTCGTTGGACAGTGCCACTGAGGTACTGGACATGCTGCGTCAGATCGACTCTCGGGTTCGGGATTTCCTGTTGGCCGAGGATCCGGGCCACGAGTTGCACGATCCGCTGTTCCTCTCCGAGTGACTGGGCCTAGTTAGCCAGCCGTTAAACCGCCGTTATCCGAGCCGCCTTTCAACGTTCAAACCGCGCACACCCACAGCACCGGTTTCACTGGAAGCATCACCGCCATGGTGCGGATACTCATGGTCGAGGACGAGGACTCGGTCAGTGATCCCCTGTCGTTCATGCTGACCGCAGAAGGCTTCGACGTTGAGACCGCGGCCACGGGACCAGAAGGTCTAGCCCTATTCGAAGCACACGGCGCCGACCTTGTACTCCTTGACGTCATGCTGCCGGGCATGTTGGGGACCGATGTCTGTCGGGCCATCCGGGCGCACTCGACGGTACCGATCATCATGCTCAGCGCGAGGGACGACGAAGTGGACAGAGTCGTCGGCCTCGAACTCGGAGCCGACGACTACGTGACGAAGCCCTTCTCCGCTCGCGAACTGCTTGCCCGCATCCGAGCTCTGCTGCGTTGGCGCACCGAATCAGGTGGTGCCGCCGCCCACCAGGATCCGGTGGTGGCCGGCCCGGTGACGATCGACATGGAACGGCATGTCGTGGAGGTGAACGGAAAGCCGACGTCGTTCCCGTTGCGCGAGTTCGAACTCCTGGAGTACCTGGTTCGACGGGCCGGCCGAGTGCGTAGCCGGCGCCAGATTCTCGACTACGTGTGGGGTCCCTCCACGCGGACCGACAGCAAGACACTCGACGTCCATATCAAGCGGTTGCGGCAGAAGATCGAGGAGGATCCGACGGCCCCTCGTCACCTCATCACGGTGCGCGGAATGGGCTACATCTTCGAGGCGTGACGCTGCTCAGCGCCGGTTCGACGGCTGGTTCGTGGCCTCCGTGCGCCGAGGGAGTCAACGTTCCACCCGCGTTTACACCTCGTTCACTGTCGGGCCACTGACCAGCCACCTCTCGCCGCTACTTTTCGACCTGCCACGAACAGAGGCTTCAACAGACGATGGAGGAATTAAGTGGGAAACATCCGTAACGGGAGCGTTGCCGTCATCGGCGTCGCCGGGCTCTTGGCGCTCGCAGCTTGTGGGTCCGACGGGGGATCGAGCAGCTCCTCGGGTGCATCCGGCGGTGCATCGGGCAGCATCGCGTGCGCCAGCGGGTCCATCAAGGCGTCCGGTTCCTCGTTCCAGAAGAACGCGATCAACGAGTGGATCAACCAGTATCAGGGTGCGTGCAACGGTGCCACCATCGAGTATTCGCCCTCCGGGTCGAGTGCTGGCATCCAGGACTTCATCAACAACCAGACCTCCTTCGCCGGTTCCGACAAGGCCATCGCCGATGCCGACGCCACCAAGGCCCAGACCCGGTGCCAGAACAACCCGGCCTGGAATCTGCCCATGGTCGGCGGTGCCATCGCGGTTGCCTACAACGTGCCCGGGGTCGACAAGCTCACCCTGACCCCCGAGGTCACAGCGAACATCTTCTCCGGGAAGATCACGAACTGGAATGATCCGGCGATTGCCGCCATCAACCCGGGCGTGACGCTGCCCAACGCACCCATCGCTGCCTACCACCGTTCGGACGGTTCGGGTACCACCGCCAACTTCACGTCCTGGTTGACGGCGGCCTCGAACGGTGCCTGGACCTACGGCAACACCAAGGACTGGAAGGCCCCGGGTGGCCAGGGTGCCAAGGGAAGCGACGGAATTGCATCGTCGCTGAAGTCGACACCGAACTCGATCAGCTACATCGAGGCGTCCTTCGTATCGCAGGCCGGCGCCAAGGCCGCACTGATCAACAACGGCGGCGGAGCAGTCGAATTGACATCGGCGACGACGACCGCCGGGTTGGCCACAGCGAAGGTGACCGGCGAGGGCAACAACCTCGTTCTCAGCCTCGACTACGCCACCAAGGCTCCGGGCGCCTACCCGGTGCTGGCAGTCACCTACGAGATCACCTGCTCGAAGGGGCTCGGCCCGAACCTGGAGCTGACCAAGAGCTTCCTGACGTACACCTCCTCGACTGCAGGACAGAGCGGTCTTACCGCGCTGGACTACGCGCCACTTCCGGCTGACCTGCAGACCAAGGTTGCTGCCGCGGTCGCTGCCCTGAGCAGCTAGTAAGGAACGTCGCTGGGCCCGGCTGCGCGGGCCGGGCCCAGCGATTCCCTTTCTCGCGCGAAAGGAGGCAGGTGCAGATGGCCATCATCGAGGCACCCCCGCAAGAACCCGAAGCCGAGGCGGAAGCCTTGAAGGGCAAGTCCGTCCGCCGCGGCGATCGGGCCTTCCTCGGTCTCACCCGCAACGCCGGCATCCTCGTCCTGGTGATCTTGGCGGCGATCGCCGTCTTCCTGGTGGTCAAGTCGATCCCGGCCCTGAGCGCCAACTCCGCCAACTTCTTCACATTCCAGCAGTGGTTCCCCGACGACACCCCGGCGGCCTTCGGCATCGCGGCACTTGCCTTCGGCACTCTGATGACGGCGGCAATCGCGATGATCATCGCTGTGCCACTCGGTATCGGAACCGCGATGTTCATCGCGTTCTACGCCAGTCGTCGCCTCGCCTCCAGCCTCGCCTTCGTAGTGGATGTTCTCGCTGCCGTGCCATCCATCATCTTCGGCCTCTGGGGCCTGGAATTCTTGATGCCCAACATGTTCGGGCTCACCCAGTGGATGAACGACTACCTCGGGTTCATCCCTCTGTTCAACAACACCACCGGCATCTACACGAAGTCGATCTTCATCGCCTCGGTAGTGCTGGCCATCATGATCCTGCCGACCATGTCGGCCATCACCCGGGAGGTCTTCGCTCAGGTGCCGCGGGCCCACCGCGAGGCAGCGCTGGCGCTTGGTGCCACCCGATGGGAGGTCATGCGGCTCGCGGTATTCCCGTTCGCGCGGCCCGGGATGATCAGTGCCGCCATGTTGGCCTTGGGTCGGGCCCTCGGCGAGACGATCGCGGTGGCGCTGATCCTGTCCGCGCTGTTCACCATCAACTGGCACATCACCGAGCCGGGTGGCAACACTTTCGCCGCCAACATCGCGTTGAAGTGGAACGAGGCCGGACCGACCGGGCTCTCCGCGCTGGTTGCCTCCGGCCTGGTGCTGTTCGTCATCACGATGGCCGTCAACATGATCGCGCGGTGGATCATCGCCAGGCGCGCCGAGTTCTCGGGGGCGAACTGAATGTCCACCTCCCTCGAGCAACGCCCGGCGAGTCCGGAGATCAAAGCCGCGTTGGTAGGCAAACGCCTGCCGAGGTTGGCCCCGCTCTATACCGGGCTCGCGGCAGTCGCGGTCGCAGTCGTGCTCAACCTGACCACCGGTATCCAAGGTGTGGCGGACACGGCCGTGGTGGCGGCCGTTCTCTTCATCATCGCGCAGTCGGCGTGGTCCTTCGCGGTCGAAGGTCGTCGGCACTCGGTTGACCGGCTCTTCACGACGCTGATCTACGCCGCCTTCTTCGCCGCGCTGGCGGCTCTGGTCGCCATCATCGTCGTCACCGTCCTGAAGGGTTTGGACGCCCTGAGTGCCGAGTTCCTGGGTCGCTCGATGCGCAACATCAGCCCGCAGAAGCAGGGCGGCGGCCTCTATCACGCCCTCATCGGCACCATCGAACAAGTGCTTATCGCGGCCGCATTCGCGGTGCCGATCGGGATCCTGACCGCCATCTACCTCGTCGAGTACAGCAGCAAGCGCAAGCTGGGCAAAGCCATCAGTTTCTTCGTCGACGTCATGACCGGCATCCCGTCGATCATCGCCGGTCTGTTCATCTACACCTTCTGGGTACTCACGCTCGGCTTCCAGCGGTCGGGATTCGCGGGCTCGCTCGCGCTGACGATCCTGATGATTCCGGTGATCGTGCGATCCACCGAGGAGATGCTGAAGATCGTCCCCAACGAACTCCGGGAGGCGTCCTACGCGCTCGGGGTCCCGAAGTGGAAGACGATCCTGCGGATCGTGCTGCCTACCGCCATCGGTGGCATCATCACCGGCGTCATGCTCGCGGTGGCGCGTGTTGCCGGTGAGACCGCGCCGCTGCTGCTGACGACGTTCCTGTCGCAGAGCATCAACTACGACCCGTTCAAGGGAGCCCAGGCCTCCATCCCGACCTTCGTCTGGGACCAGATTGCCAGCGGCACCGACGCTTCTCTGGCGCGCGCCTGGGCCGGAGCTCTCGTCCTCATCGTCCTGGTGATGATTCTGTACCTAGGTGCACGAATCGTTGCTAGGTTCTTCGCACCGAAATCGGAGTAGTAACTATGGAACAGGTATCACGCGTCACGGCCGCAGCCGACGACGCCACGCAGGTTGCCACAGGGGACGCCAAGGCGAGCTCCTTCGTGCGCAACCCCACCCCGGTCGGAGGAAAAGTGGTGGCGCAGGAGATCCACGACACAGGTTCACTGTCGCGTTCCAAGCGCATCGACATGAACGACGTCGACATCTACTACGGCAGTTTCAAGGCCGTGGAGGGTGTCACCATTCCCATCCAGCCGCGCTCCGTCACGGCGTTCATCGGACCGTCCGGCTGCGGGAAGTCCACGGTGTTGCGCACCTTGAATCGGATGCACGAAGTGATCCCCGGTGCTTACGTCGAGGGCGAGATCCTGCTCGATGGCCTCGACATCTACGCACCGGATGTCGACCCGGTCAATGTGCGACGGGTCGTCGGGATGGTGTTTCAACGGCCGAATCCTTTTCCCACCATGTCTATCTACGACAACGTTTTGGCGGGTATCAAGCTCGACAACTCCAAGAAGGTCAAGAAGTCGCAGTTCGATGACATCGTGGAGAAGTCGTTGCGTGGCGCCAACTTATGGAACGAGGTCAAGGACCGGCTCAAGAAGCCCGGTGCCGGACTGTCGGGCGGTCAGCAGCAGCGGCTGTGCATCGCCCGGGCGATCGCCATCGAGCCGGAGGTGCTGCTCATGGACGAGCCGGCCTCGGCACTGGATCCCATCTCCACGCTCGCCATCGAGGACTTGGTGGAGGAACTCAAGACGGAGTTCACCATCGTGATCGTGACCCACAACATGCAACAGGCGGCCCGGGTTTCGGAGACGACGGCGTTCTTCAACCTGGCCGGGGTGGGACAGCCGGGCAGGCTTGTTGAGTACGGGCCGACGGAGGTCATCTTCTCCAGCCCAAAGGAGAAGCAGACTGAGGACTACA
>CAZKVQ010000057.1:0-5334 GCA_964556255.1 uncultured Actinomycetes bacterium
CGGTCAGTCCGGCGTCACCTTGCGGACCACCGATCACGAAGCGGCCGGTCGGGTTGACCAGCAGCCGGTGCTCGGAGGTGTCCAGCTCGAGGTCGGCAAGTTCCGGCAGGACGACGTGCTGCTCGATGTCGGGAGCCAGATGGGTCGCGAGGTCGATGTCTTCCTTGTGCTGGGTGGACACCACGATCGTGTCGAGCCGCACAGCACGGTCGCCGTCGTACTCGATGGTGACCTGGGTCTTGCCGTCGGGTCGCAGGTACCCCATCGTCGAGTCTTTGCGCACTGCCGAGAGGCGGTGGGAGAGCCGGTGCGCCAGCGCGATCGGCAGCGGCATGAGCTCCGGGGTGTCGTTGCAGGCGTATCCGAACATCAGGCCCTGGTCACCGGCACCCTGCTGGTCGAACGGATCGACCGAGTGGTCGGTGCGCTCCTCGAGGGCGTCGTCGACACCCTGGGCGATATCCGGGGACTGCTTGCCGATGGCAACGGTGACACCGCAGCTCTTGCCGTCGAAGCCCTTCTCCGAGGAGTCATAGCCGATGTCGAGCACCTTGTTGCGCACCAGGTCGGGGATGTCGACCCAGGTGGACGTGGTCACCTCACCACCGACAACCACCAGACCGGTGGTCAACAGCGTCTCTACCGCGACCCTCGACTTGGGGTCGTCTTTGAGCATCGCGTCGAGGATGGTGTCGCTGATCTGGTCGGCGATCTTGTCCGGGTGACCTTCGGTCACAGACTCGGATGTGAACAGGCGCCCTGCCATGGAGATACCCCTACGTGTTGTCGTGTTGTCTGTTTGTCGGTCGCGTGCCGTGCGCGCGGCGGGAACGGCGACGAGTCTACTTCAGCGCTCCAGAAGCCAGAACGGCGTCCCACACCGAGTCGGCCAGTCGCCGTTTGGAGACCATCGGGATGTCCAACTCGTAGCCGTCCCGACCGATCACGGTCGCTGCATTGCGGTCGACCTCGAAAGCCAGACCGTCGCCTACTTCGTTCACGACCAGCAGGTCACAACCCTTGCGGGCGAGTTTGCGTCGGCCGTACTCCAGGTAGTCGGTGGTCTCGTCTCCCGTCTCGGCTGCGAAGCCCACAACGACCGGGGTGTCGGCATCCCCCCGGGCCCCAACCAGGTCCGCCAGGATGTCGCTGTTCTCAATGACACGGATCTCGGTGAGCGAACCGGACTCCTTCTTCAGCTTCGTCTCGGCGACTTCTACTGGCCGATAGTCGGCAACCGCGGCCGCCATGACCACGGCGTCCACATCACTGCGGGCGAGGACCTGGGCTCTCATCTCAGCCGCATCCACGACCGTGACGACCTCCACCCCGGCGGGGACCGGCACCGTCGAGTTGGCTGAGATCAACGTGACCGTTGCCCCGCGGGCCGCCGCTGCCGCCGCCACTGCGTAACCCTGCTTGCCGGAGGATCTGTTACCCAGGTAACGAACCGGGTCCAGGAACTCGCGGGTGCCGCCGGCACTGACGACCACGGTCCGCCCCTCCAGGTCACGAACCGGAACACCGCCATCGAGCACCGCCTGAGCGGTGTCGAACAACTCCGCCGGATCGGGGAGGCGGCCAGGACCGGTATCGACCCCGGTGAGTCGTCCGACTGCGGGGTCGATGACCATCGCCCCGCGCTCGCGAAGCACAGCCACGTTGGCAACCGTCGCCGGGTGCTGCCACATCTCGGTGTGCATGGCGGGCGCGAACACGACCGGACACCGGGCGGTGAGCAGGACGTTCCCGAGCAGGTCGGGCGCCAAGCCCTGCGCCGCGCGCGCCAGCACGTCGGCGGTGGCCGGCGCCACCATGATCAGATCTGCCTGCTGACCTAGGCGGACATGGGTGACCGACGGCACATCGGTGAAGACATCGGTGGGAACGGCGCGGCCGCTCAGTGCCTCCCAGGTGGGCGTCCCGACGAACCGTAGGGCGGATTCGGTCGGTACGACTGTGACCTCATGGCCAGCCTCTGTCAGGCGGCGCAGCAACTCGCACGCCTTGTAGGCAGCTATGCCGCCTGTTACGCCGAGAACCACCCGAGACATGGTCGGCTACTGGCTCAGACTTCGGATACCTCGACCGAGCCGGTATCCGGATCGACCGCGGTGATCTCGAGCAGGTCGGCGTCGATCTCGCGCAGAGCGATGGACAGCGGCTTCTCCTGAACGTGGGTCTCCACCAGTGGCCCGACATTCTCCAGCAGTCCCTCATCGAGCTGGGAGTAGTAGGCGTTGATCTGGCGGGCGCGTTTGGCCGAGTAGATCACCAGGGCGTACTTGGATCCCGTCTTGTCCAGCAGGTCGTCGATCGGCGGGTAGGTGATCCCCTGGGGGCGCACATCGATGCCGGGCACGGTATTCCTTCCAGTTCGCGGACTCCCACGGTGTCTCAACCGCGGGAGGGATCCGCCAAGTCTAACAAGGCGGTGGCCGTCTCGTTGACCTCAGTGTTGATCAGGACCACATCGAACTCGCCGCTGGCCGCGATCTCGGCCTCGGCGACACGCAGCCGACGATCCATCCCTGCCGCATCCTCGGTGCCCCGACCACGCAGCCTGGCGGCCAACTCGACCATGGACGGCGGCGCGATGAAGACCGTGACGGATTCCGGCATGGCGGACTTCACCTGCCGAGCACCGGCCAGATCTATCTCCAGGATCACCGTGCTGCCGGCGGCCAGCGCGGTCATGACAGGCCTGCGCGGGGTGCCGTAGAGGTTTCCGGCGAACTCCGCATGCTCCAGCATCTGGCCTTCGGCCACCAACTCGTTGAACCGGGCGCGGTCGGTGAAGAAGTAGGCAACGCCGTCGACCTCACCGGGTCGCGGGCTACGGGTCGTGGCGGACACGCTCAGGAGCAAGTCGGGGCGCCGGCGGCGCGCCTCGGCCACCACTGTCCCTTTACCGACCCCGCTGGGGCCGCTGACCACGATGAGCCGGCCGACTGGTGTCACTTCCGGGCGAGCTCGGCCAGCAGGGCCGAGCGCTGCCGCTCCCCCAGTCCCCGAATCCGACGGCTCGGGGCCACCGAGTTCCGCACCATGATCTCGGTGGCCCGCACCGGGCCGATCCTCGGCAGCGAGGACAGCAGATCGACCACCCGCATCTTGGCGAGCGCCGGATCGGTCTCGGCGAGCGTCAACACCTCGGCGAGCGTCACCGAGCCACTGGCCAATTGCTCTTTGATCTGCGCCCGCCGCCGTCGCGCCGCCAACGCCGCGGCCGAGGCGCTGGCACGTTCCTCGGCGCTCAACTGGGGCAGGGTCACCCATGTGACGGTAGCGAAATCCGGCCATCGTTCCCACTTGAGGACGAGATCTCTGCCGCGATGGCGGCACTTGCCGCGCCGGGGTCCGCAGCGCCGGTGATCGGGCGGCCGATGACCAGGAGGTCGGAGCCGTCGGCGATGGCCTGGGCCGGGGTCGCCACCCGCTTCTGATCGCCCACGGCAGCGCCGGCGGGTCGGACACCCGGCGTCACCAACAGCACCTGCGGTCCGACCGCCGCGCGGATCCGGGCCACTTCCAACGGTGAACACACCAGGGCCCGGGCGCCGGCTTCGACAGCCATCTCGGCCAGTCGAACCGCCGCATCGGCCGGGGTTCCCGCTAGCCCGACCGTCGCCATGGTGGTGGTGTCCATAGAGGTGAGCACGGTGATCGCCGTGATGTAGGTATCGGGCAGGGCGTCGGCGGCAGCCCGAACCATCTCCGGGCCGCCGAGGGCGTGCACCGTGAGCAGCGCCGGGTCGAAGCGGGCCACCGATCGCGCGCCGCCCGCCACGGTGTTGGGGATGTCGTGCAGTTTCAGGTCCAGGAAGAGCCACCGGCGCCCGCCCAAATCGCCGGCCGCTTCGCGGATGGCCGCGATGCCTTCGGCGCCGTCGCGCAGGTACGTCTCCAGGCCCACCTTGAGCATCGCCACCTCGGGCGCCACGGCCGCGGCCCAGGAGCACGCCGTCTGCACGTCGGGGGCATCCAGGGCCACTGCGATGGGGGCCGCCTGGGAGAGGGCGGCGAGCGGGGACGGCGTCATGTTGTTTCCTCCTGCACGTCGAGCCGGTGCGGCAGACCTCGATGGGCATATCCGACGGCGGCCGCGATGCTGTCGAAGCCGCGCTCTGCCAAGGCCTCGGCCAACTCGCTCTGCACCCGCATCGGTGCAGCGGGGTCGTTGAACACGGCCGTCCCGACACTGACGGCGCTCGCGCCGGCCAGTACGAACTGCAGCGCGTCCAGTCCCGTCCTGATGCCACCCATTCCGAGGATCGGGACTTCCGGCATCGCCGCGTGAACCTGCCACACGGCTCGCACTGCCATGGGTCTGATGGCCGGACCCGACAGTCCGCCGGTGATGCCTCCCAGCGCCGGTCGCAGGGTGTCCGTGTCGATGACCACGCCGAGGGTGGTGTTGATCATGGATAGCCCGTCGGCGCCGGCCGCCACCACAGACTCGGCGATCTCGACGATGTCGGTCACATCCGGGGACAGTTTCGCCAGGACCGGAACGGTCGAATTCGTGTTGCGCCGAACGGCCCTGATCACCCCGGCGGCCGCGGACGGATCGCAGGCGAAGACGAGCCCCCTGCTTTCGACGTTGGGGCAGGAGATGTTGACCTCGAGGGCGGAGATTCCCGGCTCGTGGCGCAGTCGGTTGGCAAGCGCCCCGAACTCGTCCGCCGTGTTGCCGGCGATCGAGACAACTGCCCGCGCACCCCGCCGACGCAACCATTCCAGGTCGTTGGCGATGAAGGATTCGATGCCCGGACCTTGCAGTCCAATGGAGTTGAGCATCCCGGAGGGGGTTTCTGCCATCCGAGGGGTTGCCCGGCCGGACCTCGGCTCCGCCATGATGCTCTTGGTCACGATGCCGCCGATGGCGGTCACGTCGAAGTAAGGGTCCAGTTCACGGCCGGCCGCGGCGCAGCCACTGGCCGTGAATACCGGGGCCGGGAAATGCGCACCGGCCAGCGACGTGGCCATGTCGACCCCGTAGTCCGACGGTTGAGCCTGCGCCGCGGTCATCAGTGACCCCCCGGTCTCGGGGCGCCGACGGTGTCGGGAGGAACGGTGCCGACATCACCCCATCGCACCTTGTCTCCGAAGAAGACCGGCCCGTCCGTGCAGGAGCGCACCATCCTGGTTGCCCCGTCCTCCCCGACCACCGGCAACACACAGGTCATGCAGATCCCGACACCGCAGGCCATCGCCTCCTCGACGGCACACTGGCTGTGGGCGCCCGCAGCGGCGGCCACCCGGGCCACCGTGGCGAGCATCGGCATCGGACCGCAGGCCCTGGAGCTTGCCGCCGAATCGCTCCAGGCCGGC
>CAZKVQ010000057.1:5344-19091 GCA_964556255.1 uncultured Actinomycetes bacterium
CGCTGGGCGGGTCGAGCACGGGCTGCACCCGGGCGTGGACGCCGTCGTCGGTGGTCACGGTCAACGAATCCGCCGCCCGACGTCCCTCCAGCAGTCCGAACAGTCTCGTCTCGGTAGCGGCACCCAGTACCATGTCCACCCGGGCTCCCCGTTCGCGAAGCAACTCCGCGAGGGCGAACATCGGCGCGGCTCCGTAGCCGCCCGCCACCAAGGCGCACGCAACGGGCTCGGTGGGCAGTACGAAGGGGCGGCCCAACGGGGCCACGATGTTGGTCCAGTCACCCCGTCGACGCTGAGCCAGCCATCGAGTGCCGCGCCCTTGCACGGCGAACACGATCTCGATGGTGCCCGCTGCCGGATCGGCCCGGTAGATGGAGAAGGCCCGACGTAACAGCATCGAGGAGTCCTCGCCGCCGACGGCCACCGCGACGAAGTGTCCGGGGCGAACGTCATCGGCTGCCCCCGGCGCCGACAACGTCAGCAGGAAGTACTCCCCCACGCGACGAAGGTCGAGCACCTCCGCGTCGGTCTGCACCGGGATTGCCGGGCTGATGGCGGCCACGGCTCAGACCTCGCCACGGGCGGCACGTAGGGCGCCCGAGTAGGCCTGCAGCGGATGCACATCCAGCGGGCCCGCCTGGACAGCCTCGATCCCCTGCACCGCCGCCGCGAGTCCCGCGACGGTGGTGATGCAGGGAATGCCGCCGGCAACCGCCGCCGTCCGGATCTCATAACCGTCGACCCGCGCCCCGACGCCGAAGGGGGTGTTGACGATCAGGGCGATCTCCCCGGAGCGGATGGCCTCGATGGTGGTGCCCAGCGCACCGAGGGCACCCTCGTAATGCTTCCGGATGACGGTCACCGGGATGCCGTGTCGGCGCAGTACCTCGGCGGTGCCGGCGGTGGCGACCACCTCGAACCCGAGATCCACCAGCCGTTTGACCGGGAAGATGATGCTGCGCTTGTCCCGGTTGGCCACCGAAATCAGCACCCGCCCGGCCACCGGGAGACCGCCGGCGTAGGCGGCCAACTGACTCTTGGCGAAAGCTGCGCCGAACTCGGCGTCGATGCCCATGACCTCGCCGGTGGACCGCATCTCCGGTCCCAGCATGGTGTCGACGCCGTTGAAACGCCCGAACGGCAGCACCGCCTCCTTGACCGAGATCGGAGCGCTGGCCGGTAGTTCGCCGCCGTCGCCGGCGGGCAGCAGTCCCGCCGCACGCAGATCCTTGATGGACTCACCCAGGGCTATCCGGGCCGCCGCCTTCGCGAGCGGTACGGCGGTCGCTTTGGAAACGAACGGAACCGTGCGGGAGGCCCGTGGATTGGCCTCGAGGACGTACAGGGTGTCGCCGGTCAGGGCGTATTGCACGTTCAGCAGCCCGCGAACCCCGACGCCGGCGGCGATTCCCAGGGTCGACGCCCGGATCCGCTCGATCTCGGCGGCGCCCAGGGTGATGGGTGGCAGTGTGCAGGCCGAATCGCCGGAATGGATTCCCGCCTCCTCGATATGCTCCATCACCCCACCGAGATACAACTCCTCGCCGTCGTAGAGCGCATCGACGTCGATCTCGATGGTGTCGTCGAGGAACCGGTCCACCAGTACCGGGTGTTCCGGATTGACGTCGGTTGCCCGCTGAAGGTAGTCGGCCAGCATCTCCTCGCCATAGACGATCTCCATCCCTCGCCCGCCCAGCACGTAGGAGGGGCGCACCAGCACCGGATAGCCGATCTCGTCGGCAATGGCCTTCGCCTCCTCGAAGGAGTCGGCCGTACCGTGCTTGGGCGCCAACAGTCCGGCCTCGGCGAGCACCCTGCCGAAGGCACCCCGTTCCTCGGCGAGGTGAATCGCCTCCGGTTGGGTGCCGAGCAGCGGGACCCCGTTGTCCTTCAGGGTCTGGGCGAGGCCGAGGGGGGTCTGGCCGCCGAGCTGGGTGATGACGCCCAGTACCGGACCGGCCTGCTGCTCGGCGTGCACTACCTCCAGCACGTCCTCGGCGGTCAACGGCTCGAAGTACAGCCGGTCGGAGGTGTCGTAATCGGTCGAGACCGTCTCCGGGTTGCAGTTGACCATCACGGTCTCGTATCCAGCCTCGCTGAGTGTCATGGCGGCGTGCACACAGGAGTAGTCGAACTCGATGCCCTGGCCGATCCGATTCGGTCCGGACCCCAGGATGATCACCGCCGGACGTTCGCGCCGGGCCACCTCGGTCTCGTCGTCGTAGCTCGAGTAGTGGTAGGGCGTTCGGGCCTCGAACTCAGCGGCGCAGGTGTCGACTGTCTTGTAGACGGGTCGGATTCCAAGTGCCTGCCGAACACCGCGCACCACCGGCTCCGGCAGCCTTCGAAGCGCACCCAGCTGGGCGTCCGAGAAGCCGTGCCGCTTTGTCAGTCTCAACAATTCCGGGGTCAATTCGGACGCCGCGGCCACCTCATCCGCGAGCTCGTTGAGCAGCCCGATCTGGGAGAGGAACCACGGGTCGATCGCGGTGGCCCGGTGAACCTCGTCGAGGGAAGCGCCAGCCCACAGCGCCCGTTGCACGAGTCGCAGCCGTCCGTCGTGGGGCCGCGCCATCTGCGCCAGCAGCGCCGACACGTCGATCTGCGCAGGATCGCCGGACCAGTCGAACGGCGCGTCCCGGTGCTCCAGGCTGCGCAACGCCTTCTGCAGCGCCTCGGTGAAGTTCCGGCCGATGGCCATCGCCTCACCGACGCTCTTCATCGTGGTGGTCAGCGTGGAATCCGCCTGCGGGAACTTCTCGAAGGCGAATCTGGGGACCTTCACCACGACGTAGTCCAGCGTCGGCTCGAACGACGCCGGCGTCTCGCCGGTGATGTCGTTGTCGATCTCGTCGAGGGTGTAGCCGATCGCCAGCCTGGCCGCAATCTTCGCGATCGGGAATCCGGTTGCCTTGCTGGCCAGGGCTGAGGACCTCGAAACCCGCGGATTCATCTCGATAACGATGATCCGTCCGGACTCCGGGTGCACCGCGAACTGGATGTTGCAGCCGCCGGTGTCGACGCCGACCTCACGGATGACGTCGATGCCGATATCCCGAAGCCGCTGGAACTCCCGGTCGGTGAGGGTGAGCGCCGGGGCGACGGTGATCGAGTCGCCGGTGTGCACCCCCAGCGGGTCGAGGTTCTCGATCGAGCACACGACGACGACGTTGTCGTTGCGATCCCGCATGAGTTCGAGTTCGTACTCCTTCCAGCCGAGGATCGACTCCTCCAGGAGCACTTCGGACGTGGGACTGGCCTGCAGTCCGGCGCCGGCGATCCGCTCGAGATCGTCGGCGTCGTAGGCCATCCCGGAACCCGCCCCACCCATCGTGAAACTGGGACGCACCACCATCGGGAAGCCCAGCTCTTCAGCCGCCGCCAGACACTCGGGCATGGTGTGACAGATGACCGACCGGGCGCTCTCCGCACCGATCGCCGCCACGATCTCCTTGAACAGTTCCCGGTTCTCGCCGCGCTCAATCGCCTCCACGTCCGCGCCGATCAACTCGACGCCGTACTTCGCCAGCACACCCGAGGAGTGCAGGGCGATCGCGGTGTTCAAAGCGGTCTGGCCACCCAGGGTCGGCAGCAACGCATCCGGGCGTTCCCGCGCGATGACCGATTCGACGATCTCCGGGGTGATGGGCTCGATGTACGTGGCGTCGGCGAATTCCGGATCGGTCATGATGGTCGCCGGATTGCTGTTGACCAGGATCACCCGCAACCCTTCGGCGCGCAACACCCGACAGGCCTGGGTGCCGGAGTAGTCGAACTCGCAGGCCTGACCGATCACGATCGGGCCGGAGCCGATCACGAGCACGCTGGCGATGTCGTCACGGCGCGGCATCAGTTACTCCCCATCAGCTGAACGAAATTGTCGAACAGGGCGGCCGAGTCGTGCGGTCCACCAGCTGCCTCGGGGTGGTACTGAACGCTGAAGGCCGGTGCGTCGAGAAGTCTGAGTCCCTCGACCACGTTGTCGTTGAGGCAGACGTGGCTCACCTCGGCTCGGCCCCACTTGGTGTCGAAGACCTCGCCAATCGGGGCGTCGACCGCGAAGCCGTGGTTGTGGGCGGTGATCGCCACCTTGCCGGTGGCGACATCCGACACCGGCTGGTTGATGCCGCGGTGCCCGAAGACGAGTTTGTAGGTCCCAAGACCGAGCGCCCGACCGAGCATCTGATTGCCGAAACAGATCCCGAACAGCGGCACCCCGGCATCCAGGATGGCGGTCACCAGTTCGACGACCGCGTCCGCGGTCGCGGGATCTCCAGGCCCATTGGACAGGAACACCCCGTCCGGGGCCATCGCCAGAATCTCCTTGGCCGTGGTGCTCGCTGGAACGACGTGGGTCTCGACACCACGCTCAGCGAGTCGGTGCGGGGTCATCGACTTGATCCCGAGGTCGACCGCTACCACCGTGAAGAGACGTTCACCGATCGCCGGGACGACATACCCGTCGGCGGTGGAGACCTCGCCGGTCAGATCTGCCCCGAGCATCGAAGGTTGCGCGTGGACCTCTGCCAGCCTGTCGGCCGGGCTACGAAGCGTCGCTGCCCCGGTGAATATCCCGGCTGTCATGGCGCCGGCCGACCGCAGGTGGCGGGTCAGTGCGCGGGTGTCGACATCGCACAGGCCGACGACCCCGGCCTCCAACAGCGAGGCTTCCAGTGTCGACTCGGCGCGCCAGTTGGAGGCGAGCACCGAACGGTCACGGATCACGTAGCCGGCGACCCAGATCTGGGCGGACTCCGGATCCTCCGAGTTCATCCCGGTGTTTCCGATGTGTGGCGCCGTCTGCACCACGACCTGTCGACGGTACGAAGGGTCCGTGAGGGTCTCCTGATACCCAGTCATCCCGGTGGTGAACACCGCCTCGCCGAAGGCGACTCCCTCGCAGGCGAAGCCCGTTCCGGCGAACTCACGACCGTCGGCCAGCACCAAGACCCCAGGGGTGCGGTCGGTCCGACTGCGCTGGCGGTCGTCGCTGTCCACCAGGTAGGGCGTATTGACGGTACCTGTGGGGACCTTCATCGGAATCTTCAAGCTGGGCCTCCTTCGGCCTGTGCAGCGGAGCGGGGGTTGCCACCGGGTACCAGCCCGGCGGCTGCGGCCAGCACCGCTGCATGGGGCACCGTCTGATCACCACGGAATCCGGTCTCGACATCCCCGGAGCCGAGTCGCCACCGCAACACCAGCATTCCGTCGCGTTCGACCACTGTGCCGGCGGCACCGCGGTCGGAACGGACGTCGACGAGATCCTCGGCGGGGATGAAGACCTCGGGGGCCCCGGTGCGGCGGAACAACACCCCCTCGCGGTGAACGCTCATGGCCGCGCGGGACGGCACTCCGAGGGAATGAACCACCACTCGGTCGAGCCAATCACCGGCGCGTGCCGTTCCCACGTAGCGGCCCTCAGCCTCGGCCAACGACGGGCCCAACTGGTCGGGAGTCGGTGTCGGTGCCGGGATGTCGCCCTGTCGGCGGGCACGATTCCGCCAGCCCCACCACATTCCCAGGACCGCCAACCCGACGACCAACAGCACGATCACACTCAGCAGAAGCCGCTGCGGCCATTGGGTGACCTGCGGACTCGTTCGGTCGAGCGCGAAGGCGAGTACCGCCCCGAAGCCGCCGTAACTCATGAGCGCCGCCTCGGCACGGGCTCGGAATCGAAGACCGTCACCCGCCCGTGCAGGAAGGTGGCGCGGACCCGTCCGGGCAACACCATCCCCGCGTAGGGGGTGTTGCGGCTGCGGCTCGCAGTATGCGCTGGATCGACCACCCAGGTCGCCGCAGGATCGACCAGTGTGATGTTGGCCGGTTCGCCGACTGCGATCGGTCGACCCTGACCCGGGATGCCGGAAATCCTGGCCGGCGCGTAGGACATCCGCTCGGCGACCCCGGCCCAGTCCAGTAGGCCCGGTTCGACCATCGTTCGGATAACGACTGACAGCGCCGTCTCCAGCCCGAGCATGCCCATGGCGGCGGCGTCCCACTCACAGTCCTTGTCCTCGACCGGATGCGGCGCGTGGTCGGTCGCGACGATGTCGATGATGCCTTCGGCGAGCGCGGTCCGGAGGGCGGCCACGTCACCTTCGCCACGAAGGGGCGGATTGACCTTGAAGTGAGGGTCGTAGCTGCTCACGAGAGACTCGTCCAGCAGCAGGTGATGTGGGGTGACCTCTGCGGTCACATTGATTCCTCGGGCCTTCGCCAGCGCGACGACCTCGACCGAGCCGGCGGTCGAGACGTGGCAGACGTGCAACCGGGAGTCGACGTGAGAGGTCAGCAGCACATCCCTGGCAATGATCGACTCCTCGGCCATCGCGGGCCAGCCCCGCAGCCCCAACGTCCCAGAGAGGGCGCTCTCATTCATCTGGGCACCCTCGGTGAGGCGGGGCTCCTGGGCGTGCTGGGCGATGACACCGCCGAACGCCTTGACGTACTCCAGTGCCCGACGCATCAGCAACGGGTCCGCCACGCACTTGCCGTCGTCGGAGAAGACCCGGACACGTGCCGCGGAGGTGGCCATCGCGCCGAGTTCCGCCATGTGTTCGCCGTCCAGTCCGACGGTGACGGCGCCGATCGGCTGGACATCGCACCAGCCTGCCTCCCGTCCGAGCCGCCAGACCTGTTCCACGACGCCCGCGGTGTCAGCCACCGGATCGGTGTTGGCCATCGCGTGCACCGCCGTGAAGCCACCGAGGGCGGCTGCCCGGGTTCCAGACTCGACGGTTTCGGCGTCCTCCCGGCCCGGTTCTCGCAGGTGGGTATGCAGATCGACGAGCCCGGGAAGCGCCAACAGCCCGTCCGCCTCGACCACCACGGACTCCTCCGGAACAGCAAGGGATCCGACCGGCCCCACCTCGACGATGAGGCCATCGGAGATGAGGAGGTCTACCGGCGGATCGCCCAGGATGCTTGCGCCGCTGATCAGGACCGGTGCTGGTGCGTCGGCGAATCCGGCGCTGGCGAGCTCTGCAGGTGTTGTCACGCGAGCATCTCCGATCCCTCGGGGGCGCCCCCGAGTAGCAGGTACAGCACGGCCATCCGGACGCTGACGCCGTTGGTCACCTGCTCGACAATGACCGATCGCGGCGAGTCGGCCACGTCGGCGGTGATCTCCATGCCGCGGTTCATCGGCCCCGGGTGCAGCACTATCGACGACTCGGGGAGCTGGGCCATCCGGTCGGCGCCGAGTCCGTAGCGGCGGGAGTATTCGCGTTCGGAGGGGAAGTAGGAGGCGCTCATTCGCTCGCGCTGAACCCGAAGCATCATCACGGCGTCGGTCTTCCCCAGGGGTTCGTCCAGGTCGTAGCTGACCCTGCAGGGCCAGGTCTCGACGCCGACCGGCAACAAGGTGGGTGGCGCCACCAACGTGACATCGGCACCCAGGGTGTCGAGGAGGAGGACATTGGACCTCGCCACCCGGGAGTGCAGCACATCACCCACAATCGTCACCTGCATCCCGGCCAGGTCTCCGGCGTCACCGGCCAGGTGGCGGCGGATGGTGAAGGCGTCGAGCAGGGCTTGGGTGGGGTGCTCGTGGGAGCCGTCGCCCGCGTTGACCACATGACCGTGGATCCAGCCGGAGTTGGCCAGCCGGTAGGGCGCCCCCGAGGAACCGTGGCGGATCACAACCGCGTCGGCCCCCATGGCCTCCAGGGTGAGCGCCGTGTCCTTGAGGCTCTCCCCCTTGGAGACACTCGACCCCTTCGCGGCGAAGTTGATGACGTCGGCCGAGAGCCGCTTCGCCGCCGCCTCGAACGAGATGCGGGTGCGAGTGCTGTCCTCGAAGAAGAGATTGACGACGGTGCGTCCGCGCAGCGTGGGCAGTTTCTTCATCGGTCGATCGGACACTGCTGCGAGTTCCGCGGTGGTGTCAAGGATCTGGACGGCCTGGGCAGGGGTCAGGTCACCGGCCGAGAGCAGATGCTTCATTCGGCACCGCCGATGAGCACCGCATCCAAACCGTCCGTCTCTCGCAACCTCACGTGGACGGTCTCGTACGAGGAAGTCGGGAGGTTCTTGCCGACATGATCCGGCCTGATGGGTAGTTCCCGATGACCACGGTCGACCAGCACGGCCAACCTCACCGCGCGCGGTCGACCGATGTCGACGAGGGCGTCCAGGGCTGCCCGCACCGAGCGGCCCGAGTACAGCACGTCGTCGACGAGCACCACGGTCGCGCCGTCGATACCGGCGGCCGGGATATCGGTGTGGTGCAAGGCGCGCGGCGGGCGCAGTCGCAGGTCATCCCGGTAGAGGGTGATGTCCAGCGAACCGACCGGGACGTCGGCGCCCTCGATGGCGGCGATGCGCTCGGCGATCCGGCGCCCCAAGGAGTTACCGCGGGCCGGGATCCCGAGGATCACCAGCTTCTCAGCACCCTTGTTGGCTTCCAGGATCTCATGGGAAATGCGGGTCAGCGCACGGTCGATATCGGCAGCGTCGAGCACTTGCCGCAACCCGTCGGCGGACATCGCCACTCCTTCCCCGCCTCGCAGGACGGGCCGTTAAAGGAACTCAGCTACTGCCACGTTACCGGGGTGCACCGAGGCCCTGCCGCACCGGCACCAGGGCACTCCGCGCCGACGCTCCAACGTAGAGCGCGTGCTACTCTCCGTAACAGGGATTGGTGACAGGACGTAACCGGACGCGGGTGCGCGTATGCCCGACACGGCGTTCCGAGGGGAAGGACCACGCAAGCCATGAGCACGTACTACGCCAAGGCGCTCGGCGCCCGGCTTCGCGCCATCCGTCAGCAGCAGGGATTGAGCCTGCACGGGGTCGAGCAGAAGTCCGAAGGGCGCTGGAAGGCCGTCGTGGTCGGCTCGTACGAACGCGGCGACCGCGCCGTGACAGTCGCCCGGCTCGCCGAACTAGCCGACTTCTACGGCGTCCCGGTGTCTGAGTTACTGCCCGACGGTGGCGGCAACCACTCCATCGACCCGCCAGCGAAGCTGATTCTGGACCTCACCGCCCTTGCGGCGGTCGAGCACGAACGTGCGGGTCCGCTGGCGCGGTACACCGCCTCGATCCAGTCCCAACGCGGGGACTACAACGGCAAGGTGCTCTCGATCCGCTCGGACGATCTCCGTGCCCTCGCCGCGATCTATGACGAGTCCCCCGGCGGCCTGGCGGACATGCTCATCGAGTGGGGCGTGTTGGCGCCCGAGGCTCGCGCGGCAATCGAATCGGATTAGTCTTCCCCGCGCGGCTGCACACCTGAGCCCGGACCGCGGGCCCAGAGCTGATCAACTGGGCGAATCGCTGGGAGCCTTGGCGTCCTCAACGTCAGACTCCGGCGGGTCCAGCCATCCCGATCTTGTGGACCCGCATCCCGTTGGTCGTCCCGGGGACGCCCGGCGGTACACCGGCGAGCACGACGACCCGATCTCCCTCGGCTGCGCGCATCGCCCTTAGGAGTTCGGCCTCGACCTGGCGCACCAGGTCATCGGTGTGGAAGACGTTCTCGGTCAGGAAGGTCTCCACACCCCACACCAGGGCGAGTTGGGAACGCACCCGCGGGTTGGGGCTGAAGGCGAGAAGCGGGATTCGGCATCGATGCCGTGCGACGAGCCGGGCCGAGAGGCCGGTCTCGGTGAAGGAGCACAGGTACTTGGCACCGACCTGGGTCCCGACGACGGTGGCCGCGCGCGTTATCGCCCGTGCGGTGCCCGCCTGATCGAAGTCGCCGGGGTCGCCCATGGGAGCCCGGTCGTCGGCGTCGGGGGCGTTGATCACTTCCGACTCGGTCCGCACGATGATCCGCGCCATCGTCTCCACCACCAACGCAGGGTGCGCCCCGACGCTGGTCTCTCCGGACAGCATCAGCGCATCGGTCCCGTCGAGAACCGCGTTCGCCACATCGGAGACCTCGGCTCGCGTGGGTCGGGTGGCGGTGATCATGGAATCCAGCATCTGGGTGGCCACGATTACGGGCTTGCCCGCGCGGCGACACAAACTGATGGCCCGCTTCTGCACCAGCGGGACTTCCTCGAGCGGCAGCTCAACCCCCAGATCCCCGCGCGCAACCATGATGCCGTCGAAGGCCATCACGATCTCGGTCAGATTGGTCACCGCCTGAGGCTTCTCAATCTTGGCCAGGACGGGTAGCCGAACTCCTTCCTCCGCCATGATCTGGTGGACCAGATCGATGTCCTCGGCGGCTCGTACGAAACTCAACGCCACCAGGTCGAAGCCCATCCGTAGCGCCCACCGCAGGTCGTCGATGTCCTTGGCGCTGAGAGCCGGCACACTGACCGCCACACCGGGCAGGTTGATGCCCTTGTGGTCGGACACCGGCCCCCCTTCGACCACCTCGGTCTGCACCTCGTCGCCCTCGACCCGGGTCACGCGCAGGGCCACTCGCCCATCGTCGATGAGGATGGAGTCGCCCACCGAGACGTCACCCGGCAGGCCCTCGTAGGTGGTGGAGCAGCACTCGTGATTGCCCACCACGTCAGCTGTTGTGATGGTGAAAGCCTCACCACGGCTGAGGTTGACGGGTCCATCGCCGAAGGTTCCCAGCCTGATCTTCGGGCCTTGGAGGTCGACCAGCACCCCCACCCCGCGACCGGTGACGTCGGTTGCCGCGCGCACGTTGCGGTAGACCTGCTCGTGCTCGGAGTGCTTGCCGTGACTCAGGTTGAAACGGGCCACATCCATGCCCGCCTCGACCAGACGCAGAATCGACTCGGCACTCGATGTCGCGGGTCCGAGGGTGCAGACAATTTTTGCACGGCGCACGACGTAACAACCTACCCGAACAGCAGCGGCGGTGCAGTTCGTGGCCATAGCCACACCCTCGCCGTTCCCATCCCGCACCGGGGTGGGCGAAGGGCCGCGGCCGAGGCGCGTCGCTGGCGGGTCGAGGGTACCCGCATCGGAGGTCGCGGTGCCGTCACACCGTCAGCGGACGTGCCGTCGGCGGGATCGGCGAGGGCAATTCGGTTCCGCCGGTGAGGTAGGCATCGACTGCAGCCGCGGCCGACCTGCCTTCGGCGATGGCCCAGACGATGAGGGACTGGCCACGACCGGCGTCCCCGGCGACGAACACGCCGGGCACGTTGGTCATGTAGTTCGCGTCCCGGGCGATGTTCCCCCGCTCGTCGAGCTCCACCCGCAGTTGCGACGTCCACGGGTTCGACTCCGGGCCGGTGAATCCCATGGCCAGCGTGACGAGGTCCGCCGGGATGACCCGCTCGGAGCCGGGGATCGGGGAGAACCGACCTGCCACGAACTCGACGTCTGTCAATTCGAGTCCGGTCACTCTGCCACCTTCGCCGACGAATCGGGTGGTAGACACCGCGAAGACGCGATCGCCGTTCTCCTCGTGGGCGCTGGAGACCCGGTAGACGGCCGGGTAGGTCGGCCAGGGCTGGGTCGGCGGACGCTCGTCCGTTGGTCGCGGCAGGATCTCCAACTGGGTGACCGACGCGGCCCCCTGCCGGGTTGCCGTTCCAAGGCAGTCGGCGCCGGTGTCACCGCCGCCGATCACCACCACGTGCTTTCCGCCCGCGTGGATGGGTGAGTTGTCGAAGTCCCCGAGCTGCACCCGGTTCGCGGGCGGCAGGTACTCCATCGCCTGGTGGATGCCGGTCAGGTCCCGACCTGGGACATCCAGGTCGCGTCCCACGGTGGAGCCGACGGCGATGACCACCGCGTCGTAACGCCGCCGCAGGTCCGACGCCGTGATGTCGACGCCTACCTCGACCCCGGACCGGAACTTGACGCCCTCGGCGCGCAGTTGGTCGAGGCGACGATCGATGTGGCGCTTCTCCATCTTGAACTCCGGGATGCCGTAGCGCAGCAGGCCACCGATCCGATCGGCACGTTCGTAGACCGCGACTGTGTGACCGGCGCGGGCCAGCTGCTGGGCGGCGGCCAGCCCGGCCGGACCCGAGCCGACGACGGCGACCGTCTTCTCCGTCAACCGCTCCGGCGGTTGCGGCGAGACGAAACCGGACTCCCAGGCGCGGTCGATGATCGACACCTCGACCTGCTTGATGGTCACCGGGTCGGCGTTGATGCCGAGAACGCAGGCGGTCTCGCACGGCGCCGGACAGAGCCTCCCGGTGAACTCCGGGAAGTTGTTCGTGGCGTGAAGACGCTCGATGGCCGCGCGCCAGTCACCTCGGCGCGTCATGTCGTTCCACTCCGGTATCAGATTGCCCAGCGGGCATCCGTTGTGACAGAAGGGGATGCCGCAGTCCATGCAACGCGCGGCCTGCGTCTGCAGCTTCTCCTGGCTGAACTCGTCGTAGACCTCGCGCCAATCGGAGATGCGCACATCGACCGGACGCCGCTCGGGGAGTTCCCGACCGGCCTTCAGGAAACCTCTTGGGTCAGCCACGGCTAGCCTCCATGATCGCCTCGTCAACGTTGCGTCCCTCAGCCTCGGCGCGGGCTTGCGCCATCAGCACCCGGCGGTAGTCCCTCGGCATGATCTTGGTGAGCCTGGTCACCGTTGCCGGCCAGTCGGCCAACAATGCCTCCGCGACCGGGGACCCGGTCTCCTCCCCGTGCCGGGTAATCACCGTCTTCACGAGTTCGGCGTCGGCCGCCCCCAGCGGCTCGACATCGACCATCTCGCGGTTGACCAGCGCCGGATCCAGATCCAGCAGGTAGGCGATGCCGCCCGACATCCCGGCGGCGACGTTTCGCCCGGTGGGACCCAGGACCACAACCCGACCCCCGGTCATGTATTCGCAGAGGTGGTCGCCGGCGCCCTCCACCACCACGGTGGCCCCACTGTTGCGAACACAGCAGCGCTCCCCCACGATCCCGCGCAGGAAGATCTCACCGGAAGTAGCACCGTAGGCGATGACGTTGCCCGCGATGATGTGGTCCTCAGCCGCAAACGTCGCAGCACGGTCGGGGCGCACCACGAGTCGCCCCCCGGACAGGCCCTTGCCCAGGTAGTCGTTCGCGTCACCTTCCAGGCGCAGCGTGATCCCCGCCGGCACGAAAGCGCCGAAGGACTGCCCCGCCGATCCGGTGAACGTCAGGTCGATCGTGCCGTCGGGTAGTCCGTCACCCCCGTGCACCCTCGTTACCTCGGCGCCCAGCATCGTGCCGACGGTGCGGTTGACGTTGCGGATCTGCAGCTGCGCCCGGACGGGTTCACCATTGGCGATCGCCGGGGCCGAGATCTCGATCAGCTGGTTGTCCAGCGCCTTATGCAGGCCGTGATCCTGGGCGACCAGGTTGCGGCGCGCTCCCTCGATGTCCGGCACGTGCAGGATCGGCGAGAGGTCCAGTCCCGAGGCCTTCCAGTGGTCAACCGCTTTGCGGGCATCGATCACTTCGGCGTGTCCGATGGCCTCGTCGAGGGTGCGGAACCCCAGTTCGGCCAGTAGTTCACGCACTTCCTCCGCGATGTACTCGAAGAA
This sequence comes from uncultured Actinomycetes bacterium, assembly GCA_964556255.1. GTDB lineage: Bacteria > Actinomycetota > Actinomycetes > S36-B12 > UBA10799 > JACJWR01. Next base: position 18,748 of record CAZKVQ010000057.1, read on the forward strand.
CGTCGTGACGAACTCCGGCTTCCCGCTGAACAGGGCTCGCAGTTCCGGGTTCTGGGTCGCTACCCCCACCGGGCAGGTGTCGAGGTGGCAGACCCGCATCATGACGCAGCCCATCCCCACCAGCGGGGCGGTCGCGAAGCCGAACTCCTCGGCGCCCAGAAGGGCCGCGATCACCACGTCCCGTCCGGTCTTGAGCTGGCCATCGGTCTGGATGACCACCCGATCACGTAGCCGATTCAGCAGCAACGTCTGCTGGGTCTCCGCCAGGCCCAACTCCCAGGGCCCGCCGGCGTGCTTGAGACTGGTCAACGGCGAGGCGCCGGTGCCACCGTCGTGACCGGAGA
>CAZKVQ010000058.1:0-9433 GCA_964556255.1 uncultured Actinomycetes bacterium
CCACCGGCGAGGGTGGCGACCGTGGCGACCGCGCCGGCGAACATCAACGGCCCACGGGAAAGACTGCGGCGCCCCGAACGGCGTGCCTGCGCTCGGGGCGTCTTCGGCGCACGGTGGGCTGCGGGGGAGCGGCGGCTGCTAACGGACATGACCACTCCCGACGGAAGTGGTGGTGAGCAGGTCGGCGCCGCCCCGCACTGCGGGGGGCCGCGGCCCGCTCTGGGCTGCTCGGGAGTGTGCGGGGGTTGCGCGCCTGGCGTGCGCGGGCCCGTCGCTGCGGCCCGAGGGCTCGGGCTTCCATGCTGGCAGGTCGATGACCGAGTCACCTTCGGGGGCATCTGAGTCTTCGGAACTGTTCGAGGATCGCTTCCGCGGCCAGAGGACGACTAACGCGCCGACGGCGAGCAGACCCGCGATCACTCTTGGGTCACGGACGTAATGCAGTGGAAGGCTGAACAAGACGGTATGGCTGATCTCGCTCGGGTGGACCGTCCAGCTGTCGTCGTAGTTGTTGAAGTCGCCCTTGGTGTGCCAGCCGGCCTGGTCCTGGCTGATGATCCGGTGGGCGATCGGGGGGATGTTGACATCTCCCTGCTTCGGCGCGGCAACGATGATGTCGCCAACTGCGGGCGCGACCAGGGTCGGCGAAATGCCGATGACGGCGTCACCCGGCTGGATACCGGGGCGCATGGACCCGGTGCGGACAGCCATGAGGGAGAGCCCGGTGAAATGCATCGCAGCCACGATGACGATCAGCACGGCGGCCCAGATACCCCAGCGGGTGGCGGACTTCATCTGGCGGCCGCCTGAGTCTGGCGGTGCCCGGCCGCCGGTGAATGCCGGTCAGCGCCCGTCGAGCCGGCAGTTGCCTGCCGTCCGGTGGGGCGCTGCGACTGATGCATTCAGGGCTCCAGGTCCTAGTTGGGAGGGTCGGATTGTGTAAGGGGGTTCGGATCGACGATGGGATCTAAGAGGAAACGTGGCCGGGCCGCACGGCGCGCGGCGGCCCGGCCACGTCGATCCAGGGTGCTGGGTGTTACGCGCCAGCGCGGATGATGACCGCGTACTGGGCGATGGTGTTGGCGTCGGCCACTGAGCTGCCCCAAGTGACGTTGGCCGTGCCGGAGCCGTTGGCGGTCGTGGCGCCGGTGGCGATGACGTTCTTGCCGGCGTCCAGAGCCTGAACGGTGATGGTCTTGCCACTGCACGCGGCGGCCACACCGGTCACGGTTGCTCCCGAGCTGGGGAACAGGGCGTTGACGGGGGTGGTGCTCACACCGGTGTCGACTGTCACTGCATCATCGCAGCCAGCGGTGAGCTGGGTGGTGGCGCCAGCGGAGAACGCGTTGGTGTCGGCCACGGACAGCGTGCTCGCGTAGACGCCGTATCCGGCGGCCGCAACGGCGACTGCGCCGATGCCGGCGATGATCTTGCCGCGCGAGCTCTTGGTGGTGTGCTTCATTGTTTTCTCTCCTGTTGGTGTGGATCGGCACCGACGGTCGAGCGCCGTGGTGACATTCCGTCATATGTCAGCGGCAAGCGCAAGTAGAGATTTCAGAGAGTTACCGAATTTCGGCACTTGGTCGGCCAAACAGATGAGCAAGTACAGCCGAAAGTACGATTCCTTTACGTACAGGAATGTGGTCTAATACGCACCCGCTCGATTCAGGGCCCGAATCCGCGTTTTCCGGCCCCAATCGGGACGGTGGACTCCCCGTTCCGACTAGTGCCGTCGCTTACAGTGTTCTGACAGTTTCGTTTCGTATTTCTTTCGGGACGAATAGTCCACGCGGAGTACGCGATTGCGCTGGGTAATGCCATGATGCCGCTGTGTCCCCGTCCGAGACCGCGTCCGCGGATAGCAAGCCCCGCCACAGCGCGCTGGTGCTCAGTGCGCTGATCCTCGGCGCCATCGTCGCCAACATGAATCTGGGCATCGCGAATGTCGCGCTGCCGTCGATCGGACGCCAGCTCGGCGCGAGTCAGACCCAGCTGACGGCGGTAGGGAACGCGTTCACGCTGGGACTTGCCTGTTCCGTTCTCTATTTGGGCGCCCTCGGCGACAAGTACGGCCGCAAACTGCTCTACCTACTCGGGTCGGGCTTCGCGGTCCCCACGGCCATCCTCGCGGCCACATCCAACAGCATCAACCTGCTGATCGTGGCCAGGTTCCTGTCCGGCATCGCCGCGGGATTGCTCTTCCCGACGACCCTGTCCATCGTCTCGGCGCTGTTCAAAGGGAAGGCACAGACGAAGGCGATCGCGCTGTGGTCGGGCATCGGAGGCGGTTTCGCGGCCCTGGGTCCGTTGATGGGCGGGCTGCTCCTCGGCAGTTTCTGGTGGGGTTCGGTCTTCCTGATCACCGTCCCGATCGCCGTGGTCGTGTTTGTGCTAGGCCTCTTCGTGTTACCCAAACACGCCGGCGAGGACGCCAAGGAGGTGGACAACGTCGGCGGCGTGCTGTCTGTCATCGCCGTCGCCTCGTTGGTGGTTGCGCTGCAGGAGGTGCCAAGCAACGACTGGGGCAGCGTCGGAGTACTCACGGCGATATCGATCGTCGCGTTCGTGCTCTTCTTCCTGCGTCAGCGACGTGCGCCGCGACCGCTAGTGGACCTGCACGCAGCCAAGGCGACCACGTTCTGGGTCGCTGCCGTGGCCGGCACGATCACGTTCGGCGGCCTCATCGGTGCGCTCTTCATCGGTCAGCAGTTCACTCAGAACGTTCTCGGCTACAGCGCCCTGCAGGCCGCGGTGATCCAATTGCCGCTCGGCATCTTGATGATCCTCACCTCTGTCCCGGCGGCCCGCATGATGCGGAGGTTCGGGGGTCGGACCACTCTGCTGGCCGGGCTTCTGACGGTGACACTCGCGTTCGCTTGGATGCTGATCTTCTGGCGCCCCGGAGCCGCGATCTTCCACGTGCTCTTCGCCTATGGACTTGTCGGCGCCGGGGTTGGGCTGTCAGCCGCCCCCGCGTCGAAGGCGTTGATGGCATCGCTGACCACGTCCAGAGCGGGTATGGGTTCGGCTTTCACCGACCTCACGCGCGACTTCGGTGGAGCTGTGATGAACGCCGTGATGGGCAGCGCGCTCGCCATCGCCTACACGAGCTCTCTGAGCACTGCGCTGGGCAAGCTCTCACCCGCGCAGGCGGAACAACTCGGCAGTCAGGCGGCACAGCAGATCGTTTCCTCCTACGAGGGGGCCGCGGCGGTTGCCGAACGGTACCCTCCGACGCCCGCCAGCCAGATCCTGACGGCCGCATCCAACGGGTTCACCGAGGGCAAGTCGCTGGCCGTGGGTATCGCGCTGCTATTCACCCTGCTATCCGTCGTGCTCGTGGTCCTGCGCTATCCGAGGCAGCGCACCGAGACGGCTTTCTTCGAACAGATAGCCGAGGAGAGCCGACGCGAAGAGGAGCAGGCGGAGTCGTTACCCTCGTAGGGTGATCGTTCAACCAGACGGCCTGGGCATGACGCCGGTGATCGACTGGCCGGATCTGCCCGCGTTGCAGCAGCCCGCGTGGCCCGCCGCTGACGAGCTCGCCGCCGCGCAAACGACGTTGTCGTCGCTACCGCCGTTGGTGTTCGCCGGCGAGAGCGACAACCTTCGCGGAGAGTTGGCCCGGGTGGCCCGTGGCGAGGCCTTCGTGCTCATGGGCGGGGATTGCGCAGAGACGTTCGCTGCGAACACCGCCGACTCCATCAGGTCGCGGCTCAAGACCCTGCTGCAGATGGCAGTCGTGTTGACCTACGGCTCGGGGATGCCGGTGGTGAAGATAGGTCGACTGGCCGGGCAGTACTTCAAGCCCCGCAGCAGCGCGGCGGAGACCCGCGACGGCATCACGTTGCCTTCCTACTTCGGCGATGGCGTGAACGACCTGGCCTTCGATGCGGCTTCCAGACGCCCGGACCCCCAACGTCTGGTCGCGGCCTACAACGCCTCCAGTGCCGCGCTGAACCTCGTGCGTGCCTTCACCCAAGGGGGTTACGCGGACCTGAGGCAGGTGCACGCCTGGAACCAGGACTTCGTGCGCGACAGCCCCGCCGGACAGCGTTACGACCGACTCGCCCGTGACATCGACCGTGCCTTGGCCTTCATGCACGCCTGCGGCGCCGAGCCCGATGAGCTTCGCCGGGTGGACTTCTATGCCGGCCACGAGGCCTTGGTGCTGGACTACGAGAAGCCGCTGGTGCGGATCGACTCGCGCACCGGCCTGCCCTACTCGGTCTCGGGCCACTTCCTGTGGGTGGGGGAGAGGACCCGGGACCCGAAGAGCGCCCATATCGACTTCGCGGCCCGCATCCAGAACCCGATCGGGGTCAAACTCGGACCGACGACCTCGCCCGATGTCGCCGTGGACCTCGTCAACCGCCTGGATCCTGACCGCGAGCCCGGTCGACTCACGCTCATCACCAGGATGGGCTCCGGCAAGGTTCGCGAGGTGCTGCCCGCGATTGTCGAGAAGGTCGAGGCCAGTGGCCATCAGGTGGTCTGGGTCTGCGACCCGATGCACGGCAACACTCGAGAAGTGGCCTCCGGCCACAAGACGAGGCTCTTCGACGACATCGTCGATGAGGTGACGGGATTCTTCGACATCCATCGTGAGATCGGCAGCCACCCCGGCGGCATCCACATCGAACTGACCGGGGATGACGTCACCGAATGCCTCGGTGGAACTGTTCGCATCACCGAGGAGAACCTGCCACACCGATACGAGACGGCCTGTGACCCGCGTTTGAACCGGGAACAGTCGCTGGAACTGGCCTTCTCCGTCGCTGAGATGCTCTCCGACCGGTGAAGCAGGTTCCATGACTGGGGTCCGCCCGCCTTCCGGCGCCGAGCCGCAGCTGGCCGAACCACTTCTGTACGCGCAGTTCGAGACCCCGCTGGGACCGCTCGCGGTGGTCACCGACCCGGGTGCAGCGGGTGATCGCCCGGCAGGACCCTCGGGTCCGGTGATCGCCAGTGGATTCATGTCGCTGTCAGCCCTGTTGACGGACCGGGCGAACACGGTCGCAGGACGCGCCACTCGACCGGACGACCTGCCGGAGATCGCCGACGTCATCTCCCGCTACTTCGACGGCGAGGTCGAGGCGCTGGATGAAGTCTCGGTCCATCAAGAGGGTGGCGACTTCGTGGTCGAGTCCTGGGCGGCGTTGCGCGACGTACCGGCGGGGGAGGTAGTGACCTACGGTCAACTGGCCGGCTCGGCGGGCCGTCCGCGGGCCGCCCGGGCTGCCGGCACCGCATGCGCGACCAACCAGGTGGCTCCCTTCGTGCCCTGCCATCGGGTGGTGCTCGCTTCGGGCGGGATCGGCAGCTACGGCTACGGAGCGCAGGTGAAGGGGGATCTGTTGATGCACGAGGGTGCCATCGACCAGGCGGGGGAGTTCCGTGCTGTCGCGTCATCCTCCGGCTCGACGATGGGGGAGCGCGCCGATGACCGCTAGCGGTGTCGCGTCGGCGACGGTGGTGGATCTGCGGAGCGACACCCTGACCAAGCCCACGCCGGGCATGCTCGAGGCCATGGTTGCTGCGCCGCTCGGCGACGACGTTTACAGCGAGGACCCGACGGTCAACCGACTGCAGGAGCGGGTTGCGGGGCTCTTCGGCAAGGAGGCGGGGCTCTTCACCCCCACCGGCTCCATGTCCAACCAGTTGGGACTTCGGACCCTCGTCCATCCCGGCGATGAGGTCGTCACCGATACCTTCGCCCACATCGTCCGCGCCGAGTTGGGCGGTCTCGCGGCTCAAGGGGGCATCACCACCAGGACCTACGACAGCCCGCAGGGCGTCATCGACCTCGGCCGGCTGGCGGCGACCATCAGACCCAAGACGAGTCCGTACCTGGTGGGCACCACCACGGTCTCGATCGAGAACACCCACAACTTCGACGGCGGGAAAGTGCAGCCCTTCGAGTCGTTGGTGGCGGCGCGCGAGCTGGCAGATGCCGAGGGGCTGACCCTGCACCTGGACGGTGCTCGCATCTGGAACGCTCACGTGGCCACCGGTGTCCCGCTGGCCGAATATGGTCGGCTGTTCGACACGATCAGTGTCTGCTTCTCCAAGGGCCTGGGGGCTCCCATCGGGTCCATGCTGCTGTCCACTTCGGACCGGATCGATCAGGCTCGAGTGCTGCGCAAGCGGCTCGGCGCCGGGATGCGTCAGGTCGGGATTTTGGCGGCCGCGGCGGATTTCGCTCTCAAGCACCAGGTCGACCGCTTGGCGGAGGACCATCGTCGCGCCCGGACATTGGCTCAAGCCATCGAGGCGGCCGCACCGGGTGTCGCCGATCCGGCGCCCGATACCAACATCGTCCGGCTGAACTTGCGCGGTTCCGGATGGACGTCGCCCGAGTTGGATCTGGCCGCCCAGGCCCGTGGCGTGACCATCAGCGTCATCGGGGAGTACGAGGCGCGGCTGGTGACCTATCTGGGATTGACGGACCACGACGTCGAGTTCGCCGCGCAGACGCTCGGCGAACTGCTGGCCGCACGATGACCTCGCCCGATTCGGGTCCCGGACGACCACAGGGCGAAGGTCCAGCACTGCCCCCGAACGGGGCCTACACCCGGCGACTTCCCCCTGGTCAGTATGTTCCCCGAGGTTGGCCGGTTCTTCACTACGGCCGCGTCCCGACCGTGGACCTGGACACCTGGGACCTGCGCATCTTCGGCGCCACTGCGGACGGTGGTGAGCTGTTGTTGAACCACGCGGAGTTGATGGCTCTGCCGCAGAGCGAGGTGTCCGCCGACTTCCACTGCGTCACGAAATTCAGTCTGTTGGACAACCTGTGGGCGGGTATCCGCACCGAGGACATCGCTCGGGTGTGCCCTCCGGCACCTGACGCCACGCACGTGCTCATCTGGGCCGATTTCGGCTACTCGAGCAATGTCAGCATGGCTGACTTCCTCGCCCCCGACTCCCTCTTTGCCCATCACCGCAACGGGGTGCCCTTGACGGCGGAACATGGCTGGCCACTGCGCTTCGTGTGTCCCCAGCTCTACGCATGGAAGAGCACCAAATGGGTGCGCGCGATTGAGTACCTGTATGAAGATCGACGCGGCTTCTGGGAAGCGCGCGGCTACCACAATCGAGCCCGGGTGTGGGACGAGCAGCGCTACAGCTACCAGGAGGGTCCCGAGGACGGTCCGCCGCTATAGCGACAGCGGTCGACTCGCAATGCGCGGGCCCCGGCTCAGGGTTCCAGGTGGGCGACCTCGGCATCCCGGCCGCGCCGGGTCCCGACCTCCACCAGGTACATGGAGGAGACGACCATCATTCCGCCGAGCACCAGACGCCAGGTCAGGTCGTCACCGGCGAGGAATCCGGTCACTCCCGCGAACACCGGCTCCATCGTGAGCACCACGGCGGCCTTCGTCGGAGAGATCTGCGCCTGAGCCCAACTCTGAACCACGAACGCCAGCGCCGTGGCTGCCAGTGCCAGGAACAGCACGGCAGCCCACACTTGCAGATTCGGCGGCACCTTGGGGCCCTCCTCGAACGGTGCGATCACCGCACACATGACCGCCACCATGCCCAACTGCAGAACCGCGAGGCCGTAGGCGTTGGCGGTGGTGGACCATTGGGAGAGACCGACGATCTGGAATGCGAAGGCCAGCGCTCCGCCCAAGGTGAGCAATACGCCGAGGGTGTTGTTCGCGGCGCCCTGCAATGAGATCAGCGCCAAACCGATAGTCGCCACCAGTACCGCGATCCAGGCGGCCGGCGCGATTCTCTCCCGGGTGGTCAGCCAGGCGACCAGGGGCGTGAAGACCAGGAACATGCCGGTGATGAAGCCTGAAACGGTGGCTGAGGTGTACTGCAGGCCCAAGGTCTGCAGCACGTAGCCGATGCCGAGCGTGACGCCGATCGCGAGGCCGCGCCGCACTTCTACGCGTGACAGGGATCTGACGGAGTGCGGCCGCACGGCGAAGAGCAGCAAGGCGGCGATCCCGAATCGCCAGGCGAGGAAGGTGTACACCGGGAGCTGTTCGATGGTGAATGCCACAACCACGAACGTGGTGCCCCAGATCGCCGTGACGGCTACTAACGCGACAGTCGGGATCCACGTTCGGCCGTGGGTTGGCGTGGCCTGCGGATTCGCCGCTGACCCGCCCTCGTGGGACGAGGCCACTGCGAGCCGAGGGTGATCGTGACGCGGGTACCGGGTCGCGCCTGCGAGCCCGCCGACGGACTCTGGGCGGTGACCCTGTCACGACCGCCCGTGATCACGTTGAACCACGGTTCGTCGACTTTGACATCGAAACCGGCAGCCTGCAGTTTGCTGGTCGCCTCTTTGCTGGTCAGGCCACGCACGTTGGGGACGTCCACCAGTTCACTGCCCTTGGAGATCAGCAGGGTGACCTGGTCGCCGCGCTTGAGGGTCTTACCCGTGGCCGGGTCGGTTCCGATCGCTGCGCCCTGCTCAATGGTGTCGTCGTAGCGCTCGTCGGTGCTGAACTTGAGACCGGCATCCTGCAGCGCCGCCGTGGCGTCATCAAGGCTCAGCCCTCGGACATCCGGCACATCCACCGGCGCGGGCCCCTTGGACACCAGCAAGGTAACGGCCGTGGCAGGTTTCACAGACGAACCGATCTTCGGGTTGGTGCCTGTGACCTTGCCTTCGGCCACGGTGTCGTCGAAGGCTGGTTCCGTCCCAGCCACCGTCAGGTTCGCCTCTCGAACCGCGGTCGTCGCCTGGTCGACCGAGGCGCCACGGACATCGGGGATGCTGTAGCGCTCCGGGCCCTTGGACACGGTCGCGGCCACGGTGCTGCCAACTCGGGCGTCGTCACCTGCGATTGGGTCGGTGGAGATGATGGCACCCTTGGGCACATTCTCATCGAACGACTGGTTCCCGGTGTCCAGCGAGATGCCCTTCGCCGCCAGGATCGGTTTGGCTTGGGTAACGGTCTTCCCCACCACGTTGGGCATCGGCACGTAGCGCTGGACGCCGATCCACCAGGATCCGCCCCCAACCAGCACCGCGAGCAGCGTGACCACGAGCACCACCGCGGCGCGCCCGCCCCGTCGGACGGACCTCACTCCGGGCCGGTTGACCGGTGGTTGCACCGGCGCCCCGCCGCCGGTCGACGGCACACCGGGGTGTCGAGGTTCGGCGAGGGCCACTGCAGAGGCGGACAGCACTGCCGTCCCAACGCCGCGGCCGCCGACTTCGGTCTGGTCGATGACGGGCGCGGCGACCGCACCGCTCCCGTGGAGCGGATCGGAGGTCGAGCCCTCGAGTACCTCGGTCGTCGCCGACGCGCTGACCGTCGGGCGGGCGCCGGCGTCGGCCGCGAGTCGAGCCTGCGCGGACGACACCGCCGACAGGAAGGCGGCCGTGTCGGGGAATCGATCCTCGGGGCGTCGGGCACTGGCTGTGGTGACAAGGGTGTCTACGTACCCCGGGATCCCGGGTTTGGCC
>CAZKVQ010000058.1:9443-18745 GCA_964556255.1 uncultured Actinomycetes bacterium
TGTAGGCGACCGCCAGCGGGGTCTCGGCCTGGTAGGGCACCGCGCCGGTCAACATCTCGAACAGCAGGATCCCGGCCGCGTAGACATCGCTGCGGGCGTCGGCCGAGCCCGACTCGACCTGTTCAGGTGACAGGTACGCCACCGTCCCGATGAGGACACCCCGGGTGGCCGCCGACGAGGTGCTTGCGGTGATCGCCCTGGCCAGGCCGAAGTCAGCCACCTTGATGTGTCCATCGGCTGTGACGAGGACGTTCTCCGGCTTGATGTCACGGTGAACGAATCCGGCGTTGTGCGCAGCGCTGAGGGCGCGCAGAACGGGATCCATGACTCCCAGCGCCCGTGCCGGCTCGAGTGCCCCATGCACCCTGAGGACGTCCCGCAGGGTGTGCCCTGGCACATACTCCATCACCAGGAAGACCAAGCCGTCGTAGGCGCCCTGGTCATACACTCCCACGACGTTCGGGTGGCTCAGTCGAGCTGCTGACTTGGCCTCCCGCTCAAAGCGTTCGACGAAGCCGTGATCCTCAGCCAGCGACCGCTGCATGATCTTCAGCGCCACGGTGCGGTCGAGTCGGATGTCGGTGGCCCGATAGACAGTGGACATGCCGCCGTTGGCGATCATCGCGTCAACGCGATATCTACCCTCGATGAGTCTCCCGACCACGGGATCCTGCGCAGCGCTCACGATCGCCAAGTTTACGGTCCCTTGGCAATAGTGCGGTCATGGGCACGCCTGCGATCCGCAACAGGTTGGCCTGGCCGTTTGCGCGCCCAACTGCTCCCCAAGGCCGCCGCACCGGGCTGAGCGAGGACGCCGAGCGTCCTCGACGCGGCCGTGACGCATTGGCTCTAGGCTCAAGATCATGTCGGATGCTCCCGTGGTCGTCGTCGGCGCTGGCCTCGCGGGGGCGCGCACCTGCAGCGAACTGCGGAGTCAGGGGTTTAACGGCCGCCTCGTCATGGTCGGGCGGGAGGGCCACTCGCCCTACGATCGGCCGCCGTTGTCCAAGTCGCTGTTGCCGCACTCCGCCGAGATGCCGGAGCCGCCCACTGTCGGAATCGACCTGGCACCGCTCGATGTCGACCTCAGGCTCTCGACGGTTGCCGTCGACCTCAGCACCCCGGAGCCCGGGGTGCCGTCGGCACCGGAAACGGGTAGGTCGGCGAGTTCCGACTGGCCGGGCCCGGTGGTGCGGTGTGCCGACGGCACGGACGTCGCGGCGGCCGCCGTCGTGATCGCCACTGGAGCAGACCCGATCGTGCCCAGCGGCTGGGCCGGTCCGCCCGCCGTGATGACCCTGCGGACCTTCGACGACGCCCTCACCCTTCGGCGACGCCTCGCCGATGCGTCGGTGCAACACGTGACCGTCGTCGGAGGCTCCTGGCTCGGGGCCGAGATCACGGCGCTCTCCCACGCGGAACTCGACACCGTGCGACTGGTGGAGCGTGACTCCTGGCTCTTGCCGGCACTACCGCCCGAGCCGGGACGGGCCATTCACTCCTGGTTCGAGGCCGCCGGGATCCAGGTGACCCTCGGGCTTTCCGTGGATCGTGTTGTGGAGCTCGGCTCGGGTGCTCGGGTTGAGACGGTGGGGGAGAGTTGGGACTCCGATCTCGTGGTGGCGGCGCTGGGAATCCGGCCGGCCACCGAGTGGCTCGCCGATTCGGGGCTGAGGCGTTCGAGGATCACCGGAGCCGTAAGGGTGGGCCCGGACCTGGCTGCCAGCGGCCACGGAGTCTTCGGGGTCGGCGACGCCGTCGAGCGATGGTCGACCCGGTATCAGTCATGGCTGCCGGGTGGCCACTGGCAGGATGCCCTCGACGAACCCGTGGTGGTGGCCCGCTCGGTCATCGAGTGGCTGGCTGCGGCGGAGGAAGGCGCGAACTGGTCGGGCATCATCAGCGCCGGAAGCAGGCGCACGACCGCGGGCTACGACGCTGTGCCCTACTTCTGGAGCGAACTCTTCGGCCGAACCCTGCAGTGGACCGGCTACCTGCCCGACTATCACGTCGCCCGCCTGGTGGTCCGGGGCAATCCGTCAGGTGATGCCTGGACCATGTGCTGGCTGGACGACGACGATGGTCTGCAGGCTGTGCTCTCATGTGGTCGGCCCCGGGACGTGGTGGCGGCCCGCAAACTGCAGGCAGCCGACATCCGGGGCCTTCCCCGGATGGACCCTCGGCGACTCGGTGATGCGGACACCCCGATCCGGGAGGCACAGGTCCGGGCACAATAGGGCCGGTAGCGCCCTAACGGGCAAGCCTCAGAGCGACGGACGGCGGTGGACTCGGTGGGCCATTGGTCGTACCTGGCTGTGCTGGCGTTCTGCGTCGTGGGCACGCTCTGGTTGGAGATCGTGTTATTGACGAGGGTTGTCCGTCGGTGGCGGCGGCTGGCGCTGTCCGTGCTGCCGGTCGCCGCCCTCTTCGTGGTGTGGGACCTCTATGCCATCGGGCAGGGGCACTGGTATTTCGACCCTGCGCTCATCAGCGGGGTCATGTTCCCGGGTGGATTGCCGCTGGACGAGGTGCTGTTCTTCCTGGTGATCCCGACCGCCGCGGTGCTGACTCTGGAAGCGGTGCGGTCGGCGCGGCGCTGGCAGGTGGGGGATGAACCGCCCGAGGACATCTCGGACGGGGTCAGAGTGCGCGACCAATGACCTACACCGAGCTCGCTATCGCTGCGGTGGCGGTCAGCATCGTCGCGGACCTGCTCATCTTCCGCACCCGGCTGCTGACCCGGCGCGTGTTCTGGGTGTCGTACGCCATCATCGTGTTCTTCCAACTGCTGACCAATGGAGTGCTCACTGGTTTCGGTATCGTTCGCTACGACGGTGCTGCGATCCTCGGGCCAACGTCGCCGTCGGCGGGGCCACCACCATTTATCGGAGGTGGGCGGGTCGCCTTCGCACCGGTCGAGGATCTGCTGTTCGGGTTCGCCCTGGTGGTTCTCACTCTCGTGCTGTGGGTCTTCTGGGGTCGTCGCGGTCTGCAACGCACGCCGTATGCCGGGCCTCCCCGCTGGCCGTCAGGACGTCGCGCCGACCCGACCGATGCTGCCGGACCCGAAGCGCCGACGCGCGACCCTGGCCTGCCGCCAGGCCGGTAGCGCGACCTGCAGCCGTTTCGAGATCGACACGCGGGCGCGCTGGTCGAAGATCTCGTAGTCCAGGGCCTCCACGGCGTCGACGATCCCGCAGTAGAGAACCCGCGCCGCCTCGATGCAGGGCTGGGTGGCCGGGTGCAGGTCGGCGATACCTGGTCGAGATCTCTGCTCCAACTCTCGAACTCTGGCTACTTGGGCTGCCAGGGCCGCCTTGATCGCGGGAGTCGCGACCCTGGCCTCGAGGTCAGACCGGGTGACGCCGAACTCCGCCAGTTCGGTCAGCGGCAGATACACCCGGCCGCGGTCGAGGTCCTCACCCACGTCGCGAATGAAATTGGCCAGCTGGAACGCGACGCCGAGGTCCTTCGCGCGGTCGTAGGCGCTGTCACTGCACGGCTCCAAGATGGGCACCATCTGTAGCCCGATCACCGCGGCGGACCCGTAGACATATTCGTAGAGGTCGTCGAAGGTCTGGTATTCGGTGACTGTGAGGTCCATCCGCATGGAGTGCAGGAAAGCCTCGAAGTAGGTCAACGGGATTTCCCAGCGCAGCACCGTGTCGACGACGGCAGCAGCCACCGGGTCCGCGGAGCGGCCCGCCGCCACGTCATCGAGGAACGACTGGCCCCAGGTTTGAAGTGCCCGCGCCTTCTCCTGGTCGCTCAAGGTGGAGGCGAGGTCGTCGACGATCTCGTCGGCGTACCTGGCGAAGCCGTAGAGGGCGTGGACGAATGGACGCTTGGCCGGCGGCAATAGCAACGTCGCGAGGTAGTAGGTCTTGCCATGTGCCGCGTTGAGCTCCCGGCAGCGCTCGTAGGAAAGGCGCAACTCCGGATCGAGGATTCCGGCGGCATCGAGTTCCCGGCTGCTCACGGTGGCCATCCTTGCATCAGAGACAGGTGTGTTCGTGGGTACCCTGGTCAGGTGTCCGTAGCTGCCACGGGGCCTTCGCAGGACTCCGACGCCCCGCACTCGGACAGTGGCGCGTCGTTTGCGCTCCGCTATGTGATCCCTGGCGTGGTTGCGTCGGTGCTCATCGTGCTCGGCTCGCTGGGTGTCGGCTGGCTCCCGCTCGACTCGGTTCTGAATGGCTGGCCGCTGGTCGAGGCGCTGCGCGGCACGACCCTCGGCTCCATCGTGTCCAAGGGTGCGGTGCTGGTCGGTGTCGTCCTGCTGCTGCAGTCGTGGCTGGTGTTGGGTTTCGGGGTCATGCACAGCACCGTGCGATCGATGAAGCGGCTGTGGATCACGCTGCTGGCCTGGGCCGCGCCGCTGATGCTGTGTCTGCCCCTGTTCAGTCGCGATGTCTACTCCTACTTCGCCCAGGGCAAGCTCCTCGTCCAGGACATCGATCCCTATACGAAGGGCGTGGTGGAGCTGCCCGGGTGGTTCGGCACCGGTGCCGACCCGCTGTGGGGGGAGTCGCCGGCGCCATACGGGCCGCTGTTCCTGCTGCTTGAACGCGGCGTGGCGGCCTTCTCCAACGGCGATCCGCTGCTGGGCGCCTACGTGTTCAGGATCATCGCGGTACTGGGTGTGCTGCTGCTGGCCTGGTCGGTACCCAAGTTGTCGTTCATGCACGGCATCTCGCCGCCCAAGGCGTTCTGGCTGGTGGTGCTGAATCCACTGGTCTTCATGCATTTCATCATCGGAGTCCACAACGACGCCCTGATGATCGGCCTGATCGCCGCCGGTTTCGTGCTGGCGCTGGAACGGCATCCGGCCCTGGGTGTGATGGCGGTCAGTCTGGGCGCGGCAGTGAAACCGATCGGGTTGCTCGCCCTGCCCTTCCTGGGGATCATCTGGGCGGGCCGTACTGCGACGTTCGGAAACCGGGTCTCGAAGTGGATCCTCACGCTGCTCATCGCCATCGTCACCTTCGTGATCCTGAGCTTGATCAGTCGAACAGGTATCGGGTGGTTGGGGGCGCTTGCCACACCGGGCAAGGTCCGGACCTGGCTGTCTCCGCCGACCGCGATCGGCATGATCACCGGGCAATTGGTCAAGTGGATCGGCATCGGCACGATCGACTTCATGGTGAACGTGTTCCGAATACTCGGGCAGTTGGCAGCCCTCGGGTTGATCGCCTGGTTGGCATTGAAACCCTACGGTCGTTCGGCGACCCGGGCCGCCGGCGTCGCCTTCATCGCGATCGTCTTCCTCGGACCGGTGGTGCAGCCGTGGTACGTGCTGTGGGGCCTGCCCCTCGTGGTTGCGGCTGGACTGACCCGAAATGAACTGCGGGTGGTGCTGATCGGAAGTGCGGCCTTCACGGTCTACGGCGTTGCGACGTCCAGTTCCACCCAGGACACCTTGTTCGAGCTCAGCGACGGCATCGCACTGTTGGCGGTCGCCGTGGTGATCGCGATCCTGCTGCTCACCTCGCCCCGGGAGCGGAGGCTGTTGCTGGGGGCTCCGGAGGATGAAGGCCTGAGACCCGAGACCCCGGCCGCTCGAGCGCGGGCAGCCGAACAGGTTGTCGTCGGTCCCGGCCCGAGCACCTCACCCGACCCCGTCTAGTCGAGCGTCAAGGATCGACGCCGGCGGTGTGCCGCCCCATCCAGGCTCAGCCTGCGACGTACTCCGCGAGGTGTCTGCCGGTCAGCGTGCTGGTCGTCACCAGTTCGGACGGGACGCCTTCGAACACGATCCGGCCGCCGTCGTGGCCGGCCCCCGGCCCGAGGTCGATGATCCAGTCGGCGTGCGCCATCACCGCTTGGTGGTGCTCGACGACGATCACCGTCTTGCCCGAGTCCACCAACCGGTCGAGCAGTTCCAGGAGCTGGTCGACATCGGCCAGGTGAAGGCCGTTCGTGGGTTCATCGAGAACGTAGATTCCTCCCTTCTCAGCCATGTGGGTGGCCAGCTTGAGCCGCTGCCGTTCGCCGCCCGACAGTGTGGTGAGCGGCTGCCCGATGGTGAGATAGCCGAGCCCGACGTCTGTGAGACGACCGAGGATGGTGTGGGCCGCAGGAGTCCGGGCCTCTCCGGCGCCGAAGAAGTCCTCGGCCTCGGACACCGACATCGAAAGGACCTCGCTGATGTCGTGGCCGCCCAGTCGGTACTCCAACACAGCGGGGCGGAAGCGTCTGCCCTCGCATTCCTCACAGACGCTGGCCACGCCGGCCATCATCGCCAGGTCGGTGTAGATGACCCCGGTGCCGTTGCAGGTCGGACAGGCTCCCTCGGAGTTGGCGCTGAACAGGGCGGGCTTCACACCGTTGGCTTTGGCGAACGCCTTGCGGATCGGGTCGAGCAGCCCGGAATAGGTCGCCGGGTTGCTGCGTCGTGACCCGCGGATGGCTCCCTGGTCGATGGAGACGACTCCTTCCCGCCTGGCAACGGATCCCTGTATCAGCGAACTCTTCCCTGACCCCGCCACCCCGGTGATCACTACGAGTACTCCCAGCGGGATGTCGACGTCGACCGCTCGGAGGTTGTTCGTGTCGGCCCCTCGGATCTCCAACGTTCCGTTGGGGGTCCGTACCGAGGGCTTCACCTCGGCCCGGTCATCCAGGTGACGCCCGGTCAGCGTGTCGCTCTCCCGCAGGGCCTCGACGGCTCCCTCGAAGACCACCTCACCGCCGGCTCGGCCCGCGCCCGGACCGAGATCGACCAGGTGGTCGGCGATCTCGATCACCTCCGGCTTGTGTTCGACGACGAGCACCGTGTTGCCCTTGTCCCGAAGTCGAAGAAGCAGATCGTTCATTCTCCGGATGTCGTGCGGATGCAGTCCGACGGTCGGTTCATCGAACACGTAGGTCACGTCTGTCAGTGATGAGCCCAGATGTCGTACCAGTTTCGTGCGCTGCGCCTCGCCCCCCGACAGGGTTCCGGTTGCCCGGTCGAGGGAGAGGTAACCCAGACCGATCTCGACGAAGGACTCCAGGGTCTGACGCAGGCTCGCGAGCAGCGGCGCCACCGACGGTTCGTCCAGGGCGCCGACCCACGAGGTGACGTCTGTTATCTGCATCGCACACACCTCGGCGATGTTCAGGCCGTTGACCTTCGACGAGCGTGCCCCGGCCGTCAGTCGGGTCCCCTCGCATTCCGGGCAGGTGGTGAAAGTGATCGCCCGGTCCACGAAGGCTCGGATATGCGGCTGCATCGCCTCCCTGTCTTTGGCGAGCATCGACTTCTTGATCTTGGGTATCAGCCCTACGTAGGTCAGGTTGATGCCGTCCACCTTGATCTTGGTGGGTTCCTTGTAGAGCAGGTCATCGAGTTCGCGTTTGGTGAAGTCGCGGATGGGTTTGTCCGGGTCGAAGAAGCCGCAACCGGAGAAGATCCGGCCGAACCAACCTTCGGTGCTGTAGCCGGGGATAGTGAGGGCACCTTCGTTGAGCGACTTGCTGTCGTCGTAGAGCGCACTGAGGTCGAAGTCGCTGACTCTGCCCAGCCCCTCACACCGAGGACACATTCCCCCGGTGACGGTGAAGCTGCGGCGCTCCTTGACGGTGCGTCCGCCGCGCTCGAGCTGTACCGCGCCGGCGCCGCTCACGGAGGCAACGTTGAAGGAGTATGCCTGTGGGGAGCCGATCTGGGGCTGCCCCAATCGGCTGAAGATGATGCGCAACATGGCGTTCGCGTCGGTGACCGTGCCGACCGTCGAACGTGGGTTGCTGCCCATCCGTTCCTGGTCCACGATGATGGCCGTCGTCAAGCCATCGAGGACATCGGCGTCGGGCCGTGACTGCGTGGGCATGAACCCCTGAACGAAGGCGCTGTAGGTCTCGTTGATCAGCCGTTGGGATTCGGCCGCGACGGTGCCGAACACCAGGGAACTTTTGCCGGAGCCGGAGACTCCGGTGAACACCGTCAGGCGACGTTTGGGAATGTCGAGGCTGATGTCCTTGAGGTTGTTCACGCGGGCGCCGCGGACCCGGATCAGGTTGTGGCGGTCGGCCGCATGGGACGGCGAACCCGTGTTCTGGGCCATGGAGGATCCTTTCCGTCCGCAGCGTCTCGCGGGTGTCGGCGATTGGGGCGTCGGCGTTCCGAATTGAACCACGACGGCGGCACGGTGGCCGCGTCGATCCATGGCGACCGGTCGGCCTGCGTTATCTCCTGGAGCGGGACCGGTAGCCGGTGTCGGGTCCGGTTATGCGTTCGGCGGCCAACCGACCCGAGATCAACACCATCGGGACCCCGACCCCCGGTTGGGTTCCCGACCCGGCGAACACCACATTCTCGCCCCACATGTTGCCGGGCCGGAACGGGCCGGTCTGCAGGAAGGAGTGGGCGGCGGCGAACGGTGCCCCGCGTTCCATCCCCCGCGCGGCCCAGTCGGCCGGCGTCGTGAGGTGCTCGACCTCGACGGCATCGCCGAACCCGACATAGCCTCGTTCCTCCAGAACGCGCACCACTTCATCGCGATACCTCGGAGTCAATTCGTCCCAGTCAAGGTTCGCGTCCAGATTCGGCGTGGGGAACAACACGTAGTAGATCTCCTTGCCCGGCGGTGCCAGCGACGGGTCGCTACGGGACGGGTTGGTGACCAGCAGGCTCGGATCGCTCATCAGGCTGCGACGCTCGATCAGATCGTCGAAAACGCCCTTCCAGGATCGTCCGAAATGGATGTTGTGGTGCGCGATCTGCGAGTACGTCGCTGATGATCCGGCCAGCATCAGGAAGCATGACGGCGAGTAGTCCAAGCGCGCTACGGACCAGGGTTCCTCGCCCAACAGGTCCCGGTAGGCGACTGGGAGGTCGGGGTTGAGTATCACCGCGTCTGCGGCGATCACTTCACCACTGTCCGTCACGATGCCGCTGGCGCGGCCGTTGCTGTGCTCCACCCTCGCCACTGTGGTGTCGTAGCGGAACTCCACGCCGTACTTCTGCGCGGCCGCGGCCATCGCTGCCGGTACGGCGTGCATCCCGCCCTTGGGGAAGAAGACCCCGCCGACAGAGTCCATGTAGGCGATGACGGCGTAGATCGCCAACGCGTCGTATGGCGACAGTCCGGCATACATGGCCTGGAACGAGAAGATGCGGGAGGTTCGTGGATCTTTCAGGTACTGGTCTACCTTCGGGGCCAGTTTCCGGAAGCCACCGATCGCGACGAGTCGAGCGAGGTCCGGGGTCAGGAGATCGAGCGGCGAGTCGATGTTGCGGTCGATGAAGTCGGTCATCTCGTAGCGGTTTAATGATACGGCGACCACCGAGATCTACACGGGCGAAGACACTCTTTCCCTAC
>CAZKVQ010000059.1:0-16478 GCA_964556255.1 uncultured Actinomycetes bacterium
CCCTCGTCGCGGGCCATGACCGAGGCGATGCGCAGGGCGAAGCACTTCTTGCCCAGCAGCGCGTTGCCGCCGTACCCGGAACCGAAGGACCAGATCTCCCGGCTCTCCGGGAACTGCACGATGTACTTGGTGTCATTGCAGGGCCACGCGACGTCCTCGCGGGCGTTGCCGTCGGCATCGACCAGCGGGTAGCCGACCGAATGCAGGGCAGGCACGAAGTCGCCGTTCTCCCCGATGAGCTCCAGCGCCGGGGTCCCCATGCGGGTCATGATCCTCATGTTGACAACGACGTAGGGCGAGTCGCTGATCTCCACCCCGAGTTGCGAGATGCGGGAACCGAGCGGGCCCATCGAGAACGGGATGACGTACATGGTGCGTCCCCGCATGCAGCCCTCGAACAGCCCGTTGAGGATGCCGCGCATCTCCGCAGGATCCATCCAGTTGTTCGTCGGTCCGGCGTCGATCTCACGCTGCGAGCAGATGAACGTCCGGTCCTCGACGCGGGCGACGTCTGTCGGGTTCGATCGAGCCAGGAAAGAATTGGGACGCTTCTCCGGGTTCAGCCGGGTAAACGTGCCCGCATCGACCATCTGCTGGGTGAGACGATCCCACTCGGCGTCGGATCCGTCGCACCATTCGACGCGGTCGGGCTGAGTGAGTTCGGCGATCTCCTCCACCCACTCCAGCAACTTCTTGTTCTTCGTAGGGGGGTTCTCGAGACCCGGAATAGTCATCTGTTGACTCCTATTAGCCATTAGGTTCACTTCGCCAGGGATGCCCCTCCAGAGTGCCAGTAGTCGCTCCTTGATGTGACACCGGGATCGAAGGATTCTGGGCGCAAGGTGACCATTGCCATGGCTTCACCCCCTCCCAGGGAATACCTTGGCCGAGAATCGTCGGGCGAATCGAGAGGCGGGGCGGACCGTGGACGGTTGTTTCTACAGCCGCGTCGTGGAGACGGAGGCGCTGCTCAGCGACGACTTCACCGGCACCTACGTCGCGAACGAGCACACTGCCAGCCCGTGGAACTCCGGTTACCAGCACGGCGGACCAGCAGCAGCCCTCCTGGCTCGCGCCGCATCGAAACTGTCGGTTCCCATCAAGAACCCTCTGATCAATCAGGTCAGCGTGGACCTGCTCGCACCTCTACCACTGGGGGCCGTCGCGGTCTCGGCGAGGATCGTTCAGGAGGGCAAACTCAGTTCACTGGTCGAGGCGGAGATGAGCTCCGTCGTCGGCGAACAAACCTTGATGCGCATGTCCGCCTGGATAACGAAGAGGCGGGAGAGCCCGCTGTCACACTCGCACGGCACCTTTCGTGCACCGCCGCCGGCGGGCTCGCCGATGCATACCCCCAGCCACTGGGACTGCGGCTACCTGGATGCCATCGACTGGCAGTCGGTCTCCGGTGGACTCGATCTGCCAGGTCCCGGAACGGTCTGGGCTGAACCCAAGGTGCCACTTGTCGATGACGAGCCCGCGTACGGAGTCCCGCTACTTCTGCTGGTCGCCGATGCCGCAACGGGCGTGTCCTCCTTCGACGACCCGCAGGAACTGATGCTCATCAACACCGACCTCAGCCTTCACGTACTGCGCGAGCCGGGCGCGGGTCCGATCTGGATGTCCAGCGAGTCCTGGATCGACCACGCGGGCATCGGGCTGACGTCATCAGTGCTGGGCGACTCGGCAGGCTCCCTTGCGGCTGCACATCAGTCCGTCTTCGTAGTCGATCGGGAATCGTTGGGTTTCTCGCTGGACCCCCACCCCCACATCCAGACGGACCTATAGCCTGTCCTCCCGGTCACCCGATCACGTCCCGGCAACAGCGGGCGAGAGGCTTCCAGCATGTCCAAACGCGGTTGGGTGCTCTTCTGTTCCCTATCCCTGATCTGGGGCCTGCCGTACTTCTTCATCCGGCTGGCCGTGGCGGAACTCAATCCGGGTTTCCTGGTGGCTTCCCGGATGCTGCTCGCCGCGGCGCTCCTGGTGCCGTTGGCACTGCTTCGTCGTGAGCAGAGGTTCCTTGCCGGACACTGGCGCTGGATCCTGCTGCTGGCGCTCGTCGAGATGGCAGTTCCGTTCGGCCTGCTGTCCTGGGCTGAGACCCGACTGACCAGTTCGGTCACGGGTCTGATGATCGCCACGGTGCCGATAGTGAGCGCGGTGGTGGCCGCGCAACTCGGCCTCGCCGACCGTCTCAACGCCAAGCGATCCGTAGGGCTAGCCGTCGGCCTGGCCGGAGTGGCACTTCTGGTCGGGCTCGACCTCGGGGTCGGTGACGCCTGGGCGCTGCTCGCGCTGCTCATCGTGGCTGCCGGCTACGCGGTGGGGCCGATCATCATCGCCACCAAACTCGAGGCGGTGCCCGGCACCGCCGTGATGGCAGCAGCGGCGAGCCTCACCGCCCTGGCCTATCTGCCGTGGCTGGTCTTCGCCAAACCCCAAGGACCGGTCTCAGCCACCGCCTGGTGGTCGGTCGTCGCGCTGGGCGTGGTGTGTTCGGCGTTGGCCTTCGTGGTCCTGTTCGCGCTGGTCGACGAGGTCGGTCCCACCCGGATGACCGTCATCACCTTCCTCAACCCACTGGTCGCGGTGGCGCTGGGGGTGGGGCTGCTCGGCGAACCGTTGACCCTGGGGATCCTCCTCGGATTCCCGCTCATCCTCATCGGCAGCTACCTGTCGACCACCCGATCGACGACCTGAGACTGTCAGAATCGTCGTCGGGACACCCACCGAGTCCAGTCCGAATTGGAGAACCCATGATCATCGAGGCAGCCCAGATCACGGTCACCGAGGGCCAGCAGTCGCAGTTCGAGGCTGCCCTCAGCCGGGCGATCGAGATCCTGTCCATGGCACACGGATACCTCGGGATCGAAGTCCAGCGAGGGGTGGAACGTCCGGCCGTCTACCTGCTCACGATCCATTGGGAGACCCTCGCCGACCACACCGAGGGCTTCCGTGGCTCCGAACTGTTCACGCAATGGCGGGCGCTCATCGGCCCCTTCTTCGCTGAGCCGCCGCTCGTCGAACACTGGGAACGGCTAGTCGAGCGCTGACCCGGCCGGGGGTCCGACCGGCAGGGTCTCCGGACTCGGGCACCGAACTAGTCGTCCCAGGCCCCCGGTCGTTCGGTCTGGTCGGTCACGGCTGCGGGTAGATTCCCGGACAGCACATCGGCGATGGACACAGCGTCCAGTACGGAGCGCAGCGCGCTGCGCACAGCAACCCAGACCTCGGCCAGCGATTCGGCATTGCCCTCGTATTCGATCGAGCCTGGGCGTGAGTCTCGGACCCAGGCCAGCGGCCCCTCCACCGCCCTGATCACGTCCGCGACCGAGATCTCCGCTGCCGGACGTGCCAGGGCATAGCCGCCCACCGCTCCGCGTCGGCTGGTGACCAGACCCGCGCGGCGCAGTTCAGCGAGGATCTGCTCCAGGAACTTGGCCGGAATCTGCTGGGACTCGGCGATCGACTCCGACTTCACGAGGTTGGGCGTGCCTGCGGCGATCTCGAGCATGGAACGTACGGCGTAGTCGGCCCGAGCTGAAATGCGCACGCCCCCATCTTGCCCTGCCCGAGACGGTGACGGCGGCAGTGACGCCACGACAACCGCCGCGGATGGATCCGACATCGACCGACGGCTTCGGAGATACTGAGGCTATGACTCTGATTCCTCGCGGGAGCGACCCCAAAGCCTCGTTGGTCCAAGTCAATCCACTGATCTTCGCCGAAGAGCCGATGACCGTGCCCACCGACAGGGTGCCCCAACGTGGCATCCCTGCTGCCGCCGCCTACCAAGTGGTACACGACGAGGCGATGCTCGATGGCAACGCCCGTCTGAACCTGGCGACGTTCGTCACAACGTGGATGGACGACCACGCCAATCGCCTGTACAGCGAGTCGTTCGACAAGAACATGATCGATAAGGACGAGTACCCGGCGACCGCCGAAGTGGAGCGTCGATGCACTGAGATGATCGCCGACCTCTGGAACGCGCCCGGTCCGACGATCGGGGTGTCGACAGTGGGCTCCTCCGAGGCCTGCATGATGGGCGGGTTGGCGTTCAAGAAGCGCTGGCAGGCCGCGCGCAGAGCGGCGGGTAAGTCCACCGACAAGCCCAACCTGGTCATGAGTTCGGCGGTGCAGGTCGTCTGGGAGAGGTTCTGTCGCTATTGGGACGTGGAGGCGCGTTACGTCCCCATCACGCTGGAAGCACCACTGCTCACCCCTGAGACGATGCTGGCGCACGTGGACGAGAACACCATCGGCGTCGTCGGCATCTTGGGCGTCACCTACACGGGCGACTACGAACCCATCGCGGAACTGGCCGAGGCCCTCGACGATCTTCAGAAGCGCACCGGCCTCGACATACCGCTGCACGTCGACGGGGCCTCCGGCGGTATGGTCGCGCCATTCCTGCAGCCCGACATGGTCTGGGATTTCCGGCTTGAGCGGGTGCATTCGATCAACACCTCGGGGCACAAGTACGGCTTGGTGTACCCGGGTCTGGGTTGGGTCGTCTGGCGCAAGAAGGAGTACCTGCCCGAGGAGATGATCTTCAACGTCGCCTACCTGGGGGGCGACATGCCCTCCCTCGGGATCAACTTCTCCCGCCCGGGAGCGCAGGTGCTCTTGCAGTACTACACGCTGCTGCACCTTGGCCGGGACGGCTACCGAACAGTGCATTCGGTCTGCCGTGAAGTGGCCCTCATGCTCAGCCACGGCATCAGCCGGATGCCCGAGTTCACATTGTTGACGGATGGCAGCGCCATGCCGGTATTCGCCTGGCGTCTGGCAGATGACTTCGACGGCGGCTGGACCCTGCAGATGCTCTCCGAGCGGCTGCGCTACAACGGCTGGCAGGTTCCCGCCTACCCGATGCCCGACTCGATCACCGACGTGGAGGTCATGCGGATCGTGGTGCGCAACGGCTTGACCGGGGACTTGGCGCACAAGTTGCTGGCCGATATTCGCTCCGCCATCGCAGACTTGCCCAACGACCAGCCGACGGCACCCAAGCCGAACTCCTTCCATCACTGAGCACCGCTGACCACCCCATGCAGGTGGTCAGCGAGGTCGAACCGCCGCGGAGTTGGCGCTCACCTTGAGTGAGGACGTGTCCACCGCTTCGAAGGCGCTGGCCGGAATCCGCTTGAGTTCGTCGATGAGACCGTTGCGCCAGCGGGTGTCGGAGGTGCCTTGGAAGTACCACGGCGAACCGTTGTCAGCCAGCACGAGACCATAGGTCTTCATCGCCTTGAGCACCGTGCGGGCTTGCGCCGAGTAGCCGGCGGTCGAGTAGCTGGCCTTCAGCCTGAACCGGGCTCCCATCGGTGGATAGGTCGCGTCATTGGTGGCCCCGGCCTGGTGCCGGGCAGGCCAGACGTACGCCCGCGACGTGCGATTCGTGGTGAACCGGATGGCATGGTCGACCCGACCAGCGAGCACCTCGTCATAGCGCAGCAGGCCCGGCAGGATCGGCAGTCCGGCCGCATCCGCCGAGGTCCAGGAGGCCGGTCGCAGGTTGTTGTTGAGCAATGACCAGGTGGCGCCGGACCCGGCCGTCCAACGGCGTCCGACCAGGCGGGTGTTCCAGGTCTCGTAGAGCCGACACGTGGCCGCATCGATGACGATCGCGTGGCGATCACCGGTGGCATTCCACCCGCCCTCGATGAGCGTGCGGACATTCAGTGGGTAGCCGACACGATCGCTCTCGTCGGCATATTCAAACACCACCGGCACGGTGGGGGCGCGTCGTACGACCGTGATCGGGATGCCGTAGGGCACCGGCTGCTCCCCCCAGGACGGGCCGAAGTCTGGGTGAAGCCGACGGCTGGCCGCCCCCATCCGGCCGAGCCATGCAGCCGACATCCGGTTGCGTGGCAATCGGGAGATGTCCGCGTGCCACCAATTGTTGGCCGGGAACATCGGACAACTGGTCCCGGGAACGGTGCTGGCACTCGCTGCGACCGGGGTCGTAGCGGCCTGGGCGGGCACCGCCACGACCACCGAAGCCAGGACGGCCAGCAGCGCCGAAGTAACGGGGAGCGCACCGGAAATGCCCCTGCTGCTTGGTTGCGACCCCGGGTCGGCCATGTCACCCTCCCGGGTTCGTCTGCACTGAGCGGCGAACGGCCGCCACCGGTCGGTGATCCTCGTCGCCGGATCATTACCAGTATCGACAGGCCCCGGCGGCGAAGCGTAGCGCTGATCGGGTGAGACCGGACCGAGTACTCGCCCGTTGATTACTCGATGCCCCGTTCGAGATTGAGTTGCACCGGCGGGTACTGCGGGTTGTTGTACTTCGACCAATCCTCACCGATGGCGTGGGAGATCTCGTGCTGACTCAGCCCGGCCAGTTTGGCCGCCTTCGCCGCCGCGGTTGCCCGCGCACTCGCCGTCTTCAACTCTTCGACCGCCTGTTTGTAGGCTGCGCCGGCCTCGGCCAGTTCCCGTTCTGCCTGGATCCTCTGCTCGCTGGTCATGCGACCATCGTGCCCTGCGCGCCCGATCATGTCTCGGCGTTGCCCGCTCTGATGCGCGATAGTGGGAATTCCCGACACCAGGGCGACGTTGCAGTGGGTCCGCGAGGCGGCGAAAGGTGACCATGACAACGACAGAGATCGAGCCGCGGCAATACACCTGTCCGATGCATCCGGAAGTCATCTCGGACGTCCCGGGAGACTGCCCGAAGTGCGGTATGGCGCTGGAACCCATGGTCCCGACCTTGGAGCCGGCGGCAGACGACGACCACGAGTACCGCGACATGAAGCGACGATTCTGGGTCTCGGTGCCGCTGTCGGCGGCCGTGATGGTGGTCGCTATGGCGGGCCACGATCTGGGGTGGTTCTCGCCCCGGGTACAGCCCTGGGTGGAGTTCGTGCTGGCGTCGCCGGTGGTGCTGTGGGCGGGGTGGACCTTCTTCACCCGCGCAGTCAACTCCGTGCGTCACCGCAGTCCGAACATGTGGACGCTGATCGGACTGGGTGTGGCCGCGGCCTACCTGTACAGCGTTGTCGCGACCGTCGCACCAGGGATCTTCCCGGCTTCGCTTCAGGAAGCTGACGGTTCGGTCCCGGTCTACTTCGAGGCAGCTTCCGTGATCGTCACCCTGACGCTCCTGGGTCAGGTACTGGAACTTCGTGCGCGTTCGGCGACCTCCGATGCCATCCGCGGACTGCTTGGGCTGGCTCCGAAGACGGCCCGCGTGATAGCGCCCGACGGCACGGAGTCCGATGTCGATCTGGCCCATGTTCAGGTCGATGACCTGCTGCGGGTTCGTCCGGGCGAGAAGGTCCCGGTCGACGGCGTGGTCGAGTCGGGTGAGTCGAACATCGACGAGTCGATGCTGACCGGGGAACCGGTGCCGGTGCCGAAAGCCAGCGGCGACGAGGTGATCGGGGCAACGGTCAACGGCAATGGGGCGCTGGTGATCAGGGCGACGTCGGTGGGGGCGGACACCGTGCTGTCGCGCGTCGTGTCGATGGTCGCCGCTGCGCAGCGCTCCCGGGCACCGATGCAGCGCCTGGCCGACCGGGTCGCCGGCGTATTCGTCGTCGCGGTGATCGCCGTGGCCGTCCTGACTTTCATCGTCTGGGGGGTCATCGGGCCGTCGCCGTCGTGGCTGCACGGCCTGGTGAACGCAGTCGCCGTGCTGATCATCGCCTGCCCGTGCGCCCTCGGCTTGGCCACCCCGATGTCGATCATGGTGGGAAGTGGCCTCGGGGCCCGCAACGGTGTCCTCTTCTCCGACGCCGAGGCGATGGAGAAGATGCGCGAGGTCGACACGATCGTCGTGGACAAGACCGGTACCTTGACGGCGGGTAGACCCAGCGTGCGGATCACGCTGCCGGCGGATGGTCATGAGGCGGAAGAGGTTACCCGCCTCGCGGCCAGCGTGAACCAGGCGAGTGAACACCCGCTTGCTGCGGCCATCACAGCGGATTCCGAGGCCCGAGCTATCGCACTCGCGGAACCGCAGGATTTCCAGGCACTACCCGGCTTCGGGGTGAGCGCCCGCATCGACGACGTCCCGGTGCTGGTAGGCAACGCCGAGTTGCTGCGGTCGAAGGGCGTGCCCTTGAACACCGCCCTCACCACCATGACTAGTCCGGGCGATACTGTCATCCACGTCTCCGCCGATGGTCGAGAAGTCGGGGTGGTCGCGCTGACCGACGTGGTGAAGGAATCCACCGGTTCGGCGGTGGCCGACCTCCACCGAGACGGGGTCGACGTGGTGATGGCGACCGGTGACGCGGAAGCCGCTGCTGAAGAAGTCGGGCGGCAACTCGGCATCGACGCCGTTCATGCCGGGGTGAAGCCGGGCGACAAGCAGCAGATCGTGAAGGACCTGCAAGCCCAGGGGCGCATTGTCGCGATGGCCGGCGACGGCATAAACGACGCGCCCGCCCTGGCCCAAGCCGACGTTGGCATCGCCATGGGCACCGGCAGCGACATCGCCATCGACGCCGCCGCGATCACCTTGGTCAAGGGTGACCTGCGCGGCATCTCAGCGGCCCGCAGGATTTCGACCGCCACCGTGCGGAACATGAAGCAGAACCTGGGCTTTGCGTTCGTCTACAACAGTTTGGGGATTCCGCTCGCGGCCGGCGTGCTCTACCCGTTCTTCGGACTTCTGTTGTCGCCTATCATCGCCGCGGCGGCGATGAGCCTGTCGAGCGTGTCCGTGATCGCCAACGCTCTCCGGCTCCGCAGGACGAAGATCTGACCACCATCCGCGGCGGTTGTCGAACCTGCGACCCCTGCTGCCGCGCCGACCCGATCAGGCGACTAACCGGCATCCGCTGCTGATGCTGTGTCGGCCGACTGCTTCCCGGCCACGGATCGATGGCGACTGTAGAACCAGTAGACGAGCAGTCCGATGACCAACCAGATCACGAAGACGATCCAGGTGGTGATCGGTAGGAAGATCATCAGGATGACGTTGAGCAGCACGGCGATGCAGGGGATGACCGGACCGAAAGGCACTTTGAAGAGTCGCGGCAGATCCGGCCGGGTACGTCGCAACACCAGCACCGAGATGTTGACGACGCCGAACGCCACGAGCGTGCCGAGACTGATGGCGGCCGCGAGGTCGTCCAGCGGTACGAATGCGGCCAACAGCGCAAGGAACCCCGCGAGGGTCCAGGTGGAGAACACCGGGGTCCGGGTGCGGGGAGACAACTGCCCGAATTTCTTCGGCAGTAGTCCATCGCGGCTGATCGTGTAGATGATCCTGGAGAGGGTGTACAGCAGGGCGAGCACCACACTGATGATCGCGACGATGGCCCCGACCGAGATGATCTCCGAGGTCCACGCCTGCCCCGACACATCCTGGACGATCCTGGCCAGGGCAGCCTCGCCACCCGTTCCCTCGAACTGTTGCCAGGGCCAGGCGGCAACGGATGCCAGCCCGACAAGGGTGTAGATCACTGTGATGAGCGCCAGCGCCCCCACGATCGCGATGGGAATGGCCTTGCGCGGATTCTTCGACTCGGCACCGGCGACCGCCGCGGCATCGAAGCCCGCGTAAGCGAAGACCAACTTTCCCGCTGCCGCGATAACACCCGCGATTCCCAACTGTAGGAACGGGTGGAGGTTGGCCGAGTTGAAGCCCGTGAAGGTGATGACGAGGAACATCAGGATGAGTACCAGCTTGATGATCACGAGGGTGGCGTTGACCCGCGCCGACTCCTTCACGCCCGCCGACACGACAAATGCCATGGCCAGGACCAGCAGGAATCCGGGCAGGTCCATGATGCCGCCGGCGTCGGGGGCGTTGACCCAGTCCGACGGGATGGCAACGCCGAAGGCCTGGGTGAGGCCCTCGTTGAGGTACTGACTCCACCCAACCGATACTGCCGCGATGCCGACCCCGTACTCGAGGATCAAGCACCAACCGACAACCCAAGCCAACAGTTCGCCCACCGTGGCGTAGGCGTACGAGTACACCGAGCCCGAGCTGGGCAACGAACTCGCGATCTCTGCATAGGAGAGCCCCGAGAGCAGACAGGCGATGCCGGCCAGCACGAAGGAGATGACTACGGCCGGTCCGGCCAGGGGAACGACCACCCCCATGATCACGAAGATTCCGGTCCCGATGACGCTGCCGACCGCGAGCAGCAACACCGCCATCGTGCTCAGGCTTCGATTGAGTCGCACCTCGACGTCGTCACCATCGGCGGCTCCCTGGCCGTCGCTGGTGCGCGTCAGAGCGGCCAGCCAGGATGTTCGCCCGGACGGCTGGATCTCAGACATGCACGCATTCTGACATGTTCACTAGGAAATGTCTGAGGAGTTCCGCGTCAGTCGCTGTGCACCAGGATGCCGGCGCGCCAGGACTCGTCACGTGGCCGGGGACGCCGGTCCATCCGTTCCTCGAGCAGCGCCGTCGCCTCACTGCTGCGGCCGGCGGCAGCGAGGGCGGCGATTGCCGTCTCCTCGACGATTTCCTGCTGGGCGGCGCTGCCTCCGACCCGATCGAACTGCTCGCGCAGGGCCAACAGACTGACGGCGGCGGCCTCGTTACGGCCGGCGAGGAAATCCGCCAGGGCGTCGGCGAATTCGGCCACCACCGTGGCCGTAACAGGGTTGCCCGCCGACCGACACCGGCAGGCGAATCGAGCCACGTCGGCACTGTCGCCACCGACCGCGAGAGCCAGCGCGGCGTGCATGGCGGCGAACGGTGTCGCGGGATGATCCAGGGCCCTTCCCGCCGCAGCCCAGACCCGCGTGATGGCCGCATCATCCACCTTCATCCCGTGTACGCGCATGCGCCACAGGAGGGCCGCAGAATCCACCAGCGCCCGAGTGCCACTGACCGCGGGAGGCGCGAGTTGGCGTTCGTACCGCTGGCAGACAGCGCCCTCATCGTTCAGCGCCAACTCGTGCAGCGCAGCGTGCCAGGAGAAGTGAGCACGGTGGATAGCGTCGCGACCACAGGACTCGATCCACGGGTCGATCCAGGTCAGTCCGGCCTCATGCTCGCCCACCTCGTAGTACACGTGTGCCCGGGCGTGCACCGCCGTACCTCCCCTTGGCTCGACCTCGAGTGAGCGATCGGCCAACTGCTCCGCCGTCGCGAGATCGCCGCGTTCCTGCTTGGCGAAGGCCGACAACCCGTTGTACCACCAGTCGTCGGTGCCGAACTCGGATGCCAGGGAATCCAACTCGTTCCAGGCGTCCTCGGGCACGTCATAGGCGCCGGAGAACGCGATGGTCGGCATGCAGACGCTGACTGCCAGGACATCGCGCGGGTACTCCCGCAAATGGGCCCGCAGCCTGGCCGAATCTCCCGCCACGCGACTGACAGCCGCGGCGACGAACGCCCTCTCCCGCTCGGTGCCGCGCTTCATCGCCGCAGTCTGGGCCGCGTACAGATGGGCGGCGATGTTGACTTCGGCGTCGAACTCGTTGCCCACCAGTGCCAACGCCGCATGCGCCATCGCGAAGTCGGGATCGCGCCGAACGCATTCGAGCAGGCTCTCGCGAGCGCCGGATTGGACACGCAGCAAACGACCGAGTGCCTCGTTGTAGAGGTCGACAACGTCAGCATCCGCGGTCAGTTCCAGCCCGTAGAGGTCGGTCCTCGGGGTCGGGGCGGGACTGGGTCGCTGTTGGATGATGGCCTCGGCGACCTCGGCGGCCTGCACCCGAATCTCGGGGATCGCGGTCGTCTCCCACAACTGCCCGCGGCGCAAGGGCCCGACGACGTACATATGCGGATCCGTTCGCCCGGAATCATTGATCACGTGGCCGTCGGCGTCGACGTCCAGACCCAGCCCCAGGTCGTGCAGCCGCACCAGGCCGGCGCGCACCAGGCTGTCGAGCAACAACGCCCCTGAACCGGTGCCCGCGCTGATCGCCGAGGGCCCGGTGCAGTCGAGTACCGCATCAACCGTCAGGCAGTCGCCATCGGAGAGGGTGACCTCGATCCCGCCATCTACCAACTGTGCGTCTGCGACTCCGGCCCGGCGGGTCCGCAACTGTCCACTCTCGATGAGTCCGTGGATCCGACGTGCCGATGAGGGGGGCATACGGTGCCGATGAACATCCCACGTCCGAACATCCCGGGCCAGGAACTCGACGCGCTCGGCACGATTCAGCCGTTGCCACAGATCGTTCGTCACCGGTCGCAGCGAATCGAAGCCCGCGCGCCAGTCGAGCCCGTCGGCCACCGCACGGGCAAGTTGCCGCTCGACCAACGCACGCACCTCCGTCAAGGTCATCGACCCCTCGGGGAGTGCTGGCGGCGGCATCGAACCCACACCGACGAGGTGCCCCGACGGCAACAGCCCGCTCCGGGACACCACATGGATACGCCGCCAGGGTTCGGCCAACGACAGTGCCATGTCGACCATCGTGAGACCCGACCCGACGATCAGGATCTCGCGCGCGCCCTCTGTGGCCGCGCGCAGCTCGGTCTCGTTCCAGACATCCGGCACGAACTGCGTTGTGCCGTGTAACGCGGTGGGTACCCACGAGCGATCCGTACCCGGATTGCCCATCGCCAAGACGATATGGCTGGCGCGAAAGCGGCTGCCACCACTCAGTCGAAGCGTGAACTCCTCGGCCCGTGGATGCACCTCCACGACGTCTTCCCGGACCCGTCGCAGCGAGCAGGTCGAAGTGGCGGCCTCGGCGAGCAGGGTCTGTTCCAGGTACTCCCCGAACCACGCTCGCGGCACGAAAGCAGTGGGGTCGTCGACTCCGTGCTCCCTGGACAGCCAGCTGAGGAAGTGGTCCGGCTCGGCGGGCAGGGCACTCATGCGCCCGGCCGGCACGTTCAGCAGGTGCCGTTCATCGGCTGTCGAGTACGCGAGACCGCGGCCGGTGCTTCGCGACGGGTCGACGAGCCGGATGTCGACTGTGGTTCCTGCGGCGGCTGCATGACGCATGAGTTGGAGGGCCGTCAGCGCTCCGGTGGCCCCGGCTCCCACAACAGCGATGGTCTGACCGTATCTGAGGTTGGGAGGTCCACCGTTGACCATCTAGTGCCTCCCATGGTCGCTGCCGACATGGCAGAGCGGGCGCGAGTCGAGGCCCGGCGCGGACCATTTACCTACTAATTTGATCGAGATACTTGCTATTAACCCTATCATTGCGACAGGATCTCCTCCATGTCCACTTCGGCAGCGCCACGAGCCTTCGGTCGCCCAGCGTACGCCTGCGGCTGCCGTCTGCCGGGCACGCAAGGTCGATGTTCATAGCGGTCGACCGCGTCACCCGCCCGCACGACTTCTCGAACCGGAGTACCCGTACATGAGCTTGTCCGACGCACTCTTCCCACAACGGCGGCTATTCGCCAACGACCCGCTGACTTCGCTGGTCGAGCGCGTGGCGGCCAACACTGACTGGTGGTCGCCACGGGTCGAATTCCACCAACCCAGGTGGTGGACCAAACTCATCGGCACTCCCGACGTCGATGTCTGGCTGTTGACCTGGCTCACCGATCAGACCACCGAGTTCCACGACCACGGGGCCTCGCGGGCGGCATTCACGGTTGTCCAAGGGAGGCTGACCGAGTACCGCGCCGAAGCCCGCGGCGAGGCACGGGCCACCGTTCACCGTCCAGGCGCCGTGTCGATTGTCCAGCCGCGGGAGATCCACGATGTGGTCAACCTCGAAACCGAAGCGGCGATCAGCATCCATGCCTACTCGCCGCCGCTGCGCAGCATGACCTACTACTCCGCGGACGAGATCGGCCTCTCTCCCACCCACACCGAGCTCTACCCGAAGTTGGATCGGCCGTGGAGCCCGTGACGGCGTCGACTTCCCCGGTCGCGCCGACGTCGTCGCCAACCTCGAGGGTTGACCTCGCCCTGGCAGCGGCCCGCGCTCGTTACCGTCGCGTGACAGCCGCCGAGACACTCGAGGAAGTTGCAGCCGGCGCCCTGCTCGTCGACACCCGCCCGGAGAATCAGCGCAGGGAATTCGGGGTCATTCCTGGGGCCACCCCGGTGGAGCGGAATGTGCTCGAGTGGCGCCTCGACCCGACGAGTACCGCTCGACTACCCGGGGCGACCTCGGAGCACCGCAGGATCATCCTCTACTGCCAGGAGGGGTACGCATCCTCGCTCGCCGTGGCCAGCTTGCTCGATCTGGGGCTCTCCGAGGTCACCGACCTGGCCGGCGGGATCAAGGCCTGGCTCGAAGCTGGATTGCCCGTCCAGCCAACCGACTGACTACCCATCTCTACCCGTTCTCCATCCCCCAACAGAAAGGTTCGTCATGTCCGTTCTTCCCGAGGTCCTGGCCGCCAACGATGCCTACGCGGCCTCATTCGGAGACAAGAGCGAGCTAGCCCTGCCCCCGGCACGCCAGTTCGCCATCCTGACCTGCATGGATGCCCGACTCGACCCTGCTAAGTACGCCGGGCTCTCCGAGGGCGACGCACATGTGATCCGCAATGCAGGTGGGCGGGCGAGCGACGACGCGATCCGTTCGCTAGTGATCTCCTACAAGCTCCTCGGCACCAAGGAATGGTTCGTCATCCATCACTCGAACTGCGGCATGGAGTTCTTCACCGACGAGACCATCCGCGGCCTCTTGGCCAACAGCCTCGAGACGGCAGCCCTGGGACCCGACGGTTTCACCGACGTCGGCAGCGGACCCGGTTCCGCCGAGGCCAAGTACATCGATTGGCTGACCATTGCGGACAACGCGGCTAGCGTGGTGGAGGACGTCACCCGTATTCGGAACCACCCGCTGGTGCCCGCCTCGATCCCGATCTATGGATACATCTACGACGTCACAACCGGCCGTTTGGTGGAGGTGACAGAAGCCACCGCGGCCGGCGCGGCCAGCTAGGTCCGGCGTCGGCTACCGGCTCGTCAGATGTCGAGTCGGTAGCCGATTCCCGGCATCGTGATCAGGTACCGGGGCCGTGACGGGTCCGGCTCGAGTTTCTTCCGCAACTGTGCGGAGTACACGCGCAGGTAGTTCGTCTCGGTGCCATAGCCCGGCCCCCACACTTCGCGCAGCAGGTCCCCGCTGCGAACCACCACTCCTGGCGTCCTCGCCAGCACCTCCAGGAAGGCCCACTCGGTGGGCGTCAACCGCACCGGCGTGCCACTGGCGAGCACGACTTCCTTGCGCGCCAGGTCCAGCGTGAAGGCTTCGGTTCGGAGGATCGGCGCCCCCGATGCGGGCTCCGCGCGCCTGCGAGCGGCCCGGATCCGAGCCAACAGCTCCTCGAAGTCGAACGGTTTGCCGACATAGTCATCGGCGCCGGAGTCCAGCGCGCGGATCTTGTCGAAGCGGTCCGAGCGGGCCGAGAGAACGATCAAAGGCGTCGAACTGCGCCCACGCAGCTTGCGCAGTACCTCGATCCCATCCATGTCGGGTAGCCCGAGGTCGAGAATGACGCATCCGAACTCCACCGAGTCGACCAGCGTCATAGCCTCGCCACCGGTTCCCACTGCGGTCACCTGGTATCCGCGAGCCCTCAGCGTGATCGACAGCGCGGTTCGCAGGGGCTCATCGTCCTCAACGATGAGCAGGCTCGGCGTCATGGCACCTCTTTGAGGCCGACAACCATGGTCAACCCGCCACCGGGCGTCGGCCGAGGGGTGAGGGTGGCACCCATGGCGTCACAGAAGCCGCGTGCGATCGCCAACCCGACACCTAGACCGTTGCCGCCGGAATCCCCCGAGGAGGCGAACGGTTGGAAAAGGGTCTCGAGGCGGGCCTGGGACAAGCCCGGCCCGTGGTCGCGCACCGCGATCTCCACCGCCTCGCCGTGGCGCCCTTCGGTGCATTGGACTTCGACGGCAGCGGGGCTATGCCTGACAGCGTTGGACAACAGGTTCGCCAACACCCGCTCGAGCAGCCCGTCATCGGCGAGGGCCAACGGCAGCCCTTCGGCGATATCGACCCTTACCTGCGCACTTCCCTGCGCGAGGCAGGCCCGCGCTACGGCGCCGTCAACGCTGATCGGCGACACGTGCGCGATCAACTGGCCTGCCTCCAACCGGCTCATGTCCAGCAGATTGGCCACCAGTTCCTCCAGCCGCCGGGCTGAGTCGCCGATGGTCGCCACCAAGGTCTCGGTGTCCTCGGAGGCCAACCCCTGATCGGCCTTGAGGGCGGCTGCGGACACCGAGATCGCTGCGATGGGCGTCCGGAGGTCGTGGCCCACCGCCGCCAACAGAGCCGATCGCGCCCGGTCGGCCGCCTCGAGTTCCGAAGCCCGCGCCGCCTCCAGCTCAGTGCGCTTCGCCTCGTGGGCACGCACCGCGGCGATCGCCAGGGAATGGAACGAGGATTGATCCGTTCCGATGACCTCTGGGCCCCACCCCTGCAGGGTGTACCCGGGTATGACCTGGATGTCGATCCGGGGAGGTTCATCGACGACGAGGTCATCGGAGCCGTTGGCCCGACTGGAGTAGCGGGCCACGGTGGTATCGAGGTGGTCGGCGAGCCGCAGTTCGGTGAAGGAGAAGATCCGCGACATCTGGGCCAGCACCGCGATCGGATCG
>CAZKVQ010000060.1:0-10102 GCA_964556255.1 uncultured Actinomycetes bacterium
GATCGACCAGTTCCCGGATCGTGTGCTGGGCCTGGGCGACCGCTAGTCCGTAGCCCGGGACGCTGATCACCTTCTGCGCGTACCCGAGCATGATCGCGACATCCTCGGGGCTCGAGGACCGGACCGGGCGATCAACTGCTGGCCCAGCCGGACCCCCGGCGCTGGCCTTGAAGGCACCGAACAGGGTGTTGGTGATCGGTCGACCCATGGCGTGGGCCATCTCGCGGGTGAGCAGGGTGCCCGACGCGCCGACGAGCGTGCCCGCGACGATCAGCAGGACGTTGTTCAGCACGTAGCCGCTGGCGGCGACCGAGAGGCCGGTGAAGGCGTTGAGCAACGAGATCACGATGGGGACGTCAGCGCCGCCGACAGGCAGCACCAGCAGCACACCGAGTATCAGCGACAACACGAGCAGCCCGATGAGCAGCGGGGTACTCGGCGAGATGATCAGCCAGACCGCAGCCACCAGCGAAGCCGCCGCCACGATCACCGTGATGTAGCGGCCGCCGGGGATGACCACCGGACGAGTGGTCATCACCTCCTGCAACTTCATGAACGTCAGGATCGAGCCGGAGAACGACACACTGCCGATGAGCACGGTGAAGACGGTGGCAGCGAGCGCACCCTTCGCCTCGGCCCCTCCGGAGCTCAGGTACTCGATCACGGCGACCAGCGCTGCCGCACCGCCGCCAACTCCGTTGAAGAGCGCGACGAGCTGCGGCATCGCGGTCATCTTGACCCGGCGAGCGGCCGGCCAGCCGATCGCGGTTCCGATCACGATCGCGACCAGGATCAGTACCAGATGTCCCATCGGGGCACCGGAGAAGAACGTGACGGCCACCGCTATCAGCGCGCCTACCGCGCCGATCAGGTTGCCGTTCCGCGCAGACTTAGGCGAGGAAAGGCCTTTCAGCGCGAGAATGAAGCAGACGGCCGCTACCAGATACGCCAACTGCACCCAGGTCGGTGTCATGACGCATCCTTACGAGCCGGCTTGGCCTTGAACATCTCCAGCATTCGGTCGGTCACCACGAATCCACCCACGAGGTTCACCGTTGCGAGCACGATCGCAAGCAGCCCAAGGATCAGGGTCAGGTTGGATTCGGCGCTTCCCGTCACCAGGATGGCTCCGACGAGCACCACACCGTGGATGGCGTTGGCCCCCGACATCAGAGGGGTGTGGAGCACCGTGGACACCTTCGACACGACCTCGAAGCCCACGAAGATGCTCAAGATGAAGATCGTCAGCAGCGCGATACCACTCATGGTGCCTCCTTCCGGATTTCGCCATTCAGCACGACCGCACAGCCGTCGACAACCTCATCTTCAACGTCGGCGATGGCCTCACCGTCCGTCGTGATCAGGCCCAAGAGAGCAACGACGTTCATCGCATACAACCGCGACGCGTGCACAGGCATCTCGGAGGCGACATCGCGACCGCCCCAGACCCGGACTCCGTCGCGGTCCTGTACCACTCCCGGTTCGGAACCCTCGACGTTGCCGCCTGTCTCCGAAGCCAGATCCACGACGACCGACCCGGTCGCCATCTCGGACACCATCTGGGAGGTGACCAACAGAGGGGCCCGACGACCCGGAACGGCGGCCGTCGTGATCACGACGTCGGAGCCCGCGATGTATGGCGTCAGGAGTTCACGCTGCCGAGCGGCGCGCTCCTCGCCCATCTCTCGCGCGTAGCCGCCGGAAGCCTCGAGGGCCTCCAGCTCCAAGGTGATGAAGGTGGCGCCCATGGACTTGACTTCGTCGGCAGACGCCTCTCGGACGTCGTAGGCGCTGACCAGTGCGCCGAGCCGCTTAGCCGTGGCGATGGCCTGCAGCCCGGCCACACCGGCGCCCAGGACCAGCACCTTGGCAGGCGGGATCGTCCCCGCGGCGGTCATGAAGAGTGGGAAGAATTTCGGCAGCAATTCGGCGCCCACCAGGGCACTGCGGTAGCCGGTCACCAATGCCTGCGATGTAAGGGCATCCATCGACTGAGCGCGACTGATGCGCGGCACCAGGTCGAAACTGAGGGCGGTGGCACCACCAGCCGCGATCGCGTCGATAGTCGGCCTGTCGGCGGCCAACTGCAGGAAGCTCAGCGCGATCGCGCCGGCTTTCAGAAGGCTGGCCCGCTCGACCGAGAGCGGCCTCACCGAAGCGACGACGTCGGCGGACCGGAAGGCCTCGTCAACGTCGGCCTCGGCGACAACCTCGGCACCGGCCTCGGAGTAGTCGGCGTCCGATGCGTAAGCATCCGCTCCGGCACCTGACTGCACCGTGACATCCAGGCCAAGGGCGGCCAACTTCGGCACAGTGTCCGGCACCAGTGCGACGCGACGCTCGCCGGGTACGATTTCCGTTGGTACGAAAAGCCTCACAAGCGGCTACGCTACGCGGTCGACTAGCCACTACAGTTCTGGGGGTGCCCCCTCCGATAGCAAGCGTCCGCCAGATCATGACGCCCGAGGCCTTTCACAACGGCGGACCCGGGTCGTTTGAGGGCTGGTACATCAAGCTGGTCTCAGCCGACCAGACCGCCCGACTGGCCCTCATCCCGGGCCTCTTCCACCACGCTGACGGCTCCGGGGAAGCCTTCGTGCAGGTGCTGGACGGAGTCACCGGACGCAGTTGGTACCTCACCTACCCGATGTCCGACTTCAGCGCGGCCAGCGACCGGTTCGACGTCCGGGTCGGGCCCAATCACTTCCATGCTGGCGGGATCGACGTCGATCTGCCCGAGGCCGGACTCTCCGGCCGGGTCGCCATCACCTCCGAGCTCGATCCGTGGCCGGTGCGCCCCTGGTCGCCAGGGGTCATGGGCTGGTACGCCTGGGTGCCCTTCATGGAGTGTTACCACGCCGTCTGTTCGTTCGGTCACGCGCTGGCCGGCGAACTTAGGTTCGACGGCACCACGCTGGACTTCGACGGCGGCCGTGGCTACATCGAGAAGGACTGGGGCGAGGCTTTTCCAGCGGGGTATCTCTGGCTGCATTCGAACCACTTCGCCCGCCACGACGCTTCCCTGGTCGCTTCGGTGGCCCTGATCCCCTGGCGGGGACGGGAATTCCGCGGCTTCATCGTGGGTCTGAGAGAAGGCGGTCGGCTGCACAGATTCGCGACCTACAACGGCGCCCATAGCGAGGACTTGACGGTAGACGATGACGGCCTGACCTGGACCCTGCGCTCGGCCCGCCGACCCGGACGCCCGAGTCTCACCTTGGAACTGGCAGCGAAACGCGGCCTCGGCGGCCTGCTCCACGCGCCGATCCGGGTGGAGATGCACAAGCGGGTGGAGGAAACCCTGAGTGGCACCGTTGCCGTGACACTGCGGCGTGGTGAGGAGGTGCTGTTCGAGGACACCGCAACCAGTGCCGGCCTAGAGATCCACGGTGATGTTCCCCGCCTGCTCGCCACCACCGAAAAGCGACGCGGCTGATTCTCGCGGCGGACGATCGACGCAAGATCAGGCTTGCCCGCCGCCGCCCTGGTCGGCCGGTGTCGGGGTCGGCGCAACCGGCGCTGGCGCCGGCGCCTGCGGGACCACCGGCGAGGGCGATGGCGGCATGGAGCAGCCGATCCGGCTGAGCATGGACCGGTAGGTGTACTCGACGTCCGATTGGAAGGTGTCCAGGGCGTTGATCTGTTGCGCCAGCGGCGTCGCGGGCGGCAGGGACTGAAGAGCCTTCGTATACGTGCTGGTGGCGGTGCCGAAGCGATCCACCAGCGTCTGCTGCGCGGCGTTGGCGGAATTGCGCAGAGCCGCGATCTCGGTGTTCAGTCGAAGACCCGCAGCGAGAGCCTGCTCGACGGTGCCACTCGGGTTCGTCGAGTAGATCATGGGGACGATGTTCGCCTGCATGCCCAGCGCCTGATTGCAGAACTGGGCTTTGTTATCCGACACCGAATTGGCCGAACCGCCACACGCCCCGAGCGTCAGAGCAAGGCTCAGCGACAACACGGCCGTTGCAGCCCGTCGACGAACTATCCCCACCCTGCACCTCCTCAACGCTCCCCGCGAAGGTAGCACCCGGCGATTCCGACAGCGGCGACGGAACCCGCGTGGCACGCTATGCCTGTGTCCCGCCTGCCACTGACTCTCACCAGCGCACTGCTGGTGGCCGT
The DNA here is from genome assembly GCA_964556255.1 of uncultured Actinomycetes bacterium. Classification (GTDB taxonomy): domain Bacteria; phylum Actinomycetota; class Actinomycetes; order S36-B12; family UBA10799; genus JACJWR01. Next base: position 4,123 of record CAZKVQ010000060.1, read on the forward strand.
GGGCATGCTGGGCGGCTGCGCCGATTCGAACCCGAGCACCGCTTCCGCCAGTCAGGCCCCAACGGCACCGGCCCCGGGGGTGCCCGGCCTGATCAGAGAGACCACCACCGCCGACCTTGCGAGCACGTTCTCGGACCTCACCAAGGTGGGAGAGAAGAACGTCCGGGTCTTCGGTTGGAACCGGCTGGAGGGGCGGGGTACCTACCTGAAGGTCCCGGTCAAGGTGATCCTGCTCGGCGCAGTCGAGTACACCAACGACAACGGCCCGTTCGACGGCTACGTCCGATTCGTGGCAGATGACGGATCAGTGCTGGCGATGTACGTCGACGGACAGGCGATCAACGACAACAACGCCGCGGGAACCCAACTAACCGGTCGACTCGAGTTCATCGGCGCGACCGGCCAATTCGCCCAACAGGTCGCCGCGGGAACCTTCACCGGAACCCGGGATTCACGCGTCGGGGCGCCCGTCAAGTCCGTGTTCAGCCTGATCATCGACCCCAACGGTGCGGCGCGCGGCGGCGCGCTGCCACCGACCGCGGCACCTGCCACGAGCCCTCCGCCAGCACCCGCCGCGACGGGCGCCCCCAGCGCCAGCTGATCGAGCCCGGCCCGGCCTCAGCGCGCGCCCGGTGTCGCGCAACGTCGCAGACCCCTCCACAATGAGTCCGTGGTGAACGACCAGGCGGATTCCACCGCATCCCCGCCCGCGGACTGCGATGTGCTGATCGTCGGCGGCGGACCAGCCGGTTCCTCCGCCGCCGCCTGGCTGGCCCGGCAAGGAGTGGACGTCGTGCTGGCGGATTCCGCTGCCTTCCCGCGGGACAAGCCCTGCGGCGACGGCCTCACGCCGAGGGCGATCGCGGAACTCGCCGGCCTGGGTCTCGCAGAATGGACCGCTGGACTGGCGCGCAACTGGGGGCTGCGAGCAGCGGGTTTCGGCGAGGAGTTGTACCTGCCGTGGCCTGGCGGTTCGCTGCCGCGATTCGGCGGTGCGGCCCGCCGCACCGTGCTGGACGAGCGGATCCATCAACTGGCCCAGGACGCTGGGGCGCGCACCTTCACCGGCCGGGCCGTCGATGTCGAGCGCGACAGCGCTCGCGTGGCCTCGGTGTCCTTTCGGCAGAAGTCCGGGACCCACAGTGTGCGGTGTCGGCAGTTGGTAGTGGCCGACGGTGCCCGTTCGCAACTCGGCCGCCGACTCGGGCGCACCTGGCACCGCAGCACGGCCTACGGGGTCGCGGCCCGCGGCTACATCGCCAGCGAGCGAAGTGACGACCCGTGGATCTCATCGCACCTGGAACTGCGCAACGCCGACAACGACGTCCTCAGCGGCTACGGGTGGATCTTCCCGCTGGCCGACGGCACCGTCAATATCGGGGTCGGCACGCTGGCCACGGACGCCCACCCCGCCGATGTGAACCTACGGCAACTGCTGGAGCTGTACACCGAAGCAAGACGACCCGAATGGGCCCTCACCGATCCTGTGCATTCCCCGTGGTCGGCGCTGCTGCCGATGGGCGGCGCGGTGAGCGGGGTCGCCGGCGCCAACTGGGTCCTGATCGGGGACGCCGCCGGATGTGTCAACCCACTCAACGGCGAGGGCATCGACTACGGCCTCGAAACCGGTCGCCTGGCGGCGGAGCTCCTTGTTGCGGGCGGTGATCCACTGGCCTGGCCCGGGGTGCTGCGCGACCACTACGGCTATGCCTTCTCGATCGCTCGCCGGCTCGCCGGGCTTCTGACGGTACCCGGGCTGCTTCCGGCAGCGGGCCCGGTCGGAATGCGCTCGCGATCGTTGATGAAGGTGGCCCTGCGGCTGATGGGCAACCTGGTGACCGATGAGGACAGCGACCTGGTGGCCAGGCTCTGGAAGCTGGCTGGCAGGGCCTCCATCAGGATGGACGAGCGCCCGCCGTTTGCCGCCTGAGGCCAGGGGGACGCCCGCCTCAGCCGCCCGCCTCGTCGGTCGGATCCCGGGGATCCAGCGCGTGCTCGAGCTCCAAGCCCCCCGAGTAGTCGCCGTAGGCCCTCGGGTCCTCCCGGGGCTCCACATGCGTCATCACCTCGAGATCGCCGACGGTGGCCTTCAGCTCCTGTTCGACGTCCTCCACGACATCGTGCGCCTGGTGCACCGTCCACGCCCCCGGAACCAACACGTGCACGCTCATGAACCGGTCCTTGCCCGACTCCCGGGTCTGCAGGCCGTGGAAGGTCACGCCGTCCTTGGCGTGGCGCGTCAGCACCTGGACGATCTGGTCGTGCTGGTAGGGCGGCAGGGCGATGTCCAAGAGTCCGTTCATGGCGTTACGCACGAGCTTGAACCCGACCACCAAGATGTTGACCGCGACGGCGATAGCGATCAACGGATCCAGCGGCAGCCAGCCGGTCAGAGCCACCAGGGCGACCCCGGCGAGCACCCCTACCGATGTCCACACATCCGTCAGGAGATGGTGGCCGTCAGCATCGAGGGTGGCGGATCGATGCCGCCGACCCACCCGGATCAGCAGAATGCCGACGGCGGCATTCAAGACGGTTGCGACCGCCGTTACCACCAGACCGATACCCAGGTGTTCCAGCGGTTCTGGATGGAAGAGTCGAGGTATCGAGGTCACCAGGATCACGGTGGCCGCACCGAAGATCATGAAGCCCTCGATGCCTGAGGACAGGTACTCGGCCTTGCCACGACCGAAGTGGTAGACGTTGTCGGCGGGCTTGGCTGCGGCCCGAAGCGCGAGCAGGGCTATGACCGCAGCGACCACATTCACCACCGACTCGATGGCGTCCGAGAGCAGTCCCACCGATCCGGTGAGCAGGTAGGCCGTGTATTTCAGGCTGACCGTCGCCACCGACGTGATGATCGAGAGCCAGGCGTACTTGAACAGGCTCTGCCGATCCATGACCGCGTCGCCATTGCCCATGGCGCAACTCTGGCACGCAGGCCGCCGCAGGGACAGACCCGCCACCCGGCAACTAAGACCTCGCGGCCCGATGCCGGCTGACCGGCTACGTCCTGAGCGAACGCACGCTGACAACTCCGCCCTGTCGCGGGAGACTGAGAGACGGACTTTCCCGTCCGACGATGCCAGGTGCCGGCGGCGCACCGGGCGGGTTCCCGACCGATCCTTCGGCAGTGCGCCGGAACTACCTGGAACTGGAGGCTGCACTATGGCAAGCCCGCACGGCCTGGTGACCATCCACCGACGCCCGAGTTCGGCGCAGTCCGTGCTGCTGCACAGTCTCACCGGCTTCCTCGACGCCGGCTCGGCCGGTCGGCTCGCCGTGGAGCACCTGATGGCGGAGTTGCCCAATGAGAAGATCGCCGAGATCGACATCGACTCGCTCTACGACTACCGAGCACGGCGGCCGCGGATGACCTTTCTGGCCGACCACTACGGCGAGATCGACATCCCCGAGCTCTCGGTACACGAGTTGACCGATGAGGCGGGGACCACTTTTCTGGTCATGCACGGGCCCGAGCCCGACTTCCGATGGCGGGCATTCGCCGACGAAGCCGTGTGGCTGGCGTTGACCCTCGACACCGGACTCTTCCTCGGGGTGCACGCGGTTCCCTGGCCGGCCCCGCACACCCGACCGGTGAACATCACCGCGCACAGCAACGACCCCGCCCTCATCTCCGATCGGCAGGCGTTCATCGGCGACCTGGAGGTCCCGGGGCACGTCGCCGGGATGCTGGAACTCCGATTCGATTCGGAGGGTATCCCCGCCATGGGCTTCGCGGCACATGTGCCGCACTACCTGTCGGGTGCCGAGTATCCACGGGCGGCGGTCGCACTGCTCGAGGCCGTGTCGGCGCAGACCGGATTGCTGCTGCCGCTGCCCGGCCTGCGCGAACGGGCGGAGGAATCCGATGCCGACATCGCCATCCAGATCGCCGGCGAGGCCGAGAACATGCAGGCGGTCATGATGCTGGAGCAGCAGTACGACGACTTCATGGCCTCCACGGGCAGCACGGACATCGACGCCGAGGAGGCCGAACTGCTCGACGGTGAGGACATCGCGGCTCAGGTGGAGGAGTTCCTGGCCGGCCGGGAGCACCCAGAAGGCCCCAGCTGAACTGACAGACGGGTCGACCATCGGGCAGCGACGAGCGCCGCCTAGTAGATTCGGGTCGCAGACTCCACTGCAAGCCCCCTCGAGAGGAGCCCGGCCGTGCCGATCACCAGGAGAGTTGTCGACGGGACCGGAACCCGGTCACTCGTGGAGCGCAGCGGTGACGCCAGCCTGACGTACGCCCCGGTCGGAATCTCCTTGGGATGGGAGCCGGTGCCGGACGGTTTTCGCGATGTCACCACCGAGCGGGTCGTCGGGCACGGCAAGGAGGCGTTCGACAAGGTCGGCTATGCCCTCATGCACTGGGAACTCAACCGGGAGGCCGGGTTTCAGGTGAGTGCTGAACACGACCAGGTTCGTGCCGGCGAACGGGTGGCCGTCGGCCTTCCCGTTCTGTGGCCGATGGTGGTCACGGCAATCTGCCAGGTCGTCGCGATCGTGGCCGAGGGCGACACGGTCGGATTCGCCTACGGAACACTGCCGAAGCACCCCGAGCGCGGCGAGGAGTCCTTCGTGCTCAGCCATCGGGAGGACGACTCGGTCGTGTTGACGGTGCGCGCGGTGTCGCGGCCGGCGGTGTGGTTCACCAAGCTCGCCGGCCCCCTGGGCCATGCGATGCAGAAGCGTGCGACGGGCAAGTACCTGGCCGCGGCCGAGCGGATCGCGGCGGCTCCGGCGCCGACCCACGCCGAGCCCTGAGGGACGGGTCCTTCGTGTTCTCCGAACGGCTGCGCCTGACCACGGGCGAGCGGATGTTCACCGATCTGACGGGCCGGGCGGAGCAGTTCCTCGCCGACTGCGGGGCCCACGATGGCCTGCTCAACATCTTCGTCCCGCATGCGACGGCCGGGGTCGCCCTGATCGAGACCGGCGCTGGCAGTGAGCCGGACCTGGCCGAAGCGATCGAGCGACTCCTGCCCCGCCAAGACATCTACCGGCACCGCCACGGCTCGCTGGGACATGGCCGTGACCATGTGCTGCCCGCCTTCATCGCGCCCTCGGTCACGGTTCCGGTCTCGACCGGCCGGCTGCTGCTGGGCACTTGGCAGAGCATTGTGCTGGTGGACCCCAATACGGACAATCCCAACCGCACTGTGGTGCTCAGCCTGCTCCCCGGCTGATCGGTATCCACGCGGCCTCGATTGCCCACGCATCACGCCGTGGCTGGATCAGTCCCGCAGATCGCATCGGACGCACCGGTGCGTCCGCCGATGGGCACGATCGGCAACCCGCCGTTGAGGGCTCAAGGGTTAGAAGTCGTGGCGCAGCGGGTATCCGCTGTCCCCCTCGATCGTGGTCTTGGTCCCCAGGAACTGGTGCAGTTGGATCCGGTTGATATCGAACCCGGTCCGGGAGACCGCGAGGTACAGCCGCCAGGTGCGCGCCTTCGGCAGCCCGACCTCCTTGACGGCCTCATCCCAGTTGTCGGTGAGGTTGCCACTCCAGGCGGCCAGCGTTTTGGCGTAGTGGGCGCGGAAATTCTCCTCGTGCTGGATCTCGAACCCGGCATCGTTCATGTCCGACATCACTTTCGCCGGTCCGACCAGTTCGCCATCGGGGAAGATGTACCGGCTGATGAACCCGCCGGCCTTGGCACGTCCGCTTCCGTCATGGCGGGTGATCGTGTGGTTCAGCAGTCGCCCTTCGGGCTTCAACTTCGACAGCAGGAATCCGAAGTAGCTCGGGTAGTTCTTGACACCGATGTGCTCGGTCAGCCCGATGGAGGAGACGTGGTCGAAGTCTCCCTCCGGCACATCCCGGTAGTCGAGGAATCGGACGGTAGCGCGATCACCGAGACCCTCCTCGGCGATCTGCTTCTCCGCCCACTCGGCCTGCTGGCGAGACAGGGTGACGCCGAGCGCGTTCACCCCGTACTCCTTCGCAGCGTGGATGACCATGCCGCCCC
>CAZKVQ010000060.1:10112-16017 GCA_964556255.1 uncultured Actinomycetes bacterium
ATGGAGGGGCCGAGCAGCATCCGATAGAACGTGTTGGACACGTCGTAGTGGTGCGAGATCGCCTCGGCGTCGCGGTGCTTCGAGTGTCTGCGCCCCCTCATCCGCACCTCCTGCGGCGGCAGCGGCGGGCGCTTGATGTTCTTCAACCCGACCGAACGCAGCATGGCCACCTTGTCCGCTGTCGGGATCGCTTTGAGGTTCGTGAGTGCGAGCGCGCGCAGCGCCTCATGCAGGTCGCCCTCCACGTCCAACTCACCGGTGATGAACGCCCGCGCAAGCCCGAGATCGCTCGGCGCCGTGACGATGTACTGCAGAGCGGTCGGGGACTTCACCACGATGGTGGCCACCGGGTCCGCGGGACCGGCTTCGCTGCCGTCGTAGGCCCGGATCGCAACCGGACTGTCGCGCCCGACCAGGAGCACGAACATGTCAGCAATGTGCATTGAGGTTCACCTTCCGCCTACGCATTTCTGATACAGGTTGAGCAGTCGAGCATTGGGATCGTACTTCTTCTTGAGCAAGTCGTAAGTCTGCCCGTTATAGATGGCCCAGAAGTCATCTTCGGGATAGTAGGAGGACGAGTACAGCGACTTCCTGCCGCCGAGCCGTTCCACCTCGATCTCGATGGCACGATTGACGTCGCCTTCGGCGGCACCGGGCTTCATCGGTACCGACGACCAGAACCCGACGTTGACATACACCTCGTCCGGGTTCATGACGTAGAGATCCCAGCGATGTTCGGGGTTACGCTGTCGAAGCGGGCACAGCCACACGGGCAGGATCCCCACCTCCGCGTGGAAGAAGTCGAGGAACTCCGCCAGCCGCCCGACCGGCACCTCGATGTCCTGGATGACGAACTCCCGTGGTGGTTCGCCGCGCAGTGCGGTCAGTCGAGCGGCGAGGCCGGACCGCCGGCCGAAACCCACGGCCTTGAAGTAGACGTCCGAGCGCAGATAACGCCGAGGGATCAGTCGACGGATGGCGGGTTTCTGCACCCCGAGGCCGGCGGAGCACCAGAACCAGTCGGTGTCCCAGCGCCAGATGTAGTCGTGAACGGTCAGGTAGTCGCGACGCCGCTCCCGGATCGACTTGTAGTAGATGTCGTTGCCCGTGTAGTCCGAGGTGTAGGGCGCCTGCTCGGTGAAGCTACCCAACGTGAGGTACACCTCGTCGGGGCCGAATACGGTGCCGTCGAGGAAGTCCAACCGGCGGCCTTGATATGCGCCCTGCCCGATCAGCTCGGAGATCGCCACGGCGGCGGACTCGGCGTCGTCGAATCTCACGTGCTCGATCTCCACGTAGGGCTGCACCGGCGCTAGTTCGATACGTAACCGCAGGCTGTAGCCCAGCGTTCCGTAGGAGTTCGGGAAGCCGAAGAACAGGTCGGAGTGTTCGTTCTCAGCGGTTGCCGTCACCACCTGCCCGTCGCCGGTCAGGATGTCCATCTCCAGTACGGACTCGTGTGGCAACCCATCCCGGAAGGAGGTCGACTCGATGCCAAGCCCGGTGACAGCGCCTCCCAGCGTGATCGTCTTCAACTGCGGCACGACCAAAGGCATCAATCCCTGGGGCAGCGTCGCCGCCACCAGGTGCTCATAGGTCGTCATCCCGAGGACATCAGCGGTGCGGTTCTCCACATCGACATGGAGCACACCGTCGAAGGCCGCCACATCCAGACCCGGGGCACTGCTCGCGTCTCGGATCCGGAACAGGTTCGAGGTGCGTTTGGCCAGCCGAACAGGGGCGCCGACGGGGAGCTGGCGGTACTGCTCAAGCAAGGTCGCGACAAGTTCGCGGTAGTGCTCCCTGGGCGAGGGTGGCAGATCACCCGCAAGCCCCGAGGGGACCTCGGTCGTCGCTGTCACCGTCGACTCCTCTCGCCGCGTGTCGTTGCGACATCCTGACATCCACCACGACCCCGCGTGCGACAATCGTCGGATGCCCCACCCGTCCAGTCGCCTCGCGCTCGCCGGGGCCCTGGTGGCCGTGGCGCTGGCTGGCTGCACCTCGGTCGCGGGTACCACTGCTGGTGACCAACAGTCTGCCGCAAGCGGTGCGGGTACGACAAACCCGAGTCCCCCGACGCCGGCGGTCAGCGCCACCCCTAGCGTCGCGGTCGACTGGAACTCCGGCGGCGGCCAGGCCGAGATGGCCAAAGGGTTGCCCTCGCCCTCCGGTTGGTATCCGGCGGCCTTCGGCAGCCTGGCCCCGACCGCGGTCACCAGCCCCAGTGCCGGCGGACCCGGCTCGGTGGAGTCCTCCGCAGGCGAGAAGGTGCTGTACCTGACCTTCGACGACGGACCTTCGAAGGACACCCCTGAACTGCTCGACCTTCTGGCCGCCGCTGGGGCCAAGGCGACGTTCTTCGTCATCGGCCAACAAGCCGCCGAGCAGCCGGAGATGCTCAGGAAGATCGCGTCCGACGGACACGCCATCGGAAATCACACCTGGAACCACCCGGAGTTGACGAAGCTCAGCGCCGAGGAGGTCAGCAACCAGCTGACACGCACCACAGCCGCAGTGGACGCGGCGACACCGATCGGGGCCTGCATGCGACCGCCCTACGGCCTGATCAACGACGAGGTCGCGGGCATCGCGCTATCGCCGCATCTGCAGCCCATCTTGTGGACGGCGCACGCAGAGGACTGGAACCAGCCGCCAGTCGACGCGATGGTGGCGGACCTGCGCGCCGGGACCGCGTCGGGCGCCGTATTCCTACTTCACGACGGCGGTGGCAGCAGGGCCAACACCTTGGCCGCCGTGAAGCAGATGCTTCCCGAGTGGCGCAGCCAGGGGTACCGGCTGGCTTCGGTGCCGGCGTGCACCAAACCAGCCCAGTAGCCTCCGCCACCGGACGGCCGTATCGTGTGCCCGGTCCACGTGGGCATCCCACCCTGCAGGCGACAGGTCGCCGTAACACGCCTGATACCTGAGATGGCTACGCTGACTTCTCGGCGAGATTGGGGTGACGATGACGACCGGGCAGGATGAGCAGCTCGACAATGCGTCGTACTCGCCAACCCCAGGCGCCTACGACGAGATGTACGACGACGTCGGCGCTCCCCGCGAAGGTCTGAGCCAACTCAACGCGGCCATCCGCAACCTCGGTCGCGAAGGACTGCGGGAGCGGGGCAGGGTTCGAGACAGCCACCTCACCGCGCAGGGCATCACCTTCACGCTGAGTGGACGTGAGCGTCCGCTGCCGATGGACCTCATCCCCAGGGTCATCCCCGCGGACGAGTGGCGGACCATCGACCAGGGGGTGGCCCAGCGGATTCGAGCGCTGGAGATGTTCCTCGCGGATGTCTACGGCCCCGGGCAGATCATGGCCGAACGCATCGTGCCGCGGGCCCTGGTCACCTCGTCGGCGCATTTCCATCGCGCGGCGCACGGATTCCAGCCGCCCAACGGAGTTCGCATCCACGTCGCCGGCGTCGACCTCATCCGGGACCAGGAGGGGACGATCCGGGTTCTGGAGGACAACCTCCGAAACCCGTCAGGGGTCTCCTATGTGCTGGAGAACAGGCGGACACTCGCCCACGTCGTTCCGGAGTTCTTTCCCACCCAGCGGGTGCGCGGGGTCTCCGAGTACCCCGAGCGACTACTGGCCTCGTTGCTGGCCGCGGCGCCTCGAGGTGTGCCCTACCCGACAGTGGTTGTGCTCACCCCGGGTGTTCACAACTCGGCCCACTTCGAGCATGCCTTCCTCGCCCGACGGATGGGTGTGGAGTTGGTGGAGGGTCGCGACCTGTTCTGTCGCGAGGGCACGGTCTTCATGCGGACGACCAAGGGTCCCCGCCAGGTGCACGTGATATATCGCCGCATCGACGACGACTACCTGGATCCGGTTCACTTCAGGCCGGACAGCATCCTGGGAATACCCGGCATCCTCAATGCGGCGCGGGCTGGCACCGTGACCCTGGCCAACGCGGTGGGCAATGGGGTCGCCGACGACAAGGCGCTGTACCCCTACGTCCCCAAGATCATCGAGTACTACCTCGGCGAGAAACCGATTCTCGCCAACGTGCCCACCTACGACCTGCAGGACGCCGACGTCCGGGACTTCGTGCTGGAAAGACTCGACACGATGGTCTTCAAACCGGTGGACGGCTCGGGAGGTTACGGACTCGTGATGGGGCATCAGGCCTCCGAGGAAGAACTGTCCGCGGTCGCCGAAGCGATCACCACCTCCCCCCGCGAATGGGTGGCACAACCGGTATTGACCTTGAGCACGTCCCCCAGCGCAGTCGGTGACGGGGACATCGAACCGCGGCACGTGGATCTGCGACCGTTCGCCGTGAACGACGGCGACCGGGTGTGGGTTCTCCCAGGTGGACTCACCCGGGTCGCCCTGACCAAGGGGAGCCTGGTGGTGAACTCCTCTCAGGGTGGCGGTTCGAAGGACACCTGGGTGCTCGACGACGGCGAAGGCGGGATCAGCGCCGATAGCGGCGCGACGGTGGCAGATGGCACGGCCGGCGGCTTCATCGAGATCGACCGCCGCTATCAGCGTCAGCCGACCTGGCGGGCCCAGGGTCCCACCCTCACCGAGGAGCGGATGCGTCAGCAATCCGAGCAACAACAACAACACGGGGCCGGGGACCAACCATGCTGAGCCGCCTCGCCGAGAGTTTCTACTGGATCGGCCGATACGTCGAGCGGGCAGAAGCGACCGCCCGACTCCTCGCCGAGCACCACCAGCTGATTATCGAGGACAAGCGGATCCCAACGGCGATGGGCGCGGCGGTGCTGCTGGAGGCCCTGTCGCTGGAGAACACCGACCCGCCGGTCGGCAACCCGGTGCAACTCGCCCGACTGGTCCTCGGCACCCCTGAGCAGCCGAGCACCGTCAGCGGCGCTGTCCACTCGGGGCGCGAGAGCGCACGGGCCATCCGCGATGCCCTCAGCGCCGAGGTGTTCGAGGCCCTCAATAGCGTGGATATGCGCCTGTCGCTGGCGATCGGGAAGGCGGACATCCGAAGCCCCGGGGTGCTGCTCTACGGCGTGCTTGAGCGCCTAGCGGTCGTGCACGGCATGATCGATTGGACCAGCCCCCGGGACGCGGGCTACCTCTTCCTGCGGCTGGGGCGGAGTCTCGAGCGCATCGACATGACGGCTCGACTGTTGGCGGTCCATCACGACGAATTGTGGCCGGAGTCGGGGCCCGTGGCGATGCTGCGTGCAACCGGGGCACTGCACGCCTTCCTCCGAGGTCGTAACCCGATGAGCGGCGAGCAAGTGCGCGGCTTCCTCGTCCTCGACCCGCTGTTCCCCCGGTCCATGTTGGGATCCTCGAGGATCGCGGAGGAGACCGTCCGCTCGTTGGAGGCCCAGGGTTCCCTGGATACCAGCGGGAAGTTGCTCCGTACCGTCGGTCTGCTTCGCAGCGAGCTGGAGTTCTCGACATCCAGCCCCGCCCCGGGGACCGTCGACGAGATGGCTGACAACGGCCTGCACCGGGCGTCGCAGGCCGGCGCGGAAGTGTCGGAGGCATTCTTCCGTCAGGTCGGCACGACAGTCTGGAGCAACTGATGAGTTGGCGGCTGAAGGTCTCCCATCACACCGGCTTGCGGTACTCCAATCCCGTTTCGGTGTCTTTCAACGAGGCCCGGATGACTCCCGCCGATGGCGGCGGCCAACTGCTGATCGGACACGAACTCAGGACCACGCCCACCGCACGGGTGCAGGCCTACACCGACTATTGGGGTACTACCGTCGGGGCGTTCGAGCTGCACGAAGCCCACACCGTGCTCGACATCACCTCCATCTCGGTGGTCGAGACCAGCGGAACAACGCCACCGGCAGCTTCTTCCACCTGGGAGGATCTCGCCACCGATGCCGTTCGCGACCGGTGGTGCGAGTTCCTCCGGCCGAGCCAGTATGTCGACGACGCCCGCGAAGACCC
>CAZKVQ010000061.1:0-4704 GCA_964556255.1 uncultured Actinomycetes bacterium
TACCGGCTACGCCCCCCGACGAGGGTGATGCCGTGCAATGCGTCGAAAGCGCCGGTGAGGATCAACCGCTCGGTCACCGGCCTACTCACTTCAGTGCGCGTCCAATAGTCGGGCAGGTCCGTGAAGGGTTGGTTACCGCAGATACTCGCAACCTCCGCCTCGGAGATTCCCTTGACCTCGGACAGCGCCAGCCGGATGCAGTGAACTCCGTCGACACGTTCCACCCGGTAGTCGGCGCTGGAAAGGTTCACATCCAGCGGCAGCACCCCTATCCCGTGGTTACGGGCGTCGTCGAGGATGAGCCGCTTGGGGTACATGCCGGGGTCATGGGTGAGCACCCCGGCGAGGAACGCTGCCGGGTGGTGTCGTTTCAACCATGCCGACTGGTAGGTGGGCAGGGCGAACGCAGCTGCGTGCGCCTTGCAGAACCCGAAGGAGGCGAAAGCCCGCAGGACCTCCCACACCCGCTCGACCGTCGGCAGCGGATAGCCCTGCCCCCCGGCACAGCGGTAGAACCAGCCGCGCACCTGGAGCTGACCGTCCGGACTTCCCATGGAACGCCGCACCTCATCGGCCTCCGCATACGAGCAGCCGGTCATGACCGAGACCACCCTGATGACCTGTTCGTGGAAGACGACCACCCCCTGGGTCTCCTGCAGGGCGGGCCGCAGATCATCGTGGATGAACTCCGGCGCCTGCCACCCGTGCCGCGCCGCCAGGAACGGGGTGATCATGTCGCTCTTCACCGGTCCTGGCCGGAAGAGTGAGATGTCGACGATGACATCGTCGAACGTCTCCGGCGCGAGTTTGCCGAGCAACTCGCGCTGACCGGGCGACTCGATCTGAAAGCAGCCCAGCGTGCGGGTGGATCTCATCAGCTCGAAAGTATCTGGATCGTCCAACGGGGTGCTGTCGAGGTCGACCTCGATGCCGTCGACCCGCCGCACCTCGGCCACCGCATGCTGCATCGCGGACTGCATCCGGATACCGAGGACATCGAGTTTGAGCAAACCCAGCGCCTCGACGTCGTCCTTGTCGAACTGACTCATGGGGAAACCCGCCCAGCTGGCCTCCACCGGGGTGCGGTCGAGCATCGTCGCGTCCGACAGCAGCACCCCGCACGGGTGGACGGCGATATGTCGAGGCAGACCGTCGAGGGACTCCACCAACGAGAGGAACCCCTCCAACCGTCCTTCGGCAGCCATCCGCCCCAACCCCGAATCGCGTAACTCGGGCAACTCCCGAAGCGCCGCCCTGGCCTCGCTGGCGCGGATGTGTGGAAACGCCTTGGCGAAGGTATCGACCTCCCCTGCCGGCATACCCAACGCCGTACCCACATCCCGCACGGCATGGCGTACCCGATAGGTATCGCGCATCGAGACGCAAGCACATCTGTCCCCACCGAACCTGTCAAGGATCCGTTCGTAGACCTCTGGGCGTCGAGCGGATTCCACATCCACGTCGATGTCGGGCAACGCCCGGCGCAAGGGAGACAGGAAGCGCTCCATCAGCAGGTCGTACCGGATCGGGTCGACCCCGGAGATCCCGAGTAGATAGTTGACCAGACTGCCCGCTCCGGACCCTCGGGCTGCAACCCGGACCCCCATCCCCCGAATGATGTCGACGACCTCGGCGACGGTGAGGAAGTATCCGGCGAACCCGAGGTCGCGGATCGTCGCCAGTTCGTCTTCCAGCCGGGCGCTGGCCGATGACGGCATCGCACGCCAATGCATTCCAGCCTCACAGCGCGCTACCAACTCGACCTGTGCCCGGCGAGCCTCATCGGCAATCTGCGCATGGTCTCGGCGGCGCTCGGAGTACCCGGCCAGCACCGACCCCACATCCAGCGGACCTGCCGGCGGCCGACCCTCGAGGACGGAGAGTTCCGGGACGTGGATGTCGCCCAGCCCGAGATCCTCGGCGGGGTCGAGCGTGCATTGCTCGACCAACTCCCTAGTACCCCTCAGCAGCTCCCTCACCACAACGGTCTCCGCATCGGTGCCGCACATCCGCGCGACCTCATGCACTGCCGGCAGCATTTCTTGCCAACTCTTCAGATAGCCCTGGGCGTTCGGACGATCAAGATGACGGGCATCGATCGGCACCAACCGCCTGATCGCATCGAGCACATCCGCCACCGGGGCATCGGCAGCCTCGACGTAGCGGACCGCATTACTCAGCACCGCGCCGACCCCGAGCTGTCGGGCGACACCGAGCAGTTGCGCCGCCGCCGCACTCGACCGGGGCACTCCCCGCAGACCCGGCGCACCGATATCGGCCGGCGCGGCCGCTTCCGCTCTGGACCGGTGCGAGGCCACCTCCACCCGCACGCCATCAGTACCCACCGCCTCCTGCCACCACCTCAGTTCCATCAGTGCGGCGTCGGTACGGTGCCTGGACAAGGCACGACCGACCGTCGAATCGGTGCCCAGCAGAATGACGAGGTCGCCGCCTTGGGCGTGGGCGGCGACATCCTCATGACTGGCGACCACCTTCCCCCGCTCGCCCGTGAGGTGAACCCGCGAGACCAACCGGCACAGTGCCGCCCACCCGCGACCGTTACGAGCCATCACGACGGCTCGTGGATGACTCTCATCGACACTCACACCGCCGCGTGCAGGGGTGCGGTCGCGACGTCCCACCGGCGGCATGCTCGCACTGCGCTCCCCCAGCGCGAGATCCACCCCGAGTAGCGGCGCGATGCCCGCGTCACTACAGGCCTGCGCGAACTTCACTGCACCGTAGACACCGTCCCGGTCAGTCAGTGCTAGTGCGGATTGACCCAGTTCCGCGGCCCGCGCCACCAGCGCAGCCGGACTCGACACCCCGTAGCGCAGTGAGTAGCTCGACGCGACCCGTAGGTGCACGAACGGGTCTGACATGTCACGCGCCCCTCAGCCAACGGTGCGCAGGCGCGATGCCGGCATCAACAGCTGCTGGCTGAGGCCGAACCGAACCGCCACCAATCCCAGGAACTTCTCCGCGTCACGCATCAGGTCGTCCGCCTCCCGCTCGGTGACCACGTTCAGTCCTGCCTCAGCTGCCGCCCGTTTGGTCGCCCCTGCGGCGAAGAACGCCGACCACTCAGCGAACTCGGGGGCCACCGTGGCAAGTAGGTCCCAGGCGCTGCGGGGTCTGCTGCGTCCGTTGGGTCGCCCTCGACTGGCGAGTACAGCAGCCGCAGAACGTAGCGCAGCGAGGTGAGACGCCGCGTACCTCTCACCGGCAGAGTCGGCGTCGGCGGCCGCCATCAGACACCGTGCGGCCGACGACAACAGGTCTCGAACGGCCGGGGACAAGGGAGCGCCGGCGACCCTCGCCCGTCTGCTCATGCCACCCACCGTCCGCGTGGGGACGCTGGCCGATCCTGCGGTCCTCGTGGATGCCATCGAGTCCACCTCTCTTTCGATACGTTGTTTGCTGGACGTAGCCGTCTTCGCTGCGGGGTAGCAGCGTGATCAGTCCCATACCCGCGCCAGATGCCACTGATCTTTCGACTGCTCGTACACCAAGTCGTACACACCGGTACCGACAGAATTCGGGGTCGCGACACTACGACTGGCCTCCACCCGCCAGACATCGCTGTCCGAGGTAACGGTCAGCGGGATACCTTCGGCAAGCTGGCGCCACCAACTACCCGCCTCGGACCAGCGGTCCAGTACCCGCCGAACGCCGTAACGTCGCCCACGCCAGACGAATGCCAACGGAGCATCCGAGTCCGGGGGTCCCGCTGCGACCTGACGGTCGACGGCTCCCCCCGATGCCATCGTCACCACCGCCACGGCGATGGGGCCACGGAATCTGCGTGCCATGATGTCTCCTGGGTACTTTCTCCGACTACGACTACCGACCCAGTTGCTGCTGGTGGCGGTGCCGTGCAGTCATCAATATTCGAACATGTGTTCGATATTGATTGGATCAGGAGGACCCTCGCCCAGTCAAGGTGGCGACGGATAAATGTTCGAACCTTTGTTCGAATCTTACTGTTGCGCGGACCGATCATGACCCCACCGCACCACCCCCGACCGACCCCGATGGTCGCCGACGACGCTCGGCTAACCTCAGGGCATGACCCAGCCTCCCGCCCAAGAACACCCCGGCGTGGCGCGCGTGCGAGCGGCGTTGACGGAACTCGGCTGCAACCCGGAGATCCGGCGGCTGCCCACGAGTTCGCGGACGGCCGCAGAGGCCGCCGGCGCGCTGGACGTTCCGATAGCCGCCATCGCCAGTTCCATCGTGTTCGGGATGACCGACGATCGGCTTCCGCTGCTGGTCATCACCTCAGGCGCCCACCGGGTGGACACCGTCGGGGTCGCCGGCACCCTCGGGCTCGACAAACTGCACCGCGTAGATGCCGAGTACGTCAGGAACTGGTCGGGATTCGCCATCGGCGGCGTGGCACCCCTCGGCTGGTCGCCAAGGCAGGCACCCGATCGGATCGGACCCGGGGACGAGCCGGAACCCCCGTTCCAGCCGCGAACACTGGTGGACGTCTCACTAGCCAGATCGCCGGTGCTTTGGGCGGCGGCCGGCCACCCCCACTACGTCTTCCGGACCGACTACGCCCAGTTGTTCCGGATTACCGGCGGCGAAGCCGCCGAGGTGGGTTGAGACGTAGACCTGACACCAGATCGAGTCCACTGACCCGTAATTCCCGTTGCGGCACAACGAAATGTGAGACAACAATCACCCGGCCATACCGGT
>CAZKVQ010000061.1:4714-8523 GCA_964556255.1 uncultured Actinomycetes bacterium
CCGCCTGCTGGATCGTGGCTACGGCAAACGCCTGATGGCGGCCCTGCCGACTATCCGAATAGCGCCATCGGGCGTATTTTTGATGGTATGAGCCCACGCCTACAACCGGATCCGCGCCCTGTCGGGGGGCAGTCGGAGCAGTTGGCCGTCCGGGCGTCGGACCTCACGATCTACGAACCGGGTCGGGTGCTGCTGCCGCGTTGTTCCTTCGACGTGCCCTCCGGTGCTCTGTACGTGCTGGCAGGTTCGACACCAGCTGGCCGAATGAACCTCGCCCACGCACTGACCGGCAGGCTCCCCCAGGAGCGCATCGCCGTCGGCGGTCAACTGGAGGTCTTCGGACGGACCACCCCAGCCGGTATCGCGGCTGTATCCCTACTCGGCCTACCCTGGCGGATCCGGGGCGAGACCGGCTCGCTGCCCCGTCGACTCGCCGCCCTGGAATGGGTGGCCGACAGACTCGAGCGAAGCAAGGATCCCCACCACCGCCTGGTGGTGATGACCCCTGGTCTGGAGGCGCTAGAGGCCGTCGACGCGGCGCAGGTCTCCGGGGCTGCGGCTGCCCTGGTCGAGAAGTACGGCGCGACGGTGCTGTTGACCACCGACGCCTGGACTCACAACTCCCACGCGGACAAGGGCGCTAGCATCACGCTCAAACGCCTGTAGCCAGTCCCTCGGTGGCCGCGGGAACGAGCCTGTTGGGAGATCCCGTATGACGACCGATGCCGGCGGCACTCCGCCCCGCTCCCGCGTATTCGACACCGCCGCGCCCCGATTCGCCGGTGGACTCGCCTACTCCCGCGCGGGAGTAGGAGAACCCCTGCTGCTGCTCCACGGCCTAGCCTCATCACGGGGGGCGTTCAACGACCTGGTGCCACTGCTGAGCCAGCACTTCGATGTCATCTCGGTGGACCTACCCGGCCACGGGGACAGCCCGCGGCTGGGCAGCGGGGATGTCATGACCCCGGCCAGCCAGGCCCGCGCGGTCGCGCGGCTACTGGACGAGTTGGCGATTGATAGAGCGCACCTTGTGGGCAACTCGATGGGCGGATGGGTGGCCCTCGAGTTGGCGGCAGACGGCCGCGCTGCCAGCGTCACGGGTCTGTGCCCGGCCGGACTCTGGGAACCTCCGGTGAAGCGTGACATCACGCTGGAGATCAATAGACGTCTGGCCATCACGCTGGCGCCGGTCACACCCCTCTTGTTGCATGTGGCACCGCTGCGGGAGTTCCTCTTCCGAAACGGGGTGGAGCGCCCCTACCGCGTCAGCTACCACATCGCCCGAACCACCGCCGACGGTCAACGTCGCGCTGACGGCTACGACGAGGCGCATGACGGCATGCTGCACCGAAGGTTCCAGCGCGCCCAGGAAATCCCCGACACGGTCCCGGTGACCGTACTCTTCGGCGACAACGACAAGCTGCTGACCGTCGAACAACACCAGATCAGATCCCTGGCACCCGACCACGCACGCTGGATTGTCATGCCGCGGGTCGGCCACGCCCCCATGTGGGACGATCCGGAACACAGCGCTGCCGAGATCCGTGCGACGGCCACTGCGGCACAACGCGGACTCCGCGAGGCCCAGGCAACGGCACAACTCGAACCTGATCGGAGCAGTGCAGGCGCCCGCGTGTAGTCGACCACCCGCAAGCGACCGGGCCACGTACTATCGAATTCGTGGGCGCAGCGGAAGGGCAGGCAGCGGACGGTGACGCGGCGACCCAGCAGACCGTGGAC
Source organism: uncultured Actinomycetes bacterium (assembly GCA_964556255.1). Classification (GTDB taxonomy): domain Bacteria; phylum Actinomycetota; class Actinomycetes; order S36-B12; family UBA10799; genus JACJWR01. The sequence continues at coordinate 6,455 of CAZKVQ010000061.1, forward strand.
CTTCGGGTCTGGCGAGTCTCCGGAGCGGCGAACGTCGTGAAGGCCGTCGGCCACATGGGTCGCGATCGGCGGGCCGTGGGCCGCCACCCTGGTCTGACCTTCTACAAACTCCTCGGCACCGGCTCCGGTCGCACCTTCACCATGCGCGACGCCGACCTTCACCATTGGGCCCTCCTAACCGTGTTCCGCGATCGGGTTGCCGCCGACGCATTTGAGGATGCGCCGGTGGTGTCCTCCTGGCAGGAGCTCGCCGACGAGTCGCTGCGCGTGCGGATGAGTCCATTGAGCAGCCGCGGACTTTGGGCTGGCCGATCGCCGTTTGAAACCGTTGTGCCTCATCGCTGGCGCGGTCCGGTGGCCGCGTTGACCCGTGCCAGGATTCGGGCGAGTCGCCTGACGACTTTCTGGGCGTCGGTGCCGCCGGTCGCCCTCGATCTGCGGGGGCGTCCCGGCCTGCTGGCCAGCATCGGCATCGGTGAGGCACCGATAGGGCTGCAAGGAACCTTCAGCATTTGGTCCTCCGGGGCTGACCTGACCGCTTTCGCCCAACGCGGCTCCGCGCATCGCAAGGTGATCGCCGACACCCGCCGCTTGCGCTGGTACTCGGAGGAACTGTTCGCCAGACTCGCCGTTATCGATATCGCGGGTACCTTCCACGGTTCGCCCGTGCTACCCGCGTCGCCAGTCTCTCCGGACGTAGCGCAGTGAGGGATTCCATTCGATGAAGCCGACCGCGTCCTGGCTGCCCTGGTCGCTCACCACTGCCGCCATCCTGGTGCAGATCGCCTGGCCCCTGACCGCGGGTGACACCCGCACCGCTACAACGGAGGTCATCGTGGTGCTGTTCGCGGCCGCGAGCATCAGCCACGCGGCGGTATTCCGAGGCGCACGTTGGGCCGTTGAGTTCGTCGGGATCTCGATGGCGTTCGGATTCCTGGTCGAACTCCTCGGCACCTCCACCGGGTTTCCATTCTCGGCCTACTCCTACACCGATCAACTCAGCCCGCAGGTTCTGGGCGTGCCGCTGATCATCCCGCTCGCGTGGACCATGATGTCGTATCCGGCACTGCTGGTCGGTCGACGTCTCGCCCGCGGCCGAGTGTTGCGCATCCTTGTGGGCGGATTCGCATTGGCCTCCTGGGATCTGTTCCTGGACCCCCAGATGGTCGGCGAGGACTACTGGCGCTGGGCGCAGCCTGAGCCGGCGCTTCCGGGGGTGCCAGGGATCCCGATCGTCAACTACCTGGGCTGGCTGCTGGCCGCCGGAGTGCTGATGGCTGCTCTGTCGGTACTGCCCGACGTCGCTGCACCCGAATGCGTCCCGGCAACCCTGTTCCTGTGGACCTGGGTCGGTGGCATCGTCGCGAATGCGGTGTTCCTCGGACGTGGCTGGGTGGCCGTTTGGGGCGGCATCGGCATGGGGCTGGTGGCCGTGCCCTACGCGGTGTCCCTATACCGGGCATGGCGCCGCGGAGTCGTTGCCGATGCCTCGCCGCACGTCCGGCGGGATCTCCCCGTGGTGGGTCCATGACGGCCACGCAGGCGGTGCGACGGTCGCTGCCCAGGATCTGGGCGGCCAAGGTCGCCTTCGGAAGCGCTCTCGCGATGCTGGGCACGGCTCACACCTGGTGGAATCTGCGACGCCTGCGGGTCCCGCCGAGGGTGGCCGGCTCCACCGACGAGAAGGTGTCGGTGCTACTCCCGTTGCGCGATGAGGCCCACCGCGTGAAACCATGCCTCACTGCGCTGGGCGGGCAGGAGTTCGACGAGTTGCTGATCTTGGACGACGCCTCCTCGGACGACACCGCCGCAGTGGTGCAGGCAACCATCGGACACGACCCTCGCGTCCGGATCATCCGCGGCGAGGGCGAGCCGCCACCGGGGTGGCTGGGCAAGCCCTGGGCCTGCCAACGGCTTGCCGAGGCGGCCACCGGCGATGTGCTGGTGTTCATCGATGCCGACGTCGTCCTGGATCACGCGGGGATCAGCCGGTCGGTGGCGCTGCTGCGCCAAGCCGGGCTCTCGGTCGTCTGCCCATATCCCCGACAACTCACCGCCGGCCTCCTGGG
>CAZKVQ010000061.1:8623-10772 GCA_964556255.1 uncultured Actinomycetes bacterium
GCGGCCTTGGCGAGCCGACGGCCGAAACTGCGGGCCCTCGGCCTGTTGGGCTATGGCGCTGCCGTGGCCGGGCGTGTGCTGGTCGCCCGCCGCACTCGGGGCCGGGCGTTCCCCGACCCATTGAGCCACCCGGTGAGCATCCTGGCGCTTGTCGCCCTCACCACGGATTCGCTGCGTCGGCACCGGGCAGGCACCCTGCGGTGGCGGGGGCGGGTCGTCAACTGAGGGGTGACATCAGTCGCCGTTCGGGCGCGTTGCTGCCGGATATCGAGGGACTTCCCCTGTCACCGCGGCCCACAGCCTGGTGCCGTATTCGAAATGCCACCACTCGCGGGCGAGCACCACGAACCCGGCGGTGGACATCACCTGGAACAAGTAGCGGCGCAGGTCCCTGGCCGTCGCGGCAATGGAGTCGTCGGCCACGCCCTCCAACGCCGGACTGAAAGCCCGCAGCGAGAACTCATCGAATCCGGTGCCCATCCTCAGCGGCTGATTCATGTAGGTGAGGGTCAGATCGACAGTCCCGCCGGTGCTGTGCGGGGAGGGTCGAGTTGGGTCCGTGGACGGCGGGGAGACGAAGCCCGGCGGCAGGTCCCCCTCGCTGTAGGCGTCGTCATACAGAATCTGTTGGGTCAGCGGGTCGCGCCACCCGTCCCACACGGCGAGGCCCCAGTTCTCGGGCAGCGCGGCGGCTACCCCCACGAGGCGTTCGATGGCGCCTGAGCGTAACCACGTCGAGGGGACCGTGCCGGCAACTCCGCAGTGGTAGTAGACCCCCATCGTCCGGATCTTGGGATGGTCGAGTCGTTGCAGCGGTTCGCCTGTTCCGGGCGCGTCCACGGCGACCACCGGTGGTTCGGCCACACCGGCGAGTTCCGGGTCCAACAGTGTTGGCAGCGCTGGTGCCTGGGGAATCTCCGGTGGACTCACATCAACGCTGCACCAGTCGAAATCCGCGATGCCCGGGCGCGAGGACGATTCGACTGCCATGGCAACCATCGTGGCGCACGGCGCTTCTGGCACGCTGGCTGGCATGGCGACAGTCGTGGTGGTCGGTGCCGGCATGGGTGGCATGGCCGCGGCCGCGCGGTTGTCAGTCAAAGGTCACCAGGTGACGGTGGTCGAGCGCAGCGCCACCCCAGGCGGCAAGCTGGCCAGCTACTCACGAGACGGCTTCGTCTTCGACACCGGACCCAGTCTGCTCACCTTGCCCGCGGTCTATCGAGACCTCTTCATCAAGACCGGTCGGGCCGAGCTGGAGCAATGCGTTGATCTGCAGCCCGTCGAGCCCGCCTTCAGCTATACCTGGGCAGACGGCGCTCGGGCGGTTCTGCCCGGCTCGGGTACCGGCGCCGTGGCAGCCGCTCTGGGCGACGCCCTGGGTGGCACGGCAGCCGAGGATTGGAAGGGGCTGATGCGACACGGCGGCGAGGTGTGGCGCCTCACCCGGCGACCGGTCCTCGAAGCACCGCTGGCTGGTCCACGCGATCTGCTGCCGCTCCTGCGACGCCCGTCCGACCTCGGGAAGGTCGCGCCCTGGAGATCTCTTCGTGGCCTCGGCAGGAGTCGGTTGCGCGACCCGCGGATGGTCACCCTGCTCGACCGGTACGCCACCTACACCGGCTCCGATCCCCGCAGGGCCCCCTCCGCCTTGGTGACCGTGCCCTACGTCGAACAGACCTTTGGCGCCTGGCACCTCGGCGGTGGACTCGCCAACCTCGCTGTCGCGCTGGCCGATCGGCTGTCCCAGCGACATGTGGACCTGCGACTCAACACCGAGGTCGAACGCATCACCACTGTTGCGGGTCGCGTCACCGGCGTGCGACTCACCTCCGGTGAGCACCTTGCGGCCGACATCGTGGTGGCCAACGCCGACGCCGGCACCGTCTACAGCCGACTCATCGATGACCCGGCGGCCGACCGGCCGCTGCGGGAACTGACCAGCGCCACGCCTTCTTTCGGCGGATTCGTGCTGCTGTTGGCCCTGCGGGGTCGAACGCCGGGACTCGCCCACCACAACGTCTGGTTCCCGGCCGACTACGACGCCGAGTTCGACGCGGTCTTCGGCACCCGTGCCGAGCCCGCACACCCGGCCTGGGACCCAACCGTCTACGTGTGCAGCCCCGACGATCCGCGGATGCGTCCAGAT
>CAZKVQ010000061.1:10872-15668 GCA_964556255.1 uncultured Actinomycetes bacterium
CGGCCCTCGAATGCCTCGCCGGTGTCCGGGCTCTACCTGGTCGGTGGCTCCGCGCACCCGGGCGGCGGCCTGCCGCTGGTCGGGATGTCGGCCGAGATCGTCGCCAATCTCATCGGACGCTCCTGAGTCCGCAACCGGGTGCGTCCATCGGCGCGCCTGGCGGCGGCTCCCGGCCGCACCGACCACACTCAGACGGTGCCCTCCCAGCCGCCCGCCGCACAACCGACGGCCGCCGCGCGCCTCGTGGAGGAACGCACGATGTCCCGGTTGTTCATCTACTCCGACGCCGTCGTGGCGATCTCCGCGACGTTGCTCATCACGATCGTTCTGAAACTTGAACCGCCCGCCGTAGGTGACAGTTTCTGGATTGCGCTGCTGGGCAACGGCGGCGTCGTCTACTTGGCGTCCTTCGGCTTGTCCTTCGCCTTCATCATGCACTTCTGGCGCAATCACCTGAACATCACCGACGGTCTGCGCGCCAGCTCCAGCAGGCTGATAACCATCAACTGCATCTGGCTGGGCACCATAGCCTTCCTCCCCTTCCCCACCTACTGGTTCGCAGCCTCCACCAGTCGCGATCATCGCGGCGAGTTGTCCTTCTATCTGTTGTCCATCGCGGCTGTCGGGCTGGTCGGGTACATCCAGGCCGAGTACCTGCAACGCCACCCGGAGTTGTTCGAATCGCCGGTTCGGGAACGCCGCAACCAACGCCTGCTGCGCGGTGCCCTGGTCTGCTTCCTTCTCGTGGTGGCGGCACTGACCCCGCTCCTTCCCACAGGTGCCAGCATTCCGATCGTCCTGTTGGGCTTGCTGGTCATCAACCGAGCCCGCTGGTGGGAGCGCCGGCGGGCCCGACAGCGACGCCTCAGTCATGGGCAGGTACCGCGGCCGCATTCGCCCGAGTCCGTGTCGCGGGTGCTCTTCTTCAGCGACGCCATGGTCGCCATCGCCGTGACGTTGCTGATGTTGCCGCTGCTCGACCTTGCCACACCCACTGCCAACCAGACGGTGTCGAGCGCATTGGTGTCCCACGCGGGCCCGCTCGCCTCTTTTCTGCTGGCTTTCGTCCTCATCACCTACCAGTGGCGGCTGCACCACCGGACACTGCAAGGTCTGCAGTCGTACAACCAGCGTCTGCTGACGATCAATGCCTGGTGGTTGGTCGCCGTCGTGTTCCTGCCGCTTCCCACAGATTGGGTCGGCCGAGACAATTCGAATCCGCGGGTGGTCTCCTTCATGTGGGTGTGTCAGGGGGTGCTCGGACTCATCGGTGTCGGACTGTGGTTCTACCTTCAGCGCCACCCGGAATTGACCGGCGGGACCACGGATGTCCGGCAGACGAAGGCCCAGGCGGGACTGCTGGTCGCGTTGTACTGCTACATGTTCGTGTTGGCGATCGTCTACAGCAAGGTGCCCGTGCGGTCGAACTGGACCTTGCTGGTCCTCGGTCTCGTTGTGATCGCGCTACTGGGCCGACGGCTGCGTGGGTCCGCCGCAGACAACCCCACGTAGAGGCTTACGCGTCGATGTCCACCAACCGTCGGCGCACCGTGGTGAACACCTGGACGAATCCGACGACTGCGAGCAGCAGCGACACCGCCGCGGCGACCGTCATGAGGCTGCTGGTCCACGACGGGTGAAGCGTCGCCGCCAACAGGAACATGCCGGTGACCAAGACGCGGGACGGTCGTTCCCAGACACTGACCACGCCAACCTCGGACATCCCGCCCGCTGCGGCGCGCGCCCTGGTGTACTCCTGCAAGAAAGTCAGGGAGCCGGCCGCAACACACAGCCAACCGGGCGCACCCAGGAGGTACAGGGCCAACAGGTAGAGGACATCGGCGATCCGATCGACGACCGAGTCCAGAACGTAGCCCCAGCGGGTTGTCCGCCCGCTCATCACCGCGACGGCCCCGTCGAGGTTGTCCACGATGCCGGAGACGAACACCAGCACCATCGTCGCTGCCAACCAGCCGGGCCAGGCCGTCAGGGCCACCCCGACGGCCAGAGCCAAACCCACCAATGTCACGGTGTCGGGCGAGGCGCCAAGCCTCACCAACGGCTTCGCGAGCGCGTGCACCAACGTCAGCCAGAACGACACCAGCCGGTTGCTGCGCGGATCCATCCCACCGTGGAGTTCGCTCCAACGGCTGAAGTAGGCGTCACGATCGACGCCGGTGCCCGGCTGCGGTGCGGTCATCACAGCGGGCCGGGGGTCAGACCGAGTTTCTCGTAGACACGGACGGTGGAATCGGAACGGTTGAGCGTGTAGAAGTGCAGCCCGGGGGCACCGCCATCGAGCAGTTCCTGACACATCTCCGCCGCCACCTCGACGCCGAGTTCGACGACTGCCGCTGAATCCTCCCCCACAGCTCGGAACCGCTCCGCCAGGTCGTGCGGGAAGACCGCGCCTGACAACTGGGCGAACCTCTCGATCTGCGAAAGGTTGGTCACCGGCATGATGCCGGGGATGATCGGCATGTCACAGTCCATCGAGCGGGCACGCTCCACCAGGTCGAAGTAGTCCGAGGCGGAGAAGAAGAACTGGGTAATGGCGAAGTCGGCGCCGGCCTGCTGCTTGGCCAGCAGCACCTTCGCCTCGTCGTCGAGGCTGTGCGCCTCGGGATGGCCCTCCGGGAAGGCCGCCACGCCCACCGTGAAATCGCCTTCCGCATCAACCAACGCCACCAGTTCGTCGGCGTGGTCCAAGCCGCCCGGGTGGGCCTCCCACGGCGCGTCGATGCCACCGGCGGGATCACCTCGCAGCGCGAGGATGTGGTGTACACCCGCCTCCCGATATGCCCTCACCACATCGACGAGTTCGTCCCGACTGGCGCCCACGCAGGTGAGGTGCCCCACGGGCAGCAGGCTGGTTTCGGCGGCGATCCTGCCGGTGAGCCGCACAGTTCGATCCCGGGTGGAGCCGCCCGCTCCGTAGGTCACGGAGACGAAGCTCGGATTGAGGACCTCCAAGTCCCGGATGGTTTGCCAGAGGCGGCGTTCGCCCTCGTCCGTCTTGGGCGGGAAGAACTCGAAGGAGATCGACTGTCCCCCGCCGCGCACCAACTCGGTCACTGACACATCCATCCGGCAAGAATAGGGCAGGCACGTCGGGCGTGGACACGACTGGTGGAAGCCGCCTCTGCCGGATGCCGCCTGGGCACCACGCCCGTAGAGTGGTACCCATGCCTCGGACCGACGTCTCCCCGCTCGACGTCGAAGGGCTCCGCACTCGCGTTGCCAAGACCGTCGACGACTTCCTCTCCGGTCAGACGGAGTTCCTCGACGCCATCAGCACCGATCTGGGGCCCGTCGCGGAGGCGGTGACCGACCTGCTGGCCGGGGGCAAGCGGCTGCGGGCCGCCTTCTGCTACTGGGGCTGGCGGGGAGCCGGTGGCCCGGACTCGGAGGAGGCGATCCGTGCGGCCGCCTCGCTGGAGTTCCTGCAGGCATGCGCCCTGATCCACGACGACGTCATGGATGGCTCCGACACCCGCCGCGGCCTACCATCGGCGCACCGCAGATTCGCTGCGCTCCACCGGGGCAATTCGTGGCTCGGCTCCTCGGAGGGGTTCGGGGTCGGCGCCGCGATCCTCCTCGGTGATCTCTGTCTCTCCTGGGCCGACCAGTTGTTGTTCACCAGCGGTCTGCCCAGTGAGGCCGTGCTGCGCTCGAAGGACACCTTCGACGAGATGCGGGTGGAACTCATGGGCGGGCAGTACCTCGATCTCCTCGAGCAGGCGCGCGGCGGCGGATCGGTGTCGCGGGCGATGACAGTAGTGCGCTACAAGGCCGCCAAGTACACGATCGAGCGCCCATTGCACCTCGGTGCACTGTTGGCCGGCGCCGACCCCGCCGTGCTGGCCGCCTACTCGGCGTATGGACTCCCGCTGGGTGAAGCCTTCCAACTTCGAGACGACGTACTCGGCGTGTTCGGAGATCCCGCCGCGACAGGGAAGCCGGCCGGCGACGATCTGCGCGAGGGAAAGCGAACCGTGCTCATCGCCATGACGGCGGACGCCGCTACCCCCGCCCAGGCGCAACTGATTCGAACCCACCTCGGCGACCCGGCGCTGGGGCCGGAGGGTGTCGAAGCCCTGCAAGAGGTGATCGTCTCCACGGGTGCACTCGCCGCAGTGGAGACGATGATCGATGACTTGACGCAGGCGTCGTTGGCGGCGCTGGACTCAGCGCCCATCTCCGAGCCCGCCACCACCGTGTTGCGCGACCTGGTTGCCGCCGCTACCGCGCGGTCGGTCTGATCCCGATGTCTGGATCACGACCAGGACCCCTCGCCGGGCTTCGCCGCTGGCTCCCCGGACCGCCCCGACGGGTGACCGGGCCCACCGACCATGTGGTGATCGTCGGCGCGGGCCTGGCGGGTTTGTCCGCCGCGATGCGGTTGGCCGGCACCGGTCGTCGAGTCACGGTGGTAGAACGCGAAAGCGTGCCCGGCGGTCGAGCGGGGGTGATTGCCGACGATGGCTACCGGTTCGATACCGGTCCGACGGTACTCACGATGCCGGATCTGATCGCGGATGCCTTCGACTGCCTGGGCGAGCAGATGTCGGACTGGCTCGAGTTGGAGCCGGTCTCGCCGCTCTACCGGGCCTTCTACCCGGATGGGTCGGTACTCGACGTCCATAGCGACACCGAAGCCATGGCGGCCGAGATCGAGAGGGTCATCGGACCGGAGGAAGCAGGCGGATACCGGCGCTATGTCGACTTCGTATCGGAGTTGTACCGCTACGAGATGACCGACTTCATCGACCGCAACATCGACTCGCCGCTCGATC
>CAZKVQ010000062.1:0-15539 GCA_964556255.1 uncultured Actinomycetes bacterium
GTGACGGCCAGAGCGACTTGGAGGCGACCACCGACCCCGAGTTCGCTTGCTCGAAGTTGGATTCCCCCGAGGTGGTCCGGCTCGGTCGACCTAAGTCCGAATGCGAAGTCCGCGATACTTCGCAAGTCGGCCCAATTGTCGCGGCACCCGTGCGAAGCCGTGAGAATAGTTGCGTCAGTTGGACCAAGCGTTGGGAATTCTTCTCCGAACACTGTCACAGCGCCAAGCTCCAGACCAGAGCGGGCATTCATCTTCCTCGGCGAGGGATCGAGGCGCCGGTGGAGGTCGATGCTCACACCCATGAAGCGAAGGTTCGTCGCATGATGCACTTGATTGATCCGCCTCTCATACTCGGAATCCACGGGCGCGATCACTTGAACGGCGCCGTTCCGGATGAGGGCGGCGAGCGCAGCATCGAAATCCGACTCAGTGATTAGAACGTCCAGGTCGCCTACCCCACGTGCGGTCACGCTGCCATAGGTTTCGGCGGCCAGGAAAGGACCCTTGATGAATACTGGGTCAAATCCTCTCCGAGTCAAGGTGTCTCGTACCCGGGCGGCAACGGCCGTTTGCTGCATGAGTTGCAGCGTGGCTGCACGAGCCGTGACTTCGAGCCAACTGCGGATCGCTGGCGAGAACGGCAATGACGGGTCCCGGCCTGCAAGCCACGAGGAAAGTGCCTGCAACCGGTGCGACCGCAGGGCCGACTTCACCACAGCCTCGTCTCTCAGCGCGGAGTTAGAGTCCGTTCCAGACCGCAGAACTGTGAGTCCTACTTCCGCGAGGGCGAGTTCGACTAGGATGGAAGCTGCCTTTGTCATAGGCGGGAAATCAACCTGACGGCGCCCCAGCCGTCGACCGCCGCACCGTTCTGTTCGCTCGCTAGCGATCCCCTTTAGGGGCCTCATGGGTAACCGAGTGTGCGGAACCAGGCCACGGTCTTACGCAGGCCTTCAGTGAATTCGATCCTCGGAATGTCAGGGAAGTAACTGTTGAGAAGTGTGGGATCAGCCTCGCTTGAGCGAACATCTCCAATTCTGGGAGGTTGGTGTTCTACCTCGAGGCTTGTATCCAGGATGACCTCAAGCTCAGACACCAGCGACAAGAGCTGTGTGTTCGTCCCAAGAGCGAGGTTGACGGGCCTGTCGCACACCACGCGCCTGTGTACGGCGTCGGCAAGGGCCCACGTAACCGTGTCGACGAAAGTGAAGTCTCGCGACTGAAGACCGTCCCCGTGGACTTGAAGCGGCTGCCCCTGGAGTGCCGCGTCCACAAACCTTGGTATGACCGCTGCGTATGCATGGCCAGCCGCCTGCCTGGGTCCATATACATTGAAGAAGCGAAAAGGCAGGGTGGCGATACCGTAGCTTGCGGCATATGCCATCACGTAGCCCTCCGTTGCCAGTTTGCTCGCCGCGTACGGCGATAAGGGCCGTGTGGGGAGGTCCTCTCTTCGTGGCATTTCCGGAACGGATCCGTACACGCTACTTGAAGATGCAGCAACAACGTATGCACCAGTTCGGCGGGCCGCCTCCAACACGAGCAGCGTGCCGGTGGCGTTGGCGTGGTGGCTTGTGAGTGGGTCTTTCACCGACCTTGGCACACTGCCTAGGGCGCCAAGGTGGACGACCGCTTCGGCCCCATCCATGGCTGCTTCGAGTGGCCCTTCCTCAAGGATGCTTCCGCGGACAAACCTGAGAGGCAGATGGGAAATGTTCTCCTCATAACCTGTACTTAGGTCGTCAATCACCGTAACGGAGTCACCGTCGGCAATGAGCCGTCGTACAAGATTGGACCCAATGAAACCCGCACCGCCGGTAACCAAGACTTGCATAGGCTGATGCTGTCACATCGCTTGCCGGGCCGGGTCAGAGGCATACTCCACCATGGCACGACCCTCCGGGGTGGTGAAGTCTCGAATTCGGACATAGCCAAGGCCCTCGTAAAATTGAATGGCTCGGTTTGCTGTGGTGTCGTCGGTGGTCAGCGTCCAACGGCGCACTCCCAGCGTCTGCATCTCATGTTGGAATCCCTTCTCCAATTGAGTGCCGAGACCATTCGACTGAATATCCGTGCGCACCCCTATGGAGAGTAGCGTTGCAGGAATGCCGCTGACGCCAGCCTCACTTGGCCTTCGAAGGGCCCGGGCGAGACGGGGAACTATACGGGGCCGACGCGCAACTGCGTAGACCGAATCGCGGGCGAAAGCCAGGGCGTACTTCTCTCTCAGCTGACGGAAGAACGCCCGCTCGTCTATGCATCCACCAACGAATCCGCTCACCTGTTGGTCGCTCACGGTAACCAAAAGGACTCCGTATTCAGATTTGACAAGAGAGCGATAGAAGGTGCCAAGGAATCGGGGCCCTAAGAAGCTGAGAAAGAAGCCCGGAAAGGAATCGAGGTGCACGTTTACGACCGCGGGGATGTCATCGGTCGTCGCCGTCCTTACCGGCGAGGCGTGGTTTGTCATCAGGTACCTCCCTGTAAATCGTTGTCATCCGACCGCTTGTCTGAGCTTCGCGCTCCACCGGTGCTCGCGACACGGGAGACAACTAGGTGTCGATCTCGGTCGATTCTTGGCAGCACCTGCCGTGGCGATCCAATCGGGTTTCTTCGTCACCTGGCCTCAAGCCGTTCCCGGTCCGCATCGACCATGATCGCGGCCAGTTCCGGTGTCAGTACCTGCGGTTTCCATCCCAACACCCGGGCCGCTTTCGAGGCGTCCCCGACGAGGTTGTCCACCTCGGTGGGGCGTAGGTAGCGCTGGTCGAAGCGGACGTACTTCTCCCAGTCCAGCCCCGCGTGGTCGAACGCGAGCTGCACGAAGTCCCTCACGGTGAAACTCGTTCCGGTGGCGACCACATAGTCGTCGGGTTCCTCGGCCTGCAGCATCCGCCACATCGCCTCGACGTACTCCTTGGCGTAGCCCCAATCCCGTGCCGCATCCAGATTGCCCAACCACAACTCGTCCTGCAGACCGGCGGCGATCTTCGCCACCGCCATCGTGATCTTGCGCGTCACGAATGTTTCCCCACGCCGAGGTGACTCGTGGTTGAACAGGATCCCGTTGCAGGCGAACAGCCCGTAGGCCTCCCGGTAGTTGCGGGTCATCCAGTAGCTGTAGACCTTCGCCGCCCCGTACGGCGAGCGCGGACAGAACGGCGCCTGCGCGTCCTCCAACAGTCGGGTTGTTCCGATACCAGTCACCTCGCCGGTGAACTCGGGCTCGTCGAAGGACACCCGCACGTGGCTCTGCGCTGCCAGGTGGTACACCTCCGCCGGGGCGATCCTTTCCAGCAGCGTCACCAACCGCGACCCGTCGGTCAGGTCGCCGTAATGCAGGAACATCCGGGTACCCGGATCGTGCGGATCGGTATACAGATGATCGATACGGGCAGTGTTGAACGTCGACGCCCGCCGGATGAGCCCGTGCACCTCGTAGCCCTTGTCCAGCAGCAACTCGGCCAAATACGACCCATCCTGACCGGTGATACCGGTGATCAGCGCCTTCTTACCCTCGGTCATCGTCGCCTCTGCAATCGGGAGCACCGCCGTCGGCACCCAGCACCTTCGCCCGATGCTACGCGCTCCGACGCGCCGTCGGGCTCAAGGCTGACGGCTGGCCCCTGGGTACCATGCACCCATGGCCCCGGAAACCGAAAGCTCCCTGGTCGAGCGGGTCGAGGTGGACCTCCCGTCGGACGCACCTATCTACATCGCGGGCCACCACGGGCTCGTGGGGTCGGCGATCTGGCGCGCCCTCGTGGCCGAAGGATTCACCAACCTGGTGGGTTGGCGATCCTCCGAGGTGGACCTGCGCGACCGCGAGGTCACCAAGGCGGCACTCGCCTCGGTCAAACCGGCGGTGGTGATCGACGCGGCGGCCCGGGTCGGCGGGATCCTGGCCAACTCGCAGGAGCCGGTGGAGTTCCTCAACGACAACGTGCGCATCCAGACCAACCTCTTCGAGGCCGCCCACGCGGCCGACGTCGACCGGCTGCTGTTCCTCGGCTCCTCCTGCATCTACCCCAAACTCGCACCCCAGCCGTTGCAGGAATCCTCGCTGCTCACCGGACCGTTGGAGCCCACCAACGAGGCCTACGCCATCGCGAAGATCTCCGGCATCCTGGCCACCCAGGCCTACCGCCGGGAGTACGGCCGCAGCTGGATCTCTGCCATGCCGACCAACCTCTACGGCCCCGGCGACAACTTCGACCTGCAGACCTCGCACGTGCTGCCGGCCATGATCCGCAAATTCCACGAGGCCAAGGAGTCCGACGGCCGCGTGACCCTGTGGGGGACGGGATCGCCGATGCGGGAGTTCCTGCACACCGACGATCTCGCCGCCGCCGTCATCCACCTGCTGCGCCACTACGACCAGCCCGAGACGATAAACATCGGCACCGGTGAGGACGTCACCATCCGGGAACTCGCGGCCACCATCGCCGACGTCGTCGGATTCGACGGCGACGTCATCTGGGATGCCTCCAAGCCCGACGGCACCCCACGCAAACTGCTCGACATCAGCCGGCTGGAATCCCTCGGCTGGCAACCGCGGGTGGAACTGCGCGACGGCATCGCGCAAACCTACGCCTGGTTCCTCGAACACGGGGGCGAGGACGACGACGGCGGCGAGGCCCTGCGCGCCCGCAGCCACGGCAAGTGGGGCTAACCCCTCACCGTCGCCCATGCTTCGGGCGCACCTTCGGCTTCCCGGTGGCCTCCCAGGCGGCGCGTACGGCCACCGCAACAACGAAACCGATCAGAACGCCGAGGGCGTTGTTGCCGATGTCGCCGACCTGGCAGGTGCGGTGCAACCAGGGCATCAGCGCCTGGCCGGCCTCGATGATCAGCGGAACCATCAGCGCCACCAGCAGCGCCGACCACCGTCGCGGGCCCCTCGGGAACACCGCCGCCGCCGCTCCCGCGGGGATCAGCAGCACGATGTTCGGGACGATGTCGACGTCGGTGAAGAACTGGTTGAGCTCCCACCAGCCGGTGCTCCAGGCGCAACCGGCCTGTTGCTGATCCACGTCGGCCTTCGTCCAGGTCAAGGCGACCGGAGCCGACAGGCAGAGCAGCCAGCAGACCGCAGCGATGCGGGACAGCTTGAGGCGGGGAGCGGCGATGATGCCGACGACGATCGCGAGCACCACAGTGGCCAGCAGGTTGGGCAGCAGTCCACCGAGGGATGCGGGCCACACGTAGCTACTCATCACCCCTCCCCTCTTTCTGACCTATCGGGCCTCGGCTGGTCGCGATCAGTTAGCCTGGAGTAGTCGAGGTTACGGCCTGTGACCAGGCCGAGCAGTCGAAGAGGTCAGGAGTTCAGTGTGCGGCAGCGTGTGCTTGTCACTGGGGGTGCCGGATTCCTCGGCAGCCACCTGTGCGAGCGGCTACTCGACGCCGGTCACGAGGTTCTCTGCGTCGACAACTTCTACTCCACCTCCAAGAAGAACGTCGAACACCTCATCGCCAATCCGCGCTTCGAGCTGATGCGCCACGACGTCACCTTCCCGCTCTACGTCGAGGTCGACGAGATCTACCACCTGGCCTGTCCGGCCTCCCCCATCCACTACCAACGCGACCCGGTGCAGACGACGAAGACGTCTGTTCACGGGTCGATCAACATGTTGGGCCTGGCCAAGCGCACCGGCGCCAAGATCCTGCTCACCTCCACCTCCGAGGTGTACGGCGATCCCAGCGTCCACCCGCAGACCGAGGACTACTGGGGCAACGTCAACCCCATCGGGCCGAGGTCCTGCTACGACGAGGGCAAGCGCTGCGCCGAGACCCTGTTCTTCGACTACCGCCGCCAGCACGACCTGCCCATTAAAGTGGTGCGGATCTTCAACACCTACGGGCCGCGTATGCAACCCAACGACGGCCGTGTGGTGAGCAATTTCATCATGCAGGCTTTGCGCGGTGAGCCGTTGACCGTCTACGGCGACGGCTCACAGACCCGGTCCTTCTGCTACGTCGACGACCTCGTCGACGGCCTCATCCGGATGATGGCCACCGACCACGGCGTCACCGGCCCGATCAACCTGGGCAACCCCGACGAGATCACCGTGGGAGACCTCGCCGAACGCATCTCGGCACTCGTGGACCCCGGCCAGCCGGTGGTGTACGAACCATTGCCCTCCGATGACCCACGACAGCGTCAGCCCGACATCACCCGAGCCCGGGAGACCCTCGGTTGGGCACCCACGATCGACCTGGAAGCCGGCCTGAAGCAGACCGTCGCGTGGTTCGCCGAGGACTACGAGGGACTCACCTGATGGCGATGCGTGAGGCGAACACGCCGGACGCCCCGCGGGAGAGCGACCCCTTGGAAACCGACGCGCTGACGCCGATCGAACCGGCGGAACCGCCGCCGCTGCCGCCCCTGCCCGAACACGAACTCGGGCTGCCGGTGGCGAAGTCCACCGAGCGGCGACTCTCCGGGCCCAACGGCCGGATCTCCGCAGCGATAGCGGCGGTGGACATCGCCATCATCGTGTTCACCGTCGGTTTCGCCCTCGCCATGAACTGGGGCGCCGCCACCGACCCGGTCAACTCGCAGATCGTCTACCCGCTTGCGGAGGACAACCGGCGACTGCTGGTCGCCGCCTCGCTGCTCATCATCTGGCCGGTGATGCTGTGGCAACGCCAGACCAGGGCCACCCGGGTGCTCTCCGACGGCGGTGAGGAATACCGCCGCGTGCTGGTCGCCACCGGCTGGACCGCGCTCCTGACAATGGCCGTCGCCTACATGACCGGGTCCGACCGCGCCCGTTCCCTGCTGGTCGGATCGATCCTGCTCGGCGTCGTGCTGCTGCTCATCGGTCGACACATCATGCGGCTGCTGCTTATCCGCAGCATCCGGGCCGGGCATCCGCTGCACAGCGTCTTCGTCATCGCCGGTGAGAAACAGATGGAGGCCATCGAGGCTGAACTCGACGGCTCGGACGACCGCTACCAGGTCGTCGGGCGGTGGCACTCCTCCCTGGACACCTACGAGGATCCGCTGTTCGTGGTCGCCGCCGCCGTGAAGAGCGGGGCCGACACCGTCGTCTACGCACCGCTGGGGCACGAGGAACCCGACTACACCCGCCGTCTCGGCTGGGCCATGGAGGACACCGACCTCTCGCTGCTCGTCAGCCCGGCGCTGGTGCAGATCGCCGGACCCCGGCTCTCGGTGGAGCCGGTGGAGGGCCTGACGCTGGTCTCGGTGGACATGCCGAAGTTCTCCGGCTCCGCCCTGGTCATCAAACGCTCGGTGGACATCCTCGGCTCACTGCTGCTGTTGGCGGTGCTGGCGATCCCCATGCTGATCGTTGCCGCCATCATCCGCATCGACTCCAAGGGTCCGGCGCTGTTCCGGCAGGTGCGCGCGGGACGCGACGGCACCACGTTCGTCTGCTACAAGTACCGCACCATGGTGGTGGACGCTGACAGCCAACGCGCCGCTCTGCGGGAGGAAGTCGGCGGCGACGGCGCCACCTTCAAGATGGAACGCGACCCGCGGATAACCCGTTTCGGCCGGTTCCTGCGGCGCTACTCGATCGACGAACTGCCGCAGCTGATGAACGTGCTGCGCGGCGACATGAGCCTGGTCGGGCCACGGCCGCACCCGCTGGACGACGTCGAACTTTACGACGATGTGGCAACCCGCCGGCTGCTGTCCAAGCCCGGCATGACCGGCCTGTGGCAGGTGTCGGGGCGCTCCGACATCGGCTGGGACGACGCCGTGATGCTGGACCTTTACTACGTGGAGAACTGGTCGCTGTCGCTCGATGTGGTCATCCTGCTGCGCACCACCAAAGTGGTGCTCGCCGGCTCCGGGGCGTACTGAGTTCCGTGCGGATAGCCTGCCTCGTCGCCAGCTACAACCGGCGTGACACCACCGTCCGTGCCCTACGCGCGCTGCAGTCGCAGGTGGTGCCCGGCGTCGACGTGCAGCTCGACCTCTTCCTCACCGACGACGGCTCCGCCGACGGCACCGCCGATGCGGTGGCCAGGATGTGGCCCGGCGCGATCATCCGGCATGGTGACGGCTCGCTGTTCTGGGCCAAGTCCATGGCCCTGGCCGAACAGTCCGCCGCCGCCACAGACCCCGACTACTACCTCTGGCTCAACGACGACACCCTGCTCGACCCCGGTGCGCTCGCGACCCTGTTGCGCGTCTCCGCCGACCACCCGCAGGCGATCGTGTTCACCCTGACCCGCGACCCCGAGACCGGGGAGTTCACCTACGGCGGGCGCAACCAACTCGGCGACCACCCCATCCGGCACGGCGAGCTGCACGCCACAACCGAGGCGAATGTGCACCACGGCTTCGACACCTTCGAAGGCAACTGCGTGCTGATCCCGCGGGCCGTGCACGACGCCGTCGGGCTGATCGACGACGAGTTCCCGCACGCCTACGCCGACACCGACTACGCGCTGCGGGCGCGCGCCGCAGGCTTCCCGCTGCTGCAGGCGCCCGGTTCGATCGCCACCTGCCCGGCCAACCCGCCACGGACACCGGCGGACAGTTGGGACGCCGCCTGGCAGACCCTGCAGTCACCCAAGGGCTACCCGTGGGCAGCCCAGAAGCGCTTCCTGCAGCGCCACGGCGACTGGCGGTGGCCCGCCTGGTTGGTCGCCGGACAGGCCCGTCACCTGGTGCGGCTACGCACCGGCCGCTAGTCGGTTCGCGTTACAAGGGCGCCCACGGCTGAGCCAGCTAGCGAGCCATGGCGCCCGGCTCACAGGTAGCCGTGCGACTCCAGCCAGCCCATTCCGGACACCGCGCTGGCGGTCATGTCGTCGAGGTCGCGCGTCGAGCGCCAGCCCAGCACCTCGGTGGCGCGGGCGGGATCTGCCTGGACGATCGACGGGTCACCGGCCCGTCGCGGCGCGTTCTCCGCCACCAGTTCGTCGCCGAGCGCGCGGCTCATCGAGTCGATGACCTCCCGCACAGACGACCCGTGGCCGGTACCGATGTTGAGCACCACGCCAGTACCCGCGGCCACTTCCCCCGCGTCCTCTGCCGCCGCCCCCTCTGCGACGAGGCGGCACGCGGCGACGTGGGCCTCAGCGAGGTCGGCCACGTGGATGTAGTCACGGATGCAGGTGCCGTCCGGGGTGGGGTAGTCATCGCCGAAAATCTTTGCGGGTCGCCCGGCTACCCGGGCACGAAGCAGCATCGGGATGAGGTTGTTCGCGCTGGTGTCGGACAGCGCGTCCTCGCCGGCCCCGGCAACGTTGAAGTACCGAAGGGCCGCCCAGGACAGTTTCAGCGCCGGTGCGGCATCGCGGATCATCATCTCCCCGATGAGTTTCGACGAGCCGTACGGGTTCGTCGGATTGGTGGGGGAGTCCTCAGTGAGCGGATTGTCATCCACCGGCTCGCCGTACACCGCGGCTGAGGAGGAGTAGACAAGTTGGCGCACCCCGGCGGACTGCATGGCCGCCAGCAGGCTGATCACGCCTCCGGTGTTCTCCTGGTGGTAGTCCACCGGTACGTGCACTGATTCCCCGGCGGCCTTCTTCGCGGCCAGGTGCACGACGCCGGTCACTTTCAGGTCGTGCATGACCTTGGCCAGCGAAGCGGTGTCGAGAACGCTGAAGACCTCAAGTTGGACGTTGCTGGGAACCCTCTCGGCGATCCCGGTGGTCAGGTCATCGACGACCACCACCCGCTGCCCGTCGGCCTGCAGCGCCCGTACGACGTGCGACCCGATGTAGCCCGCTCCGCCCGTCACCAACCACATAGATCCTCCAGGTTTTCCTCAGCGCCTCGCATATCGGCAGGCTTCCCTACGTTCGACGCTACTCACTTCCTCCTAAGGCTGCAGCGCCACCACCGGTCCCTCCGGCGCGGGCCGGCGACGCCGCGGTCGTGGGCGAGTCACCCCCGACGAGGCCTGGGTAGGGTGGGAGGCGTGACGGAATCCACTGCAGGCACCCGTGAGGAAGCCGCTGCCGGTCAGCGCACTGTAACCCAGGCGGTGATCCCGGTCGCCGGACTCGGCACCAGGTTCCTGCCCGCGACCAAGGCCCTGCCCAAAGAGATGCTGCCGGTGGTCGACAAGCCGGCGATCCAATACGTCGTGGAAGAGGCGGTGGACGCCGGTCTCGACGACGTGCTGCTCATCACCGGCCGAGCGAAGACCGCGCTGGAGGATCACTTCGACCGCTACCCCTATCTGGAGCAGACACTCGAGGAGAAGGGTGACACCGCACGGTTGGAGCTCATCCGCGAACCCTCCGACGGCGCCACCATCCACTACGTGCGCCAGGGCGTGCCGCGCGGACTGGGCCACGCGGTGCTGCAGGCCGAGATGCACGTGGGCCACGACCCGTTCGCCGTCCTGCTCGGCGACGACCTGGTCGACGTCACCACCCCGGTGCTTCCCAAGATGATCGAAGTCCGAGAGCGCTTCGGCGGCTCGGTGCTCGCCCTGATGGAGGTGCCGCCCGAGGCGATCTCCGCCTACGGCTGCGCGGCCGTCGAACCGACCGAGATGGACGGCGTCGTGCGGGTCACCGGACTGGTGGAGAAGCCTGCGGTCGAGGAGGCCCCCAGCAACCTCGCGGTGATCGGGCGCTACGTACTCGCGCCGGAGATCTTCGGGGTGCTGCACACCACCGCCCCTGGCCGCGGTGGCGAGATCCAACTCACCGATGCCCTCGCCACGCTCATCGACCCCGACCAACCCGGCGGCGGCATGCACGCCGTGGTGTTCTCGGGGCTGCGCTACGACACCGGCGACAAACTGTCCTACCTGAAGGCCGTCGTACAACTCGCGCTGGGACGCGACGATCTGGGTCCGGACCTGCGGTCCTGGCTGCTGGCCTACCTCGCCGACTGAGGCCGTCGCAGCCCTCCCCAGCGGCACGCGGGCAAGCGTGCCTGCAAGGAACGTAAGCCGTTGTGCCTGCTAGGAAATCGTCTGATCGTGGGGTGTAATCGACCCATGACGTATCCACTCCGAGGTGTGGACGAGCAGGTTCACCGCGTGCTCGACCACGTACAGCCCCTGCCCCCGATCGACGTCGGACTGCTGGACGCCCGAGGCTGCATCCTGGCCGAGGACGTCGCCGCGCCGTGGCCGCTGCCGCCGTTCGACAACTCCGCGATGGACGGCTACGCCGTGCAGGCCGGCAGCGTTGCTGGTGCCTCACCGCATCAGCCGGTCCACCTGAACGTGCTCGAGGACATCCCCGCCGGTGCCCGGCCCACATCCACCGTCGGCCCTGG
Organism: uncultured Actinomycetes bacterium; assembly: GCA_964556255.1. Taxonomy (GTDB): domain Bacteria; phylum Actinomycetota; class Actinomycetes; order S36-B12; family UBA10799; genus JACJWR01. Next base: position 11,231 of record CAZKVQ010000062.1, read on the forward strand.
AACCGCCGCCCGCATCATGACCGGCGCGCCGATGCCCTACGGAGCCGACGCGGTCGTGCCGGTGGAGGACACCGACGGCGGTATGCCCGAGGTCGCTGTGAACGCCCCCACCGCGGTTGGGCGTTACATCCGGCACGCCGGCGACGATGTCCCGGCCGGCGCGATCGTGCTGAAGGCGGGCACCATGATCGATGCCCGCCAGACGGCGCTGCTCGCAGCAGTCGGGCGCGGCCGGGTGCGGGTGCATCCGAGGCCGCGGGTAGTGGTGGTCAGCACTGGCAATGAGTTGGTCGAGCCGGGTCAGCCCGTCGGTCCGGGACTGATCAACGACGTCAACGGCATCATGTTGTCGGTTGCCGCGCTCGACATCGGCGCCGAGGCCTACCGGGTTGGGCCGGTACCGGACGACGCCGCCCAGTTGACCGCGACGCTGGAGGACCAACTCGTCCGAGCCGACCTGATCATCACCACCGGCGGTGTGAGTGCCGGGGCCTTCGACACGGTGAAAGCTGTGCTGAGCCAACTCGGCACCGTGGAGTTCACCAGCATCGCGATGCAGCCGGGAAAGCCGCAGGGCTACGGCACCCTCGGCGAGACCCCGATCTTCACGTTGCCGGGCAATCCGGTGAGCGCCTACGTCTCGTTCGAGGTGTTCGTGCGCCCGGTGCTGCGCAGGTTCCTCGGCTACAACGAGCTGTTCCGGCCGATGGTCGAAGCCCGCGTCACGAACGCTTTCGACTCACCAGCGGCGAAACGCCAGTACGCTCGCGGACAACTCGCCTATCAGAACGGCGACTGGACGTTCCACCCGAGCATGTCCCAGGGCTCCCACCAGGTGGGTGTGCTGGCTCACGCGAACGCCATCGCGGTGGTTCCTGAGGAGGTCGAGCATGTGCCCGCAAACAGCACCGTCACCGTCATGCGCCTGGACACGGATCACGGCGCATGAGTGAGGACCAGGGCAAGGACGAAGCCCAACGCACGTACGAACCGGTGGAGACCAACGCCGAGGCCGCCGCAAGGTTGGGTCGGCTCGCCGCGGACGCGGCGACGAAACTCGGCCAGGCGGCCACCGGGGCGGCCCTCGGTGCTGCCACCCGGCTCTCCCACGTCGCCGAGGACGGCTCCGCCCGGATGGTCGACGTCAGTGGCAAGGAACCCACAGTGCGCGAGGCAGTGGCCACCGGACGGGTGGCCCTGACCCCCGAGGCGGCAGATGCGATCCGGGAGCAGGCGCTGCCCAAGGGCGACGTCATCACCATTGCCCGGATCGCGGGGATCCAGGCCGCCAAGCGGACCCCCGAATTGATCCCGCTGTGCCACCCGGTGATGCTCACCGACATCGACGTCGATGTGGAAGTGGTGGAGGACGGTGTCGAGGTCGCCGCCACCACCCGTACGTACGACCGCACCGGAATCGAGATGGAAGCCCTCACCGCGGTGTCCGTCGCCGCGCTGACCGTGGTGGACATGGTCAAGTCCATCGATCCCGGTGCGGAGATTCAATACATCTCCGTCGCCTCCAAATCCGGCGGTGTCGGCGGGGATTGGAGTCGGGAGGACCCCGAGTGAGTGGTCACGCCGACGAGGCCGCGTCCACCGAGACTGGTCTTCCGGCCAGGGTCATCACCGTGTCGACTCGGGCTGCCCGTGGGGAGTACGCCGACCGCACTGGCCCGGTGTTGGTGGCGGCGTTGCGCGGCTTGGGCTTCGACACCCCGGACGCCGTCGTCGTGCCGGATCTGGCCAGTACCGGAGAGGTGACGTTGGCGGCGGCACTGCACGAGGCGCTCAACGATGGCGCAGCGGTAATCCTGACCACGGGCGGCACCGGGCTGAGCCCCGACGACCTCACCCCCGAGATCACCGCGCGGCTGGGGGGTCGGCTCGTCCCCGGCATCCCGGAGGCGCTGCGCGCCGCCGGAGTCGCGGCGGGGGTTCCCACGGCGGTGTTGTCACGGGGGATCGCAGTTGCGGTGGGAACAACCCTCATCGTCAACCTGCCCGGATCCCCCGGTGCAGTGACCGACGCACTTGCCGTGCTGGCCGAGGTGCTGCCGCACGCGGCCGCGGAGTTGCGTCGGCCGCCGCAGCCGCGGATCGTGGCGGTATGACCCGAAGCTGGCCGGTGCGCCTGACGGACGGCGATCTCGTCGTGCGCCCGCTCAGCACTGCCGATGGCCGGGCCTGGATGGAGGTCCGACGTCGCAACCACGATTGGCTTGCGCAGTGGGATGCGACCAACCCACCGAACAGCGGCGAGCAGCCCCCCACCTTCCGGCAGATGGTTCGGCTGCTGCGCAACGAGGCCCGGGCCGGTCGCACGATGGCCTTCGCGGTACTCGTCGGCGGCAATTTCGCCGGGCAGGTGACCCTCGGCGGGATGGGCTGGGGTTCGTTGCGCTCCGGTTACATCGGCTACTGGATAGACGAGATGTACGCCGGGCGCGGCTACATGCCGCGGGCGGTGGCGATGGTGGCCGACTACGCGTTCTTCACCCTGGGACTGCATCGGATCGAGATCAATATCCGCCCGGAGAATGCGGCCAGCATCCGGGTGGTGGAGAAGCTGGGTTTCCGCCATGAAGGGCTTCGGCGGCGCTATCTGCACATCGCCGGCGACTGGCGTGACCACTCCACCTATGCCCTCTGCGCCGAGGAAGTACCGGACGGTGTCCTGACTGCCGTCAAGGAACGGTCAAGGAATCCGCGTTAGAGCAATCTTTCCGCCGGTTTTGCAACAACACGCCGTGTCGCGCCAACCGCGGAAACCCCTGGTGGGCATAGGTTTAGGGCCATGCCAAACGGCCTCCTCTACCTCGCCATCCTGGTGCTGTGGGCCGTCGTTCTGATCCCCATGTGGCTGCGACGCCATGAACGCACCGCTGAGCATCGCACCACCCGCCGCTTCCGGCACGCGATGGCTACCCTCGATCGTTCCCGCCGGATCCACCGCCCCGCCGACGTCATGCTGGTGTCGCGCAAGCGGGTGTCGGAGTCAGGCGAGGAAGAGATCGTCGTTCCCGCCGGCATGGTGCTCGACGCCTCTGTTGACCTGCACCTGGATCACGGGGTCGATCCTTTCGTCGATAGCGACGAGGAGTACGAGGTGCTCCTTGCGCGACGTATCGACTCCCGTCGGGTGGCGGCGCGGATCGCGGCCGCTCGCCGTCGGCGGACCCTGATGGCACTGCTCGGCGGTGGCGTTCTGGTCGGGGTGGTCGCCGGCGTCGGACTGGTACCGCTTTGGCTGGTGATCGTGCCGGTTGTCGCTGCCGTCGGGTTCCTGTGGTTCGCTCGGAGCCAGGTGCGTTCGCATCGGGAGCAGGACGCCCGGTGGGCTCGTCGGATGGCGGCCCGTCGGCAGGTCAATGCCAGCTCCGAGGATCAGCTGGCGTCGGTTGCGGCGGTCCATGGCGCGGCAGAACCGCTGCCGGCCCGTCGTCGGGTGGCTTCCGCATCCTCACGTCCCGCCGTGACTGCGGTGGTGGACTCACATTCGGACGTGTCCGCGGCAGCGGCCGTGGGCACGTCGTTCAACAGTTCCTTCGGATCGACGGAGGTGGTGGCCGCCGGCGGCGGCACCATCCGTCACGAGGGTGGTTCGCAGGTTGCACGGATCGGTGGAGTTGCTTCCCCTGGCGCCGCCGATGTACGAATCCTGACTCCCGCTGAAGTGGCGGAGTTGCGCCACGGTGCCGCGCGCGGCAGTGCCGCGACAGGAGGCTTCGGGCGGGGCCGGAGCGCGGGCGCGGTGCGCGGCGTGGTCGGTGAGGCTGGACGAGGATTCTTCACGGTCAGCGGGCCTCGGCCGGCGGTCCCCTCGCGAACCACCGAGGACGTGACCGTTCCCGGGGCCTACGCCCGGGCCCGGCTGGTGGAGCAGGTGGAGGCGATCAGTTCGACCCACCAGGATGTCGAAGCCGAACTCGGCCTCGACGAGTACGCCTTCCCGCAGGCTTCCGCCGCCGAGCAGCCGACGCCATTGCCGCGCGTGGTCAACGGCTGACACCAGGTCGCTGAACCGCCCTGCTGATAGCCCGCGGTGCCCGGCAGGTATCGTGGTGGACGATCTCGGGGCTGTGGCGCAGTTCGGTAGCGCACCTCGTTCGCATCGAGGGGGTCAGGGGTTCGAATCCCCTGAGCTCCACCGAGAGTCGTAGCGGCACGTCAATGTCGTAGCGAGTTCGTAGCAGTACGACAGCCCGGTCTTGGGTACTCCAGGCCGGGCTTTGTCATGCCCGCTATTTCGAAAAGAATCCCACGTCGAGGTTTAATTAGGACAGTGTCCGGGTACAAGAGGGTCACG
>CAZKVQ010000063.1:0-7610 GCA_964556255.1 uncultured Actinomycetes bacterium
GGGTCGTCTTACCCGATCCGGTACCGCCCGACACGAGGATATTGAGCCGTCCGACCACGCACATCGCCAGCAGACCTGCGGCTTCTCGACTCAGGCATCCCAATCCGATGAGGTCGTCCATGCTGAGGGCCCGGCGATTGAACTTTCGAATGGTGAGGGTCGTGCCGTCGATCGCGATCGGTGGCACGACCGCGTTGACCCTGGAGCCATCCAATAGTCGCGCATCGACCATCGGTGATGCCTCGTCGATGCGTCGACCAACCCGGGCCACGATCCGGTCGATGGTGCGGCGCAGGTGCTCCTCGTCGGTGAATCGTGCGGGGCTCGACTGCACCAGCCCATCCCTCTCGATGTACACCGTGCCGGCGCCGTTGACCATGATCTCGTCCACTCCCGGGTCCCGTAACAGCGGTTCGAGGGGGCCCAGGCCCAGGGTGTCGTCCAACACTTGTTGGGCCACCAGCGCTCGTTGATCGGCTGGCAGGGCGAGCACCATCAACTCCTCGTCGATGACAGCGACTGCGCGTCGGCGCAGATCGCTCTCGTCCAGCCGCCCCTCCTGCAGGTCGGCACCCAGCCGCGTGATGACCTCCGCGCGTACCCTCATCCTCAGTTCGAGAAGGGCTTCAGCGGTGTGTTGGGAGGGTGCGGCGGGACGCCCTTTGGACCCACCGGCCGGCGGTTGCTCCAAGACTTGGGGCGGCGCCTCGTCAACGGCGCCCGCTGGGTATCCCGACGGCGTCGGCACAGCGACGGGGAGGTCCTCTCCGCGTACGGCGGCGAGTCGCGCTGCAAGGCTCACGACGCCACCCGGTGGAGCCACCCGCGCACCCCGGACGTGACCTTTCGATCGCCCTTCGCCGAGTCGACGCGGCTGACGAGTTCACCGACGGCCTGGGCGAAAGGATGGTCGGGCCAGTCCCACGCCAGGATGCGTCCCCGTTGCGCGGCAAGGACGACGTCGGGGGACTCCGGCAGCAGGGCATGCACCGGGGCACCCAGGATGCTGGCGACATCACGCGGTCGCAAAGTGTGTGCCCCGCCGGCACGGTTGATGACCAGCCGCAGTCGGGCATCGGTCAGACCGAGTTCGCGCAGGCAGTCCAACGCCAGCCGGGTGCTCTTTATGGCACATGGCTCAGCGGTGACGGGCATGACGACCAGGTCGGACAATTCCATCGCAGTCAGGGTCGTCTCGTTCAGACCCGGCGCGGTATCCAACACGACCCACGAGTGGCTGTGGGCCAGCTGTCGTACGACGGCCGCGCACTCCCGCGGCGACAAAGCTTCGGCAGCGTCTGGAGCCGACGGTGAGGCGACGACATGAAGGCCGCGAGGATGTCTGGCCAGCCGCTCTGCGGGGGCGAGCTCCCCGACTGCTGCGAAGCCTGTTCCTGGCGGCGTGCCCAGGCTGAGCGCGACGTCGCCGAAAGGCAGGTTCAGGTCTACCAGGGCCGTCCCGGGCTCCGACTGGGAGGGCTTCTCTGCCGCGAGCCGGGCGGCGAGGTTCACGGCGATAGTGGTCTTGCCTGTGCCACCCTTCGGAGAGAGCACCGCAATGACACGGCCCGCCCCGCTCTCGCCGTGCGGAGTGGCGTTGCCTGGCTCACCTGCAGGCCACGTCCGTGGCCCCTGGCGGTGGCCGAAGTCCATGCTGAGTGTCGGTGTCATGATCCCCCCTGTTGTGCCGCAGTCTCGACGGCACCACCAACGCTAGATCGAACGTCGGGTGTGACGGTGAACGTCGTCCACAGGCACATCCGAGGGGGAGTCCGCGGCCACCTCAAATGGTGGCTGCAACTAGGAGCGGGCCAGATCGGCCGCGCCCACGATTCCGGCGTCGTTGCCCAACTCGGCCAGTCGAAGCTCGATCGGCGGACGCTGCTCGCGGCCGGACAGCAGGTCGGAGAAAGCCTGGCGTGTGGGCACGAACAGGAGGTCGCCGGCCTCGCTGACGCCGCCGCCGATGACGAAGACCTCCGGATCCAGCACGGCGGCCAGCGACGCCATCCCTCGACCCAGCCATGCGCCCGTGATGGCGAAGGTTTCCAGCGCCACAGGATCACCGGCGCGAGCGGCGGCCGTGACGTGTGCCCCCTGCACGCCTTCGGGCGTTCCATCACCGAGTTCGAGCAGGATCTCGGCTTCGGTGCGGTTCTCGCTGGCCAGGGCGCGGGCCCACCGGACCAGTGAGTTCCCGCTCGCGTACTGCTCCCAGCAGCCCTTCTGACCGCAACCGCACTGACGGCCTTCCGGTTCTACGCACAGATGCCCGATCTCGGCTGCCAGACCGTTGGCACCGCGGTAGAGCTTCCCGTCCAGGATCAGTCCGCCCCCGATGCCGGTACCGACGGTCACGGCCACCATGTCGGTGGCACCGCGGCCACCGCCGAAACGCCGTTCGCCCCAGGCCGCGGCGTTGGCATCGTTCTCGATCACGCATGGAAGTCCCGTGGCGGCCTCGAGTTTCAGCCGCAGGTTGGCGTCGGTCCACCCGAGGTTGGGGGCGAGCAGCACTTTGGAACGGCCCTTGTCGACGAATCCGGCGGCCCCCACTCCGACCGCGGTCACGGTATGGCGTTCCGCCAGTTCTGCGATTGCGTCGATGACGATGTTCTCCACCGCATCCAGATCCCTGCTCGGGGTGCGTCGGCGGGTGCGGGTGAGGATCTTGCCGTCCTCGGCAACGACCCCGGCCGCAATCTTGGTTCCGCCGATGTCCACCCCGATGGTCAAGCCCATGATCGTCCTTCTCCCTGAATGGTTGGCACTAATGGTCGCGACGGTTGTCGGCGAGGCCCGCGAGAGCGAGGTTGAGCGCCTCGGTCAGCGAGGCCATCGCCTCGGCAATTCCGGCCGCCAACTGGGGTTGAACGGTGCGCATGACGTCCATGCCGCGACACAACGGGCAGTACTCGCAGGTGGTGGCGTGCCCGGCCGTGTCCTGCTCGGCGGAGGGTTCGATGAGTCTCAGCGTTGGCTGCGGCCGTGCCTCCTCGGCCATCTCCGCCGGCTCATCGGTGTCCTCCGTCGTCTGGACTGCGGCGTCGGCCAAGGAGGCTGCGACATCTGTCGCCAGGACCCGCAGGGTGTCGCTTAGTCCAGACTCGCGAGACCAGTCGGCCACCGCGGAGGCCAGCCGCAGGGCCTCCATCACCGGCGAGCCGGCCTCCGTGAACGGCGGCGGCGCAGACTCACCGCCGGCGTCAGGAGGTGGCGGTGCCGACGGCTGCTCATCGTCGAAGATGGGTGTGGCCCCGGCGAATGCGGCATCGTCGGCATTCCACCAGGGTCCTGCGCTGTCGCTCTCGCCGGCGCGGTCGGTCATCCTCAGCCCTCGACGCGCTTCTTCAGCCCGTTGAGAGCGGTCTCGACGATGCCTTTCTCGAACTTGCGCTTGAGCATGCCGACCATCGGGATGCTGAGGTCGACCACCAACTTGTAGGAGACCTTCGTTCGGCCGTCGACCTCTTCGAGGATGTAGGAGCCGTCGTTGCGCTTGAGCTTCCCGCCCTTGGTCAACTTCCAGTCGACCCGGTTGTTGCCATCCCAGTCGTACTCGAGGTCGTAGACATCCTTGATCCCCGCGGCATCGACGGTGAATCGAGCGTCGGCGGGGCGACCGTCCTCGTACTCTGCGAGCACCTCGATCGACTTGACGCCGTCGCTCCACTCCGGGTACGCGGGCAGGTCGGCGATGACGTCCATGATCGCGGCGGCGGAGGCATCGATCACGATGCTGGATTCGGTGGCATCGGCCATTGGGGGTCTCCTCGTTCGGTGGTGAGCGTGCGCAGTCAGGCTAGCGTGTTCGCGCCCGCGCCTCTCGCCGAACGAAGGGGGTGTCTCAGGTCGCCCGGTCCGACGCCTGAGCCGGCGCCACGGAGGTGGTCGGGCAGCCTGCAGGACGATCCCCTTCGACCTCGTCCTTCAGTGACCACGCCAGGCGCTTCCACTGGAAGGCACGTGCTTCCCGCAACCGGGCTGCGCGCCGCCAGCCGGCGGGTGTGTCGGGCAACTCCTCGCCCTTGGTGGGGTCCTCGGCGGTGGGAAGGCCCCGCAGGTAGTAGTGGACGATGGTGCCGTCCCGAAACGCCTCCAACCACAACTCCACAGACCCGACGAAGGCGCCTGTGACCGACCACCGCAGGCCCTGCAGCCCGCGGTCCATGAACACCGCCAACTGCAGATCGGGCCACCACAGGGGCCACCGCTCCGGGTCGGCGACGATGGGGGCCAGCACGGCCGGAGGCGCGGCGATGAAGGATTCGTCCACGAGATCGACGCCTGCCACGTCCCCAGGATGGCAAACCGCCCCGCCATTTCCCTCCGGGGGTGGCCAGGGTGGCACTGTCGCAATGGCGCCCGAGCCGGGTAGGTTCGTGCGCGTACCGGTCCGCAACCCGGAGCAGTTGGCGCCCACGAGGAAGGCATCGTCCACCCATGACCCTGCAAGAGTTCCACGAACCCGATCTCGTGCTGTACCCGAAGACTGGAAGTGTCTGTGACGATGTCGAACGGATGGCAGGCGAGAACCCAGATCGGGTGATGCTCCGCCGCCGACTCGGCGATGACTGGGTCGATGTGACCGCTGCCGAGTTTCGACGGCAGGTGGTCGAATTGGCCAAGGGTCTGATCGCCAGCGGGGTGGAACCCGGGGACCGCGTGGGGCTGATGTCGGCGACCCGCTACGAGTGGACCCTCGCCGACTACGCCATCTGGTACGTCGGGGCGATCACGGTGCCGATCTATGAGACCTCCTCCGCGGAGCAGGTCGAATGGATCCTGGAGGATTCCGGGGCTGTCGCCGTCTTCCTGGAGTCGGAGAAGCACAAAGCGGTCTTCGGCGAGGTCAAGTCCGATCTGCCCGGCGTCGCCCATGCCTGGGTGATCGAGGAGGGCGCTGTCGAGGCGCTGGCGAGCGCCGGCGCGAAAGTGCCGGACAAGGAAGTGGCTACCCGTCGCTCAGCCCTGACGCCGGACACCCTGGCAACGTTGATCTACACCTCGGGCACGACCGGTCGGCCGAAAGGTTGTGAGTTGTCCCACGGCAACTTCATGTTCGAGGTACGCAATGTCGTCAACAGCATGCCGGAGCTATTCCTGAAGGAAGGCTCCTCGACGCTGCTGTTCCTGCCGCTGGCCCACGTGTTCGGACGGCTGATCCAGATCGGCTGCATCAATTCGGGAACCGTCCTGGGGCATTCCTCGGACCTGAAGAACCTCTTGGACGACCTGGCCGTGTTCCAGCCGGCGTTCCTGCTCAGCGTGCCCAGAGTGTTCGAGAAGGTCTACAACGCCTCGCAGCAGAAGGCCGCGTCGGCGGGTAAGGGCCAGATCTTCGCGACGGCAGCGAATGTTGCCATCGACTACAGCCGCGCCATGGACACCGGTGGGCCCAGCCTCTTCCTGCGGCTGAAACACCTCATCTTCGACAGGTTGGTGTACTCCAAGTTGCGGGCTGCACTGGGCGGACGGGTGGAGTGGGCAGTGTCCGGCGGGGCGCCGCTGGGTGAGCGCCTCGGACACTTCTTCCGAGGCATCGGCGTGACCATCCTGGAGGGTTATGGGCTCACCGAGACGGCTGGCGCCTCGACGCTGAACCGCCCCGACCACCTTCGGATCGGCACCGTCGGGAAACCGATCCCTGGAGCCGGCGTGAAGATCGCGGACGACGGGGAGATCCTGCTCGCCGGCGGACAGATCTTCCAGGGGTACTGGCGCAACGAGGTCGCCACGACTGCGGCGATCGAGTCGGACGGGTGGTTCCACAGCGGTGACATCGGCGAACTCGATGACGAGGGGTACCTGCGTATCACCGGACGCAAGAAGGAGCTCATAGTTACCGCAGGCGGTAAGAACGTGGCACCGGCCGTGCTGGAGGACCGGCTCCGGGCCCATTGGCTAGTCAGCCAATGCATGGTCGTCGGGGACAACCAGCCCTTTATCGCGGCCCTGGTTACGCTCGATCCGGAGTCGGTGGAGACATGGAGCCAGCAGCAGGGTCTGGCGCGGCCGTTGTCGCTCGCCGAGGCCGCCGAGAACGCAGCCATCCTGGCCGAGATCAACGCCGCCGTCGACGAAGCCAACAAGGCGGTGTCGCACGCGGAGGCGATCAAGAAGTTCCGGATCCTGGATGTGGACTGGACTGAGGATGGCGGACAACTGACCCCTTCGATGAAGTTGAAGCGGGGAGTCGTGATGTCGGAGTTCTCCGATCAGGTGGAGCAGCTCTACTCCTGACCGGTCGAAGTGCCACCCCGGACCGGGGCGGGCGCAACTCCAGACCGTTGAGAGCGCTCCGGCAGCTGTGGACGGCCGGACGCACTGCGGGTCGAAGTCCCCTTAACGTTGAGAGTGGGCACCGGCAAGGGTGCCCACGGGGGGATTATCGGGGGTGCACATGGCGAATTCGCGTGTGCCTACGGCGTTGGCCGGGCAGTCGTGACAACTGGTTCGGGAGGGCCCGGGGTCACATCGGGGGGACTGCCCGGTCCTTCGCCCTTACAAGGTGATCGGGGTGCAGTAGCGGTTGAAGCTGCCATCGTCCTACCGCTCATCCTGGCGGTACTGCTGGGGGTCATCGATACCGCGCTGCTGCTACGGGCAGGGGTCGGACTCTCGGCGGCCGTGCGCAGCGGAGCTCGGGTGGCCTCGGCAGAACCCCGTGCTGAGACCTTCGCGAGCGACGCCGCTGATGCGGTCGCGCGGTCTGGCACCGGCGTCGCCCTCAGCGACATAGAACAACTGTGGATCTACCGGGCGAATTCGCAGGGTTACCCAGGGCCGGACGGAGTCAGCCGCTTCCCGTCGTCCTGTGAGGATGCCTGCGTCAGATTCCGATTCGATCAGGCCAGCGCCCGCTTCGTTCGTCAGGGCGGCAGTTGGCCGGCCAGTTCGATCGACGCCTGTGTGGGTAGCGCCCAAGCCGTTGGTGTGCGTGTGGTGGCGCGGCACATCCCGCTGGCAGCGGGCATCGTCGGACCCCGCCAGGTTGCCGAGCGGGCCGTGATGAGGTTCGAGCCGCTGGCCACCGAGGGGGTTCCTTGTCGACCGTGACCCCGCCCGTGGGTGAGCGGGGCGCCGTCGCCGTGCTGGTGGCCGTGGCGCTGGTGCCCATCTTGTTCGGCGCCGCGGTCCTCGGGGTCGACCTCGCCAGACTGCAGTTGGCCGCCCAGGACGCCCAGCGGGCGGCCGACGCTGCGGCACTGGCGGGGGTGATACACCTCCCGGGTGATCCGTCGACGGCGGTCCAGGTCGCAGCACGGGCGGCCGCGGCGAATGGCGTTGCCGCCGACCAGGTCACCAGCGCTCCGGTGCCAGGTGCCCCGACCAGGTTGCAGGTGAAGGTGAGCGGCGTTGTGCGCAACGCGTTCGCCGGGCTGTTCGGAGTTCCGGAGCTGCAGTTCACCCGGCGGGCGGCGGCCGACTTCGCCAGGCCGTTGGTGCTGGGCAGTCCTTGCAACGTCATCGGCAATGAGGACATGCCCGCCGCCGGCGGCGGACCCGATCAGCAACCGGTCGGCGTTGGTGCCTGCGCGGCGGTGACCGGCAGATCCTGGGTGGGCATCATGGGGCCGGACACGAACAAGGAGGCCGGCGATGCGGTC
>CAZKVQ010000063.1:7620-13565 GCA_964556255.1 uncultured Actinomycetes bacterium
GAGATGGTGCGTCTGGGGTCCCGGAGACACCCGGCCCGATGGCTGTTCGGCCGCGGGATTCGGTCCGCGTCCGCCGGGGAGCAATCTGGAGTACCGTCCCGGGGGCTACACCTATGTGGTGCGGGTGACCAGGCCCGGCATCTTGAGATTGCAGGGCTACGACCTCGGATGGGTGGCCACCGGTTCATTCTGCGAGGGGGTCCGCGACGGCAGTGGGCACCTCGTCAATCCGCTGATCGCCGCGTCCGCGGTCCGCAGCAACGAATACGTAACGACGGTGGGGCCAGGTGGCAATCCGCGCTACGCGCCTGGGAGTGGACCGTTCTGTGCAGGGGACACCCACGCCTGGTACCCGTACGCGGACTCCTCCGAAGCTGGGTTGGCCATGACGACGACCTTCCAGCCGCTACGCCCGGCTCCTTCTCCTTGGTCTGAGACGGGCGGCGCACCGCTGTGTCCGGCCACGACGCTGGCGGGTTACAGCGGTCTCAGCGTGGACCTGGCGGCGATGCTTCGCCCCGGCGCCGGCGGCGCTGCGGGGGCGGCTCTGCGGCGGACCTTCCACCGCTGGGCGGATCTGTGCCCGGCGGTGCAGGTGCAGCCAGGGGACTACACCGTCAAGGTCAGGACCGGGCCTGGCGGCGGTTCCAACCGGTTCGCCCTGCGCGCGTGGCTCGCGGGCCAGTCCGGTGGGGTGGCGGTCATGGCCAGCCAACGCATGCAGGTGTTCGCGAACATGCCCGCGGGGGGCTTCGAGTTCCACGCGGTTCGGCTGGACTCCTCGGCCGCGGGTCGAACGCTCGAGGTGGGCGTCTTCGACCTCGGCGACGCCCTGTCCGCGATGAGGGTCGAGCTGCTGGCCCCCGACGCCTATCGACCGATCGAATCGTGCGAGGTGCTCGGAGCTGTGCAGATGCGGGCCAGCCCGTGCTCGGTGACGACCACCCGCTCGGTATCGAATGCCCGCTGGATCCGCTTCCGCTTCTCCATGCCACGCGGATACCGATGTCGGGACGACACTGAGCCCTCAGCCTGTTGGCTACGGGCCCGCATCACGGCACCGGCCGCCCAGGCCGACACCACAACCTGGGTGGCAACCATGGTGGGCGATCCCGTGCGGTTGGTGAACTGACCACTGGCGGGTACGACGTCAGAGCACGGCGCCCTGGTCGGGGTCGTCCCGATCGGCGTTGCCACGGGCTCGGGATACCAGCGCGACGAAGCCGCTGATGAACGCCGCCAGACCCACGACTGCTAGCAGGCCGCCGACGTGGAGGATCGCGCTGATCAGGACCAGGGCCAGCCCGCCAATGACCGCTATCCAGGCCGCCAAGGTGATGCGCTGCGGCCGGGGCAACGGGGGTGGCTCGGGCGGTACGAAATGCTCAACATCGTCTGTTTCAGGTTCCGGCAGGGCACGGGCCGCTTCCCAGCCTCCGCCGGAACGCAGGTCGGACACGATCTGGGACCATTGCTCGGCCTCGCTGGGAGCGAGGCGGCCGGCCTGGCGATCGCCGTCATCCGTGGGATCCGCAGGTTGGTGAGGCCCCGAGACGCCGAGGTGGGGCAGCACACCCGTTGCGACCCGTCGGGCGTCGGACAGGTCGTTTCGAGGAACCAGCACCCGGACCAATGGTCGAGTCATCGCACCATCGGAGCGTCCGGTGTCTATCCGACGGACCTCGGGCGTCAACCCGACGTTTCGCAGAGCCGCCAGAAGCTTGTCTGCGTCGGCGTCGTCGAGATCGACCAACGGGATCAGGTCCGCCCGATCTCCGCTCATTCCGGTCCCCTCCGGCATGGTGGAACTACCCCTGTTCGGCCAGGATCCGCTCGATGAAATCGACGCTCTCATCGAAGATGATCTGGGCGTCGTAGTCGAGGGTGGCCACGTGGTAGGAGTTCTCCAGCTCGATGAAGGTGACGTCGTCGCTGGCCACGTGATCCACCACCCACTGGGCGTTCGACGGCTCGACGACGTGGTCTTCGGCGCTGCGGAACACCAGGATCGGCTGCTTGATCGCGGAAATGTCCGCCTTCACCTTCGCCCACAGTCTGGTCAGGGAGTAGGCCGCCTGCAGTGGCAGCTTGGTGTACGCGCCTTCGTCGACACCGGGCTTCTTGATGTCGTTGGAGATGCCCGGGAATGCGGGGACGACATGGCGGATGACCGGAAGTACGAAACGGTCGGGCCGCTCCGTGTGTACCGCCGGATTGACCACGACGACGCCCGCCAACTCCGGATGCTCCTCCGCCAGACGCAGGCTCAGGGTGCCGCCCATGGAGAGTCCCACGACGAAGACCTGCTCGCACCGCTCCTCAAGCTCCGTGAGCACGCGGTCCACCTCCCCGTACCAGTCCTCCCAGCGGGTCCTGTTCATGTCCTGCCACGTCGTCCCGTGCCCGGGCAGTCGGGGCAACTCCACGGTGTAGCCGGCTTCCGCGAGGTGCTTGGCCCACGGCTTCATCGATTTGGGGCTGCCCGAGAACCCGTGGCACACCAGGACGCCCGTTGAGCCACCTTCAGCGGAGAACGGTTCGGAGTCGGGAATCTGGGTCATTGTTTCCTCCATCAGGTGGGCTGGGTAACCGCGGACCGGCGCGATGTGTTCGGCAATGATCCCACGGCCGTGCCTGCAACCGGCCACACGGGCGCCCGGAGAGCCCCGTGCCGTGAGTGCGGCGGCGACCTCCACGTAGGGTCGTCTAGGATTCATTGTCGTCCCGCCCGCCACTCACCGACCAGTCGGAGCTCAGGCTCCGGTCGGCAGCCCCGAGGAGCCGCACCTTGCTCTACTGGTTGATGAAGTGGATCTTCGTGGGGCCGTTCTTGCGCCTCTTCTTCCGCCCCAAGGTCAAGGGGCTGCAGAACATCCCGGCCGAGGGTGGGGCCATCCTCGCGAGCAATCACCTGTCCTTCTCCGACTCCATCTTCCTGCCGTTGGTCTGCAAACGCCGGATCACGTTCCTCGCCAAGTCGGACTACTTCAACGGCAAGGGCATCAAGGGTTTCTTCACCAAGCTGTTCTTCACGTCCGTGGGCCAGGTGCCGGTGGATCGTTCCGGCGGCAAGGCCAGCGAGGCGGCCCTGGCCACCGCGCTGTCGATCCTGGGAGAAGGGAAACTCCTGGGGATCTATCCGGAGGGCACCCGGTCGCCCGATGGCCGGTTGTACCGGGGCAAGACAGGGGTCGCCCGGATGGCGCTGGAGGCGGATGTGCCCGTCATTCCGGTGGCCATGATCGACACCGAGAAGATCCAGCCCCCCGGCAAGCGGTTCCCCAAGATCATGCGGGTGGGAATCAACGTCGGCAAGCCGCTGGACTTCTCCCGCTATGAGGGCATGGAGAACGACCGCTTCGTGCTGCGTTCGATGACCGACGAGATCATGTACGAGCTGATGGAGGAGTCCGGCCAGGAGTACGTGGACATCTACGCCTCCCGAGCCAAGGAACTCCCGTCGGCTAAGGCGCCGGAATCGATCGCGGCTGCTCCCGCCGCGGCGGAGGCACTCACCGTCGACGCGACATCCTCGGCCAACTGATCGACCGACGGCCTTGTCGCCGTGGCGCGGATGGCCACAC
This sequence comes from uncultured Actinomycetes bacterium, assembly GCA_964556255.1. Taxonomy (GTDB): domain Bacteria; phylum Actinomycetota; class Actinomycetes; order S36-B12; family UBA10799; genus JACJWR01. The sequence continues at coordinate 11,205 of CAZKVQ010000063.1, forward strand.
TCCTCGGCGTCAGTCGAGTTGTGCCCAACCCTTCGAGCGCTCCACCGCCGTCCGCCAGCGACGGTGACCCTTGGCGTCCTGGGCCCCGGGCGTGTACCGCGCGTCCTCCTGCCAGGTTCGGGCGAGTTCCTCCTGGGACGACCACACGCCGGTTCCCAGCCCCGCGAGGAACGCGGCCCCGAGGCCGGTGGTCTCCAGGATCTTCGGACGGACCACCGGCACCTGTAACTGGTTGGCCTGGGCCTGGCAGAGGAAGCTGTTGGCCGAGGCGCCGCCATCGACCGCCAGCCTCGGCAGTTTCACCCCGGACTCCTGGGTCATGACGTCGACCACGTCGCGCACCTCGTACGCGATGGCCTCCAGGGTCGCCCGCACCAGGTGGGCGCGGGTTGTGCCCCTGGTGATGCCCAGGATCGTCCCGCGGGCGTGGGGGTCCCAGTCGGGGGCCCCCAGGCCGGTCAGCGCCGGAACGAACACCACCCCGCCGCTGTCGGGAACGCTGAGGGCCAGATCTTCCGATTCGCCGGCGCTGTCGATGATCTGCAGGCCGTCGCGCAGCCACTGGATCGCCGAGCCGGTAACGAACACGGCTCCTTCCAGGGCAAACTCCCGTCGACCGTCGGGGTGCATCCACGCCACTGTCGTGAGTAGGCCGGCATTGGATCGGACGAGTTCGGCGCCGGTGTTGACGAGCACGAAGGAACCGGTGCCATAGGTGCACTTGCTGGACCCCGGTACGAAGCAGGCCTGACCGAAGAGGGCGGCCTGCTGGTCTCCCGCAATCCCCGCGATCGGGATCGACAAACCGAGGAAGACGTCGGGGTCACTCGTGCCGATCTCGCCGTATGACGGCACGATCTCGGGTAGCGCGTCCATCGGGACGCCGAAGATCTCGCAGAGTTCACTGTCCCACTCGCCGGTGCTGAGGTTGTAGAGAAGGGTTCTGCTGGCATTGCTCGCATCGGTGACATGCAACAGTCCACGGGTCAGTCGCGCGATCAGGTACGAGTCGACGGTGCCCACCGCCGTGCGTCCGGACTCCACGCCGGCCCACACGTGTGGCTCGTTGGCCTTCACCCAGCTCAGCTTGGTGCCGGTGAAATAGGGATCCAGCCGCAGGCCGGTCCGTTCGGAGATCATCTCCTCGTAGCCGTCGGCGTGCAGTTGCGCGCAGATACCGGCGGTTCGTCGGTCCTGCCAGACGATCGCCTTCGTCGGGGAGCCGAGCGTCTCGCGGTCCCACATCACCAGCGTCTCCCGCTGGTTAGTGATTCCGATCGCGGTCGGGGTCTCGTCGCCGGCCAGCGCCTGGGTGCAGGCAGCCAGGGTGGCTTCCCAGATCTGCGCCGGGTCATGTTCCACCCAACCCTCACGGGGGAAGTGCTGCTCGAACTCCTGGTAGCCCTTGGCGGTGATCGAGGCGTCGGTGGAGATGAGGAGGGCGGTTACGCCGGTCGTGCCGACGTCGATAGCGAGGATCGTCATGGGTTCAAACTAGTGCGTGGAACCCGCTGATCGAAGTCGGCAGAGGGCGAGATGCCGGCTGACTGCCGATGTCCAGATCGGACTGATCAGAGCTTGATGTTCTCGGCGGTCGTCGCGGACTTGCTGTCCGATCCGACCGAGTTGGTGGCCGTTGCGGTTACCCTCACCTTGTTGTCCTTGTCTGCTGCGACCAGTGTGTAGCTGCTGCTGGTGGCGCCTGTGATCGTCGTCCAGGTCGTGCCGTTGTTAGAGCGTTCCCACTTGTAGGTAACCGTGGGAGTGGGGGTGCCCGTGGTCGCGCCGGCAGTGGCCGTGATGGTCTGGCCGATCGTCACGTTTGCGTTGATCGTGACCGAGGCCAGGGTGGGGCTACTTCCGGCAATCTTGGCCGAAGCCGAGGAGTTGGCGGAGGCGCTACCGACGACGTTGGTGGCGGTAGCAACGGCGCGGACGTACTTGTTGTAGTCGGCTGCGACCAGGGTGTAGGTGCTGCTGGTGGCGCCAGTGATATCACTCCAGCTGGAGGTACCAGAGCTGGAGCGCTGCCACTTGTAGGTCACCGTCGGGCTGGGATTGCCGGTGGTGGCGCCGGAGGTGGCGGTGAGGGTCTGACCCACGGTGGTAGTGCCGGAGATGCTGGCCGAGGCGATCGTCGGGGTGGTCGCAGCGATCTTGGCGGAGGCCGAGGAGTTGGCTGAGGCGCTGCCCATCGCGTTGCTGGCGGTGGCGACGGCGCGGAGGTAGTTGTTGTAGTCGGCGTTGACGAGCACGTAGGTGCTGCTGGTGGCTCCGGTGATGTCGGCCCAGCCGCTGGTGCCGTTGCTGGAGCGCTGCCACTTGTAGGTCACCGTCGGGCTGGGATTGCCGGTGGTGGCG
>CAZKVQ010000063.1:13665-14958 GCA_964556255.1 uncultured Actinomycetes bacterium
TCTGACCCACGGTGGTAGTGCCGGAGATGCTGGCCGAGGCGATCGTCGGGGTGGTGCCGACGATCTTGGCCGAGGCGGAGGAGGTTGCCGAGGAGGTCCCGACTGGGTTGCTTGCGGTGGCCACGACCCGGACGTACTTGTCGGCATCAGCGGCTACCAGAACGTACGTGCTGCTGGTGGCGCCGGCGATGTCGGCCCAACCTGTGCTGCCGTCGCTGGAGCGCTGCCACACGTAGGCGACGGTCGGGGCGGGGGTGCCTCCGGTGGTGCCGGCGCTGGCGGTGAGGGTCTGACCCACGGTGGTCGTGCCCGAGATACTCGCGGATGCGATGGTGGCGCTGGTGCCCGCCACCACGCCGGTCGGAGTCGATGTGGCTTCCGCCCGCCCCTCGGCGTTGCTGGCGGTGGCGACCGCGCGCAGCTGGTAGCCGTAGTCGGAATCGGCGATCGTGTAGTCGGCGGCGGTGGCGTTTGCGATATCGCTCCAGGTGGTCCCGTCGTTGCTGCGCTGCCACCTGATGGCGGTGGTCGGTGCCGGGGCACCGGAGACCCCGCTCGCGGTTGCGGTCAGACGCTGGCCGGTGACAGCGCTGCCGCTGACGGTGACAGAGGCGACGGACGGCGCGACGCCGATGACAGGCTCGGTTGCGGTCGAGGTCGCGGAGGTCGCTCCACGGGTCGTGCTCGAGGTCGCGACAACGCGGATGCGGTCGCCATGATCGCCATCGAGGGGGGTGTAGGAGTCGGTAGTGGCATCCGCGATGTCGGTCCAGTTCTTCCCGTCACCGCTGCGCTGCCACTGGTAGGACAGGCGCCCCAGGCTGGCGTCGACCTGGGCAGTCAGGGTCGAACCGATGCTGGGGGTGCCGGTGATGGTCACCGTTCCGATGCGGGCGTCGGTCGGTCGGATGATGACCGCGTGCCGGTCGATAGTGCTGGCATCGGCGATGGCCGGCGACCATGTGATGTCGACGAATCCGCTGGCGCTGGCCAGTGCGCTCTGGGTGGCGATGACTCTGCCATCAGCTGCGAGTGCGTGCACCGTGATGAGCTGCCCGTCGCAGTCGGCTGAGATGTCCGACAGGTGTGCGCCCGCTGTCGGGAATGCTCCCTGGACCGACGTCGAGGCGACCCGCTCCTCAACTCTGACATCGGTGTCGCAGCCGGCGTCCACGTTCGTCGAACCGGCGGCGAAGGGATTCGTGTTGGACACGAGCGTGGTGGTGGCATACACCCCCCCACCGGCGAGGGTGGCGACCGTGGCGACCGCGCCGGCGAACATCAACGGCCCAC
>CAZKVQ010000064.1:0-13403 GCA_964556255.1 uncultured Actinomycetes bacterium
CGTGAGACCGGCGGTCTTCAGGGCCTTCTCGGTGGCCGGCGTGGCATCGAAGAGCATGATCGTCGGATCGGCGCCGCTCACGGCCGTGGCGACCACACGGGCGCGCGGGGCCATCCCGAAGTCCTTGCCGATCTGCTCGCTGCCGATCAGCACGAGGGCGGCACCGTCGACGATGCCCGAGCTGTTGCCGGGGGTGTGAACGTGGTCGATCTTCTCGACCCAGTGGTACTTCTGCAGCGCGACGGCGTCGAAGCCACCCATCTCGCCGATCCCCGCGAACGACGGCTTCAGCTTGCCCAGGTCCTCAGCCGTGGTGCCGGGACGCATGTGTTCATCATGGTCGAGCAGCAGCACGCCATTGCGGTCGTACACCGGCACGACGGACTTGGCGAAGTGGCCACCGCTCCAGGCGGCCGCGGCGCGATCTTGCGACAACACGGCGTAGGCGTCGACATCGTCGCGGGTGAAGCCCTCGGTGGTGGCGATCAGGTCGGCGCTGATGCCCTGCGGCACGAAGTAGGTGTCGTAGGCGGTCTCCGGGTCCATCGCCCAGGCGCCGCCGTCTGAGCCCATCGGTACCCGGCTCATGCTCTCGACACCGCCGGCGATGATCAGGTTGTCCCAGCCGGCGCGCACTTTCTGCGAGGCGATGTTCACGGCTTCCAGCGCGGAGGCGCAGAAGCGGTTGATCTGCGTACCGGCGACGGTGTCGGGAAGTCCCGAGGCGATGGCTGCGGTCTTGGCGATGTCCGCGCCCTGGTCGCCGACCGGGGTGACGCAGCCGAGGACGATGTCGTCGATCGCGTTGGTGTCGAGCTCGGGGTGTCGGTTGCGCAGCTCGCCGATGAGTCCGGTCAGCAGGGTGACCGGCTTGACGCCGTGCAGGGAACCGTTGGCCTTCCCACGCCCACGCGGGGTGCGGATCGCCTCGTAGATGTATGCCTCGGTCATGCCTCTCCTTAGCTCGTACCGGATCGCTTATTGACAGGTAGTCAATTACTATAGATCCAGCACCGGGACGGCAGAAGAGGCACCCCCCGATTGGCTCAGGAGATCAATGTCACACCGGACCCAAGGCCCGACACGGCTGAAGCCGGCGAACTACTTGGGTGCACTGGCCACGAGCTCGTCGATGCCCTCCTGGATACCGGCGAGCAGCAGCGCATCCTCACTCGCATGGGCCGAGTCACCCGTGATCGCGATGTTGAGGACACCGTTGTAGGAGTTGATGCCCACCACGGTGCGCAAGCCGCCACCGATAGGGATGATCGGCGACAGGTACTTGATCTCCTGCCCGCAGAAATACGTCGGCTGCTGCGGCCCGCGCACATTCGTCACCAGGGTGTCGGTGACCCAGGCAGTTGCCCAGCCACCGTGCGAGACGAAGAACTCCTGCAGCGGCGCAGGCGTGATCTTGGTCGCCATGTCCTGCATCGAACCCAACACCGCGGGTGCCAGCGACTTCTTCCCCTGCTGGGTCTGCTTGACGACCCGCTTCAGCCGCTTCTGCGGATCCCCGATCCCCACGGGGAGTGCGATCGGCATGGCGCTGACCTGGTTGTTCGAGCGGGTATCCCCCGGGGTACGACGCGAAACCGGCATAACTGCCCGGACCTCGCGGCCCTCCAGGTCCTCCCCGTGCGAGAGCAACACCTTTCGGTAGCCATTGGTCACCGCGGCCATGATCACATCGTTCACGGTCGCGCCATTCTGCTTCCCGGCCGCCTTGACCGCCGAGAGTGACAGATGGATGTGACGCCAATCGCGTCCCGGCGAGGGCGTCCCCGCGAGTTCGGTCGGCGGCGCTGGGGCCATCCGCAGCAGCGCCCTGACCGTCGCCGGCGTCGCAGCCGCGATGGCAGCTGCGTCCGAGAACGCTCCGACCAGAGCGGTCCGCAACTTGTCGCCCGCGTCGAGGGTGACATCCACCGGGCCGCGGCGAGCCGCCCGCGCGGCATCGGCTTGGGCGACGAGCGCATCCGTCATGGTCACCATGCCGTCGGGACTCATGTCGATGGTCCGCCCGACCAGCATGGTCACCCCCTCGCCGTCGGCCACAGCATGGTGCAGGCGCCACACAAGGGCCCACTGTCCCGGCGCGTACCCGGTGAGGACCGAGATATCCCAGAGCGGGCGATGGGTATCCATCGGCGTGACGAGCAACTTGGAGATCTCCGCCTCCAGGCCCCCTTTGGCGATCTTCCGCTTAGTGACGTGTTGTTCCAGATCGGGATTGTCGTCGACCCACTTGCCCTGCAGGATCCCGGTCCGACTGTGCTCAGGCTTCTGCCGCAGTCGAGGGGCATGTACGAGCGTCTCGTCGACGCGCTCGCGGATCTTGTCGATCGACGGTGCGCGTCCCTCGAACTCCAGTACGGCCCCGACAGCCACCGGTCCCTCCGTCTGCTTAACGTCCAGCCAGAGGGAGTCGATCAAGTTCATTCGGGTCGGGTCTTCTGCCAGGTCAGCCATGTGCCCAGCATGCTGCAGAGACTCGCGGAGAGTCCATCCGAACGGCGAGCGGAGGTGCAGCCCCTGCCCCGCAGCAACCATCGCGGAGGTACGGGCGACTGCTCCGGGGACTCGAGCCCCTGCTCCGGGGATTCACATCACGTCTACCATTCGCGGGCCAACTGCTCATACCGCCGCGCCTCAACCTCGTAGCGGTTGTCGAGATAGGCGTCCCCTCCCCGCAGCAGCGCCTGCAACGATGCGAGGCCATACGCCGGCAGGAACAACGGGCCCAACGCCGCCGCCTGCCGGACATGCACGAGCTCGTGACCCCACATCCGCTCACCGATCTCGGCGTCGCGAGCCAGGACCACCCGGCCGAGGGTCATCGCTCCGATCCATCCCGGACGGCTCAGTCGATCGAACAACCGGCCGACGCCGGGACCGTAGGCGAGCTTGACCGTGCCGTGCTCGCGGATCTCGACGTCGCGCCCTGCCAGCACAAGCCCCAACGCTCCGACCGCCTCGGTCGGCATCCGCCACAGTCGGTCGATCACGCCGCCGGGTCGTAGCCGTTCCCCTGCCACGTCCAACTCAGGTAACCGGCGACAACTAGTTGGTCGCCTGGAAGAACAGGATGGCCAGGATGGCGCCGATGATCGGCCCCAGGATGGGAATCCATGAGTATCCCCAATTGGAGGATCCCTTACCTCGGATGGGTAGCAAGGTGTACATGATGCGGGGCCCGAGATCCCGGGCCGGGTTGACGGCGTAGCCAGTGGCACCACCGAGAGAGGCGCCGATCGCGATGACCGTGAAGGCGACACCGGCGTAGCCGAGCGCGGAATTGCCGAACTGCGGCGAGGAGTCGGCCGTGCCCGGCTGGAAGGGCGAACTCTCGAGGATGAAGTAGATGAGCACGAAGGTCCCCACCATCTCGGAGATGATGTTCCAGATCGGCGCCGGAACGGAGGCAGAGGTGAAGAAGATCCCGCCAGTACTCTCCGGCTGGTCGTGGGTATCGAACTGCTTCTTGTAGACGAGGTAGGCACACAACGCACCGAACATCGCACCGAGCACCTGGGCGAGGATGAAGAAGGGCACGTGGCTCCAAGGAAACACCCCGGTCCAGGCGAGTGCGATCGTCACAGCAGGGTTGAGTTGCGCCCCGGACCGCCAGGCCACACTCGCACCGACGAAGACCGCGAAGCCCCACCCGATTGAGATGAGCAGCCAGTCCTTGCCGTGCCCGAACGCCTTCTTCAGGGTGACGTTGGCGCTGACGCCTACCCCGAGCAGGATCAGCAGAGCCGTGCCGATGAACTCGCTAGCGAAAAGGATCCAATCGGGGGTCTTGTCCATGGACCGACACGCTAGTGGCCCTCGGCCTCCTTTCGCGCGGCCTTGCGGGCCTTGGCCTCCGCCTCCTGCTCCGACGCCTGCTCCAGTGTCGGAGCCCCACCTCCGAGCCGGGCCGGTAGCCACCAGGCGGTCGATGGATCGGCCGGGATCTGCGGGTACTCCGAGACGGTCTCGTCGAGCAGGTCGCGCATCCGGTTCTGCAGGTCCACCGTCAACGCCGGGATGTCATCGTCGGGACGCGGGTAGCTGGGTTCACCCACGTTGATGCTGACCGCGGTGCCGCGCGACAAGTCACGGTGGTGGTAGGAGAAGATGCGCTGCCCGCCGAACACGATTTCAGGCAGTAGCGGCACCCCTGCGTCTGCCGCCATCCGAACGGCCCCCGACTTGATCTCCTTGATGTCGAACGATCGACTCATGGTCGCCTCCGGGAAGACTCCCACCAACTCGCCGGCCTTCAGGGCGTCGACTGCGACCCGATAGGCATCCGACCCGGCCGCGCGATCAACCGGTATGTGCTTCATGCCCCGCATCAGCGGACCTGACACCGGATGGTGGAACACCGAGTCCTTGGCCATGAAGCGCACGAAGCGTCCACCCACGTCGTCCGCGGGCACGCCGGCGAAGATGAAGTCCAGGAAGCTGGTGTGGTTGATGGCGAGTACCGCACCACCGGAGGTGGGCAGGTTGTCGGCCCCCTTGACCGAGACCTTCATCCCGAGCGTGAAGAACATGATCCGGGCCGTCTTGACGACCGGCGTGTAGAGCAATTCCATGCGGCGACCCTATCGGCATCAACGTTCCACGCCAGTTTGCCGAGGGTCCCGCTGAGGGCCGTCAGCCGGCGCCGGGACCCGGCTTCACGACGTCGAGGCCGTGGACGTGTCTTCTGGTTGCGCGGTAGCTGGCTCCAGTCGGCGCTGACCCCGGCGATAGATAATCAGCAGCACCACCGCCACGAGCGGTCCGAGGATGTCGCTGGGGATCGCCCAGACGTTGTTGGTCGCGTTGTTGTCGTGAGCCACGTATTGCATGACATGGCCGATGGCGTCGCCCCAGTAACAGATGGCAAGGACTACGACCGCAGCCGTCAGCCAACCGTCCCGACGGGACTTCCAGGCGCAGCCGATTCCCAACACCCCGATCGCAACGTCCGCCCATCCCACTTCCCACTGGAACATCGAGGGGGCGTATCCGATGCTCTCAGCCGTGGAACCCGAGTTCGGACCGAGATGGCCAAGGGCGGCCAGGATCGCCCAGACCCCTCCGAAGACAAGCACCCAGAGCAGACACAGTTCGATGATGCGATGACCCGTTCGCCGCTGCGGGTTCCGGTCCACCAGGACGTGGACCACGATGCCAACGATCATGATCAGCCACGGAGTGACGAAGAAGACCATCGGAGACCCCCTCTTAATGGATGACAGTTGGGCCAACGGACGTCGGTAGGCCGACCCTGACGCTACCCCGTCTCAGGTGGTCGGTCGATGCCCTCAGCCGAATCGTCGACACCTTCGGCAGCCGCGAGGCCATCGACGAGCTCCCAGAGCCGCGCCGCGGCACCGGGTTCGGGCCGGGTGCGGGGAAGTCTGTAAGTGGTGCGGGGGCGCCGGTCCAACCAAAACCGTCCCGAGGGCGCGTCGTCGGGTGCAGCGCCCGCCAACCACACAATGGTGTCCGCGCCTTGAGCCGGGGTACGCAGCACCGGGCCCATGACACGGCGGAACCCGGGCAGGGCATCTGCCACGCCGGGCGTGTCGGCCCAGCCGGGGTGCATCGAGTGGAACGCGATCTGCGGCTCGCGCCTTGCCCACTCCTCATTCATCACGACCTGCGCCCGTTTCGCGCGGGCGTAGGCACGAACCCCGTCATACTCCGATGCCGACATCTGCACCGAGTCCGGTTCGAGGCGCTCCGCGTACATGCCACCACTCGACACGGTTATCACGCGAGGATGGTCCGCCGCATGCAGCAGCGGCAGCAGCCCCGAGGTGATCAGGTACTGGGAGAGAACTTGGCTGGCGAACGTCACCTCGAGGCCCTCCTCCGTGACGGTGTACTGGTGCGTCATCGCGCCCGCGTTGTGCACAATCACATCCACGACGTTCGTCATCCGTCGGACGGCGGCCACGAGGTCCCGGGCCTGCGCAAGCAGGGTGAGATCTGCGCGGATCGAATCGATGCGCTGCCCCGGCGCCGCGAGTGCGCGACACTCGCCGACGATCCCCGCCAATCGGGGTTCGTTGCGCCCGACCAGGATGAGGTTCGCGCCCGCCTCCGCCAGCATCAATGCCGCCACCTTGCCGATACCGGAGGTCGCCCCCGTCAGCAGGACGACGCGGCCGCTCATGTCCGGGAGCCGGAGGTCCCACTCGAAAAGCCAGCGCCGAGATCGGTAGCCGAGCCGGCTGAACCCTCCGACGGTGCTCACCTCGAGGGCGGCGTCGACGGCATTCGATATGAGGGCAGGCGGGCGGGTTAGTCTGGGCACGGCACTGTGGTGCAGCGATAGGTCATACCTACAAGTATGAGCCCGATCGGGGTGAGCGGCGAACGGCCGTTCGGAGGGCTGCGGAGGTTAGCAACACATGGGCGAGACCGAGGTCGACGAATCCGTGACGATTGACGCGCCCGCGGAGGCGGTCTGGGCGGTCGTCAGCGACCCGGCGAACTACCCCAGATTCAGTCCGGAGGCATCCGCGGTGCGGCGCACCAAGGGCAGCGGACCATGGCAGGTCGGCGACGTCTTCGTGGGCACGAACAAACTGTGGGTGCGCTGGGTTACCCGCTGCACGATCGTCCGTCGTGAGGAAGGGACTGAATTCGCCTTCGACGTCGACTTCGGTCCGTTGCCGGTGGCTCGCTGGTCCTACGAAGTGCAACCGGCCGCTGACGGAACCACCCTCCTGACGGAGCGATGGATCGACCGCCGCCTCGGGATCCGTGGGGCTCTGGTGAAGCCGGCCGGAATGCTGGTCGGCCGTGGGACCAACGCAGCCGAGCACAACCGCGCCGGCATGCGGACCACCCTCGAGCGGATCCGCGCCGACCTTGTCGGCTAGCGCGATCCCTCGCCACAGAGGGGAGCTACGTGCTCGAGTCGCCAGGAGCACAACCGTGCGAGTCCTTCCCCTGCTGGTGACCGCCGTGACGTTGGTCGCCTGCGGCGGCGCCTCGTCCAGACCGGACGCCACGACGGTCAGTTCCACCGCCACCGCACCCTTGGCCAGCGCCCCGCAGCGAACCCCCACAGCCACCACGACCAAGGCACCCGCACCGTCCGAAGCAGAGCGGTCCGCGACTGCGAACGGCGGCCCAACAGGGGGTACCCCCCGGGAGACCGGAGTCGTCACGAAGGTCGTCGACGGAGACACGATCTGGGTGGCAGGCGCCGGCAAGGTCCGACTGGTCGGAATGGACACCCCGGAGCGCGGGCAGTGCGGGTTCGAGCAGGCCACTGATCACCTGGAGGCGCTGCTGATGGGTCGGGAAGTCACGCTGTCCTATGACGGCCGCGACGACCGCGATCGCTACGGTCGCCTGCTGCGTTACGTCGACGTCGACGGCGTAGATGCGGGGCTCGCGCAGATCCGGGCGGGACTCGCACGGGCCCGTTACGACTCACGCGACGGCTACGGCGCACATCCGCGCGAGGCCACGTACCTGGCGGCCGACGCGACCAGCCCCGCACTCTGCTGACGTGGGCCGGCGCCAGCCAGCCGTCCCAGCCCTGAGCGGACGCGCCCGGCACCCAGCGTCAGCGAAGCCAGCGACGACGACCGTGCAACAGCACAAGCGCCTTGGACAGCAGCGCCCCGGCCTGTGGCTTGCGCTGGAAACTCGTCAGCACCAGCGGTGAAGCGAAGCGTTCCCGCACCACGCCCTTGGACCGGGCGAACTCCCTGAGCCCGTCGGCACCGTGGATCCGTCCGAACCCGCTCTGGCCGACGCCGCCCCAGGGCAGCGCCGGAACTCCCGCGTACATCACCCAGGAGTTGATGCTCACCATTCCAGCGCGCAGCCGCGCAGCGGCGGCCGCCGCCCGGTCCTTGTGCCCGGAGAAGATAGAGGCGCCGAGCCCGTAATCCCCGGAGTTGGCCCGCTCTACGGCTTCGTCGAGGTCGCGCACCGGGTTGATGACGATAGTGGGACCGAACGTCTCCTCCGTCACTGCCGAGCAGTTCTCGGGCACCTCCGCCAATACGATTGGGCCGATGAGCGAGTCGCCGATCGACTCCGGTCCACCGACAACCGCGCGTCCGCCGGCCGCGATGGCATCGTCGACGTGCCGACGGACCACCTCGATCTGTGCCGGCATCGTCATCGGTCCGTAGGCTGACTCTGGGTGGCTGCCCGGTTCGAGTGCGCGAGCCTGCTCGGCGATGGTGTCGAGGAACTCGTCGAAAACCCGCTCGTGGACATATACACGCTCCACCCCCACACACGTCTGACCGGCGTTGCCCATGGCGCCGAACAACGCCGCCTCGGCCGCCTTGGCGATGTTCGCGTCCTCGTCGACCAGGAAAGCGTCCTTGCCGCCGAGTTCCAGCACCAGCGGTGTGAGGTTGGCCGAGGCGGCAGCCATCACCTTCTTGCCCGTCGCCGTGGAACCTGTGAACGAGATCTTGTCGATCGCGGCCGCGCAGAGGGCGGCGCCGCTGCCCGCGAAGCCGGTCACCAGAGACAGCACGGGCTGCTCCGGCACCGCCTCGGCAAAGGTGGCGACCAGCCATTCGCCGACTGCCGTGGTGAATTCGCTGGGCTTGAAGACGACGGCGTTGCCGGCGGCGAGCGCGTACGCGATGGAACCCATAGGGGTGAACACCGGGTAGTTCCAGGGCCCGATGACGGCAACCACACCGAGCGGCTCGTAGGACAGTCGGGCCGCGTGATTGCTGGACAGCAGTGAGGGCCGGACGCGCCGCTCCGACAGCACCTTCTCGGCGTTCTTCGCGGCCCAGTCAAGATGCTCGATCGTCAGTGCGACCTCGAGCAGGGCGTCGTCCACCGGCTTGCCGTTCTCCCGGTGAACCAGGACAGCCAGTTCATTCGCCCGGCGAGCCAGTACCCCCTTCCAGGCCATCAGTCGGGACTTGCGCTCCGACCAGCCGAGTTCCGACCACCACAGCGCCGCGATCCTGGCGCCGTCGACCACCGACTCGACGTGCTCGGGGGACATGTCGGGAAACGTGCCCACAACTTCCTGGCTCGACGGCTCGACTGTCGTGAAAACTGCGGACTCTGCACTCAAGATGGGCTCCTGGTCATCGATCGTGGCTCGCTTCTGCAGCGATCGTCCCACCGTACGTGCGACTGAGCCGAAGGGCCAGCCCTCCGGCGGTTCGCCACGTCGAATACGGCCGGACTACGCTGACGCACAGGCCCCGCAGTCCGAGCGGGACACGATTCCAGGAGTCACAGCGTGGACCTCTCTCCCAGCCCGAAGGCCGCCGAGTACGCGGGGCAGATGACCGCGTTCATGTCCGAATTCGTCTACCCCGCCGAAGCCGTCTATCACGCGCAACGCCAAGCGAACATCGAGGCGGGTCGGCCGTGGGATCTGCCCGAGGTGGTGACCACCTTGAAGCGCGAAGCCCGGGGCCGGGGTCTGTGGAACCTGTTCCTGCCCGACAGCGATGACCCGGCCCACGGTCTCAATGTCGTCGACTATGCCCAGGTGGCCGAGATCTCGGGGCGATCCCCAGAGATCGCACCCGAGGCGATCAACTGCGCGGCACCCGACACCGGCAACATGGAGATCCTGCACATGTTCGGTAGCGCCGAGCAGAAGGAGCAGTGGTTGTCCCCGCTGCTCGCGGGCGATATCCGATCCGCCTTCTCCATGACCGAACCAGACGTGGCCTCGAGCGACGCCCGCAATATCGCCACCTCGATCGTCCGCGACGGCGACGAGTACGTGATCAACGGACCTAAGTGGTGGAGCACCGGGGCGATGGATCCGCGTTGTCGCATCCTGGTCGTGATGGGCAAGACCGACCCGGATGCCGAGACGTACCGACAACAGTCGATGATCCTGGTGCCCATCGACACCGCCGGCGTCACCGTGATGCGCTCGACTCCGGTGTATGGCTATCACGATCAACACGGCCACGCGGAAATCGATTTCGTGGATGTCCGGGTGCCGGCCGCAAATCTACTGGGTGATGAGGGTTCCGGATTCGCCATCGCGCAGGCCCGGCTAGGACCAGGGCGGATCCACCACTGCATGCGCGCCATCGGTATGGCGGAGCGAGCCCTGGACCTGATGTGCGACCGCGCCCTGCAGCGAGAGGCCTTCGGCAAGCCGCTGGCCCGACAGGGCGTCATCCAGGAGTGGATTGCCGAATCTCGGATCGCCCTGGACCAGGCGCGACTGCTGACCTTGAAGGCAGCGTGGATGATCGACCAGGTCGGGGCGAAGGGAGCGCGCAAGGAGATCGCGGCGATCAAGGTCGCGGCACCCAACGCCGCACTCCAGGTCATCGACCGTGCCGTGCAGACATTCGGCGCCGCCGGGGTCAGTGATGACACCCCCCTGGCGGCTATGTGGGCCGGGATGCGGACGTTGCGCATCGCCGACGGACCGGATGAGGTGCATCTGCGTGACATTGCCCGGCTGGAATTGCGCGACCACCTCTCGGCTGCAAGCTCAGGCAGCGCCGGCGGGTCTTCATGACGCTCGGGAATGCCGGCAACGACGCCGGCAATCCTGCAAAGCCGGTTCGCGATGAGGACAGCTTCGATGTCTCCGCGGTGCACAACTGGCTCGCCGACCGAGTGTCCGACATCGCGTCGGCGACGGCGCCCCCCGATATCGCGCAGTTCCCGGGCGGCGCCTCCAACCTGACCTACGCCCTGGGCTATCCGTCGACCGACCTGGTGCTGCGTCGACCCCCGGTCGGCACCAAGGCAGCCGGGGCCCACGACATGCACCGCGAGTACGAACTGCAGCGCCGACTACGACCCTGGTTCCCGCAGGTTCCGGAGGTCCTTGCCTACTGCGCTGCTGAGGACAGTCCCATCGGCAGCGAGTTCTACGTCATGCGCCGGGCCCGCGGAATGATCCTGCGGGCAGATCTGCCTGCGGGTCTGCAGCTCGAACCTGCCGCTGCCCACGGACTGGCGACCGGGATCTTCACGCTGCTCGCGGATCTGCATTCGGTGGACGTCGATGACGCCGGGCTTCGGGAGTACTACCGCGGACCTGGATACGTGGCGCGGCAGGTCGGGGGCTGGTCCGGTCGGTATCGCAAGGCGCTCACTCCAGATGCACCCTCGGCCGAGGACGTCATGGCCTGGCTGGACGCCAACCAGCCCGATGATGTTGCGGCCTGCCTGATCCACGGCGACTGGCGCTTCGACAATATGGTGCTGGACCCAGACAGCCTCGAAGTCAACGCCGTGCTCGACTGGGAATTGGCGACTGTGGGGGACCCGCTGATGGACCTCGGTGCCGCGCTGGCCTATTGGGTGCAGCCGGATGACGACGAGGTGTTCCAGATGTTCCGGCGCCAACCCAGCAATGTGCCGGGCATGCCGGGACGCGACGAGATCGTGGCAACGTATCTCGACCGCACGGGCTTCGCGATGGATTCCTGGACGTTCTATGAGGTCTACGGACTGTTCCGCCTTGCGGTGATCGCCCAACAGATCTGGTACCGCTACGCCGCAGGCCAGACGACGAATCCGGCGTTCCAACAGTTCGGCCCGGCGGTGCACTATCTGGTCGGCCGCTGCCAGACGCTGATCTGACCTGCCGGGTATGACGAACCTGCGGGACCGCGCAGGCCCGACCGATCCGAGGCGTCCTAGAGCGCTTGAGTAATCGCCGCCAGGAGACACCCGAGTGGGTGATTCCCCACTGCTACCAACACCTTTGACGCCACCTGGACTCTCCGCGGGAATAGAATTTAGATGCGGGGGCCGTCTGCAGACGGCAGCGGAGTCATCCGCCCCAGAACGAGGGTGGTCGCGGTGAGCAGGGAACAGCGCGGAACTGAACGAACGCGACTGCGGAACATCCTGACCGTCCTCGCGGCGGCGGTGACGATCGCAGCCGCCGGCACGCTCACGACCCCCGCCCAGGCCACTCCTACCCTGGCCTCCCCGGACCCGGCACCCCTGGACACCGGGGCCGCCGTCACGACGCCGGCGTCGCTGGACACCCGGGCGCTGTGGGACGGGACGCGACCCATCTACTTCGTGCCGACCACCAACCGCGTCGTGTTCATCACCGTCGACGACGGCATCGACCGCAACATACGTTGGGTGCAACTGATGCGCTCGGGTCGTTGGCCGGTCGTCATGTTTCCCACCGGTGAGATGACCGACGCCAGCCCGGCCTACTGGCGGGGCATGCTCGCCGCGGGCGTCCCCCTGCAGGACCATACCTACTCGCACCCCGACCTTAGATGGCGCTCGACCTACGAGCAGGCCGTGCAGATCTGCGCCGGGGCGCGCTCGATCTACCAGGCAACCCGGACCAAGCCGACCATCGTCCGTCCGCCCTACGGCGCATGGAACGCCGGCACCTTGCAGGCCGCACGGCAGTGCGGGATGCGCTACGTGGTGAATTGGGACACTGTCGTGGACCATGGCCGGATCACCTACGCGCGGGGGTACCTGCGACCCGGGAGCATCATGCTGCTCCATCTGACGCCGAACTTCCAGACGGATCTGACCGTCGCGCTCGAGGCGGCCCAACGCGCCGGTCTGCGCCCGGCCTATCTGACCAACTACCTCAGATGACCAGCCTGACGGCGCCAGGCTCCGGGCGGCCACCTATCTTTGGTCAATGCCTTCGCAACTCATGTCGCGCCGAGATATCGACTTCCTGCTGTACGAGTGGCTCGCGGTGGAGAGTCTCACCGAGCGAGCCCGCTTCACCGAACACTCCAGGGACACCTTCGATGCCGCCCTGGATCTGAGCGAGCAGGTGGCGACCCGCCACTTCGCCCCCCACAACAAGCGAAATGACAGCGAAGAGCCCCAGTTCGACGGCGAGCGCGTCATCATGCACCCGGAGGTCGCCGAAGCCCTGGCGGTCTATGCCGAGACCGGCCTGATCGCAGCCGGCATGGACGAGTCCGTCGGCGGCATGCAACTGCCGAATGTGTTGACTACCGCCTGCCAGGCATACTTCCAGGCCGCAAACGTCGGCACGTGCGCCTACCCGTTCCTGACCATCGCGAATGCGAATCTGCTGGTGGCCCACGGTTCACCGGAGCAGGTCCAGACCTACGTTCATCCCATGGTCGAGGGTCGGTTCTTCGGGACCATGTGCCTGTCCGAGCCGCAGGCCGGCTCGTCGCTGGCCGACGTTGCGACCAAGGCGGAACCGCAGCCGGACGGCAGCTACCGGCTCTTCGGGAACAAGATGTGGATCTCCGGAGGCGACCACGAGCTGAGCGAGAACATCATCCACCTCGTGCTGGCCCGCATCCCGGGTTCGCCTGCAGGAGTCAAGGGCCTCTCCCTGTTCATCGTCCCCAAGTTCCTGGTGAACGACGACGGCAGCACCGGAGACCGTAACGATGTGGTGCTCGCGGGGCTCAATCACAAGATGGGGTACCGGGGGACCACCAACACGC
>CAZKVQ010000065.1:0-12911 GCA_964556255.1 uncultured Actinomycetes bacterium
GCCTCGAGATAGGCCTGCTTGAACCGCAGGATGCCGATCCCCCTGTTGCGGGTATCGCCGTCGGTCCAGTAGCTCAAGTAGGGGCAGGCTTTGCGCTTCATGTCGAAGATCTCGACATAGTGACGCTGCATGGCCAACAGGGGCGTCTCGTCCATGATCGAGAGGAACGACTGCAGCGGATCCCGGGCCACTCGAGGAAGCCCCGCAACCGCCCTTTCGATCTCCGCAAGCCGCGCCACCAACTTCTCGTCCGGGTACCAGAGGAGCCAGGCAGCGGCCAGCCTGGCGATCGCCCGCTGATCTGTCGTCAGGCGCCCTGGTAAGGCGACGTTCTTGGCATTCCCGTCAGGCATCGTCAGCGCCTTCCGACGACGGGCGGACAGAGGGGATTCCCAACGGAACCGCGCCGTCCCAATTGAGCAGGTTCACCCGCGCGGTGGAATCCTCCGTTGGCACATAGCTCTCCGCTGACTGTCGAGCCTTCAACGCGTGGAAGTTCTCGACCGCCACCGGAACCGGGCGCCCGGACGCCTCCCCGAACGGGCCGGAACTGTATTGCCCGGCTCCCCCCTCGACGTCGAGCGAGCACGCCAGCTCCTCCAACTCACGCCCCACTTCGGCATGAGCGGGCGGGAGCACGTAGCGATCCTCGTATTTGGCTAGCGCCAGCAACTGGTACATCTCGTATATGGATTCCTCGGTCAGCCCGACGGCCGCGGGCACCTCCGGCCGGACCCGCCTGCCGAGGTTGACATCGCGCATGTAGGAACGCATGGCCGCGAGCGTGTCTAGCGAGCGCAGTACCGGCTTCGCGTCCCCGGCGGTGAAGAGCTCCGCCAGGTACTCCACAGGGATGCGCAGGGAGCGCAGCGCACCGAAGAGATTGTCCGCGTCCTCAGCGTCGTGTCCGGTTTCCCGAAGCGCGTCGACGACCGGTGATAGCGGCGGTACGTACCAGACCATCGGCATGGTGCGGTATTCCGGATGCAGCGGCAAGGCGACCTTGTACACCTTGGCCAGCTTGTAGACCGGGGAGTTCCTGGCCGCTTCGAGCCAGTCCGGCGGAATGCCGTTGCGGGCCGCCTGTTGCTGCACCTGCGGATCGTGCGGGTCGAGGATGAGATCCAGCTGGGCCTGGTACAGGTCCTGCGGATCCTCGGTCGCCGCCGCCTCGGCCACTCGGTCGGCGTCGTAGAGAAAGAGCCCGAGGTAGCGCAGGCGGCCGACGCAGGTCTCCGAACAGACCGTGGGAAGCCCCACCTCTAGACGCGGGTAGCACAGCGTGCACTTCTCGGCTTTGCCCGTGCGGTGGTTGAAGTAGACCTTCTTGTACGGGCAGCCGGTGATGCACATGCGCCAGCCGCGGCAGGAGTCCTGGTCGACGAGGACGATGCCGTCCTCGCTGCGCTTGTACATCGCCCCCGACGGGCAGGCTGCGACACAGGCCGGATTCAGGCAGTGCTCGCAGATGCGCGGCAGGTAGAACATAAAGGCCTGCTCGAACTCCATCTTGACGCGATCGGTGACCTCGTCGCGGATCTTCGCCAGGATCGGATCGGCGGGGGCCAGCTCCGGACCACCGGCGAGGTCGTCGTCCCAGTTGGCCGACCAGGAGATCTTCATCGGCTTGCCCGAGATCAACGACTTCGGCTGGGCAACTGGCGTGTGATCGCCCAGCGGCGCGGAGATGAGCATGTCGTAGTCGTAGGTCCATGGCTCGTAGTAGTCGGAGAGCTCCGGAAGTCTCGGATTGCTGAAGATCCGCACCAACCGCTTGAACCGCCCACCCGAGCGCAGCGTCAGCTTGCCCCGTTTGGTGCGTATCCAGCCCCCCTGCCACTTCTCCTGGTCCTGGTAGGTGCGCGGGTATCCCTGACCGGGCCTTGTCTCGACGTTGTTGAACCAGGCGTATTCCATCCCGGCCCGGTTGGTCCACGCCTGCTTGCAGGTCACCGAACAGGTGTGGCACCCGATGCACTTGTCCAGGTTCATCACCATGCCGACCTGGGCCATGACTCTCATCAGTACTCAACCTCCTGGGAGCGGCGCCGGATGACGGTGACCTCGTCGCGTTGGTTACCCGTCGGTCCGAGGTAGTTGAACGCGAACGACAGCTGCGCGTAGCCGCCGATGATGTGACTGGGTTTGATCATCAGGCGGGTCAGCGAGTTGTGAATGCCGCCACGGAGCCCGGAGGTCTCGGTCCGCGGAACGTCAACCGTGCGGTCCTTCGCGTGATACATGTAGACCGTGCCTTCGGGCATCCGGTGCGACACGATGGATCTGGCTACCACGACGCCGTTGCGGTTGTAGGCCTCGATCCACTCGTTGTCCTTGACACCGATCTTGGCCGCATCCTGCGGACTCATCCAGATCTCTGGCCCGCCGCGTGACAGCGAGAGCATGAAGAGGTTGTCCTGGTACTCGGAGTGGATGGACCACTTGGAGTGGGGGGTGAGGTAGCGCACGGTCACTTCGGCACCGACGCCACTGCTCTGATCACCGAAGATGCGATGCATGTTCAGTGGGGGCCGGAAGGTCGGCAGGTTCTCCCCGATCTCGGAGATCCAGTCGTGGTCGAGGAAGAAGTGTTGTCGGCCAGTCAGCGTGTGCCAAGGCTTGAGTCGCTCGACGTTGATGGCGAAAGCCGTGTAGCGCCGGCCGCCGTGTTCGCTGCCGGACCACTCCGGACTCGTGATCACTGGAACCGGTCGTGCCTGGGTGTCCGCGAATCGGATCCTCTTGCCCTCGTCATCAAGAGCCAGATCCGCCAACTCCGTGCCGGTGCGCTTCTCCACGTTTCGGAAGCCTTCAACCGCTACCCGGCCGTTGGTGGTTCCCGACAGCGCGAGGATCGTTTCGCAGGCGTTGACCGCCGTGACAAGCGCCGGACGGCCGGCCGCCGGGCCATCCGGGATGACCCCGTTGATCCGGGCCAGCGCCTCGACCTCCGGAGTCGGGTTGACCGAAACGCCTTTGGTCATGGTGCCGAGCTTCTCCATCAGTGGCCCGAGGGCGGACATCTTCGCCCCAAGCGCGGTGTAGTCGCGCTCGACGACCACGAACTTGGGCGCCGTCTTGCCGGGAATCAGGTCGACCTCCCCGGTGCGCCAGTCGCGCACGACGCCGCCAGGCACGGCGAGTTCGTCAGGCGTGTCGTGAATAAGTGGCACGGCCACCAGGTCGCGCCGGGTATCCAGGTGCCCCTTGGCCAGTTCGGACACTCCACGTCCCAGCGCCTGGAAGATGTCGTAGTCGCTGCGTGTCTCCCACGGTGGATCGATGGCCGGGGTGAAGGCGTGGACGAACGGATGCATGTCCGTGCTGGACAGGTCGTGCTTCTCGTACCAGGTTGCGGCCGGCAGCAGAACGTCGCCGAAGAGTCCGGTGCTGGTCATGCGGAAGTCGATGCTGACGAGCAGGTCGAGTTTGCCCTCGGGGGCATCTTCGCGCCAGGTGATGTCCTGGGGTCGTTCCTCCGCCGGGGTCTCCTCGGCCCGAACAGCATTGGCGGTCCCGAGCAGATGGCGCAAGAAGTATTCGTTGCCCTTGCTTGATGACCCCAGCAGGTTGGCGCGCCAGACGGTGAGCACCCTGGGCCAGTTCTCCGGCGCATCGGGATCCTCAACGGCGAACTTCAACTCGCCGCTCTTCAACTTGGCCACCACATAGTCCTGCGGCGACACCCCCTGGGCGTCAGCGTCGGCCACGATGTCGAGCGGATTGCGGTTGAGCGTCGGGAAACTCGGCATCCAGCCGGCGCGCGCGGACTGCGCCAGCGTGTCGATCATCGTCCGGTTCGCGAAGCGTCCCTCTCCCAACGGTGAAGCCAGGGCGTCGGCGGCCATCCGGTCGTAGCGCCACTGACCGGTGTTGACGTACCAGAAGGCTGTGCCGATCATCTGACGCGGTGGCCGCTGCCAATCCAGCCCGAACGCCACTTGCGCCCAGCCGGTGACCGGTCGGCACTTCTCCTGACCGACGTAGTGCGCCCAACCTCCGCCGTTGATGCCCTGGCACCCCGTCAACGTGATCAGAGCGAGGAATGTGCGGTAGATCGTGTCGGAGTGGAACCAATGATTGGTCCCGGCCCCGAGGATGATCATCGAGCGGCCGCCGGACTCCTCAGCGTTGGCCGCGAACTCCCGTCCGATGCGGGTGGCCATCGACGCTGGTACTCCGGTGATCTCCTCCTGCCACGCGGGTGTGTAGGGCGCCGGGTCGTCGTATCCGCTGGGCCATTCGCCCGGCAGTCCCTCTCGGGCTACGCCGTACTGGGCCATCATCAGGTCGAACACGGTGGTGACGAGGCGCTCACCCTGAACTGTCGACAGTCGGGCGGCCGGCACTCCCCGTCGATGTACCCCGCCGGCCTCGCCGTTCTCCTGATCCACATCGAATCTTGGCAGCAGAACCTCGGCGGTTTCGGATTCCGCGGCCTCGAACAGACTCAGGGCGGGATCCACGCCCTCGAGGTCAAGATTCCATTTCCCGGAGCCTGACTCGCCATAGCGGTAGCCCATGGAGCCATTGGGAACGTGCGGCCGTCCGGTGGCTGCATCGACCAACACGGTCTTGAAATCTGCGTGCTCGCTTTGGTCACCAAGGTCCGCGGCGGTGACGAACTTGTCCGGCACCCAGGCACCCTCCTTCTGACGAAGGCTGACCAGGAACGGCAGATCGGAGTACTTCTTCACATAGTCGACGAAGCGCGGAACCTGCCGATCGCGAAAGAACTCGCTGAGGATCACGTGGCCCATGGCCATCGCCAGAGCGCCGTCGGTTCCCGGGTGCGGCGACATCCACTCGTCCGCGAACTTCGTATTGTCCGCGTAGTCCGGCGAGACCGTGACCACTTTCTGCCCCCGATAGCGGGCCTCCGCCATGAAATGCGCGTCCGGGGTGCGAGTCACCGGGACGTTCGCCCCCCACATGATCAGGTAGGAGGCATTCCACCAGTCGGCGGATTCCGGCACGTCCGTCTGGTCCCCGAACACCTGCGGCGAGGCAACCGGAAGGTCGCAATACCAGTCGTAGAAGCTGAGCATCGATCCGCCGACCATGGAGATGAAGCGGCTCCCGGCGGCATGGGATGCCATGGACATTGCCGGGATGGGTGAGAAGCCGAAGACTCTGTCGGGTCCGTGGGTCTTGATCGTGTGCACGTGTGCTGCCGAAATGAGCTCGGTCACCTCGGACCAGGAGGCCCGTACGAGTCCGCCCTTGCCCCGCGCCTGCTGGTAGGTACGGCGGGTCTCGGGGTCGCCGACGACTTCCGCCCACGCGAGAACAGGATCGTCTACCCGGGCTTTCGCCGCCCGGTAGGCCTCCAACAGAACCCCACGCACATACGGATAGCGAACCCTGGTGGGCGAATATGTGTACCAGGAGAAAGCCGCACCTCGAGGGCATCCACGAGGCTCGTACTCGGGGCTGTCCGGGCCCACGCTGGGGTAGTCGGTCTGCTGGGTCTCCCAGGTGATGATGCCGTCCTTGACGTACACCTTCCACGAGCACGAACCGGTGCAGTTCACCCCGTGCGTGCTGCGGACGACCTTGTCGTGACTCCAGCGATCGCGGTAGAACACATCCCCTTCACGACCTCCCTGTCGGGTCACCGTGCGCAGGTCGGCGGACACCTGGCCGGGAGTGAAGAACCTGCCGGTCTTGATCAGGAACTCGTCGGTCGCGGTCGCGTCCGCCGGCACAGCCGGGTTGGTGTCGCCCTCGGTGGTTGTCATCGTTTCCTCTTCTTCTTCGCGTTGGCCTTCGCGTTCTTCGTCGCGTTGGTCATCGCGCTTGCTGGCGTTGGCGCTGCACCCGCGGTGTCCCCCACCTCGATGACCCGGGAGGGTCGCAGATCCGGGCGATCCAGGTGCGCCACACAGACACCCGGCCGGGCCCAAACATCTAGCGAGGTCACCGAGACGTCCTGGCCGGAGCGGGTGAGAATCTCGCCGAGCAACGCCGCGTGGATGTCGCAGATGACGGGGTTGTCGGCAACCAGGGATGCGTACGGGCACTGCCGCAGCACGATTGCGTCCCCGACCGGCGACTCCTCGGCGGAGAATCCGAGCTCCTCAAGGGTGGTTCTCGCCTGAGAGACGGCTTCGTCGGGTGACGCCGCCACCTTGTCGAAATGGGCGGTCGAGGCCCAGGCCGCCGCGGCCTCGCGGGCCACGGAATCGGCGTCGGCCGTCTCCAACTGCTCCCGCAATGAACGGTGCAATTCGGCCACCGCACCGGCCTCCTTGGCCGAGTACAGCCACGGCGGTCGACCGCGACCCTTGCGCGGCCCGGGAGTCCGGTCGACTCTGTCGGCCGCCACCAACGTATCGAGGTGACCCCGCACGGTATTGGCGTGCAGGCCCGTGGCCTCACAGATGTCCTCGATCAGCAGGGGCTGCTGGGCCGCTTCCACCATTGCCAGCACTCGATCACGGGACTCATGTTGGGCCTGGCTGCCCTGACCTGAGCGGCGTCCGGCAATCAGGCCCAAACGAGCCAGGGCGCGACCGGTGGCGAAGCCGGAGTAGGTGGACATGACTCCTTTCTACCATATAAACACGAGAGAGTGAATAAACACGGGGGTTATTGCTCCTGTGTGATTTATTGGTGTACGGTCGACTGCAAGACGAGAGGAGCGCACCATGTCCACGCTTGCCGAGTCCACGGGTGCCAAGGCAGCCGGTCCGCTCACATTCGGGGATGCCGGACCCACTCCTCCGTCTACCGGCAGGGTCCGCGTACTCGTGATCTCCACCGTGGCGTTCACCTTGATGTTCGCCGTCTGGTTGATGTTCGGTGTGCTGGGTCTGCCCATCCGTAAGGAGTTCGGCCTCACCGACGTCCAACTCTCCTGGATCGTCGCGGTCGCCATCCTCAATGGCGCCCTCTGGCGCCTTCCTGCCGGGATAGTCACCGACCGCGTCGGGGGTCGGCGGGTGTTCACCGCGATGCTCGCCTTCACCGCCATCCCGGCCCTGCTGGTTGCCTACGCAACCTCCTACTCGTCGCTGTTGATCTATGCATTCCTGGTCGGCTTTGCGGGCAACTCCTTCTCGGTCGGCATCGCCTGGGTCAGCGCCTGGTGGCCTCAGAACCGGCAGGGTCTCGCGCTCGGCATCTTCGGCGCAGGCAACGTCGGTGCCTCGGTCACCAAGCTCATCGGCCCCACCCTCATCGTGCTGGTGCCTACCGTCGGATACCTCGGCGGCTGGATTCCCG
Source organism: uncultured Actinomycetes bacterium (assembly GCA_964556255.1). Taxonomy (GTDB): domain Bacteria; phylum Actinomycetota; class Actinomycetes; order S36-B12; family UBA10799; genus JACJWR01. The sequence goes on from CAZKVQ010000065.1 coordinate 7,228, forward strand.
GCGGTTGGCGATTCGTTCCGTGGCTCTACGCGGTACTGCTGGTCGCGATGGCCGTCATCACGTGGAGTGCATCACCGAAGCACGATCACAAGCCAAGCCAAGGGCGATCCCTCGGTTCGATGCTCACCCCCCTCAAGCAACTGCGGGTGTGGCGATTCAGCCTCTACTACGTCATCACCTTCGGGGCCTACGTCGCCCTGGCCGCCTGGTTGCCCAAGTACTACGTCGACGTGTACGGCCTGGAACTCTTCGATGCCGCCATGCTCACGGCCCTCTTCATCTTCCCCGCATCCCTACTCCGCCCGGTCGGCGGTTGGCTCTCAGACAAGTTCGGCGCTCGCCGGGTCATGTACCTGACGTTCTGGGTAATGCTCATCGCAACAGGAATTCTGATGATGCCCTACGGCCACATCGTCGTGAACTCCCCAGACGGCACATCGACCGACATGTTGCCCTGGAGCGTGGGCGTGGTGCTCTTCACCTGCCTGATCGTCCTGATCGGCTGCGCCATGGGCGTTGGCAAGGCCGCGGTCTACAAGCACATCCCCGAGTACTTTCCGCGTGACGTCGGGGCGGTCGGCGGTCTGGTCGGTTGCTTAGGAGCCCTTGGCGGCTTCTTCTTCCCGCCGCTGTTCGCCTACGGGACGAAATTCACCGGCCTGCCGCAGACCACCTTCTTCATCCTGTTCATCACCACCCTCGCTGCCCTTCTCTGGATGCACGTGACCATCGTCCGCATGCTGCATCGGGCAAGTCCCGAACTGGCGAACAAGTTCGAGCACGACCATCCCAGCGACCTCGGAATCGATGACGACCCGGCCGAGATCAACCACGACCACGCAGGCGACCCCGTCGGCGTCGGAGCAACCTCGAGAGGGACGGAGTCCTGATATGAGCACCCCAACGGCGACGCCACCGTCGGCCACCAAGACCGGTCGAGACTGGCTCAGCAGCTGGAATCCGGAGGATCCCGAGACGTGGGACTCCGGACGGGCCTGGAAGACGCTGTGGATCACCACCTTCAACCTCACGCTCGCCTTCATCGCATGGTTCCTGGTCTCGGCACTGGCTTCGAAGCTCAACAACATCGGCTTCACGTTGAGCAAGAGTCAGCTGTACTGGCTGGTGGCGATACCGGGATTGGCCGGCGGGCTGCTGCGCTTGGTGTGGACGTTCCTGCCGCCGGTGATGGGCACTCGCAAACTGGTCACGATCACCAGCGCCCTGCTATTGCTCCCCCTCGTCGGTTGGGGTCTGGCAGTCCAGAATCCGAGCACCCCGTTCGCGGTGCTGCTGTTCCTGGCCGCACTGGCAGGCCTGGGCGGCGGCGCGTTCTCCGGGTTTATGCCGAGCACCTCCTACTTCTTCCCGAAGGCGAAGCAGGGAACGGCTCTGGGGCTTCAAGCGGGCATCGGCAACTTCGGGGTGTCGATAGTCCAGTTCGTGACGCCGTGGATCGTCGGGATTGCCTTGATCGGCAGTTCCCAGCTGTTCGTCGACAAGTCCAAGAGCATCAGCAAGGCGGTGTGGTACCAGAACGCCGGGTACATCTGGATCCCGTTCGTGATCGTCGGCGTCGTCCTCGCCTGGACCCTACTTCGCAGTGTTCCCGTCAAGGCCCGAGGACTCAGGGATCAACTGGACATCTTCCGCAACAAGAACACCTGGCTGATGACCGTGCTCTACGTGCTCACTTTCGGCACCTTCTCCGGGCTCGCCGCCCAGTTCGCGCTGCTGATCAAGGACAACTACGGCAGTGCGACCTTCGGGGCGCAGGGAATCGATCCGGTCAAATATGCATTCCTGGGTGCCCTGGTTGGATCAGCCGCTCGAGTCATTGCTGGGCCCTTCGCGGACAAGTTCGGCGGCGCCAAACTGACGCTGGTATCCGCCGTCGGAATCACGGCGGGCGCGGTCTTCGTGTCCACCCAACTCCACCCCACCTCGGCCGGCGAATTCCCCGGCTTCCTGTGGGGAATGCTGGTGATCTTCTTCTTCACAGGAGTGGGTAACGCGAGCACCTTCAAGCAAATGCCGATGATCTTCCAACCCCGCCAAGCGGGCGGAGTGATCGGCTGGACCGCGGCAATCGCCGCTTTCGGACCGTTCATTTTCGGCGTGCTGCTGGCAGCGGTTCCGGCGTCCACGTTCTTCATCGGGTTGGCGGTGTTCGGCGTGATGGGTATGGCGATCACCTTCTGGTTCTATGCCCGACCCGGCGCGCCCACGCCGTCATAGGAGAGCCGCAGTGACACACCGAGTCCCCGCTGCCGTGACCATGAGGGTCATGCCACCCCAGTCATGGCAGCTGGGAGCCGGTGTTCACACAGCCACAGTTGAGCGCCTCCACTCTGCAATGGACGAACCCGCGCTAGGCCTGGTCCCAGCTTGCGGCCAGCCGCGTCAGCGATCCGGCGGCATCCTCCAAAGCTGCTCCCCTACCGACTGCCAGACCGAGCAGGAATGTGCTCACCGGCGCAGCGGGACGTTCCACTCCGTGAGCCACGTCGCGCGCCAGATCAAGAACGACATTGACGTCGAAGTCACCCTCAAGACCCAATTCCGCGGACGCCGCGGCGATCCATTCATCCATCACTGTGCAACCATCCTTTCGTATCGGCGACCACGGTACTCCCGCACCGTCACGCATCAGCTCGTTCATTCGCGCGAGGTCAGCGGGCTCATCAATATCCATCAAGCTGGCAGCCGGAACCTCCTCCAGGTAGCCAACCCGAAGACGTTCCACAACCTTGCGCATTGCCACGCCTTCGGCGTGCGGCAGCTCTCCGATCACCCGGCGAAGGGCCGCGGTCCGGTAGGCCCCGCAGAACGGCTGGGCGCGTGCCTCCTCGTCCCTTGGGAGAATTGCCTCAATGCCGTCGCCGTCGAGTACCACTGCCTGCTGAGCAGCCAGAGCGGTGAGGGCGGATTCGGCTGCCGGCACTCCCAGCGGCATATCGACGGCAAGCAGTATCAACGCCTCGGTGCGCACATGCTCCAAGGCGGCTGCAAGCCCGGCCACGGGACCGCCACCCGGAGGCACTTCCTGCACACGCAGCACCTCCGGTGGCGCATCCAGGCTTCGTGGTCCGACCAGGATGGGTCGGATGTCGCCTGGGAGGGCCGCGAGCACGTGTTGCAGCAGGGGCGTGCCGGCGACGAGTGCCGCTGCCTTGTCTTGCCCCAGCCGAGTACCAGCTCCCCCGGCAAGAATGACCGCTGTCGCCCGTGGCTGCATGGCCCGATCCGCCTGCCGATGCTTACCCGTGGCGTGCGACATTCCTCCACCCTAGGTCCGCAATGAGACCACTCGTAGACCGATTCGGGCGTGTGCACCGCGACTTACGACTCTCTCTCACGGATAAGTGCTCCCTGCGATGCCGCTACTGCATGCCCGCCGAGGGGCTCCCCTGGACTCCGACGGAATCACTACTGACAGCGCCCGAGATTGAGCGTGTGGTCCGCGTTGCTGTCGGGAGGGGAATCCGTTCCGTCCGTCTGACCGGCGGAGAACCCCTGCTGCGCGCGGACGTCGTTGAAGTGGTGGACCGCATTGCCTCACTGCCTCAAGCGCCGGAGATCTCGATGACCACGAACGGGATCAGGCTCGAAGCACTGGCCGTGAACCTGAAGTCGGCAGGACTACAGCGTGTCAACGTCAGCCTCGATTCGTTGGACCGAGACACGTTCGCATCGTTGACACTCCGCGACCGCCACGATGACGTTGTGCGAGGAATCGAAGCGGCCAAGTCGGCGGGTCTGACGCCAATCAAGGTCAATGCAGTTCTGATCCGAGGGATCAACGACCACGAGGCTCCCGCCATGCTTCGCTGGGCTTTGGACATCGGTGTGCGTCTTCGGTTCATCGAGCAGATGCCGCTTGATCCACAGCACTCATGGGATCGCTCGATGATGGTGACGCGGGAGGATGTCCTGACGGCCCTGGCGCAGGCAGGGTTCACGCTGTCGCCAGCTGTGGGTCGGGGATCAGCGCCTGCGGAGGAGTTCGAGGTCAACGGCGGGCCGGGGCGTGTCGGCATCGTCGGCGCCGTGACCCGTCCCTTCTGCGGCGACTGCGACAGAGTGCGCCTCAGCGCGGATGGCCAGTTCCGGTCGTGCCTCTTCGCCGTTGGAGAGCGCGATCTGAGAACACCTTTACGGGCAGGCGCGAGCGACACCGAGTTGTCCGAGCTGATGACGGCCGAGGTGCGGGACAAGTTCGCCGGCCACCAGATCGGCGAAAGTCAATTCCAGCAGCCGACACGACCCATGTCAGCGATCGGCGGCTGATTGGAGGGCCCGGACATCCTCCCAAACTTCTCCGGAGACTCAACCACCCGCCACCGGGGTGTAGGGCCCGGCTGCCGGGCTGACGTCGGAGTACCGCGACAGGTTGTTGAATGACCGGACTTTGATGGTGTAACTCTGGCCATTCGTGAGTCCGGTGAGGCTGCAGGAACTCGGGGGCGAGGGCTGCCCGCCGTTGTAGGAGTCGCACGAGCGGATCATGGTGCCGGTGGCGGTGAACGCGAAGGCGCGGTAGCGGACGATCGAGGTAGCACCCGCGCCGAATGATGTGACCGGCGTCCAGGACGCGTCGATCTTGCCGTTTCCAGCGACTCCGACCAGATCGGCCGGCACTGCGGGATTGACGGAGGTGGCCACCGGAGCGAACCATGATGACGGCAGGGAGACCGCGCCAGCACCCGTGCTGTTGATCGCCGCCACTCGCGCCATGTACTTCTGTCCATTCATCAGGCCGGGCACCTGGTAACTCAGGGGTGAAGGGACTCCGGTGTCGGCAACCGCCGTACTCCAAGAGGAATAGGCGGGCCCTGGCGCAATGTCGATCCTGTAACCGGTGATGGCCGACCCGCCGATGGTCGTCGGCGCAGTCCACGAGACGGTCGCGGAGCCATCCCCAGGGGTCGCCTGAACGTCTGTCGGGGCGCCCGGCAGCCCATTGCTGGCAATGATTGCCGCGTACCGGCCGGACTGCGTGGCGCCGTTCAGCGCCCCACCGATGGTGAGGAAGTCGCCACCGACGTACGCGGCGTTGCCCGAGAGTGCCAAGGCCCTGACAGTGCTGCTGGCCCCAGGGTTCCAGTTTGTGGCGGTGCTGCTGGACGTGGGTACCGCCGCGAGCCTCGAGCGAGACGAAAGGCCTACCGAGGTGAAGGCTCCGCCCAGATACACAGTGGAACCCGCGATCGCAAGAGCGCCGACCGTGCCACTGACGTTGGGATTCCAGGAGGCCAGGGTACCGCCAGTACCGAAGGCCGCCGCCCGATTGCGGGTCTGTGTAGACGCACCGCAACTGCTGCCCACTCCACACGCCGTTGTGAACGCGCCGCCGACGTAGACGATGGAGCCCGACACGGCTAGCGCGCTGACTGTGCTGCCGAGGTTGGGGTTGAACGCGGCGACAAGCGTGCCGTCGGTGCCGAAGGCGGCGAGGCGGTTGCGGGTCTGGGACGTGGGATCACAGCTGCTGCCCGCTCCGCACACTGCCGTGAACCCGCCGCCGACGTACACGCTGGTACCCCCAACCGCCAGGGCACTCACAGTGCCGTTGACATTGGGATTCCAGGAGGTGATGGTTCCGTCGGTACCGAAGGCCGCCACTCGGTTGCGAGTGACGGTGCTCCCACAGCTGCTGACTGCTCCGCACGCACTCGTGAACG
>CAZKVQ010000066.1:0-12625 GCA_964556255.1 uncultured Actinomycetes bacterium
CGTTGAACGCGTCGCACGTGCGCACGAAGCGGGAGGCCTTCTCACTGGCGTCGATGTCGAGGGTGCCGGCGAACTGCATCGGCTGGTTGGCCACAACACCGACGGGTCGTCCCTCCACCCGGCCGAAACCGGTGATCATGTTGGGCGCGAACAGCGGCTGGACTTCGAGGAAGTCGCCGTCGTCGAGGACACCCTCGATGACCGTGTGCATGTCGTAGGGCTGGTTGGGCGAGTCCGGGATGATCGTGTCGAGGGCCAGGTCGTCCTCCGTGACGCCGAGGTCCACCTCCACATCGAACGCCGGCGGCATCTCCATGTTGTTGCTTGGGAGGAAGGACAGCAGGGACTTGACGTACTCCAGGGCGTCGTCCTCGTCCGTTCCCATGTAGTGGGCGACCCCGGACTTGGAGTTGTGGGTGCGGGCACCGCCGAGCTCCTCGAACTCGACATCCTCCCCGGTGACGGTCTTGATGACGTCCGGGCCGGTGATGAACATGTGGGAGGTCTTGTCGACCATCACGATGAAGTCGGTCACGGCCGGCGAGTAGACGGCACCACCGGCGCACGGTCCCATGATCAGCGAGATCTGCGGGATCACACCGGAGGAGTGGACGTTGCGAAGGAAGATCTCGCCGTAGAGACCGAGCGAGACCACTCCTTCCTGGATGCGCGCCCCGCCCGAGTCGTTGATGCCGATGACCGGGACGCCGGTCTTCATGGCCAGATCCATGACCTTCACGATCTTCTCGCCGAATACCTCACCCAGGGAACCGCCGAAGACGGTGAAGTCCTGGGAGAAGACACAGACCGGTCGGCCGTCGATGGTGCCGTAGCCGGTGACGACGCCGTCTCCGTAGGGACGGGTCTCCTCGAGCCCGAAGGCGTGCGAGCGGTGGCGGGCCAACTCGTCGAGTTCGACGAAGGAGTCATCGTCGAGCAGCAGGAGGACGCGCTCGCGGGCGGTCATCTTGCCCTTGGCGTGCTGTTTGGCGATCGCCTTCTCGGAACCGGCGTTCTCCGCCGCCTTCCGTCTGTTGGTGAGTTCGGCGAGCTTTCCGACCGTGGACGCGCGGTCGACGGCGGTGTCGCCGCTCTGGCTTGGCTGTGCGCTCATGATTCCTCCGGAAATGGCTGCTTGGTTACCGTAGCAACGTGACCACCCTTGATGCGCCGACGCCTCGGTCCCCGCTCACCCGTGAGCAGGTGACGGCTGCGCTCGATCGTCGCGGTCTGAGCGGGCAGGTCCACGTGCTGCCGGTCTGCGAGAGCACGAATGCGACCGCCGCCGAACTCGTCGCCGGTTCATGGGCGACCGGCGCTGTTGGCACCGTCGACCAACCCTGGCTGCTAGTGACCGCGGAGGAACAGACCCGCGGTCGCGGTCGCCTCGACCGTAGGTGGAGCGCACCCGCAGGCAGCGGACTGCTCTTCACGTTGGCGCTGGCCGTGCCGACCGGTACCCCGCCGTCGGTCACCGGCTGGCTGCCCCTCCTCGCGGGGATGGCGGTCGTTGCTACGTCGCGCGAGGTCGGGGTGGCTGCGACACTCAAGTGGCCCAACGACGTGGTAATCGGAGAGGAGCCGCGCAAACTGGCAGGGATCCTCGTCGAGCGGGTTGGTGACTGGGCGCTTGTCGGAGTGGGACTCAACGTCGACCTGACCTCCGGTGAGGCACCGGTGCCCGCAGCTACCTCGCTGCTCGTCGAGGGGGCTACTGCCGACCTGGACCGCAGCACTCTGCTCGCGGCCGTGGTGGCGCGCATCGTCTCGCGCTGGCGACACCTGCTGCAGTCTGGAAGCGCGCACAGGAGCGGCCTCCGGGACGAGTACCTCGAGAACTGTTCGACCCTGGGACGCGAGATCCAAGTGAAGAGGCTAGGCGCCGATGACCTGCGAGGTAAGGCTAGCGACATCGACGCAGACGGTCATCTCGTCGTGGTCGGAGCGCAGACGGGTTCCAAGGTCCGGGTTACGGTCGGAGACGTGGTGCACCTGCGTTCTGCCGGCTGAGTTCTCGACTCCCTGGCGCCGCCCAACCGTCCGTGCAACGATCTGACCATGGCATACCCACGGAAGCTCCTCGCTGACAATGAAGACATTGCCTTCGAACTGCGTCCTCATTGGCGAGCCCTGTTCATCCCGGTGTTCTGGCTCATCGTCATCCTGGCCGCCGCCGGCTTCCTTATCGGCAAGATGGGCGCCTGGATCGACAGTCCAGGCGCAACCACGGTGCTGCGATGGGTGCTCGCCGGTATTGCGGTGTTCCTACTGATCTTCCTGTTCATCCGTCCCTTCGTCGCCTGGTTCACCACCCAGTACGTCTTCACCAACCGACGGATCATCGTCCGCACCGGTCTGGTGGCGCGCCGCGGTCGCGACATGCCGCTGTCCAAGGTCAACGACGTGATCTTCGAGCACACGGTGTTGGAGCGGATGCTCAATTGCGGGACGCTCGTCATCGAGAGCGCCGCCGAGAACGGCTCCCTCGTGGTGGCGAACGTGCCGAATGTGGAGCACGTGCAGCGTGAGGTCTATCGGCTCCACGATGAGGACGACGCCTTCCGTTCTGCGCGGCAGGAGTTGTACCGGCAACAGGCCGCTCAGGGGATGCCGCCAGAGGACATCGCGCGTGAGCAGGTCGGCGGCACCATGCCGCAACCCGCCCAACCGCAACCGACCCAGCAGGTGCCGCCGGCGCAGCCCCAGCAACCGGCGCAGCCCCAGCAACCGGTTCAGCCGACGACGGTGCAGCCCCAGCAACCGCCAACTCAGCAGCAACCACCGCCGCAGCAACCACCGGCGCAGGCACCGCCAGCCCAACCAAGCGTTCCGCAACCCACCCAGCAGGTGCCGCCGGCGCAGCCGACCACCGTGCAGCCCCAGCAACCGCCGGCGCAGCAGATACCACCGCCGGTGATGCCGACACCCCCGCGCCCGATCCCGCCGCCCGATCCTCAGGTACCACCACCATCGAGCAATTGAGGTGTCTGGCTAGATGACGGACGCCGATGCTCTCGTCGAGCGGATCCTGGGCGCTCCGCTCTCGATGACCCGGGAGGAAGTGACCGAGGCGGCTGGACTGACCCTCGAACAATCCAGGGCCTACTGGCGTGCGATGGGGTTCGCCGACGTCGGTGAGTCGGTCGCCTTCACGGAGAACGACCTAGAGGCGCTGCGCACCGTGCAGGCCCTTGTCGACAGCGGCGTGGTGGACAGCGACGAGATTATCGAGATCGTGCGAAGCCTCGGGCAGAACACCTCGAGGATGGCCGAGTGGCAGACCGGCACCCTTGCCCGGCTGCTCGCCCGGCATGGGGCCATCCCTGACGAGAGCGTGCTGCGCCCGGAAGACGTCAAGCGCCTCGGCGAGTTGACCAACGCGATGGTCCCCAGCTTGGAACGACTTCTGTCCTATGCCTGGCACCGGCAGCTCGCGGCCGCAATCCAGCGGAGCATCGACACGGCGGGTGACGAGGATGGGGATGTCGCCGGCCAGTCCTGCGTTGGCTTCGCCGATCTCGTCGGGTTCACCCGGCTCTCGCGTCGGCTACCCGCCGATCGGCTGGCATCCTTGGTGACGACTTTCGAGGGCGACAGCTCCGATGTCGTTGCGGCCACCGGAGCCCGCATGGTCAAGACGCTCGGGGACGAGGTGATGTTCGTCGCCGACACACCCGAGCAAGGGGTGGAAACGGCCCTCACGCTGCACGAGACCCACGCCCACGACGAGGACGTGCCGGAGTTGCGGATTGGACTGGCCTTCGGGGATGTGGTGACACGCATGGGTGATATCTACGGCAGCACCGTCAACCTCGCGAACCGCCTCACCGTGCTTGCTCGGCCGGGGGCCACCCTGGTCGACGACGCGATCGCCGATTCCATTCGCTATTCCGCGGATTTCGATCTGAAAGCGATGCGGCCGCGAATCCTGCGCGGCTTGGGCACGGTGCGTGCATGGACGGTCCGTCGGGCCAGTTAGGCTCCCGATTGCCCGAGGATTCCATCAGGTCGCCGCGGCGCAACTGCCGACCGGCGGCCCTGCGCCGCTAGTGAAAGGACGCTTCCGTGTCCGGTACCGAATCACATACCGCACCACAGCACGCCAAGCCAGGACGACCGGAAGCGGAGACAGTCGAGCCGGCTGTCTTCGAGGGTTCGGAGCTGCCTCACGTCGCCGCAGCTGCCCGGGCGGTGGCCGGCGGAGCCGAGAAATACCACGAGGCGAACGCCGCCAGGGGCAAGTTGTTCGCCCGCGATCGGGTCGCGCACCTCGTCGATGAGGGTTCCTTCGTCGAGGACGGGCAACTTGCCAACGCTATGGCCGAGGGCCTGCCAGCCGACGGTGTCATCACTGGCACCGCGACCATCGACGGGCGACCGGTGGCGTTGATGGCCAACGACAGCACCGTCAAGGCCGGCTCTTGGGGGGCCCGCACCGTCGAGAAGATCATCCGGATCATCAGCCGGGCCTACGAACTGTCCATCCCGATGGTGTGGCTGGTGGATTCGGCCGGCGCCCGGATCACCGACCAGGTTGATCTCTTCCCGGGCCGACGCGGCGCCGGCAACATCTTCTACAACCAGGTCAAGGCCTCCGGTTCGATCCCGCAGGTGTGCGCGCTCTTCGGGCCGAGCGCGGCCGGCGGCGCCTACATTCCGGCGTTCTGCGACCTGGTGGTGATGGTCGAGGGCAACGCGTCGATGTACCTGGGATCCGACCGCATGGTCGAGATGGTCACCGGCGAGAAGACCACCCTGGAGGAGATGGGTGGTGCCAAGGTGCATTGCACCGTCAGCGGAGTCGGGCACAAACTCGTGAAGACCGAGACCGAGGCGTTGGACGCCGTCGCCGCGTACCTGTCGTACCTGCCCTCGAACTACTCGGAGCAGCCACCGGTGGGCCTGCCGGTCGGCCCGGAGGACATCGACCTGCGGGCGCTGGTGCCGGCCAGTGAGCGCCAGGCGTTCGACATGCGTCGATACGTTCGTGGACTGGTCGATGAGGGCAGCTTCTTCGAGATTCATGCCCTGTGGGCCAAGGAGCTCACCGTCGGCTTCGCCAGACTCAATGGTCGCACCGTCGGGATCGTCGCCAACAATCCGATGTTCAAGGGCGGTGTGCTGTTCGTCGATTCGGCCGACAAGGCCGCGCGCTTCATCAACCTGTGCGACGCCTTCAACGTGCCCCTGATATTCCTTGCTGACGTGCCCGGCTTCATGGTGGGCAGCGCGGTCGAGCGACAGGGCATCATCAGGCATGGGGCGAAGATGATCACGGCGGTGAGCGAGGCGACGGTGCCGAAGTTCTCGGTTGTCGTCAGGAAGGCCTACGGCGCGGGCCTCTATGCGATGGCGGGCCCCGGGTTCTGCCCGGATGCCACCATCGCCCTGCCGACCGCAAAGATCGCCGTCATGGGCGCCGAGGCTGCCGTCAACGCCGTGTATGCGAACAAGATCGCGGCCATCGTCGATGAGGCCGAACGGGAGGAGTTCGTGGCAGACCGGCGGGCAGAGTACGAGGAGGATATCGACCTGCTGCGGCTGGCCTCTGAGCTCGTGATCGACGCAGTGGTGGAGCCGGAGGATCTTCGAGCAGACCTCACCTCACGCCTGGATGCGGCCATCAGCAAGGACCGCGCGTTCTCGCGTCGGCGGCATGGAGTGCCACCGGTCTGAGTCGCCCATCGAGGGGCACGATCCCCGCGCGCGGGCCCGCTGACCGGCCGACCGACCTGGACGCACCGTCCCGGGAAAGGGGCGGTGGGACCTGCCAACGCGTCGTGCGGCACCTAGCATGGTGACCATGGCAAGAGTAATCCTGGCCGAGGACGACGAGGCCATCTCCGAACCGCTCGCCCGCGCTCTGCGTCGGGACGGCCACGAGGTGGCTGTCGTGGCCTCCGGTCAGCGGGCCCTGGATGGGGCCAGCTCCGGGGTGGCTGACCTGATGGTGCTCGACCTGGGGCTCCCCGGCATGGACGGCATCGAGGTCATCCGTTCCCTTCGTGAGCAGGGGTCGAAGATGCCGGTGATCGTGGTAACCGCCCGGACCTCCGATCTCGATTTCGTGGTCGGCCTGGATGCCGGTGCCGACGATTACGTGGCCAAGCCGTTCCGCATCGATGTTCTGCTGGCCCGGGTCCGAGCACTCGTGCGGCGAGGCTCGAGCCCGGCGACCATCCGGGTCGGAGAGCTGGTGATCGATTCAGCCGCCCGACGGGTGCGGGTGGTCGACGAGGAAGTGGCGCTGACACCCAAGGAATATGACGTGCTGCTTCTGCTCAGCCAGAACGTCGGCAAGGTCATGTCCCGCGAGCAGATCATGAAGGAGATCTGGCGCGGCGAGTGGTTCGGCGGCTCGAAGACCCTCGATATGCACGTGTCCGGCCTGCGTCGGAAGCTGGCCGAGGCGGGGGCTGGTCGGGAACCGACCATCGGCACCGTGCGGGGCGTGGGTTTCCGGATGGAGGAGGATCCGGTCTCGGGCCCGGATCAGCCCGGACGGCCGTAGGCGCTCCCCTTGTACCGTCGCTTCCTGTCCGCAACCTTGCGGGTAACCGTCGCCACAGTGCTTCTGATGGCTATCGCACTCGGCTCGGTGGCTGCCTACTTCATTCGGCAGAACTACCAGGGGCGAGCGGACGAGCTCGCGGCCCGCGTTGTCGTCGCCGCGGCATTCCGGCAGGCGAGTGGACTGGCGATCACCCCCGAATGGCTCGACTCCATCGCCCCAGAGGATCGGCTCGAAGTGACATTCACCGACGGCCAGCGGGTGATCGCGCCCGGAGGGGTGCCGAGTAGACAATTCGTCTCTACCCGCAAGGATCCGCTGGGCGGATTCACGGTCACGGCGGGCATCTCCCGCGGGCCGAGTTACGTACTGCTGGCGGGTGTGGCCGGCGTGCTGGTCGTGACCTCGGCGATGGCCCTGACGGTTGCCTATCAGGTCGCCGGTAGGGAGGCCCGGCGGATCAATCAGCCACTCGATGATCTTGCCCACCACGCGGAGACCCTGGGGTCCGGCCGCGCCACCAGGCGGGCCCGCCCTACGGGAATCGACGAGGTCGACCGGATCGCACGGGTGTTGGACGATCGCTCCCAGCAGATCGGCGATGTCCTCGAGGCCGAGCGACGCACGTCCCGTGAGATGTCGCATCAGGTTCGGACGCCTCTGACGGCGCTATCCCTCCGGCTCGAGGAGATCATCCACACCGATGACCTTGCAGAGGCGAAGGCGGAAGCCGCCGTGGGAGTCGTGCAGATCGAGCGGCTGACCGAGGTGATCGATCAACTCGTCAAGGGACGTCGCGAGGGCATCGCCTCCCAACAGGAGAAGGTCGATCTCGCAGACATGGTCTCGGATCAGATGGTCGAGTGGTACCCGGCCTTCGCTGCAAAGCGGCGCCGCATCACCCTGCAGGCCCATCACAACGTAAAGGCATGGGCGAGTCGGAGCGGTCAGACGCAAGTACTGGCAACCCTCATCGAGAACTGCCTCATCCACGGCCGTGGCGACGTGATCGTGCGGGTGCGCGAGACCGGCGTGTCGGCCGTGCTCGAGGTCGTGGACACAAAGGGCGTCATGCGTCTGAAGGAGGGCGAGGACCCGTTCGAGCGGGGAGTGTCGGCCAGTGGGACCGGGTTGGGTCTGGCCCTGGCCAGGACCTTGGTTTCTGCCGACGACGGGGACATCGCGATGACCTCGAGGCGACCGCCCACCTTCAGCGTCTACCTTCCGCTCTACGACGACCAGGACGAGGGCTCAACTGGCGGTGTCGGCGGCCAATCCGGTGAGGTGAACTTCGGTCCGCTCTGACTGAGGGGTAACCGTCGGGTGGCGTGACTCAGATCTCGACGGTGCTCATCAATGCACGACGCTCATCATCGTCGTCGACCTCGGGGAACACGAACTTGCGGTAGGACCAGAATCGGAAGAGGGTGCCGAGCGCCAGGCCCACCACGTTGGCACTGATGTTGTCAGCGAGAGCGCTGTCCAGACCGAGAGCGTAGTGGCTGATCCAGAGGCAGCCGACCGCGATCAGCATGGCGACGCCGTTGAGCAGGAAGAACAGCACGTACTCCCGGGTGAAGGACGTGCGCCCGCGGTGCTTGAACGTCCAGAAGCGGTTGCCGAAGTAGGCGACCGTGGTGGCGCAGGCGACCGAGACCACCTTGGCGGTCAGCGGCTTACCTTCGAGCGGGCCGAAATAGAGCAGCAGGTTGAACAGTCCGATGTCCACGACCAGGGCGCTCAAACCCACGATGCCGAACTTGGCGATCTCGTGCAGTAGCCCCTGCAGGCGCCAGTAGATCGACGCGATGAACCCCGTGGATTTCTGGTGGCCGGCGTCCGCGTGGGTCGCCTCAGCGGTGGCGACGGAGGCCGATGCCACCGAAGATGTGGGAACACCCCCGGAACCGCTTGTTGGGGCGCTGTTGTTCGCGGAGGTATGAGCCACCCCTATATCCTACCCGGCTCACGTCGGAGTAGGGCTCTGTGCAACCGTGAGTCTCGTCACCCGGGACTGGGAGTGCCCGCCCGCGTCAGCGGTCTATGCCGAGGGCAACGCCCGATCGCCAGTAGAGAAAGGACGAGCAGCCGTGGATCTGAGCCTCACCGACGAGCAGGAGGCACTGCGCAAGACCGTGGAGGCCTTTGCCCAGGACGAAGTCGCCCCCGTCATCGGGGACTACTACGCGCGCGGTGAATTCCCATTGCCGCTGGTGCGTTCGATGGCTGAGATGGGACTTTTCGGTCTGCCGTTCCCGGAGGAGTACGGCGGGATGGGCGGCGACTATGTCGCCCTGTGCGTGGCCATCGAGGAGCTGGCTCGGGTCGATTCTTCGATCGCGATCACCCTCGAGGCAGGCGTGTCGCTCGGCGCCATGCCGATCTACCGATTCGGCTCCGATGAGCTCAAACGGGAGTGGCTGCCGCGGCTGACATCGGGTGAGATACTCGGCGCCTTCGGACTCACCGAACCCGAGGCCGGTTCGGACGCGGGGGGAACGCGCACCACCGCCGAGCTTGTCGACGGGCAATGGGTCATCAACGGCTCGAAGGCGTTCATCACCAATTCAGGGACCGAGATCACCGGACTCATCACGGTCACGGCTGTCACCGGTGAGGATTCCCAGGGCCGGAAGGAGATCTCGTCCATCCTGGTTCCGGCTGGCACCCCCGGGCTGACGGTGGCCCCTGGGTACGCCAAGGTGGGTTGGGACGCATCGGATACCCACGAGCTGGCCTTCGCAGACGTGCGGGTACCGGCGGCGAACCTGGTCGGCGAACGGGGTCGCGGCTACGCGCAGTTCCTGCGCATCCTCGACGAGGGGCGGATCGCGATCGCGGCCCTGGCCGCCGGACTCGCCCAGGGTTGTGTGGATGAGTCGGTCTCCTATGCGAACACCCGCGAGGCCTTCGGGCGTCCGATCGGAGCCAATCAGGGGCTTGCATTCATGATTGCGGACATGGAGGCGCGCGCGCACACTTCCAGGGTGCTGTGGCGGGAGGCCGCCGGCCGGATGCAGCGGGGAGAGCCCTTCAAACACCAGGCGGCGATCGCCAAGATGGTGACGAGTGAAGCCGCGATGGACAACGCGCGGGCGGCGACCCAGGTGCACGGCGGCTACGGCTTCACCATCGAGTTCCCGGTCGGACGCTTCTATCGCGACGCCAAGATCCTGGAGATCGGCGAGGGCACTACCCAGGTGCAGCAGATGTTGATCGCCAGGGAACTCGGGTTGCCCACATGACGGTGGAGCACACGGTCTCTGAGGCTTCCCTCGAAGGTGGGCTGACCGGCCTTGCACTGGCCTCACCGGACGGTCTGGTGGCCGAATTCTGCCCGGCGGCGGGGATGGTCGGGTGTTCGCTGACCGATCGAGGGGTGCAGGTGCTGGGGTTGCGAGGTGGCCTTGGTCACTACCTGGACGACGCCAAGACTTTCGGCATCCCGTTGCTGGCACCTTGGGCGAACCGGCTGGCCTCCCCGGAGTACACAGTCGCCGGAGTAACAGCAGATGTCACAGGGGTGCCCGGGGTGCACCTTGACGGCAATGGGCTGCCGATCCACGGCCTGCTCGCCGCCGCGTCCGGCTGGAACGTCCGCGACATCGTGGCGGGACCAGCCGGTGCCAGCGTCACCGCGGCCCTGCAGTTCGACGAGTCCCGACCTGAGTTCCCGGGGTTCCCGTTCCCACACGAGGTCGCCGTGACGGTTCGGCTGACTGGCCGCGCGCTGACCATCACGACTGCCATCACCCCGCTGACCGATCAGGCGGTGCCGGTGGCATTCGGCTGGCACCCGTATTTCGCGCTGCCCGATGTGCCACGCGCCGACTGGGTCCTGCGCCAGCCGTTCACCCGCCGGGTGGTGCTGGACGATCGTTGTATTCCCACGGGTGCGCTCGAGGATGTGGTCGCCTCCGAAGCCCCACTCGGGAGCCGCACCTTCGACGATCTGTTCACTGAGGTGGTCCCCGGGACCTCTGCCTGGATCTCAGGTGGCGGTCGCCGGGTCGGGATCACCTACCTGACGGGCTATCCGTACGCCGTCGTGTTCGCACCGCCGGACGCGGATCTCGTCGCGCTGGAACCCATGACGGCCCCAACCGACCCGTTCGCGGGGAGGTTCCCGATCACCTTGGCCGCTGCGGGGGAGACCCACACGGCAGTGTTCGCCATCGAGGTGGCGGTGGACGATCCGGGTATGCAGTCATGAACGGAGCGACCGGCAGCCCTGACGGGAGTGGTACGACCATGCACCTGAAAGTGGAGGAGGACCTGGTAACGCCGCGCGGACCGGGATTCCCGATCGTCGGCGTTGTCGGGGCCGGGCAACTCGCCCGGATGATGGCGCAGCCGGCGATCGCGCTGGGCGTCGGGCTCCGGGTCCTGGCAGGGGCGCCGTGGGAGTCGGCGGCGCAGGTCATTCACGACGTGCGGCTCGGACGGCATGACGACTTGGCTGCGCTGACCGAGTTCTCGCGGGGCTGCGATGTGGTCACCTTCGATCACGAGCACGTTCCCCCGGAGTACCTGCGGGTCCTGCAGGAGTCCGGAGTGGAGGTCCGTCCTGGGCCTGAGGCATTGGTGCACGCGCAGGACAAGATCCTGATGCGGCGGGCACTCGCGGAAGCCGGGGTCCCCTGCCCGCGCTGGGCCGAGGTCACCACCCGGGCCGAGGCCGAGGAGTTCGCGGCCCGCGTCGGGTGGCCGATCATCATGAAGACCTCACGCGGTGGCTACGACGGGAAGGGCGTCTGGCGGGTACCCGATGCGGACGAGGCCGCTCGGTTGCTGCAACAGGTGACGTTGACCCCCGGCGCCGCCTGGTTGGCCGAGGAACTCATCGACTTCACCCAGGAATTGGCCGCCCAGGTCGCCCGGTCGCCGCACGGGCAGGCGGTGGCTTACCCGGTGGTCCGCACCACGCAGTCGGACGGCGTCTGCGCCGAGGTGGTTGCACCCGCTCCCGGGTTGACCGAGGCACGCGCTGCGGAGGCGGCGCGGATCGCGCTGGAGATCGCCGGATCGCTCGGGGTCGTCGGCATGCTTGCCGTCGAGCTGTTCGATACCGGTGATCGACTGCTCGTCAACGAACTCGCGATGCGCCCCCACAACAGCGGCCACTGGAGCATCGAGGGGGCCGACACCTCGCAGTTCGAGAACCACCTGCGAGCGGTGCTGGATCTGCCCCTGGGGTCACCGAGCCCGCGGGCACCGGCCGCCGTCATGATCAACATCCTCGGAAGTACCCACCCCGACCTGTATCGGGCGTACCTTCATGTGATGGCACGCGACCCAGGCATCAAAGTCCACCTCTACGGCAAGGAGGTGCGCCCGGGCAGGAAAGTGGGACATGTGACGGCGATCGGCGAGGATGTGGACGCGCTGCTCGAACGTGCCCGCCACGCCGCTGATTTCTTCATGGGGGTCATCGATGGCTGATCCGATCGTCGGCATCGTGATGGGTTCGGATTCGGATTGGCCGGTCATGTCGGCTGCCGCGACCGCCCTGGCCGAATTCCAGGTCCCGTTCGAGGTCGACGTCGTGTCGGCCCACCGGATGCCCAGCGCGATGCTCTCCTACGGGTCGGCCGCCGAGGACCGAGGTCTCCGCGTGATCATCGCGGGGGCCGGCGGTGCGGCACATCTGCCAGGGATGTTGGCTGCCGTGACAACCCTGCCGGTGATCGGCGTACCCGTCGCCCTGGCCAGACTCGACGGCCTGGACTCCCTGCTATCCATCGTGCAGATGCCTGCCGGCGTTCCCGTCGCGACCGTAGCGGTGGACAACGCCCGGAACGCCGGGCTCCTCGCGGTGCGCATGCTGGGGCTGGCCGATGAGGCGTTGCGCGATCGGATGCGGGAATTCCAGGCAGAGCTGGAGGCGTCGGCTCGGTCCAAGGGTGAGCGACTACGCGAGCAGGCGTCGTCGGACTAGGCGCGGCCGACCCCGGCGTATGTCCAGCCGGCGGCCTTCCAGGAATCCCGATCCAGCACGTTGCGCCCGTCGAAGATCGCTCGACCCGCGGTCAGTTCCGCTGTGGCGATCGGGTCCAGTCGACGGTACTCATCCCACTCGGTGAGCAGCAGCACAACATCCGCGCCGGTCAACGC
>CAZKVQ010000067.1:0-5439 GCA_964556255.1 uncultured Actinomycetes bacterium
AAGTCGACCGTGCGGCCCTGGCCGTCGGTGAGCCGCCCGTCGTCGAGCACCTGGAGCAGGATGTCGAAGGTCTCCGGGTGCGCCTTCTCGACCTCGTCGAGCAGGACGACGCTGTACGGCCGACGACGCACCGCCTCGGTGAGCTGACCGCCCTCCTCGTAGCCGACGTAGCCGGGGGGTGCACCGACCAGCCGCGCGACGGAGTGCTTCTCGCCGTACTCGCTCATGTCGATGCGGATCATGGCGCGCTCGTCGTCGAACAGGAATTCGGCCAAGGCCTTCGCGAGCTCGGTCTTTCCGACACCGGTCGGTCCGAGGAAGAGGAAGGAACCCGTCGGCCGGTTCGGGTCGGCGATCCCTGCCCGGGAGCGGCGAACTGCATCGGACACCGTGCGCACGGCATCGTCCTGCCCGATGACCCGCTCGCCGAGGAACGACTCCATCCGCAGCAGCTTGTCGGATTCGCCCTCCAGCATCCGCCCGGCCGGGATTCCGGTCCACGCGGACACCACCTCGGCGACATCGTCGGGACCCACCTCCTCACCCACCATGCCCTCCCGGGCATTCGAGTCGGCCGTGGCCTCCTCCAGGTCCGCTTCCAGACCGGGCAGTTCGGCATACAGGATCCGTGACGCCTGCTCGAAGTCTCCGTCGCGCTGCGCCCGCTCCGCCGTCGATCGCAGCTCATCGATGCGGATCTTCAGCTCCCCGATCCGATCCAGACCGCTCTTCTCCTGCTCCCAGAGCGCCCGTAAGCCCCGCAGTGCCTCTTCCTTGTCGGCGATGTCCGTCTGCAGCTTCTTCAGGCGCGCCTTGGATCCCTCGTCGGTCTCGGCCGAGAGCGCCATCTCCTCCATCCGCAGCCGATCCACCTGACGTTGCAGACTGTCGATCTCCTCAGGGGAGGAATCGATCGCCATCCGCAGACGGCTGGAGGCCTCGTCGACGAGGTCGATGGCCTTGTCTGGCAGGTAGCGCGAGGTGATGTAGCGGTCCGACAGCGTGGCGGCAGCGACGAGGGCCGCATCTGCGATGGCGACCTTGTGGTGCGCCTCGTACTTCTCCTTGATGCCGCGCAGGATGCCGATCGTGTCCTCGACACTCGGCTCCCCGACGAACACCTGCTGGAACCGACGTTCGAGCGCCGGATCCTTCTCGATGTGCTCCCGGTACTCGTCCAGGGTGGTCGCACCGACCATCCGGAGTTCGCCGCGCGCGAGCATCGGCTTCAGCATGTTGCCCGCATCCATGGCGCTGTCCCCGGAGGCACCCGCACCGACCACCGTGTGAAGTTCGTCGATGAACGTGATGATCTGACCGTCGGAGTTCTTGATCTCCTCGAGTACGGCTTTCAGCCGCTCCTCGAACTCGCCGCGGTACTTGGCGCCGGCAACCATGCTGCTGAGGTCGAGGGCGATCAAGGTCTTCCCACGCAGCGATTCGGGCACATCCCCGTCGACGATGCGCTGTGCCAGGCCCTCCACCACTGCGGTCTTCCCCACCCCGGGCTCACCGATCAGCACCGGGTTGTTCTTGGTGCGCCGCGACAGCACCTGGATGACACGACGAATCTCGGCATCCCGGCCGATGACGGGATCGATCTTGCCCTCCGCGGCCCGCGCCGTGAGGTCGACGCCGAACTTCTCCAATGCCTGGAACGTGCCCTCTGGATCGGCGCTGGTGACGCGGTCCCCGCCCCGAACCTTCGATAGGGCGTCCATCAGCTGTTCCGGGCCCGCCCCGGCGCCGACGAGGAGATCGGACACCCCCGGGCCACCGTCCGCCGACAGCGCGATCAACAGATGTTCGGTCGAGACGAAGTCGTCACCGCGTTCCTTGGCAATGTCCTGGGCCTTCTGCAGCACCGCGTACATGCTGCGTGACAAGCCGGGCGTGCCGACGGTGCCCCCCGAGGCCTTGGGCAGGGCATTCATCTCGGCCGTGACCTTCGCGGCCAGCGCAGCGCGGTCGACGCCCACCGCGTCGAGCAGCGCACTGGCAATGCCCTCGCCCTGCCCGAGCAGGGCGTCGAGCAGGTGCACCGGCGCCACCTCGGGGTTGCCGTTGGCGGCGGCGCGGCGCACGGCAGCGCCGAGTGCGTCCTGACTCTTGGTCGTGAATTCGATGTCCATGGTCCTTCGCTTTCGTCCTGTCTAGTTCGTCACGTTCATCTGTTGCGTCGCTGCGGCCGCCATACGACCAAAGCTGTGCTGGACTGCTCCCGCGTGGCAGAGGCCAACTGCTCCCGCAACTCGGCCACCTCCTCCTGTAGGTCCAGCACCCGCTGAACGCCGGCCAGGTTCATGCCCTCGGCGGCCAGCCGCTGGATCTCTCGCAGACGTGCCACATCCCGCATGGAGTAGAGCCGGTTGCGGCCACCGGCCCTACGTGGCGTCACCAGACCCAGGCGATCGTATTGCCGCAGAGTCTGTGGGTGCAGCCCGGAGAGTTGAGCAGCCACCGAGATGACGTACACCGGCGTCTCCTCGGACATGAAGTCAGAGGGATCGGTACTCATGTGGCCCCTCCTGCCTGCGTCATCAGATCAGCCCGCGGATTGTGGTCACCGGTCGCATCGCGGTAGGCCTTCAACGCTTCGCGGCCGGCATCGTTGAGGTTCGGTGGCACGGCGACCCGAACCGTTACCAGCAGGTCACCCTTGGTGCCGTCACGCCGGGTTGCGCCCCGACCGCGTACCCGGAAGGTCCGCCCGTTGGCTGTACCCGGTGGCACATTCAGGGTGACGGTGCCGCCGCCGAGGACGGGTACCTTCACATGCGCGCCGAGCGCAGCCTCGTCGAAGGTGACCGGGAGCACCAGTTCGAGATTGTCGCCCTCGCGGGTGAAGACCGGGTGCTTGTCGACGTGCACCACGATGTACAAATCGCCGTCAGGGCCGCCGCCCTCACCCGGGCCGCCCTTGCCCTTCAGCCGGATGCGTTGTTCACCCTTCACGCCGGCGGGTATCCGAGCGTTGACGGTCTTCGTGCTCTGGGCGCGTCCGCTGCCGTAACACGTCATGCAGGGGTCGTCCACGACCAGACCGCGACCCAGACACTCGTCACACGGTTCCGGCAGTGCGAAGCCCCCCGCGTTGCGCATTGTCTGGCCGGTGCCCTCGCAGGTCGGGCAGACCCGAGGGGTGGTGCCGGCCTTCGCCCCGGTCCCGTGGCAGACGCCGCAGGCGCCCTCGGTCGAGAGCCGCAACGGCAGCGTGACGCCGTCGAGGGCCTCGGTGAAGCTGATGTTCACCTCGGACTCGATGTCCTGTCCGCGCCGTCCGCGGGTGCGTTGGCTGGTGCCTCCGCCGCGGTTGAACAGTCCGCCGAAGACGTCTCCGAACCCGCCCGCGGCCGAACCTGCCCGGCCGAACAGGTCGCCGAGGTCGGCCGAGTACGAACCTCCGCCACCGCCGCTACCGGGGAAGCGGAAGCCCCCCGAACCCACGGCCTCCCGGAACTCGTCGTATTCCTTGCGCTTCTCCGGATCGCCGACGACGTCGTAGGCCTCACTGACCGCCTTGAACTTCTCCTCGGCCTTGGGATCCGGGTTGGCATCCGGGTGGAGTTCCCTCGCCAGTTTTCGGTAGGCCTTCTTGATGTCCGCCCCGTCTGCGGTCTTCGAGACGCCGAGATCCTTGTAGTAGTCCTTGTCAACCCAGTCCTGCTGGCTCATCGGCGTCCCTCCTCCCAGGTACTTCGATTACTCACTCAGTGACACCCACGCGAGCCGGGCGCACGACCCGTTCACCCATGCGGTATCCGGGTTGGTAGATGGCGCTGCACACGGCGGGGCCATCGTTGCCGTCCCCCTCGGCGTGCGTCATCGCCTCATGGATAGCGGGGTCGAACACGTCGCCGACCTCGCCGTAGCGGAGCACGCCCAATCTGGTCAGCGCAGCGTTCAGGTTGTCGGCGATGGCCTTCGTTG
Source organism: uncultured Actinomycetes bacterium (assembly GCA_964556255.1). Classification (GTDB taxonomy): domain Bacteria; phylum Actinomycetota; class Actinomycetes; order S36-B12; family UBA10799; genus JACJWR01. The sequence goes on from CAZKVQ010000067.1 coordinate 3,931, forward strand.
GGCCATCGAGTTCGCCATGTTCGGCAGCCCGATCAATGTCATCGAGGGTGTCGATCAGAGCGGTGACCACATCGGCCCGACCCTTGAGCCGTGATTCGGAGATCTCCCGTTGGGTGCGGTCGCGGTAGTTCTTGTACTCCGCGGCCAACCGCTGCAACGTCTCGGTGAGTTCCGCCACCTCGGCGCTCTGGGCCTCCGCGGCATCGTCGGCCGCATCCACGATCTCAGCGTCGACAACATCGGCCGAATCCGACGCCGGGCCGCCGGCCGGCGCTCGGACCTCCCCCGTCTCGGGGTCGATCCGGCGCCGGTCGGTGATCCGCACGGATTCCGCCGCTTCTTCGGCTTCCTCGCGCAGTTCGTCGTCCGAGGTCACTTCTTGTCGTCCTCGTCATCCACGATCTCAGCGTCGACGACATCGTCGTCGCTACCGGCGTCACTGGCTCCGGCAGACGAGGCGCCACCGTCGGCACCCTCGCTCGCCGCCGCCTGCTGGTACATAGCCGCGCCGAGGGCCTGGCTGGCTGTGGCCAGAGCGTCCGAGGACTTCTTGATGGCCTCGATGTCCTCGCCCTCCAGCGCGGACTTCAGGTCGGCCAGAGGTCCGGTGACGTTGGACTTGGCGTCCTCCGGGATCTTGTCGTCGTTGTCCGCCAGGAACTTCTCGGTCTGGTAGACGAGACTTTCGGCCCCGTTGCGCACCTCGATCTCCTCGCGGCGACGCTTGTCCTCCTCCGCGTGCTCCTCTGCCTCGCGCATCATCCGCTCGATGTCGTCCTTCGGCAGCGACGAGCCGCCGGAGATCGTCATCGACTGCTCCTTGCCGGTGCCACGATCTTTCGCGGACACATGGACGATGCCGTTGGCGTCGATGTCGAAGGTGACTTCGACCTGGGGCACACCCCGCGGGGCCGGCGGCAGACCGGTCAGCTCGAAGGTGCCGAGCTTCTTGTTGTAGGCCGCCATCTCGCGCTCGCCCTGGTAGACCTGGATCAGCACGCTGGGCTGATTGTCGTCGGCCGTGGTGAACACCTCGGACCTCTTGGTCGGGATGGTGGTGTTGCGTTCGATGAGCTTGGTCATGATCCCGCCCTTGGTCTCGATGCCGAGACTCAATGGCGTGACATCCAGGAGCAGAACGTCCTTGACCTCGCCCTTGAGCACGCCGGCCTGCAGGCTGGCTCCGATCGCCACGACCTCATCGGGGTTGACGCCCTTGTTGGGCTCCTTGCCGCCGGTCAGGTCCTTCACCAGGTCGGAGACAGCGGGCATCCGGGTGGAACCGCCGACCATGACCACTTGGTCGATGGCGTCGACGTTCACGCCGGCATCCTTGATCACCGAATGGAAAGGGGCCTTGCAGCGATCCAGGAGATCCGAGGTCATCTGCTGGAACTGTGAGCGACTCAGAGTCTCGTCGAGGTGCAGCGGACCCTCGGCCGAAGCCGTGATGTAAGGCAGGTTGATCGTTGTCTGGGCCGACGAGGACAGCTCGATCTTGGCCTTCTC
>CAZKVQ010000067.1:5449-12414 GCA_964556255.1 uncultured Actinomycetes bacterium
TTGCTCAGGTCGACGCCATGGGCGTTCTTGAAGGTGGTCACCAGATGGTCGACAACTTTCTGGTCCCAGTCGTCGCCGCCGAGGTGGTTGTCGCCGCTGGTGGCCTTCACCTCGACCACACCGCCGCCGATCTCCAGCAAGGAGACGTCGAAGGTGCCGCCACCGAGGTCGAACACCAGGATGGTCTGCTCCTCATCGCCCTTGTCCAGGCCGTAGGCCAGCGCCGCGGCCGTCGGCTCGTTGATGATGCGCAGCACGTTCAGACCGGCGATCTCGCCGGCTTCCTTGGTGGCTTGGCGCTGGGCGTCGTTGAAGTAGGCCGGGACGGTGATCACGGCGTCGCTGACCTTGTCACCGAGATAGGCCTCGGCGTCTGTCTTCAACTTGCCGAGGATCCGGGCAGAGATCTCCTGCGCGGTGTACTTCTTGCCGTCAATATCGGTGGACCAATCGGTGCCCATATGGCGCTTGACCGATCGGATGGTGCGGTCGACGTTGGTCACCGCTTGGCGCTTGGCAACCTCGCCGACCAACACCTCGCCGTTCTTGGCGAAGGCGACGATGGACGGGGTCGTCCGGGCACCTTCGGCGTTGGCTATGACTGTGGGCTCCCCGCCCTCAAGGGCGGCGACCACAGAGTTGGTGGTTCCGAGGTCGATTCCGACAGCACGGGTCATGTGTGTTTCCTCCTGCAGATGTGGTGGTACCGATGACTGTTCTACGATTTCGCTGTTGAGGCAACTCGGAAGGCACGTACCTTGAGTCGACTCGACGCAATCTCTGTGAGTAGAACCTCGGGTAGTTGCTTCATATTCCGCCGCGGCGGTCTTCTATCGCCGGGTGTTGGTGATGTACCTCACACTCGCGGCGCAGGGACTCTGCGCAGCGGAAATACCAGGCTCACGAGCAGCATCAGGACAGCCCCTACCAGCGACCACAGCGCAACCCGGAGAAAGAAGGCCCCGAGCCACACGTGCTTGGCGATCTCGAAGTAGCCGTCACCGAGGGACGCCACCACCAGCCCCAGTCCCGCCAGCGCAGCGATGCCCGCCAGTACGGCGGGTGGACTCGGTCGTGAGCGCCTGCGCAACAGTCCGAAGACGCCTGCAACCAGACCGACTACCACAAGCGCCGTGGGGAACCACGGCGTCGGCATCTCGGCCAGCCAGTTGCGAAGGGATACCGGATCGGACCCCGCGGCACCAGCCGACTCCTCTTTCGTCACGCCGGCGACGTTGTCGGGCTGGGCCCCCAGCGGCCACCAAACGAGGTAGTGCAAGTCGCTACCCGCAGTCGCCTGCAGACCCACGCCCACGGCGCGCAGGGCCACGGCTGGATGCTGGAGCAGCAATGAGGTCGCCCGGGCCCGATAAGCGGTCGGATCATTGTCGATCTGGGCCAGCCCAGGCTGGTCGGGTGTCAACAGAGGACGGGGGGTGCCGGCCAATCGCTGGGCGGCGGGGGGAAGGCCCAACTCGGTCGCCGAACCTGGAATCTCGGTGAGTACGAGGGTGTAGATGAGATTCTGCACATTCGTGCGCTTGTACAGCCGGTACTGCCAGTGCGCCGCATCCCTCACCAGCGCACCGCCGGCGACCAGCAGGAGTAACGCCGCCAAGCCTCCCGCCACGTGGGCCCGCCACCGTGGACGAGGGGTACCTATACCGATGCACAGGGCCACCGCGACCGCCAACAGTAGCATCGGGGCGTAGGCCACCTTGGCCGAAACGGCCCAGATCGATCCGACCACGACGAGGCCCAGCGCGAGGATCCTGGGCCACCTGTCCGCCGGCGAGGTCACCAGCAGTACCGCGACACCGGTGACGAACCCGTAGGCCCCGATCAAACCGGCCGGCTCGCCGTACGTCGACAACAGGAACCGGCCGAAGTCAGGGGTCAGCAGCGCGACCAGGCCGGGTAACAGGATGGCTAAGCGGTTCCAGCCTCGCCCAGTCACGGCCCACGCCCCCACTGCGGTGATCGCCGAGGCGACGCCGACGTAGATCCACGCCAGCGTTCGCAGGTCGAACACCTCCGCGGGGTTGAGGCGGTCAGCGGCCTCCAACGCGACCAGCGCCGAGGACGGCGGCGGCCCCGGGCAGGGGGCCGCCTGCAGGTAACTCAGCACCACGCCGGGCTGCCAGGCTGAGGTCCCTTCGACTGTGTCCGGTCGCAAGCCCGCGCCGCAGTAGAGGCGAATCCCGTCGCCGTTGTCCGCAGCGCCGTGGGGGGTACTCGTCGCCAGTCCCAATGAGATGGTCAGGCCCAGAGCACAGACGAGCCCGGCTAGGAGGGCGATCCACAGCCGCCGCGGGTTCGTGACCACGACCGGCGGTTCAGTCGAGTCCAAGTTCCGACAACACGGTCGTGGCGTTGTCGGTCACCGGCAATTCGCCGTCCAGATAGACATCTGGATGCGAGGGCGCCTCATACTCCTGGCCGAGTCCTGACATGTTGGGGATCTTCCCCTCTCGGGCTTTGGCGTACAAGCCCTTGGGGTCGCGGGCGATGCACACGTCCAACGGGGTGTCGACGAACACCTCCAGGAAGTCCTGCTCGTCGAACAGCGCTCGAGCAGCGCGCCGGTCGGTGCGGAAGGGGGACACCAGGCAGACCAGTACCACGATCCCGGCATCCATCATCAAGCGAGCAACCTCGGCCACCCTTCGGACGTTCTCTGCCCGGTCGGCGGGCGTGAAACCGAGATCCTTGGTGAGTCCATGGCGCACGCTGTCGCCGTCCAGGATGTAGCTGCGTATCCCGTGGGCGAACAGCTGACGCTCCACCTCGTTGGCGACCGAGGATTTACCCGATCCCGACAGGCCGGTGAACCAGAGCACCCGCGCCCGGGTGCCGTTGAGCGCCTCCCGGGCTTCCCGGTCGATGCCGAAATGATGCTCGGTGACGTTGGCGGAGCGCCGCAACGAGAACCTGGTGAGCCCCGCCGCCAAGCTGTCACCACTGACGCGGTCCACCAGCACGAACCCGCCGGTGTCATGGCTGCGCTGGTATTGATCCAGCGGAACCATCCTGTTGGTGGCCAACTCGATCCGACCGACGTCATTCATCTCGAGGATGCGGGCTGCCAGTTCGGTTCCGTCGGTAACGTCGAGGCGGTGCCTGATGCGGGTGACCGTGGCCGGCACCTCCAGCGGTCCCGCCCGCAAGGTGTAGCTGCGACCTGGGGCGAGCGGCTGCTCAGCCATCCACACGACGTCGGCAGCGAATCTGTCGGCCGGGACGGGCGCATCGTCGACATCGCTGAGAACATCGCCACGGGTGATGTCGAGGTCCCGATCGAGTTCGAGCGCCACCGAGAATCCTGCCGACACCGCGTCCACCTCTGCGGACTCGTCGCCCACCAGGCTGACGATCCGACTCACGACGGCGGTCTGACCGCTGTCCGCGACCTTTACCTTCGAACCCGCCTGGACCGTTCCTGAGGCGACGATCCCTCCGTAGCCGCGGAACCCTTCGGCGCGGATGATCGTCTGCACGGGCAGCCGGAGTCCGGCCTGCGCCTCCGACGGCAAGACCAGCGAGTCCAGTGCCGCCAGGAGCGTCGGGCCTCGGTACCACACCATCTCGTCGGACGCGGTCACGACGTTGGCCCCGGTGAGCGCGCTCACCGGGATAGCGACGACATCGTCGACGCCGTGAGCGGCGGCCGAGACCCGGATCTCGTCGACGATCTCTTCGTATGTCGCTTGCCGGTAGCCGACTGCGTCCATCTTGTTGACGGCGAGCACGACGTGACGCACCCCCATCAATGCGCACACCGCGAGGTGACGGTGGGTCTGGTCGCGAGTGCCTCGTCCGGCATCGGCCAGCAGGATGGCCACATCGGCGGTGGAGGCTGCCACGGCCATGTTGCGGGTGTACTGAACGTGGCCGGGGGCATCCGCCAGAATCGCCCGACGACCGGACGGCAGGTACAGGTGGCGATAGGCGACGTCGATGGTGATGCCCTGATCCCGCTCGGCCTCGAGTCCGTCGGTGACAAGGCTGTAGTCGATCTCGCCGACCGGGACTGTGGAACCGGGGCGACGGGTTTGCCGTGCCGATTCGACCTGGTCGATGGGCAGGCTGTCGGTCTCGGCCAACAGTCGGCCAAGCAGGGTGCTCTTGCCGTCGTCGACAGAGCCGCAGGTGACGACCCGGATCAGCGTCTTCACCGCTAGAAGTACCCCTCTTGCTTCTTTCGCTCCATGGACGCGCTGCCGTCGCCGTCGATCAGGCGTCCGGCCCGTTCGGAAACGTTGCTCCGAACCAGTTCGGCCACCAACTCGGCCACCGTCGTGGCCTCATCGGTGACCCCACCGGTGAGGGGGTAGCACCCCAGGGTGCGGAAGCGGACCCGGCGGACCTCGGGTTCCTCCCCAGGCTCCAGCGGCAGCCGGTCATCGTCAACCATGATCGGCACCCCGTTGCGCATGACGACAGGGCGGTCGGCCGAGAAGTAGAGCGGGACCACGTCCAGCCCCTCCGCATCGATGTAGCGCCAGACGTCGAGTTCGGTCCAGTTCGAGATCGGGAAGCATCTCATCGTTTGGCCCTCGACCAGGGTGGAGTTCACCGTGCGCCAGAATTCGGGGCGTTGCTTCCGGGGCTCCCACCGATGCCCCGGCTCGCGCAGCGAGAAGATCCTTTCCTTGGCCCGGGAGCGCTCCTCGTCGCGCCGCGCTCCGCCGATCGCGATGTCGAAGCCCCCTGCGTCGAGTCCCTCCCGCAGCGCCACGGTCTTCATCAGCCTGGTGTACTCCTGGGCACCGTGGGTGAACGGACTCACGCCCTCGGCCAGGCCCTGCCTATTGCTGACGATCCTCAGGTCCAGGCCCAGCCGCCGAGCCGTGGCATCCCGGAAGGCGATCATCTCGGAGAATTTCCACCCGGTGTCGACGTGCATCACCGGAAACGGAATCGGACCGGGGTGGAAGGCTTTGCGCGCCAGATGCAGCAGCACTGTGGAATCCTTGCCGATGCTGTACAGCAGAACCGGATTCCGGAACGCCACCGCGGCCTCCCGCAGCGCCCAGATCGCCTCAGCCTCGAGCTCGGCGAGCACGCTGCGTTCCGCAGTCCACATGCGCGCGACTCTATTCGATCGTCGAATCGCCATACCCCTTGGCCCGTGACGATGTTACTGGCGAGTAGGATTTATGGAGATCTGTATCTAGGTACAGTCTCGCCGCAACATGGACCTGGAGGTGCGTGGTGGACCAGACGACCCTGCGACTGGTGATCGGCCTGCTGATCATCGTGGTGGCTTTGGCTTTCGCCGCCCGCCGCGGCCTGACCCTGTTCAAGCTCATCCGGAGCGGTCAGCCGGTGGCGCCGCCACGGCCTCAGAAGATCGAGAAGGCAGTCGGGGCCGAGGGCACCGAAGTACTCGGCCAGAAGAAGCTATTGCAGTGGCTGGTGCCAGGCATCGCCCACGTGTTCGCATTCTGGGGCTTCCTGGTGCTCGGCCTGACCATCATCGAAGCCATCGGCGCCCTGTTCAACCCGGAGTTCGCCATCCCGTTCTTCGGCCGTTGGCCGATCGTGGGCTTCCTCGAGGACCTCTTCGGTGTTCTCGTGATCGTCGGCCTCGTCATCTTCGCCATCATCAGGCTCGCCAACAACCCGGCCAAGGAAGGTCGCAAGAGCCGTTTCTTCGGCTCCCATACCGGCGCCGCCTGGATCGTCCTGCTGATGATCTTCAACGTCATCTGGACGCTCTTCCTCTACCGAGGAGCCCAGTACAACGTCAGCTTGTTCACGGGCAAGATGAACCTGCCGTTCTATGAGTCGGGCGGGGCGTTCTTCACCGAGTGGGTGGCCCACCTGCTCGAGCCCCTCGGACTCACAGCCAACGAATGGCTCGAGACGATCGGCCTCTGGCTCAACATCGGCGTCATCTTCGGGTTCCTGGTGTTCGTGCTGTACAGCAAGCACCTCCACATCTTCATGGCGCCGATCAACGTCTACTTCTCCCGTAGGCCCAACGCCCTCGGGCCGTTGCTGCCGATGTACTCCGGCGACGAGAAGATCGATTTCGAGGATCCGGCCGACGATGCTTTGTTCGGCCGGGGTCGGATCGACGACTTCACCTGGAAGGGCATGCTCGACATGGCCACCTGCACCGAGTGTGGGCGTTGCCAGTCGCAGTGTCCGGCGTGGGCCACCGAGAAGCCGCTGTCCCCGAAGCTGATCGTCATGGACCTGCGAGATCACCTCTTCTCGAGCGCGCCCTACCTGCTGGCCACCTCGGGCGCCGGCAAGCGCGACGAAATGGGGGAGCGCAACGAGGAGGTCCTCGAGAAGGTCGGCGCCACGGTCGCGGCAGAGGCCAATAGGCCGTTGGTCGGTCCACGAGACGAGGATCCGAGGCGCATCGACGACGGCTACGACGCCGCCGGGCACCGCTCGCATGAGGGCCCGGTCATCGATACCGACGCCCTGTGGTCCTGCACGACCTGCGGTGCCTGCGTGCAGCAATGCCCGGTGGACATCGAGCACATCGACCACATCGTGGACATGCGGCGCAACCAGGTGATGATCGAGTCCGAGTTCCCGACCGAATTGGCCGGCCTGTTCAAGAACGTCGAGCAGAAGGGCAACCCCTGGGGCATGAACGCCTCCATGCGCAACGCCTGGATCGAGGAGGTCGACTTCGAGGTCAAGGTGTTCGGGATGGAAGGCGAGGACGAGATTCCCGACGACGTGGAGTACTTGTTCTGGGTTGGTTGCGCGGGTGCCTATGAGGACCGTGCCAAGCGGACCACCAAGGCGGTCGCGGAACTGCTCCACCTTGCGGGTGTCAACTTTATGGTGCTCGGCGAGGGCGAGACCTGCACCGGCGACCCGGCCCGCCGCGCCGGCAACGAGTTCCTCTTCCAGATGCAGGCGATGCAGAACGTCGAGATGCTCAACGAGATCAAGGCGAAGAAGATCGTCGTCACCTGCCCGCACTGCCTCAACAC
>CAZKVQ010000068.1:0-12349 GCA_964556255.1 uncultured Actinomycetes bacterium
CGCCGACCAACTTCTTGAACTTGACCAGCGAGAAGTCCGGCTCGATACCCGTGGTGTCGCAATCCATCATGAAGCCGATGGTGCCGGTGGGGGCCAACACCGAGGCCTGGGCGTTGCGCCAACCGTTCTTGCCACCGATCTTGATGACGTCGGCCCATGCCTTCTCCGCCACCTTGAGTACGTCCCGATCCAGAGACGAAACGCTGCGCACCGAATCCGTCGCTGCGGCGTGCTTGCGCATCACTCGGGCGTGAGCCTCAGCATTGCGGGCGAAGCCCTCGTACGGCCCGACCACACCGGCCAACTCGGCGGAACGCTTGTACGCGGTGCCAGTCATCAGCGAGGTGATTGCAGCAGCGAGCGCCCGACCGCCGTCGGAATCGTAGGCAAGACCCGAGGCCATCAGCAGGGCACCCAGATTCGAATAGACGATGCCCAGTTGACGGTAGTCGCGCGTGGTCTGGCCAATCGCCTCGGTCGGGAAGTCGGCGAAGCAGATAGAGATATCCATCGCGGTGATGATGAGTTCCACGGCCTTGGCGAACTTCTCCGCGGCGAAGCTCCCGTCATCGGCAAGGAACTTCATCAGATTCAGCGAGGCAAGGTTGCAGGAGGAGTTGTCCAGCGACATGTACTCACTGCAGGGGTTCGACGCCGTGATCCGACCGGTCTCGGGGTTGGTGTGCCAGTCGTTGATCGTGTCGTCGTACTGGATGCCGGGGTCGGCGCACTCCCAGGCGGCCTTGCACATCTTCTCGAAGAGGCCACGGGCGTCCACGGTTTCGACAACCTCACCGTCGGTACGCGAACGCAGACCGAACTCCTGGTTCTTCTCCACCGCAGTCATGAACTCATCGGAGACCCGGACCGAGTTGTTGGCGTTCTGATACTGCACGCTGGAGATGTCGCGGCCACCCAGGTCCATGTCGAAACCGGCGTCTCGCAGAGCGCGGATCTTGTTCTCCTCGCGCGCCTTAGTCTCAATGAATTCCTCGATGTCCGGATGATCCACATCGAGAACGACCATCTTCGCCGCGCGCCGCGTCGCACCGCCGGACTTGATGGTGCCCGCTGACGCGTCAGCTCCACGCATGAATGACACCGGGCCGCTAGCGGTGCCGCCGGAGGACCGCAACAATTCCTTGGACGACCGGATGCGAGAGATGTTCAGGCCTGCACCGGATCCGCCCTTGAAGATGAGCCCCTCCTCGCGATACCAGTTCAGGATCGAGTCCATCGTGTCGTCGACGGCCAGGATGAAGCACGCGGACACCTGCTGCGGCGAGGACGTGCCAACGTTGAACCACACCGGCGAGTTGAAGGAGAACACCTGGTGCAGCAGCATCCAGGTGAGTTCGTGCTCGAAGATCTCGGCATCAGCGTCGGTCGCGAAGTAGCCGTTGGCCTTTCCCTCCCGCACATAGGTCAGCACCACGCGATCGAGGAGTTGGCGCAGCGAAGTCTCGCGGGCCGGCGTTCCCACGGCACCGCGGAAGTACTTGGTGGTGACGATCGTGGAGGCGTTGACCGACCAGTCCACCGGGAACTCGACGCCGCGCTGCTCGAACACGACCTCGCCGGTCTTCCAGTTGTTCTGGACGACGTCGCGGCTCTCCCATTCGACTTCGTCGTAGGGGTGAATGCCCTCGGTGGTGAACAGTCGTTCCACGGTCAGCCCGTCTCGGGTGACGCTCACCCTCGATCCCCGCTTTCCTGCTGATCTCGTGGTCGCGCGCGACTCCTCGGCCATGTTTCTCCTCCTGTATTCCGGCCGCTCGTGCGACCCGGGCGGTACCCGTTCAGGGTTCCTCTGATGGTTGTTGGTTGCTCTTGTCGGTGGTGCGAAGTGCTCGTGCTATTCGGTTGTTGCCAAGTCGTTTTGGTCGGGCTTCCCCCGGTTACCCGGTGTCGTCCTGGGGCGACATCTCGCGGGCCGCGCGCAGCAGCGCGACCTCCTCCTCAAAATCGTCCAGCGACTCGAAGTTGCGGTACACCGAGGCGAAACGAAGGTAGGCGACCTCGTCCAGCACGCGTAGCGGACCGAGGATGGCCAGACCAACTTCGTGGGAGGGCACCTCAGCCATTCCGAGGTCGCGTACCGCGTCCTCAACCTGCTGGGCCATCACCGCCAGGTCGTCTTCCGTCACGGGTCGCCCCTGGCACGCCTTCCGAACGCCCGCGATGACCTTCTCGCGACTGAAGGGCACCTGGACGCCGCTGCGCTTGACCACATTCAGGGTCGCCGTCTCCAAGGTGGAGAAGCGTCGTCCGCAGGAGGGGCATACCCGACGTCGCCGAACGGTCGTGCCGTCCTCCGTCGTTCGACTATCCAGAACCCGGGAGTCGGCATCCCTGCAGAAGGGGCACTGCATGGGCGAACCTCCGTCCTGGGGATAACTCTGGGGACAACCTTGGGACTAACTGGGGAGAACCTGTGCATCTGCGACCACAATTTGTGGATGAACTACATCGCTGTAACCACTAGATGTAGTGACTGTATCCGCTGAGTGACACCAAGGCAAGAGCACCCGAACGGCAATCTGGTGACGACTCGTCCCGGCGGCCGCTTGAAGTTCAGTCACGATCTCGCGACGGCAGTCGAACCCTTTGGCCCGCAACGAGTTGCGAGAGTGAGGATCCGTTTGCCTCGCGGATCCGCACCAGCATCTCGCGGGGATCTCCGGCCGGATTTGCGCGTGTCGCGATGTCCCAGAGAGTGTCTCCGGGTTGGACCACGACCCAGTCGACCGAATCCTGAGCCGCCCCGAAGCCGCCGTCAGGTTCGGTCGTGTCGGCCGTTTCGGCGGCTGTGGACCGAGAAGTCGCAATACTCTTCAGGGCGGCGGGCTCGGAGCGAGCCGTGACGGCCGCATCCGAGAAGGTGCCGCGGTCGGAGACGATTCTGTCCGGCACCTCTGGCACCCCCACCAAGCTCGTAGCCCGCCCCACCTCCAAGCCGGCAGCGACAGCGCAGAATCCCGCGAGCAGGATCGCCAGCACCACGGCAGCCCGCACGAGCAGCGATCCACGGTGGGTCAGCCTCCAGGGCCCGTTCCCCACCGCTGTACTGCGGTAGCCGGACTGGAACTCCGCCACCCGCCGCGAGGTCGACCCGTGGAGACGACGCACTGAGTCGGGTACCTCACCCGTTGAGACAAGGTCGAGAAAGGGCGAGATGCTCAGACTCGCACTGGATCGCCCGGCCAGTAGTGTCCATGCGCTCATGATTCGTGCCTCCCTCCGCGACCTCGGCCGCCTGACTCGCTGGCGACTGCCGCCGCCACCTGAATACGTACACTTGTACGATCGAACGCCTGTTCTATTTGTACCACCGACCGCGACACGCTGACCAGCGAAATTCGAACAAATGTCTGAAAGCGCGCCTTCGTTCAGTTACCGTAAGCGTGTACGAAGGGTCCGACAGAATGACTTCCGAATGCAGCACTGGTGAGGGGAGAACCGGCATGGCACCGGCAAAGACCGAGGGCGACAACCTGACCGAACGGCAGCGCACGATCCTGCAGATGATCCGCACATCGGTCGCCGATCGGGGGTACCCACCAAGCATCCGCGAGATCGGAGATGCCGTCGGGCTCACAAGTCCTTCCAGCGTTGCCCACCAACTGCGAACGCTTGAGAAGAAGGGCTACATCCGGCGCGATCCCAATCGCCCACGGGCGATGGAAGTCGTCACCGCAACAGCCGCCAAGACCAAGCGTCGATCCGCAGCACCCGCGCCTGCAATCCGGGAGTCCAGTAGCCCGGGCGAGGGGGACGAGCTCACCTCGCGCACCTCATTCGTCCCCGTGCTGGGGCAGATCGCGGCCGGCGGTCCCATCCTGGCCGACCAAGCCGTCGAGGCCGTGTTCCCGTTGCCGCAGGAACTCGTCGGTGATGGTGAGTTGTTCCTACTGCGGGTGGTCGGCGACTCCATGGTTGACGCGGCTATCTGCGACGGCGATTGGGTCGTGGTCCGACGCCAGGAGGCTGCCGAGTCCGGCGAGATCGTGGCGGCGCTCTTGGGCGACGAGGCAACCGTGAAGACGCTGAAACGCAGCCATGGACACGTCTGGCTGATGCCACACAATCCCAATTACGAGCCGATTCCCGGCGACGATGCCCGCATTCTCGGCAAAGTCGTCACCGTGTTGCGCCGCGTTTGAGCCATCGATCGGCGGTGGCGCTTCGTCGATCGCGCCTCGATGTCCAACCGCGACTCTCAGTCGAGTTCGGCTGACAGCCTCTGCAGAGCGCCGAGTGCCGCAGCTGTGTCCGTGGTGGTCCAGAATGCCGGCAGAGAGTTGACCAGGTACCTGCCATAGCCCGCGGTTGCTATCCGCGGATCCAGGATCGCCACCACGCCACGGTCCGACGTGCTGCGCACGAGCCGTCCCGCTCCCTGCGCCAACAGCAGAGCGGCGCGCGGGACCGACACCGAAACGAAGCCGTTGCCGCCATTGCGCTCCACAAGATCGCTGCGGGCTTGGACCAGAGGATCGTCGGGCCTCGGAAAGGGGATGCGGTCGATGACCACCTGGATGCAAGCAGCGCCCGGGACGTCTACCCCCTGCCACAGCGACATCGTGCCCACGAGCACGGACGACGGGTCCTCGGCGAAACGTCGAACCAAAGATCCCACCGAGTCGCCACGTTGCTGAACCAGCAAGGCGGGTCCGTCCAGGTCGGCGAGTCGGTCGGCGGCGGCGTCCACCCCACGCCAACTAGAGAACAGCGCCAGCGTGCGGCCACCAGCGGCCGACACTAGTTCCGCCAGCCGATCCAGCGCTTCCGGACTCGGGCCGTCCCGTCCCGGTCGCGGCAGATCCTTTGCCAGATAAAGGATGCCTTGGCTGGCGAAGTCGAAAGGTGACCCCACATCAACGGCGGTCCAGCTCATGGCGCCGTCGACGTCGCGCTCCGAGTCGGCGAGGCCGATGCTGCGTGCAATGTGCTCGAAGTCTCCTCCCAAGGTCAGGGTGGCGCTGGTCAACACGACCGTGCGGGACTCCAGCAGGCCCTCTCGTAGCGGTCCCGCGACGCTCAGCGGCGCCAGGTGCAGGACGGGCTGGCGGCTGTTGCCGCTGCGATCGACCCACACGACGTCGTACTCCCCCGCCGACAGCAACTCACCAGCCATGTCATGGCACTCCTCGAGCGCGCTGCGCACGCGCTGCCGACGCGCGACTGCATCCGGGTCGTCGCCCTTTTGACCACCGACCTCGGTCAGACCCCGGTGCGTCGCGTCACGAACGCCGGCGAGCGCGGCGGTGAGGCCGTCGGGCAACTGTGTGAGCCGGCCCTCCACCTGGAAGAGGGCGTCCGAGAGAGCCGAGGCGGACGACTCGATCATGTCCACCGTGTCGGCCGTCAGGAGACGCCGTCCTCCTGCCAGGGCGCGGGCGACCTGAGTTGCGCTCAATTCCGATGTCACCGCCGAGGTGGCGCGCTCCGCCAACTCGTGTCCCTCGTCGACCACGATCGCCCCGTGCTCCGGCAACACCGGGAGGTTCTCCAGCGCGTCCAGAGCCAACATCGCATGGTTGGTGACAATGATGTCGGATTGTGCGGCCCGTTCGCGGGCACGTTCCGCGAAGCACTCGGTTCCGAACTGACACGCGGCCGAACCGACGCACTCCCGGGAAGTGACGGAGTAGGCACGCCACACACGAGCGTCGACGTCGTCGAGTTCATCGCGGTCGCCGGTGGCGGTGATCTCAGCCCACTCACGCACCCGGGCAGCATCCGCTTCCAACCGGCTTGTGCTGGCCCTGCCGAAGGAGTCCAGTTCCAGTTGGTCGCCGTCGTCGCCGGCGGGATCGTGCAGTCGCTGTTTGCACAGGTAGTTGGCACGACCCTTGAGCACCGCATAGTCGATCGGTGGCCGACCGGCCGCAGCCAGCGCACGATCGATCGCAGGCAGGTCCCGGCTCACGAGTTGGTGCTGCAGGGCGAGCGTCGCCGTGGCAATCACCACCGGTTCCCCACCGGACTGGACGTGCACGATCGCCGGCACCAGGTAGCCCACCGACTTGCCCGTCCCGGTGCCCGCCTGGATCAACGCATGGCGACCGGAGTCCAAGGTGGCGGCGACGCATCCGGCCATGGTCTGTTGACCGACCCGAGATTCCCCGCCCAACTCGGCGACAACCGCGTCGAGCAACTCGGCGACGGCGGCCTGCCGATCCTGGTCGAGGTCAGCCACCGGCGTGCTCGAGTCGGTCGGCGAGCTCTCCCGAGACCGCAGCGACCACTCTTGTGCCTTCATCGGTGTGCTCCAACGAGGACACCTCACCCTCGGCATGCACCCGGGCTAGCAGGTCGCCCCGGGCATACGGGACGACGACATCCACCACCACAGGGGGCTGGGGCAAGGCGGCGTCGATGGCCGACAGCAGCTCGGGGAATCCCGCCCCCGTGCGCGCGGACACGATCACGAGGTCGGGGACCAGATGCCTCATCCTGGCGACCACTTCCGGATCTGCGATATCCGCCTTGTTGAGCACCACCACCTCGGGGTGGTCGGTGATCCCGAGGTCGGCCAGCACTTCACGCACTGCGGCCAACTGCGCCTCCGGCGTTGCATCGGAGCCATCGACCACATGCACGATGACGTCGGACTCGCCGACCTCTTCCAGCGTCGACCTGAACGCCTCGACCAGTTGATGCGGCAGGTGACGCACGAAGCCGACTGTGTCGCTCACGGTGACTTCCCGCTGTGAGGGCAGTCGGACACGTCGAACCGTGGGGTCCAGCGTCGCGAACAGGGCGTCTTCGACCAGCACCCCGGCGCCCGTGAGCCTGTTGAGCAGGCTCGACTTGCCGGCGTTGGTGTATCCGGCGATCGCAACTGCGGGAGTCGACGAACTGCGCCGCCCTTGCCGCTGCGTCTTGCGGACGGCGGTCATCGCTGTGAGGTCACGACGTAGCTTGGACATCTGTGCCCGAATGCGCCGTCGATCTGTCTCCAGCTTCGTCTCGCCCGGACCACGGGTGCCCACGCCACCCGTGGCACCGCCGGCTCGACCGCCGGCCTGCCGGGACAACGACTCACCCCATCCGCGCAGGCGCGGCAGCAGGTACTCCATCTGCGCGAGCGACACCTGCGCCTTGCCCTCTTTGCTCTGTGCGTGCTGGGCGAAGATGTCCAGGATGAGCCAGGTCCGGTCCACCACCTTGACCTTGACGACATTCTCCAGTTTGCGCAGTTGGCCCGGTGTCAGCTCACCGTCGCAGATGACGGTGTCTGCCTCGGTCGCCATCACGATGTCGTGCAACTCCGCGGCTTTGCCCGATCCGATGTAGGTGGCCGCGTCCGGGGTTGATCGCCGCTGCACGACACCTTCCAGCACCTCGGAGCCCGCCGTCTCGGCGAGCAGTGCCAACTCGCGCATGGAGGCCTGTGCCTCTTCCCAACTCCCCTCGGTCCAGACGCCGACGAGCACCACACGTTCGAGTCGGACCTGGCGGTATTCAACCTCCGTGATGTCGGTGAGCTCGGTGGACAGCCCGGCCACCCGGCGTAGGGCGGCCCGCTCCTGTAGTTCCAGCGACTCGTTGTCCTCGGGCGTCACGCGGCGCCTTCTGCGTGGGCCAATGCTGATGTGAGCAACTCCGCCACCTCGGCACGTTCACCCCGGTCGAGTACCGCCCAACTCACGGCGACCATATGGTCGGTGAGAGTCTCAGCCTGTTCCCGCTTCGGAGCAAGCCCTTCCACTGTCATCGGATCGGGCATCAGGTCTGGTCCCCATCCGAAGAACTGCGCATTCCCGGTTCCGCCCGGTCCTGCCACGATGGCCTCCAACGGTGTCAGGCCGGCAGCGAGGACCGCCGCCAGGTGGAGTCCGCCGCGCAGCTCCCTAAGTTCGTGGAGGAGTTGCCCCAGCCGTCCGGGCCCATCTTCCGCCTGCGGGGCCGATCGCCAAGCGGCGAAGAGCGGTACCCCGGTGCAGTCCGTCTCCGCGCTCACCCGCGAGAGCAACTCGACCAACCGGTCCCTTCCCTGAAAATCGCCTAGGCGCTCGCGTGACCAGTCCCGGCAGGCGTTGAGGTAGACAGCCTGGATCTCCTCCACGCTCAAATCGCACGGCTCATCCCAAGCCTCCCGGATACGTTCAGGTTCCATGAATCCGAAGACCGCGACGACCACGTCGGCCGGCACGTCGCCCAGCGCACTGCCTCTGCCCTTGACGTAGGCAGGCCAGCCGCGCTGGCCCAGAATCTGGGCACCGCGTTTCGCCTGCGGTGAGATGAACCAGTCACCGCCGAGCCTGCCGATCGGCCTGGACACCTGCCTGGCGAACCCCGTCAACTCCGCGACCTGTTCGGCGGTCGCGACCTGTCCATCGGTCATGTGTGAGCCCTCCACCATCTCGGAACGATCCAGCCGTCAGCGACGATCACGGCCGGTCCGCTCATGTGCACCCGGCCAAGGTTGTCTATGGAAATCATCAAAGTGCCTCCCGGAACATCCACCTGTACCGGGGTTCCGTCCGGAACACCCAGGTGCTCGGCCACGACCACTCCTACTGCGCAGGCACCGGTTCCGCAGGACAGCGTCTCTCCTGAGCCGCGTTCGTGCACCCGCATCCTCACATGCGGCTGGCCCGGGACCACCTCTTCGGCGAACTCGACGAACTCGACATTCACGCCGTCCGGATACATGACTGCCGGGGCAACCTCAGGCGGAGGCAGTTCGGCCGGTAGCACCGTCAAATCGTCCAGCACCACGACGGCATGCGGGTTGGGCAGCCCCAGCCCCTCCGCCCTCCATTCGTGCGACCCCAACCGCACGCGGACATCCGAGGAATACCCGTCACGAATGGGTCGGCCCATGTCCACCGTGACGTCACCCTCCGCGTGCAGGTTGACCCGGTAGACGCCTCCCCTGGTGAGGACCTCGAGTTCCCCGGGGGAGGCGAGACCGGCGTCGACGAGAAACCTGGCGAACACTCGGATTCCGTTACCGCACATTTCCGCGATGCTGCCGTCGGAGTTGCGGTAATCCATGAACCACTCAGGCGCGCCCGGCCCGTAGTCGGCCCCCTCCGGAGTGCGGTCGCTGCGCACGACTCGCAGTACGCCGTCCCCACCGATGCCCATCCTACGATCGCAAAGCGCCGCGGCAGCAGCTGCAGAGAAGTCGTGGATGCCATCGGGGTCGGGAATGAGCACAAAGTCGTTACCGGTGCCATGGCCCTTGACCACGGCGACCCGGTCGTCCGCCGGTCGCCGGCGTGCCCACTTCATTCGCTCCCTCCATCGGCGAGCCAGGCACGCACACCCTGATCGTCTTGACCTACCGAAGGCGAGGCCGTCCGGTAGCTGGCCGGGGTTGCCTGGAGATGGATCGGGTTACGGGTGGTCCGGGTATTGCCGATGGGCGCGATCGGGTCGAGTCCGAGTTCCTCGGCGAGTCCGAACGCCGCCCCAACGTCATTGATCGTGCCGCAGGGAACTCCAACCGCTGTCAACTGACGCTGCCAGTAGTCGGCGGTATGACCTTGCAGGCACGGCGACAGGGCCGCCACAAGTTCCTCCCGGTGCTGCACGCGAGCGGGGTTGGTGAGGAAGCGCGGATCGTCCGCGAGCTCCGGGGCACCGATCGCATCCGTGAAACGACGGAACTGGCGATCGTTGCCCACCGCGACGACGATCGGCCCGTCGGCTGTCGGCAGCGGCTCGTAGGGGGCGATGGAGGCGTGGGCGTTCCCGGTCGATGTCGGAATGACCCCGCCGGAGACGAACGCCGAGGAATGATTCACCAAGGCCGACAACAAGGATGTGAGCAGATCCACCTCCACCAATTGCCCCTGGCCGGTGAGGTCCCGCCACCGCAACGCCGCCAGGATGCCCACTGCGGCATGCAGACCGGTCACGACGTCGACGATGGCGACGCCCACCTTCGTCGGGTCGCCTGGCGGGCCGGTGAGCGACATGAGTCCCCCGGTGGCCTGCGCCAGCAGGTCATAGCCGGGCAAGTCCGCGCCGGCGCCGGATCCGAATCCGCTGATCGCCGCGTACACGAGTCCCGGATGATCAGGCGCCAGTTGCTCGTACCCCAGGCCCCACTTCTCCATGCCGCCGTGTCTGTGGTTGTGCACCAGCACGTCCGCTTTGGCCACGAGTTTGTGCGCCACAGCCAGGTCGGCTGGGTCATCGAGCTCCAGCGCGATGCTGCGCTTGTTGCGGTTGACGGATTGGAAGTACGTGGCCTGCCCGTCTTCGGAAAAGGGCGGCCCCCAGGAGCGGGTATCGTCACCTGCCGGTGGGCGTTCCACTTTGACAACGTCGGCCCCCATGTCCGCGAGGAGCATGGTCGCGTAGGGGCCTGCCAGAACCCTGGTGAAGTCGGCAACTACGACTCCCTGCAGAGCGCCGACCGCCGGACACGCGAGGTGTTCTGACATGTCTCCCAGCCTAGTCGTCATCGTGGCTGGGTGATCGCCGCGTCCGGCTCGGTGGAGAGCGGCCCAGCCGAGGTGATCATTTCCACCGCGAGCGCAACACGATCGGGCACGTCCGCGGGTAACCATCGGATGCCGCCGTCACGTCTGAACCATGACCGTTGCCGACGGGCGAACTTGCGGGTCGCGGCGACCGTGCGTTCCCTCGCCGACTGCTCATCGAATTGCCCGGCCAGCATCGCCAGCACTTGCGCGTAGCCGAGGGCCCGGGACGCGGTCGGACTCCCCGGCAGGCCCGCGAGGTGCCTCACCTCGTCGACCAGTCCCAGCCGCCACATGACATCCACCCGGTCGGCCAGCCGTCGATCCAGCTCGGCGCGCTCGTCGTCGAGGCCGATCTCCAGTTGTCGGTATACCGGCCTCGGCGGGGGTAGTTCGGCGGTGAAGGGGCCTCCGGAGAGTTCGATGACTTCGAGGGCGCGAACGATGCGACGACCGTTGGACGCGAGGATCGAGGCCGCGGCCGACGGGTCGATCCTGGCCAATCGAGCATGCAACTCCGCCGCTCCCAGCTCGTCCAGGTCGGCCTGCAATCTCGCCCGAAGCTGGGGGTCCGTGCCGGGGAAGCGAAGATCGTCCAACACGGCCCGGATGTATAGTCCTGAGCCGCCCACCAGGATCGGCAGCGCCCCCCGGGAGAGTACGTCTGCGATGCTCCGCCTGGCTTGCCTCTGATAGTCGGCAACATTGGCGCCCTGCGTGACATCCCAGATGTCGAGCAGGTGGTGTGGGATGCCACGACGCTCGCTGACGCTCACCTTTGCGGTTCCGATGTCCATTCCGCGGTAGACCTGCATGGAGTCGGCATTGATGATCTCCGCCCGCCAGCCCTGCTCGGAGAGTCGTTCAACGATGTCTAGGGAGAGTTGGGACTTCCCGCAGCCGGTCGGCCCGACTACTGCGACGACCTGCAATCCACCGGGCATCACCGATCGACACGGACCGTCGGCAGCCCCAGATCGACCCCCGCCGAGGACACGGGAACCTCGCAGGACTCGTCGGGCGATTCGGCTCGCCAGACAAGTCGAACCTCGTCATCAGCCACCAGATGGTGTGGGGCCGCATGAGTGACGATTGCACTCACCAGGTCACCCGGCGCCAGGTTTGCACCGGCAGGATCCAGGTGCACCAGCCGATTGTCCCGAGCCCTTCCTGTCACCCGATGGGTGGCGCCATCCTTGCGACCATCGTTGGAGGTCAGCATCACCTCCACCCCGCGACCCAGCAGCTTCAGGTTCTCCTCCCAGGCGACCTGGTCGGCGACATCGACGAGACGTTGGTAGCGCGCGGCCACCACATCGGGCGGTACCTGGTCCGCCATCTCTGCGGCAGGGGTACCGGGACGTTTGGAGTACTGGAACGTGAAGCAGCCAGCGAAGCGCGCCTCGCGTACGACCTCGAGGGTGTCTTCGAAGTCGGCCTCGGTCTCTCCTGGGAAGCCGACGATGATGTCGGTGGTGATCGCCGCCTCCGGCATCGCCGCGCGCACCCGCTCGATGATGCCGAGGAACCGATCGCGTCGATAGCTACGGCGCATCCGTTTGAGCACGTCATCGCTGCCCGACTGCAGCGGCATGTGCAGATGGGGCATGACGTTCGGGGTCTCCGCCATCGCGGCGATGACATCATCGGTGAAGTCACGCGGATGCGGACTGGTGAAGCGCAGCCGCCGCAGACCCTCGATATCGCCACCGGCCCGCAGCAACTCGGCGAAGGCCCCGCGCGCGCCGAAGTCGCTGCCGTAGGCGTTGACGTTCTGCCCCAGCAGGGTCACCTCGCTGACGCCGTCGGACACCAGCGCTTGGATCTCCGCGGGGATGTCCCCCGGCCGACGGTCCCGCTCCTTGCCCCGCAGTGCCGGGACGATGCAGAAGGTGCACGTG
>CAZKVQ010000069.1:0-9558 GCA_964556255.1 uncultured Actinomycetes bacterium
TCCTCTTCTGTCTGGTGTAGATCTCGGTGGTCGCCGTCTCGCTCCTGCACGATGCACACGGGCGCGCCGACACTCGCAACCGGCTCCTCACCTTCCTGCAGATGTTCGCCTTGTCCGCCATGGCCGTCTTCGTCACCGACGCCTCTGCTGGCGGCGCGTTCGCGGTCAGCTACACGGCCTTTCTCGCGATCCTGGTGTGGCAATGGGTGGTGGTCGCGCGGCTGGAACGCGATGACCCGGTCTACGGTCCGATCGCCAGGCGCTACGCGATCATCATCTCCGCGATGACGGCGTGGGTCGGCGCCTCGGCCTTCGCCTCGCCTGCCGTGCGCCCGTGGATGTGGGGCGGCTTCGTCATCGTGTTCATCCTTGCGGTCGTGGTGTCCGCTTTCACTCTCGACCGTGACCCCCGCCACGCCGCGGAGGCCGGTCGCCCGCTGGCCACCGATTCGCTCCTGGAACGGTTCGCACTGTTCATCATCATCGTCCTGGGCGAAGTCGTTGCCAGCGTGATCAACGGCCTGGCAGGAGTTGAGCAGTTGTCGACATCGGTCTTCCTCACCGGCTTTGCCGGCCTGGCGGTCGGGGTGGCGTTCTGGTGGTCGTACTTCGATTTAGTGGCCATGCGGGCGCCGATTGCCACCACCCGGGCGCGATACATCTACAACCTGGCCCAGCTCCCACTCGCGCTGGCCATCACCGGCGTTGGGGCGGCAACCGTGAGCATGATCGAATCCAGCGAAGCCGACGCAACGCCCCATGCAACCGCGTGGATGTTCGGCGGATGCGTCGCACTGGCGATGATCACCCTCGCTCTCCTCATGCGTTTGCTAGCGGACTACCACCGGCTGCGAGAGGCCTACAGACCGATTCTGGTTGCCACCGTCGCAGTGGCCGGCCTCGCCGTTGCCCTCGCAGCAGTCGATCCCGCACCGCTGGTGCTGGCGACCGCGATCTTCCTGGCCATGTGTGCCCAATGGGTGTTCGCGGTGAGCCGATGGCTCGCCACCGAGGACGGGCGAGCCGCGGTAGCTCAGATGGACTCTGGGTCGGCCGGGGGTGTCTGAGCCGCAACAGAAGCCGGCTCTAGCCGCGCGTTCGATGCGCTCGCTACAGTCTCCGCCATGCACATGTCTCTTGCTGTTGAAGCCACCGGGGTCACGACGGCGACCGTAATCCTGACCCAGGAGCAGGTCGACGAGTTACGCGGCAGCCCGGGACGTTCCCGCGTTCCATTGGCCATCAGTTACGGCGGGAACACCTTCCGCACGAGCGTCTCGATCTACCGAGGCCGCTGGATGATGGTGGTGAACAAGGAGATGCGCGACGGCGGTCTGGTTCCGGGAGATTCCTACAATGTCGACGTCGTGGTCGACACAGCCGAGCGCACCGTGGAGGTTCCGGCGGACTTGGCCTCGGCCCTGGATGAGGCCGGCCTGCGTGAGGCGTGGGACGGGCTCTCCTATTCCCATCGAAAAGAGCATGTCCGTTCGATTGAGGATGCCAAGAAGCCTGAAACCCGGGAACGTCGAGTTGTCAAGGCGTTGGATGCAGTCAGGGGCGGCTGAGGCCGCCGTCACTACAGGAGCATTGATCCGAATCGTTCGCGGTTCAACCCGGACAGGTGACCAGCGCCGTGGGGCAGGTCACGACACTCCAATGAGGGCCCTTCTCCCAGCCGCCGGCAGCCGCCTCAAGCTCTGTGTCTGACAACTCAGCTCCGCGCGGCGCGAGTTCCTCGGCGGTGACCGTGAATCCGTGGTCTGCGGCCAGGGCCACCACCTCCTCGGCGCTCGCTGATTCTTTGATGGCCTCCTGCAGGGTCAGGTCCTGCCTCACCTGCAGGGCGAACGCGATGACATCTCTCTCGGTCATGGCAGGCGCCATCCCTTCTTCGTGCTCGTGCGAGGCCGGCGAACCCCGCGTGCGTGAAAGCCTTCCATCACGGTAGTCCTGCGGCCTGGACCAGGGATGCTGCGGCCAAGGCGAGGGCTAGATCGACGGCGGCGGCCGGTGACGGTGCGAGGTGGAGCCCAGCGGGCAGGGACCAGCCACCGTCGAGGGCCACAACCGGAACTCCCGTTCGCACAGCAAATCCGATCTCGCTCAGGGTGCCCCAGCTACCGCCCACACAGATCACTGCATCGGCGCAACGAACGATGAGTCCATTGCGCAACTCCCCCAGCCCGGTCGGCAACGCAACGGTGAGGAAATGGTTGCCCTCCTGCCGCGTGCTACCCGGGAGCAGCCCCACGGTCAGCCCCCCTTCGTCGTGCGCACCTTCAGACGCGGCGGCCATCACGCCACCGAGCCCGCCGGTGAGCAGGATGCGGCCCGCGAGTGCGATTCGTCGTCCGACCTCGCGGGAGTCCGCCAGGTTTTCGGGCGACGCATCGGCATCGGGACCGATGACCGCTATGTAGCTGGGTCCCTGAAAGCCGGGCATGGATCTCCCTGCCGATTCGATCATGGCCGTAGGTGTGCTGGGAACATCACTGCTGAGCCTCTCCCGCCTCCACGCCCGAGGGGGTCGTCGACCGTGACGCCTCCACAGGGGCGGCTCTACGCCACCGAGGACGTTCATCTTCACGGAACAAGACGAAGATGCCCGCGGCCAGCATGAGCACGACGCCACCCACAATTCCTTCCATCCGGTAGGCGTCGACCATGGCCTGCTTCTGCTCACTGGAGATGGTCTCAACCTCCGTCAACGGAACGGAGTACTGGGAAGCTGCCTGTTCGCTGGAGACGCCGCTGCGCAGGGATTCGGCGATAGATGCGGCCTGGGATACATCGCCACCGGAAGCCAGGAGTTCGGCGGTGAGCGAAGACTGGAACGTCGAGAAGACCACCGTCGACATGATTGCCACGCCAACAGCGTTGCCCAAACTCCCTGCCGCGCCTCGGAAGGCCGAGGCGCTTCCCTCACCACCTTTGGATGCGAGGTTCATGATGGCATTGGTGATGGGGGCGTTCGTGGCGTTCTTCGCACCGGTGTACAGACAAAGGACAGCCAACGCGAGCGCCAGCGGCTCAGTGACGGTCTGGGTAGCCGCCAGGAACAACGTCGCGGCCGTTGCCAGCATGGCGGTGGTACCAGTGATGCGAATGCCCCAGCGCCGGATCATACGCCCCGAGAGCCAGGCTCCCGCCAGACTGGTGATCTCCACCGGGATCATCAGCAGGGCCAGATGAATGACATCTTGCCCGTAGACAAGCTGCATACCGATCATGGCGTAGTAGGTCAGACCTGCCAGTGGGACAAGCATGACCGCCACCAGTAGGAGGCGGAACCCACCATGGCGAAGCACGGTGATATCCAGACTCGGCTTCGGTAGCCGACGCATGAGGAAGACCAGCGTCAGGAAGGCGAACACTGAGGCGCAGAGCCACCCGACGGTAGAGGGTGCAGACAGCCCGACGGCGTTCAGGCTGTTGATCGACTGCACAATGCCGGCCAGGGCGAATCCCGCCAGGGCTGGCGTCCACAACTCACCCCTCTCACCGCGCTCCTGATCGTCTGCCGGCAACAACCGAGCCGCACACAGGGTCCCCGCCAGGGCAGCGACCATCCAGAATCCGATCACGAAGCGCCAACTAGTGGCACCGACCAACAGGGCCGCGACGATAGGCGCGACCAGATACACCAACGGGTTGACCGCGGCGACCGCGGCGAATCCGGAGGCGCGGGAATCGCGCGTGACGAGTCTGGCGCTGAGAACCCCGAGAACCACGACGAACAGCCCTTGCTGTCCGATGCTGCCGAGCAGCATCCCGATGGAGGCCATGGCCATACCGGTCGACACCAGCACGCACAGGTACCCGACAGCCATGACCAGTCCGCAGTAGACCACGAAGCGCCGGGGACCGATGCGGGGTCCGAGCACTCCTGCCAAGAAGATGACCAGCAGCGCACCAATGCTCGGCATCTGTCGCAGCAGCGACTGTTGGGGCTCAGAGGCGTCGAGGTCGTTGATCATCGGCAGCACGAGGAAGTTGAACGTCGCCGCACTGACAGTCGCAGCAGCCATGACGACGCAGACGCCGACGATCAGGCGCTTCTCCTGACTGTTCATCATCCGACTCCCGATGCACAGCGAGGTACGCCGAACAAGGTCGACGCCTACGAAGGCGTCCCACTCAATCAGGAGTCACACCTGTGTCGCAATTCGGCGTTGCAGCCACCCTGGGATCGACACCCAATTAAGCGCACGCCGAGGTTGCTTTCAGCAATCTGCATGCTGCCCGAACAGCGATGTGGCCGGGGGCGCCATCAATGCTGAGGCGCCCCCGGCCACTTCGCCGGGACGTGCTTACTCCGAGTCGAGAACGGCTGCTTCCGCCTCGGTCGGCGTTGTGCCAACCCGGACTTCGACGCGCGCAGGTCGATGGGCCGCTACCAGGGCGGAAAGCTTGATCCGGAGGATTCCGTCGCGGTAGTCCGCTTCGACGGCCTCGGCATCGATCCTCGTGCCGAGTTTGAACTCGCGGCGGAAGGTGCCGGAGCGCATCTCGTTGACGAGGACCTTCTCACCCTCTGCGACATCGGTCATGTCGCGCCTTCCCGAGACCACCAGTGTGTCGTCGAGTACCTCGACTGCTATGTCCTCTGGTTTGGTGCTCGGCACTTCAACGTCGACGTAAACGTCGTCGCCGGACTGGACGAACCGGGCTGCGGGGCTCCACACGGATGCGAGCTGATTCCCGAAGGCGTCACGGATCATGGCGTCGAACTGTGAGTCGAGCCGATTGCGACGGACGCCGAATGGGGTGTGCATTGCCATGGTTGTGTCTCCCTTCGTGTATTGGCACTCTGTGCCTGAGAGTGCTAACGCAGGGGCTTCCGGCGGTTATTCCAGCAGGCCAGAAAATTGAAGATCTCAGGACGTCTCGGCCGTGACGTCGTTCGCCCGGTAGTCAGCCACAATGGCATTTGCGTGACCGTGCCCCATCCCGTGCTCGTGCTTGAGCAGGTTGACCATGTCCATGTGCTTCTCCAGACCCGCGGTTCGGAGAAGGTTCTTCCAGTACTCGATCGGATGGCCGTATTTCTTCTCGATCGACGGGAAGTAGGACGCGGGGCCTTTCACCTTCTCGGTCATGCGGTGAATGGTATTCGCCCCTGCGCGCAGCCAGAGTGATACCAGTCCGGTGCGCCGGAACGTTTCGGCACGGGGTTGATGTAGTCGACGGAAACACCTGTGGGTATGTCCCGGCCATCGCAGTCCGGCAGAGCTGGACGACACCAACCCACAGGAGGACGCCATGAAATTCAATCGCTTGCGAGGACGCATCGGGGCCACGGCCGTCGCCTGCCTGTCGGCGGCATCCATCGCGGCGCCGTCGGTCGCACACGCATCAGCGGTGGATGTGCTTCCGACCCCGGAGGCCCACAACAACGTCATGATGCAGGAGTTGCCCAGCACTGGGCCACTGCCCGACGTCCATTCGGCAGGCTACGGCGACCCGGCGAAACCGTGGATCGTCGGTCTGGGTGACTCCTACATGTCCGGAGAGGGTGCCATCTGGTCGAACAAGAACTACTTCGGCTACGACCGCTCCCTGTGGACTTTCCACTGGACCGGCGGAATCAACCAGGTCTACGGCGACAACAATGGACAAGAGTCCATCCCCTATGCCCACCGCAGCTACAGCGCTCCGATGCATATCGGCGGCGACTGGAACAGCAAGAACTTGGCCGTCTCAGGAGCCGAGCAACCAACCTTGACCGCCGAGGGCAACCGCTGGAAGCCCGGGATCGACTTCAACGGTCAGGCCGCAATGCTGCGAGATTTCGCCAAGGACAAGGATGTCAGGGCGGTGGCCCTATCCATCGGCGGCAACGATTTCGGATTCTCCGACCTCGCCAGCCTCTGCGTGCGTCAGTATCTGATTCCACGGGGCGGCCCAGCCAAGGACCTGCCAGCGGCGAAACGCCTGAACTCCCAAGACAACTACAACAAGGTCCGGAGCCGGGTCAAGACGGCGGCGGTCAACGTGTCCAAGTCGATGGAGCAAGCCGGGAAGTCGCCCAGACAGTGGAAACTGCTCTACCAGACACCCCCGATGTTCATCAGTAGCGCTGCGCATACCCAGTACAGCGATCGGTGGGGCTACGACCGCCAGAACTACGGCGGGGCAGGCTTCCTCAACGACGACCTCGACTGGCTGAACTCCGAAGTTGCGCCCAATCTGCGGAACGCCATGATCGCTGGCATCCGCGACGCCCAGGCCGAAATGCGTGGCACCCAAATCGTCGTCATCGACAACTCGGATGCCTTCAACTACCACCGTCTGGCGGACAAGGCGACAACGCAACACAGCTTCTACCGCAACTACATCGGGATGAACCCTGCCTACAAGATCGATAATGGCAAGGACGGAGAGTGGGTAACCCCGCTGGTACTGGCAAATCAATTCGTCAGCGACTGGCACTGGAAGCAGAACCCCTTCCACCCGAACTACTGGGGTCAGCGAGCCCTGTCCGCCGGCATCGAGCACGGCCTCTACCAACCCGTGCGAAGCCTGATCATCAAGGTGGAGCGCGACACCGGGAGGGAGTTGGACAGCAAGGGTCGCCCAGCGATGAAGATCACGGACTCGTGGGATCTATAGCCGTAGGCCAGGATGACGAGGATCCGCCTCCAGACGAACCGAAGGGTAGCGAGAACCGATGACGCCACTTTGCGTCAGCGAGTTCGAAGAGGCAGGCCTGGTTCAACGCAGAACTGATCGGAAGTTGTGGCTCCACTTCCTCAGCGATGCGGTGGACCAGGCCCGCATCGTCGGTGTAGGCGAGCGTCAGGTGCGGAACGACGTCAGTGTGCGCCCCCTCGTAGGGCTGCAGTCCAGGCCACATCTCAACGACCCGTTCGGTCAGACCTCGGAACTCCTCCACTGGTGAGGGGGCGAGGTAGACAACCCCGGGAAAGGTACCTAGCGAACGGAAAGTCACTTCGATCGGAGGCGTACGTCCACACACGTCCGCGAGCCCCGAGTACACGTCGGTGCTCAGTTCATGACTGCTCAGGAACGGGTACATGACGGTGATATGAGCGGGCATCCGCCGTCCAGCGGGATGACCGGTCCGATCGCGCCAATGCGAGACGATCGGCTCCAGTTCCGGCACCGGAATCACCAGCGCACATCTGCCTGCTGATGCCGTGACATCCTTCGGTTCCACACCCCCATGGTGCCGCTCCCCTCCGACGAAGTCCCGGAGTGGACGTTCACCCAGTCGCCACCTTTGGCCTTGCTCCTGTGCTGTCCGTGTGGCGACGATGTGCCTAGGGGTTGAGTTCAGTATGGGAGGAGCAGGGCCATGAGATACCTGATAGGAGCGACCGGGGTCGCGATATCGATAGCTGCGTTAGGTGCCTGCAGCTCAGGCACCTCCACCATGGGGCCGACGGTGACCGCAACGGTAACCCAGGACGGGACGGCTTCATCGCAGGCCTCCACCGGCGGCGGCGCATCATCGGGCAGCAAGGACTGCGGGCTCCCCAAGGCCGTGAGCAAGACCGTTCTGGCGGGCCGTGACCTCTCCGGTTGCGACCTCTCCTCGCGGACCTTCACCGAAGTCACCATGGACGGCTCGAACTTCTCGGGAGCCAACTTCGCCAACTCGTCGTTCACGAAGGTCACCGCGAGCGGGAGCAACTTCTCGCAGGCGAACTTCACGAAGGTGACTTTCGCGCAGTCCACGTTCTCTGGATCCGATTTCTCGGGGGCGAATCTGTCAGGGGCATCAGCCACCGAATCCATCTTCTACGGCAGCAAGTTCACCGGCGCGAACACGACGGGATTCACTGCCCCCGGGGTGCCCGCCTCCTAGACCGCACAGACGCCTGCGGATCAGGCTTCCTGGGGCTCCGCGGACTGGGCGGAACCATCATCGGGTATCTCGCCGAGTCGGGACAGCGCGACCGAACCGCCGATCGCGACGATGAGCCCTACGATCGCGACCGGCGTGAATCCCTCCCGGATCCGGTCCCCCAAGAAAGCCAATCCAATGAGGGAAGGGATGACCGTCTCGGCCACAACCATGGCTGCCGTGGCTTGGGTGACCGCGCCACGCTGCAACGCGGTCGCCAGGGCAAGCAGCGACAGGGCCCCCGCCGCGATAAGTCCGTAGGCCGCCGGATCCGTTAGCACGCCCATGACCGTGACCGGGGAGTCCAACGTTCGAATCGCGATGCCCACCAAACCGAACCCGAACCCCGCCAAGGCCCCCAAGGCCGAGATGGCCCAGCGCCCCTTCATCCTTGCCGCCAGCAGCGTGAGGAACAACAGAACCACAGCGGCGCCGAGCGGGAGCCACTTCTGCCAGGCGACCAGCTCAACCTTCTCGTCGGCGCCCGCGGAGAGTCCGAGCGCGAGGAGCCCCGCGGTCACCGCTGCGACGCCCAGCCACTCCCCGCGCGACAGCGGGATCCGCAACCAGGTGGCGGCCGCGATAGCTGTGACCGCCAGGGCCCCGGCCGTGAAAGCCTCCACCACGAAGAGCGGCAAGGTCTGCAAAGAGATGAACATCAACAGGAAACCTGCCGCGTCGAGGCCGAGCCCGAGAAGGTACGGGCCGGAACGCAGCAGCCGGACCAACAGGCCCGGATCGAGGCCCTCCGAGCTCGCCGTCTTCTTGGCGCCGATCGACTGCAGCACTGTCGCCATGCCATAGCAGAAGGCGACTCCGGCAGCTGCCAACAGCGCGATGGTCACACAAGCGAGGCTAGCCGGTCGTTCATTGGATCGTCGGCGTCTGTTCACACAACCTTGGCTTTCCGTATGCCGTCCCGTGAACGAGCCCGCATTAGATTCCCGACAGGCCGTGAGAGCGAAGTCTGGATCTGGAGGTTGCGACCGTGGCCAAGCGGAAGAACAAACTCGGCAAGCGAGAGGTAGCTGGACTCCTGCGTGAGCAATGCCGCCTCATGGAGGCGGCCTCGGTCCTGCTTGCCGACATGCCCGACCTCGCCCACCCCGGACGCCGGCAGCGCGCCGAGGAGCTCGCGAGGATTCGCCGCCAGTGCGTCTCTTGCGCGGACACCGTGCTGGCTGGCGTGGGCGACCAGAAAGCCAATAGGCGACGGCGGATTCAACACCAGTTGGAGTCTGTCGGTGGCGTCATCGAGAGGTTTGCCCTCATCGGCGCTCTCCTGTCATCGAACGAAACCCAGTTCCTTCCCGTCATGTTGTCGCGCAGTCTGACGGTGATGAATGCCATGACTGTTGCCACGGTCCGGGTTCTCAACCGTTCACGCGACGCAGTTCAGGTTGAGCGAAGCGTCTGGGCAGTTCGACTGGGCGCCTCCGAGGTGGACCTGAATCTGCTGGAGATGTCCTCCACGACCCTCGATCGCCAGACCCGCAACGCCCTAGCCGAGATCGCTGCCGTTGCAACGGAACTCGATGAGCTCGCCGCAGGCGCAAGGGCGTTGGCGGCGTAGTGAGAGGACACGGACGATATCTGCTGAGGGCCAGTTGAGACGCAGCCCGAAGTCCGACGCCATCTCAGGGGCGCTGGCCGAATTCGTCGTTCTGCTACCCGCGGCTGCGGCC
>CAZKVQ010000069.1:9568-10885 GCA_964556255.1 uncultured Actinomycetes bacterium
GTAGTGAGAGGACACAGACGATCGGCCGTCGAGAAATTCGTGCAAGCGCTCGGTGCCATCGCGGTCAGGGGAGCCTGAGCTCAGAGGTGGTCCCTATGTTCATCGAAATGCCGCGCGGCGTTCAACCACACCATGGATTCCGGTCATCTGACTGCGCGATGCTGTCGGCCATGGACGCTCGCGTCGTACTCAGCGCATCGATCACCCAGGCCACGGGTCCTCTGGTCATCGTGACTCCCGACGGATGGGAACTCGGGGAAGCCCTCGTCCGGGCGTGTAACAACGTCTTGGTTTCGGCGCGACTCCGCCCCGCGCAAGCGGACGCCGCCCCGGCACTCATCCATCAGCGTCAACCGCTGAAGTTCGAAGCCCGCGTGATCATGTTCGGCGACGAGGCCGCCAGTGCCATGAGCGCGGCGATCCAGGACGGACGATTCGAGGAGTACGCCGACGCCTACTTGACGCGGCTGGTTCGGTCGGCGCGCAAGGGCCGGTTCAGCCTCGTGAGTGCCCAACTCGAGCTGGAGGATATCGACCCGCTCGGGTTCGACGAGGCCCATCCAGAACAGGTCTACAGGTCGTGGCCTGGCTGGCCTGCCGGCTCTGAATCCTCGAGGCTATGACCTGACCGCTCACGCATTCCGGCCCGTGCGACATCGACACGATGGAGTAGTGCCGAGAGTTGCGCCCGAATCGCTTCGGCGTCCTCCTCGTCGGCGACCAGACAGCGACCCACGGTCTGCGGGACCGCGAGGGCCTTCGAGTGCAGTTCCCGGCCACTGTCGGTCAGTGACACTTCCACGGTTCGCTCATCGTCATGGGCTCGACGGCGACCGACAAACCCGGCCGCCTCCAGCCGTCTCAACAAGGGCGACAGCGTGCCACTGGCCAGATGTAGCCGTTCGCCGAGTTGGCCCACGGTGAGCGGAGAATCCTCCCACAGAGCGAGCATCACCAGGTACTGCGGATAGGTGAGCCCGAGTGGCGCGAGCAACGGCCGGTAGAGATCGGTGATGCCCAGCTGTAGGCGATAGACCAGGAAGCACAGTTGGTTGCCCAGGCGGAGCGACCCGTCCTCGTCGGCGGATACCGTCACGGCGAGGGTGCCGACTCCGGAAGCAACGCCTCGATGTCGTCCACGAGGTCGGCGCGAGCGGTCTGCGGCGCGTACCTTGTGACCGTCGTCCCGTCCGGAGCCACCAGGAACTTGGTGAAGTTCCACTTGATCCGCGAGCCCATGACACCGCTGGACCGCTCCTTGAGGAACTCGAACACGGGGTGGGCATCATCACCGTTCACCTCGACCTTCGTCGACAG
>CAZKVQ010000070.1:0-2065 GCA_964556255.1 uncultured Actinomycetes bacterium
CTGGCGCCGGCACGGATGGACCCACGTCGAAGCGGTCGGCGCCGGTAGTCCTGGCACGGACCTGACCGGCACCCCCGGATGCGCGGTGGAGATCAAGGCCCGCACCGGGCTGAACCTGGGCGCGTGGATGCGGCAGGCGCGCAAGAACGCCGGCCACATGTTGCCGGTACTCATCCTGCGGCTGAACGGGCAGGGTGAGGCGTCGCTGGACGAGTTCCCCGTCGTGCTCAGGCATGACGACTTCCACCAGCTGCTCAAGGATGCCGGGTATCTGCCATGAGGAAGCCATGCAAGATCGACGGATGCGACAGGCCGAGCGCGGGCCGTGGCTGGTGCCAGAAGCACTGGGCGCGATGGCGCAAGCACGGCGACCCAATGATGGTGAAGCCAAAGGTCAGACCCTTCAAGTACGGGCCCATCTGTGCAGTTGATGAATGCGCCAAGCCGCACCACGCTAACGGCTACTGCATCTATCACAACGACAGAAATACCCGCAACGGGCACCCGACCGCTGCCGTCAAGCAGGGCAGGCCGCGCAAGGGCGACACCCTCGGATATGACGGTGCGCACCTACAGGTCAGGCGGCTGCATGGCAACGCCAATCAGCATCGGTGCGTCGATTGCGGGGGGCAAGCCTCGGAGTGGAGTTACCGGGGAGGCGACCCCGACGAACTGACGACGGACCCGACTGTGCGCCGGGAGCATCCCGGGTTGCACTACTCGGCAGACCCCGACTACTACGAGCCGCGATGCAAGCCCTGCCATCGGAGGATAGACGACAGTCTGATCCGCGGGCGCGATCCGCAGACAGGGCAGTGGATCGCATGAGCACCGACGTGGAAGACACCCTCGAATATGCGCTGGCCATGCCAGCGAACCCTGAAGGGGTCTGGGGTGCCACCACGATGCGTCAGCGTGCGCAGGTCCGGCGATGACAACTACAGGAGACAGCATGAGAACACCCACCCCGGTACGCGACCGGTGTCGCAAAGTCACCGACGCCATCGTCGAGGATGCACCGGACTGTGCCGCCCCGGAACTGTGGCGGGCACTCACCGTTGCTGTGGAGGGCCTCAACGCTGCCCTGGCCGGGGTCAACGTATTCGCCGCCGACACCATCCTCACCGCTGTCGCCGACGAGTTGGGCTGCGACCTGGGCGGCATCGAATGAGATTCGCCTACGCCGATCCGCCCTACTACGGATGTGGACGACTGCACTACGGCAAGCATCATCCCGAAGCAGCCAAATGGGACGACAAGGACACCCACCTGGAGCTGATAGACGAACTGCGGTCGCGATATGACGGCGCCGCGCTGTCGTGTTTGCCTCGCGACCTGTCGTGGCTGCTCCCGGCGTGCCCCCGAAGCGCGCTAGTTGCCGCATGGGTGAAGCCATTTGGCTCGGGCTTCAAGCCTGGAATGCGCCACATTCGGGCGTGGGAGCCGGTCATCTATTGGACTCCGCGGATGACAGCCGCCGGACCCGGGCGAGATGAGGGTGCCGGTGAAGTGCGCGACGTGCTCACCGCCAACGCCACCTCCGGGCGTGGCCTGGTTGGCGTCAAGCCGCGCGCGTTCAACCGTTGGGTAATCGAGCTGTTGGGCGTGACAAATACCGACACGCTTCACGACTTGTTCCCCGGCAAGGGCGGAATGGACGCCGAACTAGCTCAGTTGGTGCTGCTATGACCGAACCCATCGACTGGCAGGGCCGCCGCCAGCACGGCACCCGCAGCTCCTATTCGGGTGGCTGCCGCTGCAACCCCTGCAAGAAGGCCCAGGCCGACGCCAACCGGTACTACGACCGCCGCAAAGTGCAGGAGAAGTGGGGTGCCGTCCCACCCCTCTTGGTGGATTCCGAACCGTCCCGCCGCCACGTCCAAGCACTGATGGCCGGCGGTATGGGACAGCGCCGCATCTCCGAAGAATCAGGGGTGTCCGTAGCAGTCATCCAACGGCTGATGGGCTGGTGCACGTCCAGGCCGGCCAACAAAGTGCATCCGGAGACTGAGGCGAAACTGTTCGCCTGCAACCCGTTCGCGTTGGCCGACGGTGCCAAAATTCC
>CAZKVQ010000070.1:2075-9925 GCA_964556255.1 uncultured Actinomycetes bacterium
GGCAGGCCCGGCGGCCCGCAAAGTACGAGCGTTGATCGCGATCGGATGGCCGCGTGTCGAACTGGGCCGCCGCATCGGGGTGACGCAACAAAACTTCACCTATGCCGACCTGGACGACTCCCACACCATCACCGTTCGCCGGGACCGCGACATCGACCAGATGTACCGGCAACTGTGCATGACCCCCGGAACGTCGGTGCGGGCCCGCAACGAAGGAACACGCAAAGGGTGGCCGCCGCCGCTCGCCTGGGACGACATCGACCTGGGCACGTTGGCCGACGAGCACGACCAGGACGACGGCTGCCCCCGCTGCGCCGACATCGAACATCTACTCCCGTTCGAATCGCCCGCCCACATCGCCGACCGGCTCGGCTACACCCCTGGCGCGCTGGAAGCCCACCTACGCAAACACGGCCGCTCCGACCTGTCGGTCAGGTTCGGCCGCACCAACCAGCGGGAGACGGCATGAGTGTCGCCGCCTATCTCGCTGCCACGCAGCCGAAGTCTCGTGAACTAGTCAACCGGCGCCGGATCGCCGCCGCTATCGCCGACCTGCCCGGCGGCAGCGAACCGCTGTCGCGCTGCTTCGACTGCGGCGGACTCATCTACCGGTGGCGGCGCTGCCGGTCACCGTTCTGCACTACCCAAAAGGAGACAACATGAATACCGAAATGCTGGCCCGACCACTCGCTGATCTGGAATTCCGCGCCGCCGAACTGGCCGACGCCATCTACGACAAGAAGGCGCAGCTCCTCGAGGCCCTGGACGTCGGCGACACCATCGACCTCGACGGCGAACCCGCCTACCGGGTCATGTCCACTCGCAAGTTTGACGAGACTAAGGCCCGCGACCTCCTGCCCGCCCACGTCATCGACCAGGCAACTGAGGAGAAACTGTCCGCCCGGCTAGTGCGCGCCATGATCCCGCCGGTGCTGTACGACGCCGTTACCACCGAAGGCACCCCCTACATCAAGTCGGTGCGCTGAGGTGCTCACCTCCGACGACGTCGCCGCACTGATCCGGGCGCACTCCGGCAGCCGGCCCCGCAACCGGCAGAAGGCCCTCGGCCCGTCGTCGCTGGGCACACCATGCCAACGCCGCCTCGGCTACCAGCTGCTCGACGTGGACAAGGTCAACACCGGTTCCGACCCGTTGGCCGCCTGGATCGGGACCGCCGTCCACGCGCAGATGGAGCAGGCGCTGGCGGGTAACGACGACTGGGAAACCGAAATCCGGATGGAACTGCCCGGCTACGGCATCATCGGCACCGCCGACGCCTACCACAAGCCGACGCGCACCGTGGTCGACTGGAAAGTGGTCGGCGAAACGACCCTGAAACGGGTCCGGGGCAGCGGTTCGGTCGGCGAGCAGTACCGGACACAGGTGCATCTGTACGGGCTCGGCCTGGACATGGCCGGATACGACGTTGACACGGTAGCGATCTGCATGATCCCCCGATCTGGTCGGCTCATCGGGATGCACCTGTGGCAGGAACGTCTCGACCACACCGTCGCCGAGCAGGCGCTACGACGCTACGAAGCCATCGAAACGTTGACCGACGCCATGGGCACCGCGCTGCTGCCGATGCTCGACACCGCCGACGCATTCTGCTCCTGGTGCCCGTGGTGGCTGCCCGCCGCCACCGACAGCACCGAGGCTTGCCCTGGCCACCTAGACCTGCCGCAACAAGCGGAGGAAACCCAACCCAACACAGTGAAGGAAACAGCATGAGCATCTGGGACAACCCTGACATGAAGGTCAACGGGGATTACATCAAGTTCGACCAGGTCGGTGACACTGTCACCGGACGTGTCATCTCGGTCAGAGCCCACAAGTGGGACGACGGTTCAGTGTCCCCGCAGCTGCTGCTCGACGTCGACGGTGAAGAGAAGACGGTCACCGCCGGGCAGATCAGGCTGAAGGCAGCCCTGGCGGAGAAACGCCCCGAGGAGGGCGACACGTTGACGATCACCCTGGCCGACATCGAGAAGCGATCCGGTGGCAAGACCCTGAAGCATTTCGATGTTGCGGTCGTCCGCAGCGGCGACCCTGCCGCTGCCGCCCCGGTGGAGACGGGCAAGACGGTCAACCTTGACCAGTTGAACCCTGACCAGCAGGCGGCACTCAAAGCCCTCGGCATCTAGCACCACCAGCCCTGCCCCGCGTACGGCGGCGACGGTTCACGACCGTGCAGGGCACGCAACAATCCAACCCCAGCCCAGCCCAGCCCAGAGGAAACGGAGACGACACCCGCGCAGCTCAGGAGGAGCCATGGCGATCACCACCACATATGACGGCATCGAATACCGGTCCCGGCTAGAAGCCCGCTGGGCCGCGTTCATGAAGAACATCGGCTGGGACATCGTCTACGAACCGTTCGACGGTGACGGCTACATCCCCGACTTCCTCGTACAAGGCCCGTCGCCGATGCTCGTCGAAGTGAAACCGGCGGTGACGCTCGCCGAATATGAGGCGGCGGTGCCGAAGGCGGAGAGGGGCCTGGCCGCACATTGGAGCCACGACATCCTCATCGTCGGGGCGTCGCCAGTGCTGTCGGGCAGGTTCGGGAATAGCTGGGGATCAACAGCTGGGTGGCTGGGCGAGTTCGGTCAATGGGGCGACGCAGACACCTGGCCTGACGGGCCTGAAGGCTGGTGCTGGGAGGCGGCTGACTGGATTCGCTGCACCAACTGCGGCTCTCACAGCATCTTTCACACGGTCATGACCTTCTCAGGGCGCCCATGCGGCTGCTACAACGGAGATCACTACCTCGGCAACGCGGCAACCAGCCTGCTCGAATCGTTCTGGGCCGACGCCTGCAACGACGTGAAGTGGCGGGGCCGCGCCGCATGAGCGACCCCTACGCCGACGGTTACGCCCTCTACTGGCAGGCCGGCTGGCGCGGAATCCTGCCGCTGCCGTATGCGAAGAAGAAGAACCCGCCCGCAGGGTTCACCGGCGCCACCGGCACCGACCCCACATTCCCCGACGTTCACGCATGGGCCGACGGCACTGGCGGCAACCACAACATCTGCCTACGGATGCCCGCCAACATCATCGGAATCGACGTTGACGCCTACGGGGACAAAGCCGGCGCCATCACCCTCGCCTCCAGGGAAGAACAATGGGGGCCGC
Source organism: uncultured Actinomycetes bacterium (assembly GCA_964556255.1). Taxonomy (GTDB): domain Bacteria; phylum Actinomycetota; class Actinomycetes; order S36-B12; family UBA10799; genus JACJWR01. The sequence goes on from CAZKVQ010000070.1 coordinate 5,211, forward strand.
TTCCACCGACGTGGCGTACCACCAGCCGCGACGACGGCATATCAGGCATCCGCCTCTACCGCATCCCTGAAGGTCTCGCGTGGCCCGGCGTTGTCGGCCCCGGCATCGAAACGGTGCGCCGCGACCACCGTTACGCCGTGGCCTGGCCGTCCATACATCCTGAGGGCGGCACCTATCGGTGGATCGACGCCGACGGCATCACCACCACCAGCGTCGTACCCGACCCGGACACCCTCCCGCTGCTGCCGCCCGCCTGGGTGGAAGGGCTCACCGCTGGTGTTATCGCCACCGAAGTCGAACGCAACACCATGGGCGAAGACAGGGCGATGCTGTGGATCGTCCGCCTGCCGCGAGCCACAGAGGACCCCTGCGCGCGGATGGCGAAGGCTGTGCAGCAGGCAATCGCAGATATCGACGGAGGAGCCCACGACGGAGCAACATCTGGCGCCGCACGGGTACTGCGCCTCGGCGCCGAACACCACCGGGGCGCAGTGGCGGCCATCAAAGGCGTCCGCGACGCCTTCACCGCCGAAGTCACCAGAACCGACCGAGCGCTGCTGGGCAAGACGCAGCGCAGCACCGACGAGGCTGACCGGGAATGGCGCGCCATCCTGAGATCCGGGGTAAACCTTGTCTCCGCTAACCCGTCCGAGGCTGACAGTTGCGACTGTGACGGCAGGCTAACCGCGGGCATCGTCGCGGCAGCACCGGCAAGCGACCCTGAGGCCACCGGAGGCCGCATAGACACGGGGCACGAGCAGTTACGCGACGGGGCGGCGTTCATCCTCGACGCGCCCGACCGGCCGCCAGCGCTGTGGGGTTACGGGTCTGAAGTGTTGTGGGCCGAAGGCGAATCACTGATGATCGCCGGACCCCCCGGCGTCGGCAAGACAACCCTCACCGGGCAACTGCTGCGCTGCCGCCTCGGGCTCCAGGAGGCGCTGCTCGGCTGGGGTGTCACACCGACCGCGAGCCGAGTTCTCTATCTGGCGATGGATCGCCCCTCCCAGATCGCCCGCAGCCTGCGGCGCCACTTCACCGAAGACGACCGCGACCCGCTCGCCAACCGGCTACGGGTGTGGGAAGGTCCGCCGCCGGGCGACGTCGCCGCTAACCCTGGGGTGCTGCATGCCCTGGCGACCCTCGCCGACGCCGACACCATCATCATCGACTCTGTCAAAGATGCCGCGATCGGGCTATCCGACGACGAGACCGGCGCCGGATACAACAGGGCACGCCAGACCGCGCTAGCCAAAGGTGTGCAGGTCATCGAGCTGCACCATCAGACGAAGCGTGGACCCAACGGGGCCAAACCCACCCAGCTCGCAGACGTTTACGGGTCGGCATGGATCACCGCCGGCGCCGGTTCCGTCCTCCTGCTGTGGGGCCAGGCCGGTGACCCGGTGGTGACAATGACCCACCTGAAGCAGCCCGCCGACGATGTCGGACCGCTCACAATCATCCACGATCACGCCGCCGGAACGTCCGTGTTGGATTCGGCAATCGCCGACCTGCCGACACTGCTAGTCGCCAACCGGGCCAACGGGCTCACAGCGAAAGCCTCCGCCGCCCACATCTACAAAGCCGACGAGCCCGACGCGAACCAGATCGAGAAGATGCGCCGACGGCTCAACGGACTCGTTGAGCAGGGGCTGGCAACCAGGCAGGACGGTGTCCACGGCGGCGCGCATCAGACGCCAACCCGCTACTTCCCGCCTGTGGATAACTCTCAGGGCGCTGCGATTCCGGACGGGAATCCCGTCCACGCCCCGTCCACGCAAGCCACGAAAGAGGGCACTTCTAGGCGTGGGCCCGTCCACGATCCCGTCCACGCGGGCACTGCGGGCGAACCGATCACGAACCGATCACGCCCGTCCACGGAAAGGGCCGATTTACGCCTAGATCCCGTCCACGATCCCGTCCACGCCGTCCACGCGAGCCCCCGTCCACGCGAACACCCGCCTTTAGGCGGGGGTGTTCACGCTAGTGATGCCGCCGAAACCGTGAACGGTGACGCGGCGATCCCACTGGGCGAATGTGACACCTGCGGGCTGCCATCAGTGACCAACCCCTGCTCCACCTGCCGCAACCAAAGCCGCGCATGACCAGCGCCTGGGACGACCCGCAGCTGGCACTCTTCGCCGAACCATCGCGGCAGACCAACCGCACCCGCATCTGCCCCACCTGCAAACAACCCATCCGACGGATCTGGCCCGGCGACCTGTGCTCCATCGCGCTAGACATCGATCCGGCGCCGACCACCCGGATCGCGGCACTAACTGCCATCATTGCCGGCACCCCAGCAGTCGCCGCCAAGATCACCAAACGTGACCGCGGCGCGGGACACGCCACCTCCTGGGTTCGGCTCACCGCCGACACGTTGGGCTCGCGCCACATCGCAGGGCTGCCCCACCACATCGCCCACCGCTGCGGAACCGTCAACCCGGCGCCGCCGGACGTCGACCTGATCGCCTACCCCGACCTGCCGCCGTTCTAGCCGAGGAGTCACATGTCCTGCATCATCTGCACCCGCCACCATCCCGGCCCCGACGGCAACTGCACCAAACTCTGCCGCCACCATCAGGCCACATTCGGGCTGGTCTGCCCCGGATGTGTCGCCCGCATCCGGCGCGACCTGGACACCATCGCGGAAACGTGGACCGAATCCGTCTACGGGTCCATCTCGTGCGGCGGCTCGGGCGGCAGTGAACGTCCCCTGCCCGGCGGCACAGCGTGGATCTCGTGGCGGCACTCTGGTGGCCCGGGCGGGCAACTGTGGACGTCGGTCACCGGCTGGGCTCGAGTGTGGATCGAGGACGGCGACCTGGCCCAACCTGACACGTTCGACCTGCTCACCGTGCTGATGTGGCTACGGGCCCACCTGGAACGTGACGGGGTGAAACATCCGGCGATCGATGAGGCCGCCGCCGAATGGTCCGACCACGCGCAGGAGGGTCGCCGCATCGTCGGCGATGTCGAATCGGGGCAGGTCATCCGCTGTCCCGGTGTCGCCGCAGAATGTGGCCGCCGGCTGCGGGTGGATGTGGGCAACCCTGACGAACCTGTCAGATGCCGCGACTGCGGCCACACCTGGACGACGGCGCAGCTGCTGCGACGTGCCATGTACGACTCGGATGCGCCCGCCTGGCTGGATGGGGAAGCGGTCCGGTCGCTGGTCGGGGTTGACCCGTCAACGTTGCGGCGTTGGGCGCGGGCTGGACGCATCACCAGGGCCAACGGCAGATATCTGCTGTCCACGGTCATCTCAGCGGTCAGGGTCGCATCGTGAAGCCACCCACCCTGACACCCGACTCGGCCCGGTATTTGACCGTCCACGCCCCGCCCAGCCCGTTCCATCTGCGCCCGCTGCTGCCGTGGCTGTGCGGCCAGTCGGCTATCCGCTGGTATCTGGCGACCTGGCTCGGCGTGGCACTGTTGGCTGTCGGCACGGCAATGCTGGCCCCAGGCTGGCAGGGAATCGCAGCCGCGGCCCTGGTGCTCGCCCTGCCGTCGGTCAGGTTCTCGCTCACGCATGTCGTCCTCGTCGATATGGCCGCGCTTGGGCTCGCCACGACCTCGGCAGCACTCGCCGTCCACGGGTGGCTCATCCCGGCGCTCATCGTGGCGCTCATCGCAGGTGCGGCGAAAGAGTCGGCGCCCATCTTCGCTGCCCTGTTCGCCTGGAATCCGCTCCTACTCGCCGGGCTGGTCGTCCCACTCGTCGTGAAGCTCGCCAGGAAGCCTGGCAACGATGTGCTCGGAGATCCCGAACACGCCTGGATCTTGGCCCACCCGATCAAGGCCGGCCGCAAGTATCACGCCCGGATGGTCGTCGACGCCATGCCTGTGCTGGTCACGCCGTGGGGCGCGTGCATCGTGGCGTTAGGAGCGCCCAGCGTCCGGCTGTTCGCGACCCTGGCGCTCGCCTACGCTCAACTGTTCGTCGCTACCGACACGGTGCGGCTGTACCAGTGGTCGGCGCCAGTAGTGGCTATCGCTGCGACGTCGGCAGTAGACCCGCGATGGTGGCCGCTCATGGTCATCGTGACCCTGTTCAACCCGTTCAGGGGCGACGGCGTGTGACTGCGCGTGTCGTTCCTTGACAAACCGTGCCCGCGCTGTCACTGTATGATTGTATTCGCAGGAATACGCCCAGGTCACCCACGCACATGCGGGTGGCCTGTTGTCATTGGAGGCGCCATGATGCTGCGAGTAGTCATCGGAAGCGTCTACGCGGAAGCAGACCTCGGCAACAAGGGCCAACTCGTCAGCCCCGAATACGTTGACACCCTGCTCAACCGCCTGACCGATGCGGCCATCAAGGGCTACACGACTAAGCGTGTCATCGCCGCCATGTCAGCGGAGGACGAGGCCGAGCAGTGACCGACCCGCGGCGCACCAACCGCTACCGAGTGCGGCGTGCCCAGTTCATCAAGGCCAGCGCCATGGTCTGCCACTGGTGCGGATGCCAAGTGTTCGACACAGTCCCAACACGACACCCACGTAAGGCGACCGTTGACCATCTCGTCGAAGTCGACCGGGCATCGACCCTGGCGCTGGACGAGAGCCTGTGGGTGGTGGCGTGCGGACAGTGCAACGCCAGCCGCGGCGCCACCTACGGCAACCGCAAGCGTGGCGCGATCCGCAACGCATCACGCAACTGGTGAAACCACCGGGGGTGGGGTCCGACGCGAAAAACCGACCCCGTCTACGAC
>CAZKVQ010000070.1:9935-10587 GCA_964556255.1 uncultured Actinomycetes bacterium
ATCAGGAAGCCCCGAATGTCTCCATGCGTTCGGGGCTTCCGCATGCCATGGAGGAAACTAAATGAGCAAAGCCCCTTGCGCTGGATGTGGGAAGCCCGTCTATCGCGGCCCCAGTTCACTACCGCAGCCGACGTGCAGAGACTGTCGAAGGCGCAATCGTCAGCGAATATGTGAGGCGTGCGGGAAGCAATACGACCAGGGTTCCAATAAGCGTAAGTACTGCTCTATGAGGTGTGCTGGTCGCGAGACCAAGCTCGGCACTTGTCGTCTATGCAATGCATCGTTTGCGATTCTCGCGCGGGATAGGACGACGTTCTGTTCTCGCAAGTGTTCGTATGAGTGGCTGGCATTAGACAAGGCGACACGACCAAAAGTGAAACCCAAGCCTGTCCCGCCCAGGTTGTGCCGCGTCAGGTTTCCTACCTGCACGTCCTGCGGGTCTGTGTTCTGTAGCCACCTCGGGCGCCCACGCAAGTACTGCTCAACCGAGTGTGCGCGTAGTGCCAAGCGGCAGCACGATGCGCTCAGGATGGAGAGACTCCGCAGGCCGAAAGCGCGCGTGGTCTGCGCTGAGTGCAAGGAAACATTTGAGGCCAAGTCAAGGAAAGCCAAGTACTGCTCAAACAGATGTCGTAAGCATGCGCGCGGCGAC
>CAZKVQ010000071.1:0-10465 GCA_964556255.1 uncultured Actinomycetes bacterium
AGAGCAAGCGGCTCATAATCGCTGTGTCGCCGGTTCAAGTCCGGCCTCCGCTACAAATGTTCCCCTCATACCCGAAAGGCAAGTGCCGTGGCCAAGGCCTCAGACGTACGCCCCAAGATCACCCTCGCATGCGCTGACTGCAAAGAGCGCAACTACATCACGAAGAAGAACCGGCGGAACAATCCCGACCGGCTCGAGATGAAGAAGTACTGCCCGCGCTGCAACCACCACACCGAGCACAAGGAAACCCGCTAGCCACCTTTCGCCGCCACCGCCCTGCGGGAACAACCGTGGCGCCGAGCGGTAGCGTGCGTGCTGAAAACTCTTTCAGCAGGTTCTCGACGCGGGAGGCACGTATGGGCAGGTTGTCAGGCAAGGTTGCCATCGTCACCGGGGGTGGCAGGGGAATCGGAGCGGCGACCGCCGCCCGGCTGGCCGCCGACGGTGCGAGCGTCGTGGTGAACGACATCGATGCCGAGCCGGCCGACGAGAGCGTCTCGGCAATCCTGGCAAACGGCGGTACCGCTGTCGCCTGCGTGGCGAACACCGTCGACTTCGCCGAAGCGGAACGCCTGGTCGCCAGCACCATCGAGCACTTCGGCACCGTTGACATCCTGATCAACAACGCCGGGGCAACCCGCGACAAGATGTTCCACCTGATGGACGACGAGATGTTCGACTTCGTCCTCGATGCCAACCTGCGGACCGCCTTCCACACGTCACGAGCGGTGGTACCGGTGATGCGCGACGCGGCGAAAGCCGAGATCGGCAGCGAAGGTCGTCCCGCCCACAACCGCAAGATCGTCTTCACCTCCTCGGTTGCCGCGATCATGGGCAATCCCGGGCAGGTCAACTACACGGCGGCCAAGGGCGGTCTGATCGCCGTCACCAAGACCCTTGCCCGCGAACTCGGGCCGTTCGGCATCAACGTCAACGCCGTCGCACCCGGCTTCATCGAGACCCGGATGACGGCGGCGAAGAAGCCCGGTGAGACAGCGGGCGTTCCAGAGGAGATGCGGCAGATGGCACGGATGATGATCTCGCTCGGGCGCTTCGGCGCGCCGGAAGAGATCGCGGGTGTGCACGCGTTCCTGGCATCGTCCGACTCCGACTACGTGTCGGGCGTGACCATTCCGGTCACGGGCGGTCAGATCGGCGGCATGTAGATGGGGCTCAATGCAGAGCTGGTCGGCAAGCGTTACCCGACCACTGAGCCGTATCTGGTGGGGCGCGAGAAGGTGCGTGAGTTCGCCACCGCCATCGGCGACTCAAACCCGAACTACCACGATCTGGAGGTCGCGCGGGCGAACGGTTATCCGGACCTCATCGCGCCGCCGACCTTCCCTTTCGTTCTGACCATCAAGGCGATGGCAGGAGCCATGTTCGACCCCGAACTGGGTGTGGACTACTCGCGCATCGTGCATGGTGAGCAGAGTTTCGAGTACGCGCGCCCGCTGGTGGCGGGCGACGAGGTAGTGGTCAAGGCCTCCTTGGAGAGCATCTCCATCGCCGGTCGCAACGAGTTCCTGGTGACGAGGGCGGACGTCGAGACCGTCGCCGGCGAGCGAGTCGTCACCACCCGCTCCGTGCTGGTCTCACGCGGAACCGCACCGCAGGAGGAGTCATGACCTACACGGGTGAACCTCTCGAGGTGGGCCAGGAAGTTGCCACCGGCCGATTCGGTGTCCAGCGAATGAACCTGGTGATGTACTGCGGGGCCTCCGGCGATTTCAACGTGATCCATTGGAACTCGCGGCTGGCAAAGATGGTGGGACTGCCGGATGTCATCGCGCACGGCATGTTCACGATGGCCGAAGCGGGTCGGGTCGTGACCGATTGGGTGGGTGACCCTGGGCTGGTGGAGTCCTTCAGCGTCAGGTTCACCAAGCCGGTGGTCGTTCCCGACGACGATCACGGTACCCACATCGACGTCACCGCCACGGTTGCCGAACTACTGGATGGCGACCGGGTACGGCTCGACCTGCAGGCCAGCGCGGACGGAGTGTCCGTACTGGGCCATGCCACCGCGGTGGTCAAGTTGCCGGCCTGAGGCCGAGACCCAGGACATTCGGACGATGCTGCTGTCGGAATTGACGACCCTGCGTGTCGGGGGGCCCTGTGCCGACGTTGTGGTGGCGGACTCGGAGGCAGCGCTGATCGAGGCGGTCGGGGACGCGGACGCAGCCCGAGTGCCGGTGCTGCTGCTGGGGGGTGGCAGCAACCTGCTGATCTCCGACGTGGGTTTCGAAGGACGCGTCGTGCTCGTGCGGAGCGAGGGGTGGGAGACGGCGGGCGATCTGGTGACGGTGGCCGCCGGCGAATCCTGGTCGGGGTTCGTCACGTCGATGGTGTCCGAGTCGCGCGCTGGCGTGGAGGCGCTCTCCGGTATCCCGGGTGCGGTCGGAGCGACCCCGTTCCAGAACGTCGGGGCGTACGGGGCCGAGGTGGCCGACACGATTCGCACGGTCCGTGCCTTCGATCGCCGCCTCGGCACGGAGGTCAGGCTGACGGCCGACCAATGCGGCTTCGGGTACCGCAGCAGCATCTTCAAATCCGACCCGCAGCGTTACCTGATCCTGGAGGTGACGTTCGAGCTGCCCCGACGGGAGTCCTCGGCGCCGGTGCGTTACTCGGAACTCGCGCGGACGATCGGGGTGGACGTGGGTGCGGTGGCGGCCATCGAGGAGGTCGCCGGAGCGGTGTTGTCGCTGCGGCGGGCGAAGGGGATGGTCCTCGACGATGCTGACCACGACACTTGGAGCGCCGGATCCTTCTTCACCAATCCCGTGATGTCCGCAGCAGCGGCAGCGGACATCCTGCCCGTCGAGGCGCCCCGATACCCGGCCCCGCTGGGAGCGGTCAAAACCAGTGCGGCCTGGCTCATCGAGCATGCCGGCTTCAGCAAGGGATACCGGGTTCGCCCGGGTGCGCCCGCGTCGCTGAGCGGCAAGCACACCCTCGCATTGACCAACCGTGGTGGTGCCAACGCACTCGACATGCTGGAACTCGCCCGTGCTGTTCGTGACGGGGTGGTGGCGGAGTTCGAGATCGATTTGCTGCCCGAACCGATCCTGGTGGGCTGCTCGCTCTAGCGCCCGCTGACCGGCCCCTGCTCGCGGTTGAACTACCTCGCGGTCGATCTACTCGGAGAGCAGGGAGGCTATTCGACCCACGCCTTCTTCCAGGTCGGCGTCGCTGAGGGCGTAGGAGAATCGAAGGTATCCCGGCGTGCCGAAGGCCTCACCGGGCACGACCGCCACTTCGGCCTCGTCCAGGATGATTCCGGCCAGATCGGTCGACGTGGTGGGCACTCGGCCCCGGATCTCGCGACCCAGCACATCCTTGACACTGGGGTAGGCATAGAACGCGCCCAGCGGCTCCGGGCAGGTCACCCCGGGGATCGCATTCAGCAGTTCCACGATCCGCCGTCGCCGCCGATCGAAGGCTGTGCGCATGGTCGCAACTGCCGACAGGTCGCCTGATACGGCCGCGAGTGCGGCCGCCTGCGACACATTCGCCACGTTGGACGTGGCGTGGGACTGCAAGTTCGTCGCCGCCTTGGTGATGTCGGGCGGGGCGATCAGCCAGCCGACCCGCCAGCCGGTCATGGCATACGTCTTGGCGACGCCGTTGACGACGATGCAACGGTCGGCCAGTTCCGGCACCAACTCGGGCATCGAGGTGAACGAGGCGTCCCCGTAGACCAGATGCTCGTAGATCTCATCCGTGACAACCCAGATGCCACGCTCCGCGGCCCAACGGCCGATCTCAGCCACCTGTTCCGGCGGATACACCGCTCCGGTGGGGTTCGACGGTGAGACGAACACGAGTGCTTTCGTCGCGTCGGTGGTGGCCGCCTCGAGCTGCTCGACGGTGGCGAGATAGCCACTGGCCACGTCCGTCATGACGACGGTCGGAACCCCGCCTGCCAGTTGGATCGACTCCGGGTAGGTAGTCCAGTAGGGCGCCGGCAACAGTACCTCGTCACCCGGATCCAGAAGGGCCGCGAAAGCGTTGTAGAGGGCCTGCTTGCCGCCGTTCGTCACGAGAACCTGGTTGGCCTCAACGACGTATCCGGAGTCCCGGGCCGTTTTGGTGACGATGGCGGACTTGAGCGCAGGAAGCCCGCCCGCAGGCGTGTATCGGTGCATGGCGGGGTCCGAGCAGGCCTTCACGGCCGCCTCGACGATGTAGTCGGGTGTCGGGAAGTCGGGCTCACCCGCACCGAACCCGATCACGGGGCGACCGGCGGCCTTGAGGGCCTTGGCCTTCGCGTCGACGGCCAAGGTGGCCGACTCTGCGATGGCGGAGATACGGGCGGATACGCGCTTGTCTCTCGGCATGGTCACATTGTTGCCGATGCGCCCGGGCGAGGCGCGGCCCCGGGTGTCCGTCGCCCCGCGCAGTTACCGTATTCTTGTCGGCGGTGCCTTCGGTGCCGTGCGCGAGCCTGCCTTGTGGCGGGTATGTGAACGGTCCGCTGGTTCCGTAGGGTCGTAGCTCAATTGGCAGAGCACCGGTCTCCAAAACCGGGGGTTGTGGGTTCAAGTCCCTCCGACCCTGCGAAGCGACCTGCACCGCCCCGGCGACCGTCGGGGTTTGATCCCACCGGCTATGGCCGGCCCAACGGAGGTTCGAGTGAGCGAAGACGACGACGCCCAGTCGTCCGATGCCTCCGACCGGGGGGATCAGCAGGGCGCGGCGGACGACGGCGGGACATCCTCGGCCGTGGAGAAGTCGAGCAGCAAGCGGGGCTCGGGCGACGTCGACAAAGCACGCAAGGGCGATGGCAAGGCGGTCAACAAGCAGGCCAAGAAGAAGGCCAAGGCGGACAAACCGGGACTGATTGCCCGGTTCCGACTCTTCCTACGCCAGGTGATCGCGGAGCTCCGCAAGGTCATCTGGCCGACGAGGTCGGAGTTGATCTCCTATACCGGGGTTGTCCTGGTGTTCGTGGTCATCATGGCGCTGATCCTGGCGGCATACGACTTCGCATTCGCCAAGGCGGTGTTCTTCGTCTTCGGCCAGTAGCACCGACAGCGCAGTATCACAGCCCACACCTACCAACGTGAACGATCGAGCCCCAGGAAGGACGACAGTGTCCGACATTCACTCCACACCCGAGCACGTCGACACGTCCGCCATCGACGAGAGCCCGGATGTCGACGAGACCCCGGATGTTGTGGCGGAGAGCGCCGAGCAGGCTGCAGCGGCGGATGAGTTCGTCTCCACAACCGATGCCGCCGCACAGGTGGTCGAGGCGATCGGGGAGAACGAGTCGGCGGCCGCGCCCGACGAGGTCGAAGCCGAACTGGTCGAGCTCGCCGAGGTCGAGGCGCTCGCCGATGCCGAGGTGCCACTGCCGGACGCGGACGAGGAGGGTGAGGAGGACCCGCTCGAGGAGTTCCGTCGCACTCTGCTGGAGGCTCCCGGCGACTGGTACGTCATCCATTCCTACTCGGGATACGAGAACCGGGTGCGGACGAACCTCGAGTCACGGGTGACCTCCATGCATCTGGAGGACGACATCTTCCAGGTTGAGGTTCCGGTCGAGGAAGTGACCGAGATCAAGCAGGGGCAGCGCAAGCAGGTCAAGCGCAACAAGTACCCCGGATACGTGCTCGTTCGCATGTACCTGACCGACGAGTCCTGGGGCGCAGTCCGGCATACGCCCGGGGTCACCGGCTTCGTCGGTCACGGCAGCGCCCCGGTGCCGCTGTCACTGTCCGAGGTCGAGAAGATGTTGGCGCCCGAACCGGCCGCAGCACCCGCGACCGTTGGCGGTTCGACGGCCCCGACCGCCGCCAGCCCAACCGAAGTGACCGAGATCGACGTCACCGTCGGCGACTCCGTGACGGTCATCGATGGACCGTTCGCCACCCTGCACGCCACCGTGTCGGAGATCAATCTGGACGCCCAGAAGGTCACCGGCCTCGTGGAGATCTTCGGCCGGGAGACCCCGGTCGAACTCAGCTTCAGCCAGATCCAGAAGAACTAGGAACAGGAATAGCAATGGCCCCCAAGAAGAAGGTCGCCGGCCTGATCAAGTTGCAGATCCAGGCGGGTGCGGCCAACCCAGCCCCGCCGGTTGGTCCTGCGCTCGGTCAGCACGGTGTCAACATCATGGAGTTCTGCAAGGCCTACAACGCGGCCACCGAGTCGCAGCGCGGCCAGGTGGTCCCAGTGGAGATCACCGTCTACGAGGATCGGTCGTTCTCGTTCATCACCAAGACACCACCCGCCGCCAAGTTGGTGCTGAAGGCGGCCGGCGTCGATAAGGGCGCCGCGAATCCGCTGAAGCCGGTCGCCAAGATCACCAAGGCGCAGGTGCGCGAGATCGCCGAACTGAAGATGCCCGACCTGAACGCCAACGACGTCGACGCCGCGATGAAGATCGTCGAGGGCACCGCCCGCTCGATGGGTGTCACGGTCGTCGACTGAGCAGGACCCGCAGCACCCAGTCAGACCCCTAGCACGACCAGCGTTACCCCCGGTACCGACCGGTGCCGGGGCCGTGGGAGGTTCGCGAACGCGAGCCGCTCGACCACATCGTCGACACCGTCGTCGGCGAGGAAGAGGAATTGACATGGCACACGGCAAGAGCTACCGCGAGGCAGCCGAGAAGATCGACCATAACCGTCTCTACCCGGCCCAAGAGGCCATCGAGATGATCAAGACCTACCCGACCGGGAAGTTCGACCAGACCGTAGAGGTGGCCTTCCGGCTCGGCGTCGATCCCCGCAAGGCGGATCAGATGGTCCGCGGCACCGTGAACCTGCCCAACGGCACCGGCAAGACCTCGCGGGTGCTGGTGTTCGCCACCGGTGACAAGGCCGAGGCCGCCGAGGCGGCCGGTGCCGACTACGTCGGCAGCGATGACCTCGTGGAACGGATCAAGGGCGGTTGGACCGACTTCGACGCCGTTGTCGCGACTCCCGACCAGATGGGCAAGGTGGGTCAACTCGGCCGCGTGCTGGGCCCGCGTGGACTTATGCCGAACCCGAAGACCGGCACGGTGACCATGGACCCGGCGAAGGCCGTCTCGGAGATCAAGGGCGGCAAGATCGAGTTCCGGGTGGACAAGCACTCCAATCTGCAATTCATCATCGGCAAGGCGTCGTTCTCGGCGGAGGCCCTGCTGGACAACTACCGTGCCGCGCTCGATGAGGTGCTGCGGCTGAAGCCATCGAGCGCCAAGGGTCGGTACATCAAGCGGGCCACGATCTCCACCACGATGGGCCCGGGGATTCCGTTGGAGCCCAGCCGCGTCGTGGGCGCGGACGAGTAGCGCCAAGAGCGTCAGGCTCCTCTGACCTAGCCGCTGGGCCCCGGTGCGTGTACGCGCGCAACCGGGGCCTATGCTTTCACTAGCCAAAGACCGCCGGTCGTGACGCCTTGTCGTTGCGCGAAGGCCTCGAATGGGGCGCCTGCGCAGGTGATGTCAGTGCTTCCGCTCCCGCTGAGCGGTATCTGCCCCGGCTCATCTGCGCCGGGGCTTCTTCGTTGTCCGGACCGACCCGGTGGCCCACAACGGAAGGAGTCCCATGGCGCGGGATAACAAGGCGACGGCGGTCGCGGAGATTGCGGAGTCGCTCCGCAACTCATCCGCAACTGTCCTGACCGAGTACCGCGGGCTGAGTGTGGCCCAACTGAAGGAGCTTCGTCGTTCGCTGAGCGGCAATGCCTCCTATGCCGTGGTGAAGAACACGCTGACCAAGATCGCCGCCCGCGAGGCCGGCGTCGAGGGCATCGACGATCTGCTGTCGGGACCGAGCGCGCTCGCGTTCGTCGATGGCGATCCGGTCGAGGCCGCCAAGGGTCTGCGCACCTTCGCCAAGGCGAATCCAGCCCTGGTCATCAAGGGCGGTGTGATGGACGGCAAGGTCCTGACCGCCGAAGAGGTGTCCAAGCTCGCGGACCTGGAGTCCCGCGAGGTTCTGCTGGCCAAGTTGGCCGGTGCCATGAAGGCATCCACGCAGAACGCTGTGTCGCTGTTCGCAGCACCTCTGTCGCAGGCGGCCCGTGCGGTCGACGCCCTGCGAGCGAAGGTGGAAGCAGAAGGCCCGGTGGCCGAAGAGGCGACCGAGGGTTCCGACGCTGCTCCCGAGGCTGAGGCGACCGCCGATGCCGCTCCCGAAGCCGAGGCGCCCGCCGCGGCCGACCAGGGCGAATAGCCCACACCACGACGCGCCGGTCGCACCCGCGGCCAGCGAGCACACCGAGAAAGGAAACCGCCACCATGGCGAAGCTGTCCACTGATGAACTGCTTGACGCGTTCAAGGAAATGACCCTCATCGAGCTCAGCGAGTTCGTGAAGAAGTTCGAGGAGACCTTCGAGGTCACCGCGGCCGCCCCGGTCGCTGTTGCTGCCGCCCCCGCGGCCGGCGGTGCCGCCGGTGGCGAGGCCGCCGCTGAGGAGAAGGACGAGTTCGACGTCATCCTCGAGGCTGCCGGCGACAAGAAGATCCAGGTCATCAAGGAGGTGCGCGCGCTCACCAGCCTGGGCCTCAAGGAGGCCAAGGATCTGGTCGAGGGTGCCCCGAAGCCGGTGCTGGAGAAGGCCAACAAGGAAGCTGCCGACAAGGCCAAGGAGGCCCTCGAGGCCGCCGGCGCCACCGTCAGCGTCAAGTAGTCACCGCACGTTCGCTGTCCCGCCGGTCCGAAGCTCGTCCGGCGGACGCCGCCCCGAGGGCCCATCCCGTGATCCGGGATGGGCCCTCGGGGCGTCCGGGGGCCGGCAGTTGGTGCTGCTGATCCACAATTTGTGCGTGTTCGCTTGACTACACCCCGGTACGTCGGCCTATATTCATCGTTTCGACCCACCCCCCGTCGCGGTGATGAAATGGGTCGGCTATATTTGACCTTTGCGCCCCGTCAAACTGCCATGCCCACACGCCGACGCTTCTTGCCAAGGTGTGATCGTGGTGCCTGACGAGCGCAGTTGAGAGTTCCGAGCCTGTGGAAGGACCCCTCTTGGCCGCCCGCCCCGCCCCCAGCACAGACCGCGTGACCTTCGCAAAGATCCGCGAGCCCCTCGAAGTCCCCGATCTACTAGACCTCCAGCGCCAGTCGTTCCACTGGCTGCTGGGCGAGAGCGAATGGCAGGAGCGCGTCGAGAACGCGCTCGAGGCCGGCGACAAGGATGTCCCGACCGCCTCGGGTCTGGAGGAGATCTTCGCCGAGATCGGCCCGATCGAGGACAACAACGGGACCATGTCGTTGTCGTTCCGGGATCACCGGTTCGAGGAGCCCAAGTACACCGAGGAGCAGTGCCGGGAGAAGGATTCCACCTACTCCAAGCCGCTGTTCGTCACCGCCGAGTTCATGAACAACGAGACCGGCGAGATCAAGTCCCAGACAGTCTTCATGGGTGATTTCCCCCTGATGACCGACAAGGCGACGTTCATCATCAACGGCACCGAGCGCGTCGTCGTTTCCCAGCTGGTTCGCTCACCCGGCGTCTACTTCGAGCGGGACAGCAAGGACAAGACCACCGACAAGGACAACTTCGTCGCCAAGATCATCCCCAGCCGGGGTGCCTGGCTCGAATTCGAGATCGACAAGAAGGACATGGTCGGCGTGCGTGTCGACCGCAAGCGCAAGCAGTCCGTCACGGTGCTGCTGAAGGCCCTCGGAATGACCAACGAGGAGATCCGCGAGCGCTTCGGGCATTACCCCTCGATGGTGCTGACCATGGAGAAGGACGAGGCCGCGAAGGATCCGATCAGCACCCAGGAAGAGGCGCTGACCGACATCTACCGCAAGCTCCGTCCGGGTGAGCCGCCGACCGCCGAGGCCGGGCGCAAGCTGCTCAACGACCTCTACATGAACGGTCGCCGCTCCGACCTGGCCAAGGCGGGTCGCTACAACATCAACAAGAAGCTCGGTCAGGATGTCCCGCTGGAGACCAGCACGCTGACCCTCGAGGACATCGTGGCGACGGTGGAGTACCTCGTGCGCCTGCACAACGGCGATACCGAGATGGATTCTCCGCGCGGCGAGGTTCCCGTCGAGACCGACGACATCGACCACTTCGGTAACCGCCGGCTGCGAACCGTGGGCGAACTCATCCAGAACCAGATCCGCACGGGTCTGTCGCGGATGGAGCGTCAGGTGCGCGAGCGGATGACGACCCAGGACGTCGAGGCGATCACGCCGCAGAGCCTGATCAACATCCGCCCGGTCGTGGCCTCGCTGAAGGAGTTCTTCGGAACCAGCCAGTTGAGCCAGTTCATGGACCAGACCAACCCGCTCGCCGGTCTGACCCACAAGCGACGCCTCTCCGCGCTCGGCCCCGGAGGCCTCTCCCGGGAGCGCGCCGGCTTCGAGGTGCGTGACGTCCACCCGTCGCACTACGGCCGGATGTGCCCGATCGAGACCCCGGAAGGCCCGAACATCGGCCTGATCGGCTCGCTGTCGGTGTACGCGCGGGTCAACCCGTTCGGCTTCATCGAGACGCCGTACC
>CAZKVQ010000072.1:0-10417 GCA_964556255.1 uncultured Actinomycetes bacterium
ACGTCCGGGCAGTTCTGGCAGGACAGCGAGAAGTACGTCTCGAACTCGAAGTCGCCCTCGAGGGCGCGGACCTGATCGAGCAGTTCCGGGGCGGCGGTCGACGGGTGGCCGCCCACCTGGAGGAGCGCCAGCACGAAAGAAGTGAACTCGTGGCCGAGCGGGATTCCCGCGAACGTCACTCCGATGTCGGTGCCTAGCCGGTTGATCTGGAACGAGGGTCGGCGATCGGCCACCCCGCCGTCGTCGAAGGTGATGCGGGCCGACATCCCCGCGATCTGCTCGAGTAGCTCCCTCATCTCGGTCGACTTGGGGCTGTCGTCCAGGGAGGCGAGCAGCACAACGGGCTGGGAAACCTTCTCCAGGTGGGTGGTCAGTTGCGCTGCGAGGGCGGCGTCAAGCATGGCGGACTCCTGGTATTCGCGGTCCTGCGGGGAAGTGACGAAAAAGCGTGCTGCGTCGGGGCCCGAGACTGGCGGACCCCGACGCCGCGAACCGAGTGTTAGATCTTGCCGACCAGATCGAGGGAGGGTGCGAGGGTGTCGTCGCCCTCTTCCCACTTAGCCGGGCACACCTCGTTCGGGTGGGCGGCCACGTACTGCGCTGCCCGAACCTTGCGGAGAAGTTCCACAGCGTTGCGTCCGATGCCACCCGCGTTGATCTCGACCAGTTGGATCTTGCCGTCCGGGTCGATCACGAAGGTGCCGCGATCCGCCATCCCGTCCTCTTCGATCATCACGTCGAAGTTCCGGGTGATGACCCCGGTCGGATCCCCGACGAGCGGGAACTCGATCTTGCTGATGGTGTCGGACGTGTCGTGCCAGGCCTTGTGGGTGAAGTGCGAGTCCGTAGACACTCCGTAGATCTCAACGCCGAGTTCCCGGAACTCCGCGTAGTTATCGGCAAGGTCACCCAGTTCGGTCGGGCACACAAAGGTGAAGTCCGCGGGGTAGAAGAACACCACCGACCACCGGCCACGCAGGTCGTCATCGGTAACGTCGATGAACTCGCCCTGCTGGAAGGCGGTGGCTTTGAAAGGCTTCACTTCGGTGTTGATCAGGGACATTCGCTCTTTCCTCGTAGTAGGGGGTTGGCCGTTGTCCAAGCCTAACCGTCGCCTTTGGTACCTGCATTCCGCCTATGGGCCGGTGTGAGGCAAGCGACTCCGATTCCCGTTCGCATGCTCGTTGCAGAAGCCGTCAGGCATCGTTGACGGATGACCCCTGGGGTTTCGCTCCGGTGGTCCGTGGATGCGGAACCGAACCGACGGCCGCATCTGACGTCGGAGACCGACGCGTCCGGGATCCGAATATGGACGCGAGGTAGCCCCGTCGGGCCAGTACCACCGCCGACACGATGACGACCAGGATGGGAACCAGCACACCCAGCAGCAGCCAGCTGCCGAGGGACATCAACTCGTTGTCCAGCCACTGGAAGTTCATGCCGAAGTAGCCGGTGAGAAACGTCACGGGCAGAAAGAGGATGGACACGATCGTCAGTTGGTTGATCCGATCGCCCTGGTGGTTGCCGACCTCGGTTTGGTAGTCCTGCAGCGCGTTGTGCATCGCATCCACCAGGTCACCGATGCGCGAGACCGTGTCCTGTACGTGAGTGGCATAGGACTGTAGGTGCTCGATGCCGGCAGAGTCGATGTTAGCCAGTGTCGCGGGCGTGATGAGTGCGGTGTTGAGGGCGTCGGAGTACCCCGGGAATCTCTGGGCGAGCGGGGTCGTGTTCGTCCGGACCGCTCGAAGTGTGGTCAGTTGGGAAGGCTCAACCTTCTCGACGATGTCCTCGTCCACTTCGGCGACCTGCAACTCCAATGCGGTGAGTTGCCTGTCGAGCCCGGCCAGCACCATGTGCAGGATGATCGGAGGTGCGGAGGACGGTTCGCTGAACAGGCTCGCAGCACTGCCCGTCGCCTGCTCCACCACAGCGTCCATCTCCTGTTGGCAGCCGAATCTGATCGTCACCATCCGGTGGGCATCCCAGGCGAAGTTGATGTTCGACGGTATCTGTGATGGCAGGGCTGCCAGCCAGGTCGTGCCGACGAGCGCATCACCATAGCGGCGGAACATACCGGAGACGTTGGACCGCATGGCATAGGTCACGGCTACCGACGTGAAGCCCAGGGCGGAGAGCATGTCCCGCGCTTCGGTGTCATTGGGACCGTCGGCCTCGATCTCAATCCATCCGAAGGGTGTTGAGTCGGTCCAGGACTGTGCATCCGCGAGGGTGAAGGTCGAGGTCGACTTCGCGTCGATAAGGCGAGCTCTCATGCCCGCAGCCTAGGAGAATGCGGCGGCCGGATGTCTAGAGTTCACATGTGAACGTTTCCGCCGACCCGGTTGCTCCGCGAGACGAGGGAAGTCCGCCGGAGGTGCTGCCCTTGGCTGAGTTCCTCGAACTGGCATCGAGCTGGCTGGAGGGGCAGGGGTTCCATCGGGGTGAGGCGTTGGCGGTCACCGCCTCGTGCCGCGACGAGATCGTGGCGGACCTACGTGCTGGGGTGCGGGCTCACTGGGATAACGCCTTCGACTTCAGCAGCCTGTCAGCACTGCCCTTAGCCGGCGCCACAGGAATGCGCGCCGTGCTCGATCATGTGCCCGAGGTTGCCCGCAGACCCCAGGTGGTGGTCTTCGCGATGCCGCACGTGGGCCTGTTGGAGGACGGCTCGTACGGGCAGGTGATGCGGCACGGTCGGACTCGACCGACGTCGGCCTGTGGATCCTTGATCGCGGCGGCCTCCTGGGCCTCCGACGCCGCTGACGATCCGCTGGCGTCGGAGTCGCCCATCGACCCGCTTGACGCCGAGCAGTCGCTGGTACGTCAACGGCTGCTGCGCGCGGACGCACATTTCTTCCGGCTTGATCCGCTCGCGCTAGCGACGTGGGTAGCCGGGCTGATCCTGGACGACGTGTGGGCCCTCGTCGAGGCGATGTCGACTCCGGAGGCCGTCGACGTGGCAGTGGTCACGGGTGTGCTGATCAATGGGTCCCAGTCGGATTCCGTACTGCCGGCGGCGGTCAGGATCAGGCGGGCAGGATTGGTGGCCGACCTTCGGATACCACGGCGTTCTACGCCCTGATTACCTGCGGAATGTGAGGGCTTCGGCGCTGCTTCCGCCAGTCGGCCTAGTCCGTTCACCCGATTGCATCAATCACGCTGAGTGAGCACAATGACACCCAGGGAGGGTGGAAGATCTAAGCACAGCGTGACGCCAAAGGGAGCACGAACATGACACTCGACGACGTGGGCGAACCCGCACGCGTCAGTCGACTGCGCGCCCTTCCGCCGTCCGCCCCCCGACCTGACCCGCCCGAGGAGCCCTCGCTGCCCGCCCTCGCCGATCTTCTATGGGCGCGGATCCTCAAATGCGAGGCGCCGGAAGAGATGGCGAGCCTGGCCCGAGCCCTCTCCGATGTGCTCGCGAAGTTGGGCGACCCGGTGCACAGGCAGTTCGTGGGCTACACGGCTCCGATTGCGAAGCCGCTCCATCGCCATTCACACCGCGGTCGCAAGGAGTCGTGACGGTCTCCGGTCTGCAGTGCGACCAGATCAACCGCGGGGGCCGTGTCGGCTGATCTGTCTTCCGTGGCCCAGCGGCTCTGATTGGTGTTGAATATGCCGGTGACCCCTGAGAATGTGACCGTCGCAGCCCCCCTGACCCAGCAGCAGACGGGGGTTGTGCGTACCCGGGTGCGCCTGCTCATCCAGATCACGGCGAAGGTGGGCAGTTACCGCAAAGGACTGGTTCAGGCCGCTGATCGGCTCAGTCCGGAAGAGGCGGCCATCATCGTCGATCTGGAGGACCATGGGCTTCAGGTCCCGCAATTGCGGGACGTTCTGTGCGGGGGACATGTCCTCGTCGACGACCCGAATCTGTACGAGGCCTGGCGGTTCGAGAACGTCAGCCACGAGCGGCTTTCCAGCCACCACCGCACCATCGATAAGAAGACCTACCCCGATATCGGTATGCGGGGTCCGGTCGTGCGGGAGAAGCTCCACGGTCGCACGGCGGTCGGCACCTGGGTGCAACTGGAGAAGACCCCTGCCGCGATGGGCAAGAAGAAGTTCCCGACGATGTCGGATATCCGACATCTGATGGACTACGTCGTCTACCGCATCACCAGGAGCAATGTTGGGCCGTGGGGATTGTCCAAGACCACCGAGCGTCGACCCCTCTACCTCTCGCCCGCGCTGGCAGCGACCACCTCGGTGGCCGACAACGTGGCGGAGTCACTTCGGGCCACCCTTCACCACCTCGAGGACTCCGACGACACCACCGCTGTGTCGGGGGATCTCGCGCACCTGTTCCCACCGCCCGATCGAGATGACCCGGTTGCCGAGGTGGGCAAGACGCTGAAGGGTCGCGCCGGTCGCGGTCTGTTCGGCAACTCCGACGTGTGGGTATCCGAGACGCCGGCCAGCGTGGCGGCGGCCGTGCTGAAGGCCACTGCCCGAAGTGCTCCGCCGCTGGACATTCCGTCTGCCCGAGCACCGGAAGTTCCCGAGAACGCCTCACCGACGACCACCCCGGAGGAGAAATGACAAGCGGCAACACGAGCGATCCGATCGTCGGAGTGCCAGCCGGCGGCAGCGCCAACGCCGCAGCGACACCGCAACCGCAATTATCGGTACCCGAGGGTTTGATCACGGCGGTCGTCGAGTTGGTGGATACCGGACCGGTGGCCCTCGGTGCCTACACGCTGGCGGAGCTGACCGCGGTCGACGCGGTGGTCGACTTCCTTGAGGTACGGCCCTCGGACGAGGTCTTGGCCGAGGCGGTGCGCTCCTTGGCCGCAAGGCAGCTTCTGGTCGCCACCGCTGGCGGTCGACTGCAGGTGAGGGGAGATCTGGGGATCGCGTTGGCGTTCCAGCAACGCGCGGACAGTGTGCTGGATGCCCGGGTCACGGGTACCAAACCGGGTGAACCCTGGCGGGTTCTTCTTCTGCCGCAGGCCGAGGGGATCGCGCTGGAGATACGCATCGATGCTCTCGGAGTTCACGAGTTGGGCCTGTACACGACAGAAGATGCCATTGAGCGGTTGGCCGATTGGCTTCCGGATGGCAAAGAAGCGGATACCGATGAGCTGCCCCCCGTTGAGGACCTGCTGGCCGGGGCCGAGCGAACGGCGCTGGTGACAATGACCGAGTACACGACGGACGGCAGCGTTGAAACCGCCGGTGACAGCAAAGACCTCGTGCTCGCCCAGCGCGACGAGCAGCTGTATGCCTTGGGGCGTAGCCACCAGGATCAGGCGATCCTCGAGCCCCGACCTTCCGGCGACGGGGTGAAGGAGTTGATTGCAGCACTCGTCCGCGACGCCGGCTCCGCATAGGGCGGACACGGAAGTCGCCCACACCTCCGGTATGACTCGTTGCCGCGCCCGGTCGACTCCGGTTTCCCGTTCTACTCGTCTGCAATATACCCCGTGGGGTATATTGCAGACGAGTAGAACCACGACCATCTCCCGGTCTCCGCGGAGGATCAAGGTTTCTTCCGCTGCTGAGGAATGAGGACAGCGACATGGCAGAGGCAGGGTGCGGTCATCTGGCCGCGCAGATGCGAACACGGGGACTCGCGCTACCGCGGGCAAGTCGACAGTTCGATGGGGCGCAGCCATGTGCCTACTGATGCCGCTCCTCAAGTGGCCGATGCGTCGATGGCTAACCGCGATCCTGGCGTCCCTCGCGACTTTCGCGGCGATGGGACTCTCCACAGCAGTCATCCCGAGCCCGTTCTTCGGTAGGACCATTCCGCCGACGTCCTGGTCAATGGGCGTCTTGCTGGTGACCAGCATCCTTGCGGGTTTGTTGATGGCCACCTACGTGAGGATCACGGGTCCGTCGCGGCTCCCGGTCGGCGCCAACGATCGTCCGGCTCGCGGGGGCATGATCGGTGGAGCGCTGAGTTTCTTCGCGATCGGATGTCCCGTCTGCAACAAACTCGTACTGCTGGCGCTGGGCGCTACTGGCGCGGTGAAGTTCTTCGCTCCGGTTCAGCCCTATCTCGCTACTGCGGGGATGCTGTTGTTGGGTTGGGCCCTGCTCGTGCGATTGCGCGGCGAGATGGCGTGTGCCTATGTGGCCCGCGAGATCTCGGCGCCCGAAGGTGCTTCGGAACCCGCAGGTGCGTCGGAAGTCTTCGCGGGGTCAGTCGGCGACGAAGGCGGGTCCGAACATCTGGACCCGCTCGCCGCTGATCAGGTATCCCGACCAGCCGGGTAACGACTGGAAGTACTCGACGCCCGACGGGCCACGGACCACAAGAGCGGTCGCCAGCGCATCGGCAAGACCGCAGTCAGGGCCGATCACAGTCGCGGAGTCGAGGGCCATCGCCGGTTGCCCCGATCGAGGGTCGACGATGTGGTCGCCGCGTTCGTAGCGCCCGGAGGTGGCCATTCCCATGTCCCGCAACGATGCTGTGGCGACGATCTGATCGCGACGACCTGGATGCGCGACGCCCACGGACCATGGCTGACCGAAGGACTGCTCGCCGCGGCACGCGATATCGCCGCCCGCATTCACGCACACGTTCGGGAATCCGGCGTCGAGGGCCATCGAGGCGATCTCGTCTGCCGCCCAGCCCTTGACTAGCCCCGAGGGATCGAGACCGCCAGGCATCGCCCAGGGGTCAAAGGCTCCTGCGGTGATGGCTCGCGCTTGGTGGCAATGGGCCAGCACCGACTGAACAGCGTCCGGAGCCGTGCCTGTCGTCAACCGGCCGGCTCGAAGCGCGCAGATGGCGGAATCGGAGCGGAACGTCGAGAACCAGCGGTCAACCTGGTGGGTAAACGCTGCGGCGGCGGTAAACAGCTCTGACACACGGTCGCCGGGCAGCTCGGGGCCACGCACGTCAACGGTGACCACAGTGCTCCACACCGATTCGGCGTGGCAGCGGCGTTGCCATCCCCTGAGGGGAGCCGCCCGCACACCCTCGACCATCGTCATAGCCCCGCCTGTGCAAGGGCCGCTTGAAGCGAGGTTCGCCAGCCGGTCGAGGTGAAGGTGGCCCCGCTCACCGCGGCAACCTCGGCTGACTGGGCGGCGAGGGTTGCCTCCCGCAGTTGGGGGATGGCCTGTTGGGAGATGTCGGCGGACTTGGCATCGGCGCTCGGGGCCGCGACTGCGGAGGCGTCGACGATTTTGCCGCCGGCCACAGTGATGGCGACTTGCACCGGACCGTACCGGGTCTCGGCGACGGGACCGGTGAACGTACCCACCGCGGAGGGGTTCGATGTGTCCGAAGGTTTCGACGATGTGGTTGCGCTCGGTGAAACGACTGGCTCTCCGACAGCAACCTGGGCCGTCGTGGCGGAGAAACTCCCCGGCGTATAGGCGAGGGCCGCGGAGACACCTACCAGGGTGCCTGCCCCTATCAGAATTGCCCGCATCATTGTGATCACTCCTACTCGCTGGTCGCACCGTTCAGAAGACGAAGAGTTCGTGATGGATCCGATCTTTTGGCACTCCGACAGTGGCTGCTGCTGCGAGAACCTTCTTGATGAACCGCTCGGGCCCGCATACGAACACGTCGGCCTCCGCCAGGCGTGGAGCGAACGACGTCAGTCGGGCCCCATCCATCACGCATTCGTCGATCTCGCCCGTGAGGTAGTGCAGCTGCCAGCCTCGTTCCGCGACAAGACGTTCCACTTCTTCCCGCATGGCAACCGCACCCGGATCCAGCCGCACAACCCGGTAGATGACCACCACGTCCCGGCCGGCCGGGACATCGTCCAGGAGTGCCTTGACCGGTGCCACGCCGACTCCTGCAGCCAGCGCAACCAGCGGACCGCGGGCAGTCCTGGAGGGGTGGAACACGCCGTAGGGGCCTTCGGCCACCACCCGGGTGCCGGGTCGCAGGTGGGCCAGGGCCGCACTCTGGTCGCCCAAGGCCTTGACCGTGATCTGCAGGTGCCGGCCATCGGGTGCGGCCGACAGTGAGTAGGGATGTGCCTGCCACCACCAGTCCCGAGTCAGGAAGCGCCACTCGAAGAACTGTCCGCCTCTGCCGGGGTAGCGGTCCAGGTGTCGACCCGTCATGGAGATCGTGACGACCCCGTCGCTGTCGTGCGTGACGGACTCGACACGCAGCCGATGTCGAAGTGCGCGGACCACGGGCAGCGCCACCCGCGATCCAATGACCGTCACGGCGACGACGACGTAGAGTCCAATCCAGGCGTTTCGCGCCCAGGGGTGCGCTGCGAACATCGAACCCGCCGTGAGTTGATGGCCGAACGCCAGAGCCACCGCCAGGTAGAGGTAGAGGTGGGCGACCCACCAGGTCTCGTAGCGCACGTGAGAACGGGCTCTGCGGATGCTGAACAACGAGAGCCCGACAATCAGGACCAGACTCAGCGTCGCGGGCACGAGCCACGGGTATCCGAGAACGATGTTGGTGAATTCAGCCAGGAAGTTCCGGCTGCTCGCTTGGGCGTATCCCAGCGTCGTGAAGAACACGTGGGCGACGATCAGACCCACCACCCACGGTGCCAGGCGCCGATGGAAGGAGACGAGGCGATCCTGCCCGATGTCCCGCTCCAACCATGGCACCCGGGCCACCACCAGGATCAGCACCAGACTCAGGTACGTTCCCAACATGGCCGTGAGTGACCCGATCACGGTGATCGGGCCACCCGACGTGCTCCACACGTCCTGGGACATGATCCAGGTGGAGCCGACCACAGCCCCCGCTCCGAGCCCGACCAGGACCGCCGCGTAGTCGCCCGCTCGCCACCGGCGAACCCGCCCGATCGAGCCAACCTGCCAGGATGCCGGCACGTTGAGATGTGAGATCGAACTCATGGCTGCGCCTCCGCTCGGGTGTTGGTGGTGCCTGGTCGGGCCGTGGCGCTTCAGCCGCCGAAGGCCTTCAGGTGATGCTCGGAACCCTGTGTGAGGTTCGTGTAGACGAGATTCACGTCAGGCGCTGTCACGCCTACCTTCGCGTTGGCGAGGTCGGCGATATCCGTCTTCTCGACGGTCACACCTGCGGCCAGTGCTGCCTGGCTGGTGGTCGCACCGGCAAGCAGCTGGTTGTAGAGGGTCTGCATCCTCTCGCTGGCGAAGCTGCCCTCCGCCTTGCCCGCGGTCGGGTCGGCGATGCCGTACCTGGTCAGCAGGGTCCTAACCGCCGTGAGGTGCTTGGTTTCCGCCTTGGCGATATTTGCGAATTGGTGATCGGCGGGGTACTTGGCGGCCAAGGCGACGTAGAGGTCGTGGGCCATCTTCTCCTCTTCGGCCATCCCTGCCAACTTGGTCTTCTGGTCAGCGGTCAGTGTGCCGGAGGCCACGCCGGTCAGATCCAGCCCGGACATACCCTGCCCCTGCCCCTGGCCCATGCCGTTCCCCTGGCCATTGCCTCTGCCTTGCCGATTGCCCATGCCGTTGCCCGAGCCGTTCCCCTGACCGTTGCATTGCTCGGAGTTCTGACCCGAACCCTGGCCGTTGGCCGCACCGAAGTACGAGGAGCCAAGCGCAACCGCCGGCGTGGCGGCAAGCGCGATGGCGGTGACCCCGGCGGCGACGCCGACGGCGATGGTGGTGTTGCGACGCATGATGAACTCCTTGGACGGGCCCCGATTCTCGGGGCGGTGATCGTGCTGGCACTTCCAAGGTGGTCCAGAGGTTTGTGATCGCCATGTCGTGCGTGTGGAGATTGTGTGGAGTTCTCGGTCGATCCCAGTCTGGGCATTCCTGGAACACAGGTTTCGGTCATGATGGGGTGGTGCCCACGGTTCTGGTCGTCGAAGATGAGCGCGACATCAGGGAGTTGCTCCGGCGCTACTTGGAGCGCGCCGACCACGCCGTCATGAGCACCGGGAGCGGGGCTGAGGCGCTTCGCATGCTGGCCGATTCGGCGCCGGATCTGGTGCTCCTGGATCTGGGCCTTCCGGACATCGACGGCTTGGAGGTACTGTCCGCGGCGAAGGATGCGAACGTCGCTGTGATCGCGTTGACTGCGCGAAGCTCCGTCGAGGATCGCATTCTGGGTCTGCGCAAGGGGGCAGACGACTACGTCACCAAGCCGTTCAGCCCGCAGGAGGTCGTGTTGCGGGTGGCGGCGGTCCTCGGACGACATTCAACGGCCTCGCCGGCGACGGACGTCGCCAGCTACGGTCAAGCGCTGGTCCGCATCGATCAGGGTCGACACGAGGTCTACCTCGATGGCGATCTCGTCGATCTCACGCCGACGGAATGGGGACTGCTGACTGCGCTGGCGGACTCACCCGGGCGTGTGTTCAGTAGATCCGACTTGGTCAACCGGGTTCGGGGTTACGAATTCGCCGGCTATGAGAGAACCATCGACTCCCACGTGAAGAATCTGCGCCGGAAGCTCGGCGATTCCGGGGCCGCCGTGGTGGAGACGGTGCTGGGGGTCGGCTACCGGTTCGGGCTGAACCGAGATGACTAGCGC
>CAZKVQ010000073.1:0-10331 GCA_964556255.1 uncultured Actinomycetes bacterium
GATTTGCCCGGTACCTGGATCTGGTCGTTGGTGCAGTGGCGTTCATCTTCGCCCTGCTCATCGTCTACGGGGCGTTCACTGCTCCGGCTACCCGCGATGACCTCCTGGTGATGGCGGCGATCGCCCTCGCTGTTGGGCTGGCCATCTATCTGCCGCTGCGCCGGCAGCAGCGGACGCGGGGCGGTCACCCGGTGGACGCTGCTAGCGGCGGAGCCGGGAGAGGGTGAGGAGGAAGTCCTCACCGTCGTCGGACCAGTGGCCGATAGGCTCCAACCCGACCTGACGAAGTTCCGAGTCGACGATGTCCCGTGTGAACTTGGTGCTGATCTCCGTCTGCAGGTGTTGGCCCTGGGCGAATTGCACCTCCAGGCCGTCCAATCCGTTGAACCTGACCTCTTGATCCGACTGCGCGACCAGGTGCATCTCTATCCGGTGCTTGACCGGCTCCCAGACGGCCCGGTGGCGGAACTGCGAGACATCGAAGTTTGCGCCGAGTTGCCGATTCATCACCCTGGTCGCGTTCTCGTTGAAGGCGGCAGTGACCCCGGCTGCATCGTCATACGCGGCCACCAGCCGAGCGGGGTCCTTGATCAGGTCGGTACCGAGCAGGAACGTGTCGCCGGGGCCGAGATCCTCGGCAACCGAGGTGAGGAAGTCGAGCCGATGCGGATCGTCGAAGTTGCCGATCGTGGAGCCGAGGAACAGCACCATCCGCCGCTCCGAATGCCCCAGATGGGAAAGATGCGCGTTGAAGTCCGCCACGACCGCACGCACTTCGACGTGCGGATAGGCGGCGGCCACGTCGGCTGCTGCGGCGGCGAGGAACTCGTGCGAGCAGTCCACCGGCACGAAGGCCCGCAGGAGCCCTTGATCGTCGGCAGCGGTGAGCAGCAGCTGGGTCTTCTCCGAGGACCCCGCCCCGAGCTCGACCAGGGTGTCGGGGTTGGCCAACTCGATGATCTCGCCGGCGTACTCAGCGAGGATCGCCCGCTCGGCCCTCGTAGGGTAGTACTCGGGTAGGCGGGTTATCTGGTCGAACAACTCCGAACCGACTTCGTCGTAGAACCACACCGGTGGGGTCCACGGTTGGTCGTCGGTCAAACCCGACTTGGTCAGGTCGGCGAGGTGATCCGACCAGTCGTCCTCGTGCAGCAGAACCTCGACGGACAGATTCGCCGGCACCGACTCGTCGCTTGATTCGGAGTGGACGATCGCCTCAGCCATCTTGGGCCAACCTCAATCCGGAGAAGGCCCACTGGGCCGCGGACGGGAAGAAGTTCCGATAACTGAGGCGCTCGTGTCCCAGTGGCGTGACGCAGGCGGATCCTCGCAGCACGTACTGGTCGACCATGAACTTGCCGTTGTACTCGCCCACGGCTCCCGGCGCCGCGCGGAAACCCGGGTACGGCGAGTACGCGGTCGAAGTCCACTGCCAGACCTCGCCATACAACTGCGCGATCGGGGGCGGGTCGTGGTCGAGAGCGTTCGGATGGAGTTCGACCTCAGAGCGTTGGGGAATCGTGACCCTACCGGCCACGGCCTCCCATTCGCTTTCGGTCGGTAGTCGGGCTCCGGACCACCTGGCGAAGGCATCTGCTTCGTAGTAGCTGACGTGCACCACGGGTGCTGCCGGGTCGACGGGTTCCAGTCCGTAGAGAGTGAATACCTGCCACTGGTCGCCGAGCCGTTCCCAATACAGCGGTGCCTCGCTGCCATGTTCGTTGATATGAGCCCACCCGTCACTGAGCCAGAACTCGGAGCGGTGATAGCCGTCATCCTCGATGAATTCCAGCCACTCTCCGGCGGTGACCAGCCGGTCTGCCAGGGCGAAGGGTTCCAGGTAGGCCTTGTGCCGAGGGCCCTCGTTGTCGAACGCGAATCCGTCCCCGTCGTGACCGATCTCCACGACTCCGCCGTCGTGGCCCACCCACGAGATCGGCTTGACCTCGGCCTCAGCGGTGCCCTCGGCCCGAATTGCGTAGCCCGGTCGCAGCGGACTGCGGGAGAACAGGTTCTTGATATCCATCAGGAGCAGTTCCTGATGCTGCTGTTCGTGGTTGCGACCGAGTTCCATCAGTTGCGGGAGTTGTCCGGTGAAGTCGAGCGCCTCATCGGCGAGCAGCGCCTCGACCGCGGCATCGACCCGCCGACGGTAGACGGCGACGTCCTCAACAGAGGGCCGGGTGATCATCCCCCGAAATGGCCGAGGCTGACGCGGGCCGACCGCCTCGTAGTAGCTGTTGAACAGGAACCGGTAGTCGGGATCCACCGGTAGGTAGCCCTCGGCGAAGCCGCCAAGAACGAACTCCTCCCAGAACCAGGTCGTGTGGGCTCGATGCCATTTGGTCGGGCTGCACTCAGTCATCGACTGAACTACTTGATCCTCCGGGCTGAGCGGTGCCGCAAGCTCCTCGGTGGCCGCTCGAACCTCGAGGAATCTGCCCAGCTCATTCTCGGCGGCGATGGACGGCATTGGTGGTCCTCTCCCGGCTTTCCTAACGGTCCGCGCTGGGGGCCGCCTCGTGTCGCGACGACCGCGCAACTAGACGACCGCGCAACTTTCTGCGGAGGTGGGTTCTCCACGATAACTGGCACAGACGACAGTTGCTCGACGACGCCGAGGGTAACGGGAGGTCGCGGCTCGGCCGCCCAGCCGAGTGGTCAGTTCATCAAGCCCAGCTCGGACATGGTGAGCAGGATCGCCGCCATCGCCGGTTCGCGGGCGAAGGGATCGTTCAACTTCGTGGATCCAAGCGTTGTGTACCAAGGGAAGGTGTCGTAGGACAGGTCCCAGTGGTTGGCATGGAACATCGACAGGCGAGGTGCGTTGGGCAGTGGCAGTTTTGCCTGCAACTGGGTGAGCTGCATGTCGTTGAACTTGTCGTACTTGAGCAGGTCGAGGGTGCCTTTGCGCTGGAAGTACGGCACCTCCATGAGATGTGTGGCCCCGGTGAAGTAGAACATCGGAATCCCCAGGCTGGCGAACAGATCCTCGTGCTCCTCGACGAAGGCTTCCCGGTAGGTCGTCGTGAGCGAGTTGATAGCGCCCTTGATGTCGTACTCGTCCAGTCGACGGTTGATGTTGTTGATCTGCACGACTGGGGCCAACTGCAGCATGAGCTGCCCGATCTTGCCGGACATGTCCTCCACGACATCGAACTTCGGGATGTCCTTGATCTGGTTGTAGATTCCATCGGCCAGGTAGGAACCACCGACGGCGCCGGCCCAGCCGATGACGGCCTTGATGCGCGGGGCCAGGTCGGGCCGGGCCGCCAGCAGGCTCAGGATGTCCGGTGCGCCCTTCGAGTAGCCCATCAGGATCACGTCGCCCGGGGGTGTCGGGTCGTCCTCGGCTGTAATGAACGAAGCGTCTATCGGGCTGACGCCGATGCCGCGCTCGAGGGTGTCCTCCAGGTCGGCGACGTTGGCCTCGGCCGAACGCATCGGGTGGGAGTCCACGACCTGGATCTTGACGCCGAACCGTTCGATCATGGCCGGCCAGACCGACTGGAATGCGAGATTGGGCAATAGCCCCGTCAGCAGACCAGGTGCGAACACGAACGTTACGTTGTCGAATCCAACCGGCTGCGCCCGAGGCATCTCGGTGGCGATCTCCTCGTCCGAGATGTCCTTGATCATCCGCTTCGCGACCCGCTCCCGGTCGCTTCGGGGGTCGACCAGGTTGAGCGGGAACGACGCCTGCGAGTGCTTGACGGTCTCGGCGTTGGCCAGGCCCTCCTGGATGAAGATGTTGCGGTAGCGCTTGCCGACCCAGTCGTTGATCACCGGATCGGCGAGGGCAGCTTCCGGGTCCTCTGTGAACGCTTCGCGGACGAGCTGGATGACGGTGTCGTAGTCCTTCTGCGCCAACGCGAGGGTGATGTCGCCGGTCTGCTCGACGTTGGTCTTCTTGGTGCTGAATTCGTCAGCCGCATCGTCACGTGTCATGACTCGAAACGTATTGCAATCGTGGGCGCGATGCACCTCGGTCGGCGGCGAACAAATCGTGGTCGGGATCACAAACCTGCGGGGTTTCGTAGCCGGATCCCGAGGGTTGTTGGTTACCGTTGTTGGATGTCCCGTCTGCCGGTCGCCATCGGCTCCTGCGCGGCCCTCGTGGTGTTGGCGAGTTGCGCCCAGATAGCCGCGCTGAGACCTGCCGAGTACGGCGCCTCCCCGTCGCCGTCGACGAGCGCGAGTTCCGCCGGGGGGACCGCGGGGGCCGGGGACCCGGGTTCCCCGCAGTCCGCCACTCCGACACCCAGCCCGACATCGACCCGCCCGCTGCCCACCGCTAAGGCAAACCCGGAACCCAAGGGACCGGCCCAGTTCGTACCTCGGGTGGAGACGGCCGACCGGGTGGTGTTCCTGACCCTCGACGACGGTGCGGTTGCAGATCCGGCTCTGATCTCGTATCTGAAGGCAAATCGGGTTCCGATCACGACCTTCTTGACCACCGATTACGCCCGCGGAAACTGGGACTACTGGTCACAGATCTCGCAGCTGGGCTCCGTGCAGAACCACACGGTCAGCCACCCCACCCTGACGAAGCTCGGGGAGAGCGGGGCCGCTGAGCAGATCTGCCAGGCGAACGAGGAGATCGCCAGCCACCTGGGCAAGACACCCTGGATGTTGCGACCGCCCTATGGCGTCTACGGACAATCCACCCTTGCTGCGGCCGGCGATTGCGGGTTGGACTACGTCGTGCATTGGAGTGTTTCGCTGCCGGATGAGGAGATCCAGTATCAGGTGGGTCCCGGCTTCCGTCCGGGAGACATCATCTTGAGTCACTACCGATCGGACCTGATTCCGCACCTGGGCATCCTCCTCGCCGAGATCAAACGCCAGGGGTTCACGGTCGCCCGACTCGAGGACTACCTGCCCCCCAAAGCCTGAGCCCGCGCGGCCTGCCGCAGCGACTGTCCCGCCTCCCACTGGCGTCATCCACAGATCGGATTGTGCCCGCTACCCGTCACCGGTTCCCGGACTAGATTGGCGGCGTCCGATGAGGACGTCCGCGGACTCCGGGGGGATCCATGATCGAGTCGTTGGCATTGATCGCGGCAACAGGTGTGCTCTCGGGGAGCCCGCAGCCCCAACACCCTGTTCTCAACACCTCACCGCCACCCCGCGTCCTCTCCAAGTTCGGCCGGCTCGCGGTGGCGCTGCGCTGTCCCCGCACCCCACCGGCGTCCTTTTTCTTCGATATCGAGCGGGCTCGGACACACTTCCGGGCGCTCTGCGTTCAATCTGTGGTGCAGGCGCCCTCTGATCGGGCGGCGAGGGCGGTGGTGTACGCCTTTCGAGCGGTCGGCTCGCGGTACAGCCAGGCTGACCGGGGAGGGCTCGGGGTCTACGACTGCTCGAGTCTCGTGTCCAGGGCCTGGTTCGCAGCCGGCGTTTCTGCCATGCGTCAGGGCGGGTCGAACTCCCCCTACTGGCCAACGACGTACACGCTGCTGGACGGCGCAGGGGGCACCTATCGGGTATCCGGACCGGGGCGACCCGGCGACCTCGTCTTCCCGCACTCCGGGCACGTGATGATGCGGATCTCCCAGGGGTTGGTCATCCATGCCTCCTCGCCGGCGACCGGAGTTCGGGTGTCCGCCGGTAGCGGGTCGGTGGTGATGCGGGTGCGTTGACCGTCGCGGTCCTGACCTCAGGAGTGGGACGTGCCGCCAGCGTCATTACCCCCGACAGAGCGTGGACGCGATTCCTGCTCGAGCTTGGGTTTCTCCTGCAGGTGAGCAAGGCCGTTCCACGCGAGGTTCACCAGGTGGGAGGCCAGTTCATCGCGTTTGGGTCGTCGGACATCTACCCACCACATGCCCGTGTTCGTGACCATCCCGACGAGCATCTGCGCGTACATCGGCGCAAGTTTCTTGTTGTAGCCGCGTTTGTCGAACTCGTCGGCGAGCGTGCCGGCCACGCGCGCGGCGATGTCGCGCAGCAGCGAGGCGAACGAACCCTCCGACATGCCCGGGGGAGAATCCCGGACGAGCACCCGAAATCCTTCAGTCTCGGTGGAAATGTAGTCCAGCCATGCCAGCACCACGGACTGCAGCATGGCCTTGGGATGGTCAGGGTGTAGTGCCGTTTGCACGCGCCCGAGGAGGTCGGTCATCTCGCGATCGACCACGACCGCGTACAGACCCTCCTTGCCTCCGAAGTGCTCGTAGACCACGGGCTTGGAAACGCCCGCCTCGGAGGCGATCTCCTCCACGGAGACGGCTTCGAAACCCTTCTCGGCGAAGAGGGTGCGTCCGACCCGTACGAGTTGTTCGCGCCGCTCGGAACCGGACATTCGGACGCGTGGGGGTGCTGGTTCCGTCACATGGTCAGTGTGCCCTGGATCGGCCGCGGGTGTAAGCGATCGACGCGGGGAATGGGCCGGTTGGTCGGCGCCCCCGGTCAACTCTTCGAAAGCGGCCGTTCCCGGGGCGCCTCTCCCATGGGGGTCGAGCCAACGACGGCTGCGTTGGCCTTGAGTGTTCGGGCACCGATTCGACGGGCCTGGGTAGTGATCGTGCTCCTGATGCGGCGAGTGGTCATCTGCCGACGTCCTCTCAATTGTGCTGTGTTCCTGCTTCTAGTCACAATTATGCCACATATAGCGCATAATCTCCAGTAAGAATGCAGATCAGAGGGAAATTTTCCGGAACGGGAAGCCACAGCAGGGATAATATTCCGAACTGGTGCTGTGGAGCGAGCCGATGGGTCGATCCTTCTTCCAGGCACGGTACCCTCGCTCGGGTGATCCTCTCTGATGGCACCATCCGGCGACTGATCGACGAGGGCCGCCTGACCATCGACCCCATGGAGCCTGGCCAGGTTCAGCCGGCGAGCGTGGACGTGCGACTCGGTGGGGAGTTCCTGGTCTTTCGCAATCACACCTGTGAGGTCATCGATCCGTTCCAGAAACCGTCGGATCTGATGGAGAAGGTGGTCGTGGCCGAGGGCGAGGCATTCGTGCTGCATCCCGGAGAGTTCGTGCTGGGAACGTCGCTGGAGCGGATCGGACTGCCCGATGATCTGGTTGCCAGGGTCGAGGGGAAGTCGAGCCTCGGACGACTCGGGCTGCTCATCCACGCGACCGCCGGCTTCGTGGACCCCGGTTGGACCCGTGGGCAGATCACGCTGGAACTCTCGAACGTCGCCACCCTGCCGATCAAGTTGTGGCCGGGGATGCGAATCGGCCAATTGTCCTTCCACATGTTGGACGCGCCGGCCGAACGACCCTATGGGCACCCCGACTTGAACTCCAAGTACGTCGGCCAGAGTGGACCCGTGGCGTCGCAGTACCAACGCAACGTGCGCTAGGAGTAGACGTGGGCGACGGGGTCGCGGCAGGTTCCGCGGAGGCGGGTACCCCGTCCCGGCCTTCCGGGAGTGCGACGCTGGAACCTTCGGCGACGATGACACCGAAACGGGCGGCCACATCTGTTCGGAACAGGGCCCTTCGCCGGGCGATACGAGTCGCGATCGTGCTCCCGGTCACCCTCGGGACCCTGTTGTACTTGAAACAGCCCACGGCCGCGTTCATGGCGGCGTTCGCCGTCATCTGCATGCTGGTGTTGGCGGACTTCTCCGGACCCCGAAGGGAACGGGCCGCCTCCATCACGATGAGCGGTGTGGCCGGTGCGGTCACCATGCTGTTGGGGGCGGTCACACAGTTTTCGCCCGTGCTGTCGATCGTGACGGCGCTGCTGGTGGGTTTCGCGGTGTCGCTGGTCGGCGTCCTGCGTGGCTTCCTGGCACGCGCTGCCGCGCCTCTGCTGTTGCCGTATTTCCTGGCCGCGACGACCCCCCACGCGTTGGACACCGTCGGGAAGATGGTCGGCGGTTGGTTGGTGGGCAGCGCCGTGGCCCTCGTCGCCGCGATCGTCATGTGGCCCTACTTCGCGCGGGCTCGCATCACCGAGGTCGTCCAGCAAGTGATGTACGCGGAGTCCGGGGCGATTTCCGCGCTGTGGACAGACCCGCCCGCCAAGGTCGAGATTGACGAAGCGGTGGCCGAGGTCGGAGACTGCACCGCCGGCCTCGAAGCCCTCTACGCGGGTCAACTGAGACGCCCTGGCAGCGCCTATCGCCGTGAGCGGACGTTCCTGCGTTTGGTGGAGGAAGTGCGTCGGCTGCGTCTGGGCCTGCGGAGCCAATGGCGGCAAGGCGTCGATCCGTCGTTCGCGGCCGATCGGCAACTCGCGGGGGTCACTGCGACAGCGCTGAGCCGAGCGGCCGACTCGCTGCCATCGAAGTCCCCCGGATTGTCCGACTTCGAAGACCTGCAGGATGCCCGCGGCCGGCACTGGGAGGAGATCGAGACCGAGACCCACGACCTGCTCGCGGCGGGGGAGCGGGACCGGCTGCTGCGCCGGGTGCCGGCCGCCTTCTCAGCCCGGGTCTGCAGCATGCTTTCGGTCAGCGCCGTGCGCGATGCCGCGTTGGTGAACGCCCCGCCCGGCACTCCGGTCCCGCCGTTGAAGTTCCGCAACAGGGAAATCCCGAGCGTCGTTGGGGTGGTCACCCCCTGGAATCAGATCAAAGTCGAACTCAACCTGCGGGCGCCCTGGTTCCGCAACGCCGCACGCATCGGCTTGGCATTGGCGATCGCCCTCCTGGTGGTCGACATCACCGGGGTGCAGCGCGGCTACTGGGTCGTGCTCGCGACGATGAGTGTGTTGCGACTGGACCGTCAATCCACCCGACACAACGCGTTGGACGTCTTCCTGGGGCAGCTGCTGGGGTTCGTGCTCGGGGCGCTCCTTCTGGTGCTTCTGCATCGCTTCCCAGAGCTGACCTGGGTCACGCTGCCGCTGACCGTGGGCATCCTCGGCTACGCCACCGACACCTTGAAGACCATCTATGTGCAGGCGATCTTCACTGTCACCCTGATGAATCTTCTGGCGGTGGTCTCCCCGACCGCCACCGGCTTCCCCGAATTGCGCCTGCTGGACGCCACCCTCGGACTCGTCGTCGCAGTGGTCGTGAGTCTGCTCGTGATGCCTCGGGGCCTGGTGCCGCAGGTGGAGTCGGCCGTCAACCGCGCCAGCGCCGCCGCGGGCAACTACCTCAAGGCTGCCATCAGACGCCTGGGCGGCGCGCTTGTAGGTGCCGACATCGAGCTGCTACGCGACTGTGAGGCGGAGGCCGCGGCGTCGCGGACGAGCGTCGAACTGGCCGACCAGACGGTCGACCTCGCCTTGGCTCAGGGCCTGCCGTTGGGGGCGCAGACCCTGGCTTGGGCACGGGCCATCTCGGTGACCTCTCATCTCGCCTACGTAGCCGAGGCCATCAACGTGCAGATCTTCGACTATCCGGGTGGGCCCGGGATGAAGCGGGTGGTCGGCGATCTCGTGGTGGCTGCGGACAGTGTCGCCGCCCGGCAGGAGCGCAGCGTGGGACGGTTGATCTCCGCGGCGGAGGGACTCCCCACCGAGGCGCCGCTTCCGGACCCGCCGGACCAGTTGACCCCGTCGCCGCAGATCGTCGCCCTGAAGGCCTCTCTGGAGGCCGCCGTGACGGACTGGTCAGCCGATCGGAACGCCGAGATGGCGTCTACCACCAACCGGCTGTACTGGACGTACATGTGGCTCGCCGAACTCGACATGTTGGCGTCCGCGATGGACGCGGTGGCGACCCGGATTACCGAGCAGTGCCAAGCCGCCGATGCCGGCTGAGCTACTTCTTCACCGAGTCCAGCAGCAGGGATGCCACGTCGAGGACCTCGACTGACTCCAGGGCGATCCCCTCCTGCTTGCGTACCGTCACGCCGTCGTTCAGCATCACCGAGCAGAACGGGCAACCGACGGTGATCTTGGTGGCACCGGTGCCGATGGCCTCATCCGAGCGGTTGACGTTGATCCGGTTGCCCAGCGTCTCCTCCATCCACATGCGGGCGCCGCCGGCGCCGCAGCAGAAGGACTTAGCGCCGTGGCGCTCCATCTCCACGAACGTGACGCCCGGAACGCTCTGCACAAGCTCACGCGGCGGTGTGTAGATCTTGTTGTGGCGGCCCAAGTAGCAGGGGTCGTGATAGGTCACGGACTCCTCCACACCGGTCACCGGCGTCAGCCGCCCGTCCTTCACCAGCGTGCCCAGCAGTTGCGTGTGGTGGACCACCTCGTAGTCGCCGCCGACCTGCGGATACTCGCGGCCGATCGTATTCAGGCAGTGCGGGCAGGTGACGACGATCTTGCGGGCCTTGATCTCGTTGAGCACCTCGACGTTCTGCATCGCCTGCATCTGGAAGAGGAACTCGTTGCCGGCGCGTCGAGCCGGGTCGCCGGTGCAGGTCTCGCCCTCGCCGAGCACCATGAACTGCACGCCTGCGA
>CAZKVQ010000074.1:0-4284 GCA_964556255.1 uncultured Actinomycetes bacterium
TCCGCGCCGGTCACACAGAGAACCACCGAGCCGAGTGACAGAAACGCCACCAGCGGTTCGGCGATGGTCAGGCGGATCGCGTACATCGGATTGATGGAGGCGATGATCTCCGGGGTCTTTGCGATGCTGACGATGCCGAGAACCGCGATGACGATGAACCAGAGGATCATAATTGGACCGAAGGCGGCACCAACCCGGCCGGTGCCCATCTTCTGCGCCACGAAGAGGCCCACCAGCACAATGAGGGCCAGTGGGATCACCCAGTGGGACATGCCTGGTGCGACGACCTCGATTCCTTCAAGGGCGCTGAGCACCGAGACCGCCGGCGTC
The DNA here is from genome assembly GCA_964556255.1 of uncultured Actinomycetes bacterium. Lineage (GTDB taxonomy): Bacteria > Actinomycetota > Actinomycetes > S36-B12 > UBA10799 > JACJWR01. The sequence continues at coordinate 331 of CAZKVQ010000074.1, forward strand.
ACCATGCCATCGCCGTAGAACAGCGCCGCACCGAAGACCCCCAGGGCCATCAGCACCGCCGTCGCCCGCTTGGTGAGCGATGGGATCCGAGACACGAGCGCCGCCAGCGCCATGATCCCGCCCTCACCGTCGTTGTCGGCGCGCATCACGATCAGCACATACTTCACCGTGACGATGAGGGTCAGCGTCCAGAAGATCATGGAGACCGCCCCGTAGGCGCGGCTGGTTTCCGCCCCGATGTCATGCGGTCCGGCGAACACCTGCTGGAAGGCATACAGAACCGACGTGCCGATATCGCCGAAGACAATACCGACGGCCCCGACCGCCAGCTTCCCAAAACTCGAGGGTCGGATGCCGCTGGAACCTACCCGGGTAGCCTCGGCCGTCGTCATCTACAGAACCCGGGAGCGACCAGGGCTTTTCAGGACTTCTTCTCGTCGTGTCCGCCGAACTCCTTGCGCTGTGCCGACTGAATCTTGTCGGCGAAGGCGGCGTTGCCCTGGGAGGCGAACCGGGAGAACAACGAGGATGTGAGCACCGGAGTGGGAACACCCTCCTCGATGGCCGCGATGGATGTCCACCGACCCTCGCCGGAGTCCGAGACGCGCCCGCTGAAATCGGACATGTCCGGGTTCTTCAGCAACGCGATCGCGGTGAGGTCGAGCAGCCAGGAGCCGATCACCGAACCCCTGCGCCACAATTCGGTGATGGCCGGGAGATCGAGGGTGTACTGATAGAACTCGGGATGCTCCAGAGGGGCAGTCTCAGCGTCTTGTGTCCGCTTTCTTGAACCCTGATCGGCGTTGTGCAGCACGTTCAGGCCCTCGGCATAGGCGGCCATGATCCCGTACTCGATGCCGTTGTGGACCATCTTGGTGAAGTGTCCGGCACCGCTGGGTCCGCAGTGGAGCCACCCCTCCTCCTCGGGGGTGTAGGCACCTTCGCGGCCCGGCGTCCGCTCGATGTCCCCTACTCCGGGGGCGACCGACTTCCAGATGGGGTCGAGCCGGTTGACCGCCTTGTCGTCCCCACCGATCATCAGGCAGTAGCCGCGGTCCAACCCCCAGACCCCGCCCGAGGTCCCGCAGTCAACGAAATGGATTCCCTTGTCGGCCAGAGCCTTGGAGTGCTTGATGTCGTCTCGGTAGTAGGAGTTGCCTCCGTCGATGATGACGTCGTCGGGCTCGAGGACCTCGGCCAGTTCTTGGATCACGGTCTCGGTGATCTCTCCGGCGGGCACCATGATCCACACGTGGCGCGGAGCGGTCATCTTCTCGGCCAGTTCCTTCAGCGAGGAGGCGCCCACGGCCCCGTCGCCTTCGAGCTCCTTGACGGTGTCGGCCGAGACGTCGTAGACAACAGCGTTGTGGCCGTCGCGGAGGATCCGCCGGACGATGTTGGCGCCCATCCGGCCGAGTCCCACCATGCCGAGCGTCATAGGGCTGCTAGTCGTCACGTCTTCTCCTTCGAGGTCTGCGCTGTCTATCGTGCTGCGCTGCTTGTAAGGCGTAGGGCCGGGAGGGCTACCTGGACTTCCCGGTGTCCAGTGGCGAGTTTGGCACGTTCCGACCGGGTAAGTCATGTCTTCACCACACAGACGGAAGTCGATCGTCACGGCGGGCGCGATCAGGGGTCGCGATACCCGTCATCGGCCCCCGCGGGCCACTAGGCTTGTCGACGTAGCGGGCCCCCGGATCGGACCGGACGCCCCAGGAAAACCGGTAACCAACCTTGGAGGCTTCATGGAACTCGGCGAGTCCGACCGGCTCGTGATCTTCGGAATCTCCGGAGACCTCGCCTATAAGATGACGCTGCCGTCGCTGTACCGGCTGGAGAAGCGTGGCCTTCTGAAAGTGCCGGTCGTCGGTGTAGCTGGCACCGATTGGGGTCCCGACGGACTGGAGAAACGTGCCCGGGCGGCGATATCAGAGCATGCCGGTGAACCGCTTGACGAGACCACCTTCGGTGCTCTGATGGCTCGCATGACGTACATCTACGGGGATTTCGGCGATCCCGGTCTGTACGCCAAGGTGGCCGCCGCGATCTCAGGTGCTCAGGCCCCCTGTTTCTACCTGGAAATTCCGCCCTCGCTCTTCGGGGTCGTAGCCAGCGGCCTGGCCCAGGCGGGAATCCTGGGTGGCCGGGCGAGGCTGGTGGTGGAGAAGCCGTTCGGTCACGACCTGGAGAGCGCCAAGGCGCTCGCGCAGGAGCTCTATCACTGCGTCAATGAGGAACAGCTCTTCCGGATCGACCACTTCCTCGGCAAGGAGCCCGTTCAGGACATTCTGTACCTGCGGTTCGCGAATTCCCTGCTGGAGCCCTTGTGGAGCCGCAGACATGTCCGGACGATCATGATCACGATGGCCGAGGAGTTCGGTGTCGAGGATCGCGGCCGGTTCTACGATCCAGTCGGCGCGCTGCGCGACGTGGTGCAGAACCACTTGTTGCAGATCCTCGCCCTGACTGGGCTGGAACCACCAAGTGGCGGTTCCCTGTCGCAGCGCAGGCTGGACTTTTTCCGGAGCGTGGAGACCGTGCATCCGGCCAACGCGGTTCGCGGACAGTACGTGGGGTATCGGCAGATCGACGGCGTCGATCCCGATTCCACGACCGAAACGTTCGTCGCGCTGAAACTGAACGTTCACTCCTGGCGCTGGGCCAACGTGCCGATCTTCATCCGAACGGGGAAGAAGATGCCGATGACCGCCACCGAGATCGTCGTCCGGCTCGAACCGCCGCCCGAGGTGTCCATCGGTGGACACGACCTGCCCCACAAGGGCCACGATGACATCATCCTGCGCATCGGGACGAATGCGGGCGTTGCGTTGTCCCTGCGCGTCAAGCAGCCCGGCACCGAGGCGGCGGAACCGGAAATGCTCAACCTCGACTTCACCACGGCTTTGGGATACACACCGACCCCGTACGAACGGCTACTGACCGACGCCATGGCCGGCGACCATTCGCTGTTCCCGACCCAGGACGTCATCGAGGAGACCTGGCGGATCGTCGAGCCGCTGGTCGACGATCCGCCCCCGGTGGAGGCCTACCAGCCCGGCACCTGGGGGCCGGATGCGGCGCAGTCGCTGCCGCGGCACGTCGGCGGTTGGCGCGAGCCCGAGGCTGAGACGCAGAACTGATAGTCGAACGGATCGCAAAGAACAAGCCGAGCGAAAGAGGACGCCATGACTGTTCAACGTGGGACAAGCCCCCGCCACGCTCCCGCGTGGGACGAGTTGGAGGCGAAGTCCGACCGGATCGGTGACACCACCCTGCGGGAGCTCTTCGAGGCCGATCCGCAGCGGGGGACGGAGTTGGCAGTATCCGGGTCGGGGCTGTACCTGGACTACTCCAAGCAGCGAGTGGATGCCGAAACCCTCGGGCTGCTGGCAGACCTGGCGGATCAACGTGGCCTGCGTGAGTACTTCGAGGCCATGTTCTCGGGGGAGCACATCAACGTGACCGAGAATCGCGCTGTGCTGCATGTCGCGTTGAGGATGCCCAAGGGCACCGAACTGATGGTGGACGGCGTCGACGTGGTGGCACAGGTCCATGAAGTCCTCGACCACATGGCGGAGTTCTCCGACGCCGTACGTGACGGGACCTGGCGCGGTCACACAGGCAAGGCGATCAAGAACATCGTCAACATCGGTATCGGCGGCTCCGATCTCGGGCCGGTGATGGCGTACGAGGCCCTCAAGCACTACAGCCGCCGAGACATGACCTTCCGATTCGTGTCCAACATCGATGGGACCGACTTCGCTGAAGCGGTCATGGACCTCGACGCGGAAGAGACCCTGTTCATCGTCTCGTCCAAGACGTTCACCACCCAGGAGACGATGACCAACGCCGCCTCGGCCCGTGCCTGGCTGGTGGCACAGTTGGGCGACGAGGAGGCGGTCGCCAAACACTTCGTCGCGGTGAGCACCAACGCCGACGGCGTGGCCGCCTTCGGAA
>CAZKVQ010000074.1:4294-10242 GCA_964556255.1 uncultured Actinomycetes bacterium
CGGAATCGACACCAAGAACATGTTCGGATTCTGGGACTGGGTCGGTGGCCGCTACTCGATGGACTCAGCGATCGGCCTGTCCACCATGCTGGCCATCGGACCGGGACAGTACCACGCGATGCTCGCGGGCTTCCACGAGATGGATACCCACGCGCGTACCGCGCCGTGGTTGGAGAACCTTCCGGTGCTGATGGGCTTGCTCAACGTCTGGAACCGCAATTTCCTGGGGACGACCTCGGTGGCCGTCCTGCCCTACGAGCAGTACCTCAAACGCTTCCCGGCCTATCTGCAGCAACTGACCATGGAATCCAACGGCAAGTCCGTGCGGATCGATGGCCACGAGGTAGATACCGAGACCGGCGCGGTCTTCTGGGGGGAACCCGGCACCAACGGTCAGCACAGCTTCTACCAGCTGATCCACCAGGGGACGACGGTGATCCCCAGCGATTTCCTTTTCTTCCGCACACCGTTGAACCCGCTGCCGGCCAAGGACGCGCCTGACCACCACGACTTGCTGGTTGCCAACGTCATCGCCCAGTCGGCCGCGCTCGCCTTCGGCAAGACAGCGGAGGAAGTCGCCGCCGAGGGCGTCAGCCCGGATATCGTGCCGGCCAAGGTGATGCCCGGGAATCGCCCGAGTAGCACCCTGGTCGCCGAGGTTCTGGACCCTCGTACACTGGGACGACTGATTGCGTTGTACGAGCACTCGGTGTTCACCCAGGGAGTGATCTGGGGGATCGACTCCTTCGACCAGTGGGGCGTCGAACTCGGGAAGATCATGGCCAAGAAGGTGACGCCACTGCTCGTGGACGGCACCGATGTACCCGGACTCGACTCCTCGACGATCGCCCTGGCGGCGTTGTATCGGGGGTGACTTGGAGGATTCTGTGAGCTCTTCCCTACGGGAGGCCCTCGCCAGCCGCGTGGTCGTGGCGGACGGGGCGATGGGGACCATGCTCCAGGCGGAAGAGCCGTCGCTGGCGGACTTCCAGGGTTTCGAGGGCTGCAACGAGATCCTCAACGTGACCCGACCGGACATCGTCACGGCAGTCCACGACGCCTATTTCGAGGTTGGCGTCGACGCTGTCGAGACCAATACTTTCGGCGCCAACTGGGCGAACCTGGGGGAGTACGGCATCCCCGAGCGGATCAGGGAACTTGCGAAGGCCGGCACGGAGATCGCCCGGGCCTCGGCGGATTCCTATGCCACTGTGGATCGGCCCCGCTGGGTGCTCGGCTCGGTCGGACCCGGCACGAAGCTGCCCACCTTGGGCCATGTCGACTTCGAGACGCTGCGCGAGGCCTATGCCGAGCAGGTCCTCGGCATGCTGGACGGCGGGTCGGATGCGGTGCTGATAGAGACCTCCCAGGACCTGCTGCAGACCAAGGCATCCGTCATCGGGGCCCAGGACGCCATGGCGAAGGCGGGGCTGGAGGTTCCGCTGATCGTGCATGTCACCGTCGAGACGACCGGAACGATGTTGTTGGGCTCGGAGATCGGCGCCGCCCTCACGTCCCTGGAGGCGCTGGGTATCGATCTCATCGGCCTGAACTGCGCAACCGGACCTGCCGAGATGAGTGAACACCTGCGGGTGCTGTCACAGCAGGCGACGATTGGTATTTCCTGCATGCCCAACGCAGGTCTGCCGGTGCTGACCAACGAGGGCGCTCACTATCCGTTGTCGCCCGCCGAGCTCGCCGACGCCCATGAGGTATTCGTCCGCGACTACGGGCTCTCCCTGGTCGGTGGGTGCTGCGGCACCACCCCCGAGCACCTGCGACAGGTCGCCGAGCGGGTGCGTGGGCTTCCAATCGCGCCCCGGACTCCGGTGCCGGAACCCGGGATCTCATCGCTCTACCAGCCGGTGCCGTTCGAACAGGACAGCACCTTCCTCTCCATCGGCGAGCGGACCAATGCCAACGGATCGAAGGCCTTCCGTGAGGCGATGCTGGAGCAGCGCTGGGACGACTGCGTGCAGACGGCGCGCGACCAGCAACGCGACGGGGCCCACGTACTCGACCTGTGCGTCGACTATGTCGGCCGGGATGGCGTTGCAGACATGGTGACCCTCGCCGGGTTGCTGGCTACCTCTACGACGTTGCCGATCATGCTCGACTCCACCGAACCGGAGGTGCTGCGGGCCGGCTTGGAGAAGCTCGGTGGCCGAAGCATCGTCAACTCGGTCAACTACGAGGACGGTGACGGGCCGGATTCCAGGTTCGCGCGGATCATGCCGCTGGTCCGGCGGCACGGCGCTGCCGTGGTCGCGCTGACAATCGACGAGGAGGGTCAGGCCCGCACCAAGGAGTGGAAGGTCAGGGTGGCCGACCGGCTCATCGAGGACCTGACTGCGAACTGGGGGATGGACGTCGGCGACATCCTGGTCGACACGCTGACGTTCCCTATTGCGACGGGCCAGGAGGAGACCCGTCGCGATGGCATCGAGACCATCGAGGCCATCCGGGAGCTGAAATCCAAGCACCCCGGGGTGCACACCACCCTCGGTGTCTCCAATGTCTCCTTCGGGCTGAACCCGGTTGCCAGACAAGTGCTGAACTCGGTATTCCTTCACGAGTGCACCGAAGCCGGGCTGGACTCGGCGATCGTGCACGCTTCGAAGATCGTTCCGATGTCCAGGATTCCCGAGGATCAGAAGCAGGCGGCCCTCGACCTGGTGTACGACCGCCGGGAGTACGACGCCGAGGGCAACGTCACGCACGACCCGCTCAGTCATTTCCTGGAGATCTTCGCCGACGCCGCCGATACCTCGACCGCCGTATCGAGGGCGGAGGAACTTGCCGCGCTTCCCCTGACGGAACGTCTCGAGCGGCGGATCATCGACGGCGAGCGGATCGGTCTCGAGGCGGATCTGGACGAGGCCCTGCAGACCCATACAGCACTGGAGATAGTGAACGACATCCTGCTTGCGGGGATGCGCACGGTGGGCGAACTGTTCGCCTCCGGTGACATGCAGTTGCCTTTCGTGCTTCAGAGTGCGGAAGTGATGAAGACCGCTGTCGCCTACCTCGAACCGCACATGGACCGCACCGATGAGGCGGGCAAGGGCACCATGGTGTTGGCGACCGTCAAGGGCGACGTCCACGACATCGGCAAGAACCTGGTGGACATCATCCTCACCAACAACGGCTATACCGTCGTGAACCTCGGGATCAAGCAACCGGTCAACGCGATCATCGACGCGGCGCTGCAGCACGAGGCGGATGTCATCGGCATGTCGGGACTGCTGGTGAAGTCCACCGTGATCATGAAGGACAACCTGGCGGAGATGAACACCCGGGGGATCGCCGAACGCTTCCCGGTGATTCTCGGCGGAGCCGCTCTGACCCGGGCCTACGTCGAGCAGGACCTGCAGGACATGTTCGACGGGCAGGTGCGCTACGCCCGAGATGCCTTCGAAGGCCTGGCATTGATGGACGCGGTGATGGCGGTCAAGCGAGGAGAGCCGGGCGCGGCTCTGCCCGAGCCCCGCAAACGCCGGGTGACGGCCACCACGCGGCCATCGGTCGAGGCGGACGACGTCCCCGAACGCAGCGACGTGGCGGTCGATGTGCCGATTCCCACGTCACCGTTCTTCGGGGACCGGATCGTCAAGGGGATCCCGCTGGCCGACTACGCCGCGTATCTCGACGAGCGAGCGCTCTTCCGCGGCCAATGGGGTCTGAAAGCCGGCGGCGATGGCCGGAGTTACGAGGATTTGGTGGAGGCTGAGGGCCGGCCGCGGTTGCGGGCCTGGCTGGACCGGGTTCAGACCGATTCCATGTTGGAGGCCGCAGTCATCTACGGGTACTGGCCGGCCTGGTCGGAAGGCCAGCAGGTGGTCATCGGTGACCCGGAGGTCCCCGAGAAGGAGATCGGCCGTTTCACCTTCCCCCGCCAGCGGCGGGGCAGGCACCTGTGCCTGGCCGACTACCTGCGTCCCCGCGACGCAGGAGAGATCGACGTGGTGGCGTTCCACATCGTCACCATGGGCAACAGGATCTCCGAGGCGGCCAACGAACTCTTCGCGGCAGACGCCTATCGCGACTACATGGAGTTGCATGGCCTTTCGGTGCAGTTGACGGAGGCGCTCGCCGAGTATTGGCATGCCCGCGTGCGACGTGAGTGGCAGATCGACGGCGGCGACTCGCCTGAGATGGCGCGCATCCTCAAGCAGGAGTACGCGGGCGAGCGCTACTCGTTCGGATACCCCGCATGCCCGGACCTGGAGCAGCAGACGCTGCTGTTCGAATTGTTGAAGCCGGAACGGGTCGGGGTGCAGCTGAGTGAGGAGTTCCAGTTGCATCCCGAGCAGTCGACGTCGGCCATCATCTTCCACCACCCCGAGGCGACCTACTTCAACGCTGTCTGACCTGTCGAACCGCCCAGGGTGCCGAACGTCACCATGGCGGGCCGTGGCGGCCACCGTCATGCCCTGGGAGAATCGTCAACGTGACTCTGCAAGCGGTGCTTTGGGACATGGACGGCACCATGGTGCGGACCGAGGAACTTTGGGTCGAGTCCGAGGAACGCACGATGGCCAAGTTGGGCAGCGTATGGACAGCACAAGATTCCGCGGTCGCCATCGGCGGTCCCCTCGACAGAGTGGCCGAGTACATGGCCGAGCGGGTGGGGAGATCTACCTCCGATGTCGCACAGATCCTGGTGGACGACATCGAGGAGTTGATGGCGTCACGGGAGATCCCCTGGATGCCTGGGGCGGCCGAACTCCACGAGCAACTGATCGCTGCCGGGGTTGCGCAGGCGCTGGTGTCGAACTCATGGCGGGAACTGATGGACTCGGTGCTGGAACGCCTCGACACCGTCTTCGATGTGGTTATCGCAGGTGACGAAGTTGCCCGCCCCAAGCCGGATCCCATGCCTTATGTCACGGCTTGCCGACTCCTCGGGGTCAGCACCTCGCAGACCGTCGTGTTGGAGGATTCCCCGACGGGAGTGAGATCAGCCTTGGCCGCAGGTTGCGCAGTTGTTGGTGTGCCGCAGGACTCCGAGCTGCCCGAGCACCCGCGTCTCACGGTCGTGGAGTCGCTGGCGAGCGTGGACGTTCAGATGCTGAGGTCCTTGGTCGCCTGACGGCAGGGGCGGCTGGGGTAGGGTCCTGCGTGATGTTGCACAACGGGTTTCGGTACCGATGGGCGCGGCTGCTGGGCCTGTTCGCGGTGGCGATGGTCGTGGCTTTGTCGCTGCAGCGGTTCTCACTTGCCTCTGCGGCCGTCGGTGCAGAGGTCGACGGGGCGACCCGAGACCATGTGGCGGCCCTCTCGACAGTGAACCCCGGGCCAACCCCGCGGATCATCTCAGGTCAGGTAGCCAAACCCGGTCAGTTCCCCTGGATGGCCTCGCTTCACTGGCATGGATCGGCGGTGTGTGCCGGCGCGGTCATCGCCCCGCAGTGGATCCTGTCGGCCAAGCACTGCCACGGCGGATCCGGTCCCAGCGATCCACGTGGCTGGTCGGTGCGGGTCGGCTCGACCTCCAAGAGCCGCGGAGGGCAGGTCTACCGAGTCTCGTCCTTCCGCGACTATCCGAGCGCAGCGGTGGATCTGAGTCTGCTCAAACTGAGTCGCCCGATCATCGGGGCCCGTCCGATTGCCTATCCCACCGCCACAACGCCGGGTCCGAACGCCGCCTGTGTCGGGAACGCACGCGGCGACCTACGTACGTGTCCCTACCGGTTGGGGGCACCGGCGATCGCCATGGGCTGGGGGACTCTCAGCAGCTCTAGCCTCAGCACTCCGGATCTGTTGCGGTGGACCCGGGTCGCCCGCACCCCGGACAGCACCTGCAGCTCCGCCCCGCAGGCCATCGGACATCGACGCCACGGAGTCTTCTGTGCCGGGATGCCCCGCGGGGCGGGCGCCGGAACCTGCGCCTTCGACAGCGGTGGTCCCTACGTGTGGAGCCGATTGGGCTTCCTCGCCGACGGCAC
>CAZKVQ010000075.1:0-10143 GCA_964556255.1 uncultured Actinomycetes bacterium
AAAGCGGGTCGCGCTCGTCACATGGGCATCCGCCCGACCGTCCGCGGTGTCGCCATGAACCCGGTCGATCACCCGCATGGTGGTGGCGAGGGCAAGACATCCGGCGGTCGTCACCCGGTGAACCCGAACGGTAAGCCCGAGGGTCGCACCCGGTCCCGCAAGAAGGCCAGCGATGCCGTCATTGTCCGCCGCCGCAAGACCGGCAAGAAGCGCTAGGAGTTCACTGATGCCACGTAGCCTGAAAAAGGGTCCCTTTGTGGACGACCACCTGATGAAGAAGGTGGACCAGCAGAACGAGAAGGGCACGCGCAGCGTCATCAAGACGTGGTCGCGCCGCTCGATGATCGTGCCGGCGATGCTCGGACACACGATCGCCGTGCACGACGGCCGCAAGCACGTTCCGGTGTTCGTCTCCGAGAACATGATCGGTCACAAGCTCGGGGAGTTCGCGCCAACGCGGACCTTCAAGGGACACATCAAGGACGACCGGAAGGCCAAGCGCCGCTAGGCGCCGCGCTTTCCGCGAGTCCGACACCACAGACCAGACACGCAACAGCAAGGGGTACAACGATGGAAGCCAGGGCCCAGGCGCGGTATGTCCGCGTCACGCCCATGAAGGCCCGCCGAGTGGTGGACCTGATCAGGGGTCTGCCCGCGTCGGAGGCTCAGGCAGTGCTGCGGTTCGCACCGCAGGCGGCCAGTGAGCCGGTGGGCAAGGTGCTCGACAGCGCCATCGCCAACGCCGCCAACAACCACCAGCTGGACCCGAACTCGTTGTACGTCAGCGAGGCCTACGTCAACGAGGGTCCGACGATGAAGCGGTTCCGTCCCCGCGCACAGGGCCGGGCATTCCGCATCCGCAAGCGCACCAGTCACATCACCGTCGTCGTGGAACCACGGCCGACGACCCGGAAGAAGGGATGAGCCCATGGGTCAGAAGATCAACCCGAACGGTTTTCGCCTAGGCATCTCCGCAGACTTCGCGTCGCGCTGGTTCGCCGACAGCGCCAAGGAAGGGCAGCGCTACCGGGACTACGTGGCCGAGGACGTGAAGATCCGTCGGCTCATCACCCGTGAGCTGGAGCGTGCCGGGATCTCGAAGGTCGAGATCGAGCGGACCCGCGACCGGGTCCGGATCGACATCTGGACAGCCCGACCGGGCATCGTCATCGGTCGGCAGGGTGCCGAGGCTGAGCGGATGCGCTCGGAGCTCGAGAAGCTCACCGCCAAGCAGGTGCAGCTGAACATCCACGAGGTGAAGAACCCCGAGGTCGACGCCCAACTCATCGCCCAGGGTGTGGCCGAGCAGCTGTCCAGCCGGGTGTCTTTCAGGCGCGCCATGCGCAAGGCCATCCAGAGCGCCATGAAGGCCGGCGCCGAGGGTATCCGCGTGCAGGTGTCGGGTCGTCTCGGCGGCGCCGAGATGAGCCGTACCGAGTTCTACCGCGAGGGCCGGGTGCCGCTGCACACGTTGCGTGCGGATATCCAGTACGGCTTCTACGAGGCCCGCACCACCTTCGGCCGCATCGGCGTGAAGGTCTGGGTCTACCACGGCGAGGTCTCGGCAAACACCGAGGAGCGTCGGGCGCAGCAGGCCGCCCGCGCCGCTCGAGGCGGCGGTGGCCGCCGTGGTGGCCGCGATCGCGGTGACCGTCGACCACGTCGGGACGCGCAGGCCGCGGCTCCGGCACAGGCTGGATCGGAGGCCTGATTACCCATGCTGATCCCACGTAGAGTCAAGTACCGCAAGCAGCACCACCCGAAGCGTTCGGGCGCCGCCACCGGCGGGACCCGGGTGACCTTCGGAGAGTGGGGACTGCAGGCCCTCGAGCCGGCGTACGTCACCAACCGGCAGATCGAGTCGGCGCGTATCGCGATCACCCGGCACATCCGACGCGGTGGCAAGGTCTGGATCAACATCTACCCGGACCGTCCGCTGACCAAGAAGCCGGCCGAGACCCGCATGGGTTCCGGTAAGGGCTCGCCCGAGTGGTGGGTCGCAAACGTCAAGCCCGGACGAGTCATGTTCGAGCTGACGTATCCCAATGAGACGGCTGCGCAGGAAGCGCTCACGCGTGCTGCGCACAAGCTGCCGATGAAGTGCCGGATCGTTCGGCGCGAGGTGAGTGAGGACTGATGGCTATCGAATCTGAGGTCGCGCAGTTGCGTGAACTCGACCCCGAGGAACTGGTGACCCGGCTCAAGGAAGCCAAGGAGGAACTGTTCAACCTCCGCTTCCAGTCGGCGACCGGTCAGTTGGAAAGCCACGGTCGGCTCCGCGCCGTCCGACGGAACATCGCCCGGATCTACACCATCATGCGCGAGCGTGAACTGGGCATCATCACCGACGCAGAAGGTGTGGCGTGAAGGACATGACAGAGCAGAACCAAGCCGCCGAGCGCGGCGACCGCAAGGTCCGAGAGGGCCTCGTGGTCAGCGACAAGATGGACAAGACGGTCGTGGTTGCCGTGGAGGACCGCTTCAAGCACGGTCTCTACAGCAAGGTCGTCCGCCGCACCTCGCGGCTGAAGGCCCACGACGAGAGCAACGAGTGCGGCATCGGTGACCGGGTGCTGCTGATGGAGACCCGACCGCTGTCAGCGTCCAAGCGCTGGCGTGTGGTCGAGGTTCTCGAGAAGGCCAAGTAGGGGAGCCTGAGACATGATTCAACAGGAGTCGCGGCTGCGGGTCGCCGACAACACGGGTGCCAAGGAACTGCTGTGCATCCGTGTCCTCGGCGGATCCGGGCGGCGCTACGCAGGCATCGGCGACGTCATCGTGGCGACGGTGAAGGACGCTATCCCTGGCGGCAACGTCAAGAAGGGTGAGGTCGTCAAGGCCGTCATCGTTCGCACCCGCAAGGAGCGTCGACGCTCCGACGGGTCGTACATCCGCTTCGACGAGAACGCCGCCGTGGTGCTGAAGGCCGACGGGGAGCCCCGGGGCACCCGCATCTTCGGTCCGGTGGGCCGGGAACTGCGGGACAAGAGGTTCATGAAGATCATCTCGCTGGCTCCGGAGGTGCTGTAGTCCATGGCCGCATCCAAGATCCGCAAGGGCGACACCGTGCAGGTGATCGCCGGCAAGGACGCCAACAAGAAGGGCACCGTGCTGAAGGTGCTGCGCGACAGCGACCGGGTGATCGTCGAAGGCGTGAACCGTGTGCTGCGTCACACCCGCGTGACCGAGGGTCAGCGGGGCGCGAAGGAGGGCGGCATCATCAACCGTGAAGCCCCCATCCATATCTCGAACGTGATGGTGCTGGACTCCGACGGCAACGCGACCCGGGTCGGCTCCCGTGAGGAGCCCGGCAGCAAGAACCGCACCGACGGCACCAGCTACGACACCACCCGGCGGGTCCGGGTGTCAAAGCGATCCGGTAAGGACCTCTCATGACCAGCACGACAGCCGAACACTCGGCCCCTCGGCTCAAGCAGCGCTACAACGACGAGATCCGCGAGGATCTGAAGGTCGAACTGGACCTGGCGAACGTGATGCAGGTGCCTGGCCTGGTGAAGATCGTGGTCAACATGGGTGTCGGCGACGCCGCCCGCGACTCGAAGGTGATCGACGGCGCGGTCCGAGACCTCGCGACCATCACCGGCCAGAAGCCGAAGGTGACCCGGTCCCGTAAGTCCATCGCGCAGTTCAAGCTGCGCGAGGGGATGCCTATCGGTGCCCATGCCACCTTGCGCGGGGACCGCATGTGGGAGTTCCTCGACCGTCTGCTGAGCGTGGCGCTGCCGCGTATCCGGGACTTCCGCGGACTGTCTCCCAAGCAGTTCGACGGAAACGGCAACTACACCTTCGGTCTGACCGAGCAGGTCATGTTCCCCGAGATCGACCAGGACAAGATCGACCGCACTCGCGGCATGGACGTGACCGTGGTGACGACCGCGGCCAATGACGACGAAGGTCGGGCGCTGCTTCGCAAGCTCGGCTTCCCGTTCAAGGAGAAGTGAGCACGTGGCGAAGAAGGCCCTAGTCAACAAGGCGAACGCGAAGCCCAAGTTCGCGGTTCGCGGCTATACGCGGTGCACCCGCTGCGGACGACCGCATTCGGTCTACCGCAAGTTCGGTCTGTGCCGGATCTGTCTTCGGGAGATGGCGCATCGGGGCGAGCTGCCCGGTGTCACCAAGAGCTCCTGGTAACACCCGGTCGGGGCGCAAGCGTCCCGACACCCCGCGCCGCCAACCGGTGTGCGCGGTTTCGAGAAACACGACGCCGCAGGTCATCACCGCGATGAAACCCCGGCGAGAAAGGGGCCGGCCATGACTATGACCGACCCGATCGCAGACATGCTGAGTCGTCTGCGCAACGGCAGCACGGCCTACCACGACACGGTCGCCATGCCGCACTCCAACCTCAAGGAGGGCATCGCCCGCATCCTTGTCAAGGAGGGCTACGTGGCGGACGTCGAGGTTGAGGACGCATCCGTGGGCAAGACCCTGCGGGTGGAACTGAAGTACGGCCCGAACCGGGAGCGCTCGATCGCCGGCATCCGCCGCGTCAGCAAGCCCGGTCTGCGGGTCTACGCGAAGAGCACCGGCATGCCCAAGGTCCTCGGCGGACTGGGTATCGCCATCATCTCGACCTCGGCCGGTCTGCTGACCGACCGGCAGGCCGCGGCCAAGGGTGTAGGCGGGGAAGTCCTCGCCTACGTCTGGTGAGAGGAGTTCGACCATGTCACGAATCGGACGACTTCCCATCACCGTTCCCAGCGGTGTCACGGTGGCGATCGAGGGTCAGGATGTCTCTGTGACCGGACCCAAGGGGTCGCTGTCGCTGACCGTCGCCGAGCCCATCAAGATCTCGGACGACGACGGCACGCTGACCGTCACCCGACCCGACGACGCCCGCGGCAACCGTTCGCTGCACGGGCTGACCCGGACGCTGGTCAACAACATGATCATCGGCGTGACGGAGGGCTACTCCAAGAAGATGGAGATCTCCGGCACCGGCTACCGGGTCGTTCCCAAGGGTGCCGACCTCGAGTTCTCGCTGGGCTACAGCCACCCTGTGCTGGTGCCAGCGCCGGAGGGCATCTCATTCCAGGTCGAGGGTCCCACCAAGTTCACCGTGTCGGGCATCGACAAGCAGAAGGTCGGCGAAGTGGCCGCCAATATCCGCAAGATCCGCAAGCTCGACCCCTACAAGGGCAAGGGTGTGCGGTACGCGGACGAGGTCATCCGCCGCAAGGCCGGAAAGGCAGGTAAGTAGCCATGGCCGTTATCGAGAAGATCGGCTCGGGCGACCCCCGGGCGACCGGTCGGCGTCGGCGACACGCTCGGGTGCGCAAGCACCTGGCGGGGACCGCAGAGCGCCCGCGACTGGCCGTGTTCCGCTCCTCGCGCCATCTGGTGGCCCAAGTCATCGATGACGCGGACGGTCGCACCCTGGTTTCGGCATCCACCATGGAGGC
This sequence comes from uncultured Actinomycetes bacterium, assembly GCA_964556255.1. GTDB lineage: Bacteria > Actinomycetota > Actinomycetes > S36-B12 > UBA10799 > JACJWR01. The sequence goes on from CAZKVQ010000075.1 coordinate 5,424, forward strand.
CGAACTGCGCGGCGTTGACGGCGACAAGAGCGAGAAGGCCAAGAAGGTCGGCGAACTCGTAGCCGAGCGTGCCAAGTCCGCCGGTGTCTCCTCGGTCGTGTTCGACCGCGGCGGTTACCGCTACGCAGGCCGGGTGGCCGCCCTCGCCGAGGGCGCGCGCTCCGCGGGCCTGGATTTCTAGACGATTTCGAAGACGAAGGAAGAGGTAGTACTACATGGCTGCACAGCGCAGGGGCGGCGGTGGCCGCGACTCCCGGGGCGCCGAGAAGAGCCAGTTCCTCGAGCGGGTCGTCGCGATCAACCGGGTCGCCAAGGTCGTCAAGGGCGGTCGGCGGTTCAGCTTCACGGCGCTCGTCGTCGTGGGTGACGGTGACGGCACGGTGGGCGTCGGCTACGGAAAGGCCAAGGAGGTGCCCGCAGCCATCGCCAAGGGTGAGGCCGCTGCCGGCGTCGTCCTGCTCCGTCCGGCCGCCCCCGGTACCGGTGTCATCGCCGGTGGCGCGGTGCGCGCGGTGCTCGAGTGCGCCGGCATCCACGACGTGCTCAGCAAGTCGCTGGGGTCGGACAACTCGATCAACATCGTGCACGCCACGGTCGCGGCACTGAAGATGCTCGAGCGCCCCGAAGAGGTGGCCGCTCGGCGGGGCCTGCCGCTCGAAGATGTCGCACCGGCCGCGCTGCTGCGCGCCCGGGCAGCGGGGGCGAGCTGAGATGGCAGAGCTGAAAGTAACCCAGGTGAAGTCGGTCATCGGCGGAACCGAGGTCCAACGCGAGACCTTGCGTTCGCTGGGACTCAAGCGGATCGGCGACTCGGTCACCCGCGAGGACCGACCGGAGGTCCTCGGGATGATCCGCGTGGTCTCCCATCTAGTCACGGTTGAGGAAGTGTGAGTGAGATGACCCTCAAGGTTCATCATCTGCGCCCGGCTCCGGGTGCGAAGACCGCCAAGACCCGCAAAGGTCGCGGCGAGGCCAGCAAGGGCAAGACCGCGGGCCGCGGCACCAAGGGCAGTAAGGCGCGCAATCAGATCCCCGAGAATTTCGAGGGCGGTCAGATGCCACTGCACATGAGGTTGCCGAAGCTCAAGGGCTTCAAGAACCCCAACAAGGTGAGCTACCAGGTGGTCAACCTGGCCCAACTCGGCTCGCTGTTCCCCGACGGTGGCACCGTGACGGTGGCCGACCTGGTGGCCAAGGGAGCTGTTCGGGCGGGTCAGCCAGTCAAGGTGCTGGGCAATGGTGACGTCGATGTCGCCCTGGCTGTGACGGCTGACAAGTTCTCCGCAACCGCGGCCGAGAAGCTGGCGGCCGCGGGCGGCTCGGCCACCACGCTCTGAGTCGCCGGCAACCGATCAACGTCGGCATTCCGGCACCCCTGTGTGCAGGAAGTCCGGGCGTTCGGTGGGCTGTTAGGCTCTCGTAGCGCTTCCTTCCCGGGGAGCGTTCGCGCTGGCAAGTAGTACGGGCTGTTCGTTCATGGTCATCCGGAACCGATGAGGGAGGTGCGCGTTGCTCGCGGGATTCGCGTCCATCTTCCGCACCCCTGACCTCCGCAAGAAGGTCCTCATCACCCTCGGATTGCTGGCGCTCTATCGGCTGGGATGTTTCGTGCCGGTGCCCGGCGTCAGCTATACCTCGGTGCAGAAGTGCATCGAGGTCGTCCAGGGCAACTCCCTGTACGGACTCATCAACCTCTTCTCCGGCGGAGCCCTGCTGCAGTTGAGCGTGTTCGCGCTCGGAGTGGTGCCCTATATCACCGCCAGCATCATCATCCAGTTGCTGACCGTGGTCATCCCCCGGCTGGAGGCTCTGAAGAAGGAGGGCCAGTCGGGTCAGGCGAAGATGACCCAGTACACCCGCTACCTCACGGTCGGGCTGGCGATCCTGCAGTGCACCGGCATCGTGGCCCTCGCGCGGTCCCCGGGGCGGCTGTTCCAAGGCTGCCCCGAGCAACTGGTCCCCAACCAGTCGATCCCGGTCGTGCTGGCGATGATCCTGACGATGACCACCGGCACGGTCCTGGTGATGTGGTTCGGCGAGATCATCACCGACAAGGGCATCGGCAACGGCATGAGCCTGCTGATCTTCGCCTCGATCCTGGCCGGGTTCCCCGGGCAGTTCGCCACCATCTACCAGACCAAGGGCACCTTCGTGCTGTTGCTGGTGCTGGCAGTCGCGCTGGTCACCATCTGCGCAGTCGTCTACGTCGAACAGGCCCAACGCCGGGTACCGGTGCAGTATGCGAAACGAATGGTGGGCAACAAGCTCTACGGTGGAGCCTCGACCTACATCCCGTTGAAGGTAAACATGGCCGGCGTCATTCCGGTCATCTTCGCCTCCAGCCTGCTGTACATCCCGCAACTGATCGTGACCCTGTCGGGCAGTCAGTCTGGTTGGGCCCAGTGGATCCAGCGGAACTTCACCCGGGGCGATGAACCGCTCTACCTGCTGACCTACTTCCTGCTGATCATCTTCTTCGCGTATTTCTACGTGGCGATCACCTTCAACCCGGTCGAAGTCGCCGACGACATGAAGAAGTACGGCGGCTTCATCCCCGGGGTTCGCGCTGGGAAGCCGACCGCCGAGTACCTGAACTACGTCCTCACCCGGTTGACCTTCCCCGGCTCGCTGTACCTCGGGATCATCGCGATCATCCCGTTCGCGGGCTTCGCCCTGCTCGGGGTAGGCCAAAACTTCCTCTTCGGCGGAACCTCTCTGTTGATCATGGTGGGCGTCGGATTGGATACGGTGAAGCAACTCCAATCGCAACTGCAGCAACGCAACTACGAAGGGTTCCTACGATGACCGGTGTGATACTGATCGGCCCGCCGGGAGCCGGCAAGGGCACGCAGGCGACGGTCGTCTCCGAGCACTTCGGCATCCCGCACATCTCCACCGGGGAGATCTTCCGAGCGAACGTGGCCGAGGGTACCGAACTCGGTCAGGAGGCCCAGAAGTACATGTCCCGGGGGGAGTACGTGCCCGATTCGGTGACCAACTCGATGGTGCGGAATCGACTCGCCGAGTCAGACACCGCCGCCGGATTCCTCCTCGACGGCTACCCGCGCACGCTGGCCCAGGTCGGCGAACTCGACACGATCCTCGGTGACCAAGGCAAGTCGTTGGACTATGTCGTGGAGATCACCGCAGACACCGATGAGGTCGTCGCCCGACTTCTCCAGCGGGCCCAGGAGCAGGGCAGGGCCGACGACACCGAAGAAGTCATCCGTCGCCGGATGGAGGTCTACGGCGAGCAGACCGAGCCGCTCGTGACGGTGTACCGCGAGCGAGGACTGCTCGTGCAGGTCGACGGGATGGGGACCATCGACGAGGTTTCCGCACGCATCATCGCCGCCCTCGGCGACTGACATCTGCATGGTCGGCTGGCGCCGCAGGATCGAGATCAAGACCCCCGAGCAACTGGCAGTCATGCGGGCCGCCGGTCTGGTCGTGGCCGAGGCGTTGCGCCGAACAGCTGAGGCTGCACGCCCCGGCGTCACCACTGCACGCTTGGATGCCATCGCAGCTGAGGTGATAGCCGACGCCGGTGCGACGTCGAGTTTTCTCGGCTACCACGGCTATCCCTCGACGATCTGTGTCAGCGTGAACGAGGAAGTGGTGCATGGCATCCCCGGACCTCGGGAGTTGCGTGAGGGGGACCTGGTATCGATCGACTGCGGGGCCATCGTTGACGGCTGGCATGGTGATGCCGCGGTCACGGTGCCCGTCGGTGACGTGGCCCCGGAACTGCTGGCCCTGTCGCAGGTGACGCGGGATTCGCTGGTGGCCGGTATCGCAGCAGCCCAGCCGGGGGCGCGGGTCGGCGATGTCGGCCGGGCCGTCAGTGGGGTCGTTGAGGCCGCGGCGGCTGACCATCGGGCCGACTACGGCGTGGTCATCGGCTACACGGGTCACGGGATCGGCACCGCCATGCACATGCCGCCGGACGTTCCCAACTACGGTCGTTCCGGCACCGGTCCCGTGCTGCAGGTGGGCATGGCCATCGCGATCGAACCTATGGTCACCCTGGGCGACCCGGATACCGATGTGCTCGCCGACGACTGGACGGTAGTGGCATCTTCGGGGTCTATCGCGGCACACTGGGAGCACACCGTCGCGATCACCGAGGCGGGTCCATGGGTGTTGACGGCGCACGATGGGGGCGACATGCTCACCGGCGACCCGCTGGCGTAGACTTATCATTCGTGCCCCGGCAACGGGGTGCGTCTCGACCGCTCCTAGCGCAGCCGAGGCCGACCGCGAGGTCGCAGCCACCACCTTCCACGAGAGGTTCCAGTACTGCCATGCCCAAGAAAGACGGTGCCATCGAACTCGAGGGCACAATCGTCGAGTCACTCCCGAATGCCATGTTCAGGGTGGAACTCGACAATGGGCACAAGGTGCTGGCGCACATCTCCGGAAAGATGAGGATGCACTACATCCGGATCCTGCCGGATGACCGCGTGGTCGTTGAATTGTCCCCGTACGACCTGACCCGTGGACGCATCGTCTACCGGTACAAGTAGCGAATAAGTAGAGAAGACGATGAAGGTACAGCCCAGCGTCAAGAAGATCTGCGACAAGTGCAAGGTGATCCGCCGGCACGGTCGCGTGATGGTGATCTGCGACAACCCTCGCCACAAGCAACGTCAAGGCTGAGAAGGAACATCAGATGGCACGTATTTCAGGAGTAGACATCCCACGCGAAAAGCGTTTGGTG
>CAZKVQ010000076.1:0-10069 GCA_964556255.1 uncultured Actinomycetes bacterium
AGAAGAGAACGCCGTTTATCACCCACAGGAGGTCGAAGCTGAAGTGCCACCAGCGGGCCAGGCCGATCGAGTGTCGGAACCCCGGGATGCCCAGTTGGGCGGGCAACGCGACGGAGTCCTCCTTCGCGGTCCACACGGTGTCAGCCCGCGCACTGTCCCGGCGATCAGCGGGCACCGGCCCGCGGAGCCGCAACCATTCTGTGTCCGGCCTGCTCGAGGAGTTGAGGTACAGGCGCGGATGATCGGCGAGGATCTGCAACCCCGCACGGATGATGAACAGCATGAAGATGAGGTTGAAGAAGTGCTCTAGGCGCAGCCACCAGGGAAAGCCGTCGTCCACCGGGGTGACGTAGCTCGAGGAGGTGCCGGGATAGGTCGTAATGAAGTTGTCGAACCACGTGTAGCGAGCCATCTCGCGGACGACGGCGATCGTCAGGACCAGCGCCACCACACCGATCGGGATGAGCCACAACGTGCTGAACCATCGCCGGCCCACCCGCACCGAGGGGATCTTTGCCCGCGTCTCCGGTATGCCGCCGGCCCAGTCGTCGACGACGATCGCGCCGTTGTGATGACCCTGGGAGTAGAAGCCTTGGGTCTCGTCCTCCAACGGATCCCGGTCCGCATGTGTCACTGGTAGGCCCCCCTTCCGTCTCGAAGGCGCCCCTCGTGGCGTCGACTGACAACTTTGGGCGCGCGGCCAGCCATCGGCCCGTTCTCACACGCGTCGATGGTGATGTGCGGTCGCGCCTGTCCGAGACGAAGATACCGACAGTTCGCGGCGCCGTGCCGAAGTCGTGAAATGTGATAGGCGGGCTGGATGAATCTCCCGCCGGAAGAGTGGACGGACGCGGGGCTAGCTGTCGCGGTACCGCTTCGCAGAAGCGGCGCATTGGGCGAGTTCGGCGGTCGGTGTCGGGCTGGCCCCGGCGGTCCAATTGACGGGGTCCGCGGCGTACATGACGCCGTACGCGGCGGTGTCGCGCTGGGTTCGCCAACCCTCCGCCAAATCGCCGAGGTCCAGGGTGTCGTAGCCGATGCGGTCGAGCAGTGTGGTCACCAGCGCCTTCGCGCCCGCGTCGTCACCGGCAATGGCCAGGGCGCTCCGCTCCGGGTCGCCCGCCGGCCTGGGCAGGGCGGCCAGATGTTGGAAGAAGATGTTGTTGAAGGCCTTCACGACCCGCGATTCGGGCAGATAAGCCTGCAGCAGTTCCGAAGTGGTGGTCGACTCGTCGTCGAGTTCGGGGAAGTCTCCGTCGCGGCCCGGATAGTAGTTCATGGTGTCGATGACGACCTTGCCGCGCAGTTCCTCCACCGGCACGCTCCGATAATTCTTCAGCGGAATCGTCACCACCACGACGTCGCCCGCGAGTGCCGCCTCGGGGGCCGTCGCCGCGGTGGCGTTGGGTCCGAGATCGGACACCAGGTCCGCGAGGGTCTCCGGGCCGCGGCTGTTGCTCATCACGACCGCGTCACCGGCGTTCACCGCCAGTCGCGCCACAGTGCTGCCGATATTGCCGCTTCCGATGAATCCCCAAGTCGTCATGGTGACCCCAACCGTGCCATTGACCGCAGTATTCCGGTGGCCCCGGCACACAGGCGCGTGACTACAGTGGAAGGAGTTGACGAGGACGGTGGCGCCATGTCGATGTCAGATGCTCGGCCGTCATGGGCGGACGAGACGCCCCCGGGTTCAGCGAACCTGCCGGTCTCTCGTCGCGCCAGCGGGGCGATGCTGGTGGTACTCGGCGTTCTCTCTGCCGTGGTCCTGCTGGTGTTGATCTTCACCCTGACGACCCACAACGCCGGGTTGCAGATGCGCCTCGCGGGTTTCGGCACGGGCGGGCTCTACGCGGTATGCATCTGGCACAGTGCGAAAGTCAGGGGGGCGAGGCGCACCATCACGTTCTTCGTGCTGGCTGCCCTGCTCGCCTTCACGGCCGAGGCGCTCGGCGACAACTTCGGTCTGCTCTTCGGCAACTACCACTACACCGCCGCCCTGGGACCTCGCCTACTCGGAGTCCCGATCCTGATCGTGTTCACCTGGGGAACCATCGTCTACTGCGGCTTCAGTCTGGCTACTTGGTTGACGGATCGAAGCCCGCGATCGCGAAGGTCAGTCCAGTACCGCGTGGCACGCGCCGTACTCATTGGTTTGGTCACCGGTCTTATCGCCGCCGGTTTCGACCTGATGGCCGACCCGCTCGCGGTTTCCGGAGTGTGGCGCCAAGTCCTGGGCACGGATGCCTGGTGGTGGTGGATCGACGGGGGACCCTACCTGCCGAATCTGGAATCGTGGCAAGGCGGTGACGGCATCCCGGTGATGAACTTCGTGGGATGGACCCTGGTTCCGATGGTGATCGTGGCCGTGTACGCCCTCATCTTCCCCGATGGCGACCGCCCATCGGATCGCCGAACCCAAGCGGTACCGCTGCTGATGTACGGATTCCTGTACGTGACCATGGTCGGCGGCCTAATTGAGATGTCGTGGTACGACCCGGGGCTGACAGGTGCCATTGTGATCGGAACCTTGGCGATGGGGCCAGTCTTCGTTCTCGGCGTCCTGGGGCTACTCAATGAGCCGGCATCGCCTAAGCCGCACGCCTGACGCTGGTCATACGCCGAACCACTTCAGGATTGGACTCGCCGACACGGTTAGCGGTCGCCAGTTGGTTGCCCGTTACGGCAGAAGTCCCGCTGCGATCGTGGCGCCAAGACTTCTGCAGGCCTCCAGGTCGCCTATGGTTGGGGTCCCGCGCACTGTGACGTCTTCGTGGGCCGCGGACCACCCGAGACCCGTGGTGATTCCGTGAACGGCGCGGGTAGCTCCCACGGTGTCCTCGTTGCCGTGCACGAACAGGCCGAAATGCCGGCCGGCGGTCGCGACCCGGGTCGGGTAGTAGATGCAATCGAAGAAGTGCTTCAAGGCCCCAGACATGTAGCCGATGTTGGCCGGCGTTCCCAAGATGTAGGCCCCAGCATCAAGAACGTCGGACACCGAGGCACTCAGTGCCGGCCGCACTACGATCTCAACATCCGCGAGCGAAGGATCCTTGGCCCCGGCTACCACGGCGGTCAACATCGATTCGAGTGTGGGCGAAACCGTGTGGTGAACGATGAGTAGTCGCCCGGTATCTGGCTTCGCCTGCATGACGGGAGACTAGCGCGCCCGCACGCCGGCTCCCGGAGATCTAGCGCCGCCATGGGCCACATCAGCGTTGGCCCGACGCGCGGTTCGTGGCTCCTGGCTGTCGTCAGCGGATGAGGACGACGGCATCGTTGCCGCCCTCGCAGCGCACTGGATACACGCTCCGGTTGCACACCATGTCGTAGGTATTCCCCGTCACAGGGCTGTAGACATCGGGCAGGTAACTGGAACCGCCGCTGTTGTAGTAGGCCGCACTGACGGCCAGCGCGAAGGGACAGCTGGTCGGTCCAACTGCCGTGACCGATGATCCGCAATCCTTCCCTCCGCTGGTGTCTCCACCGCCACCGTTGTTGTTGTCCGGCGCGGGTTGTGTCACCGTGACGGTCGGTTGCGGTGCGACCTTGGTGACCGTGGTGGTCGGCGTCGGTTTGGGGGTGGTTGGCGTCGCGGTTGGTGTTGGGCTGGTGGTGGCGTCGGCCGCCTTGGGCGTCGACATCGTCGTGCTGAACAAGTAGCCGATGACACCCGCCAGCAACACCGCCAATCCCACGACGGCGATGGCAAGCAGAGTCTTGGACGGGCCCGACTTCGGAGGTTTCTGGTTCGTGGCAGTCGCAACGGGCGCGATCGGTGGGGGGCTTGCTGTCGTCCCGTCCACCTGGACATCTTCCACGGTGGGTTGGGCGGTGGTGGCCTCCGCCGAATGAGGAGACTCGCCCGATAAGGCTCCTCCGCAGTTGGCGCAGAACCTCGTCTGCCCTGCCGGCGCCCCGCAATTCGTGCAATAACTCATCGCCCTCAACCCCAAAGAACCGCGGTGCAGGAATATCCGTTCCGCTTGATACCCATTGTGCCACCTAGGATTAAGTGATGAAAGGCATCGATGGGGGGTGAGCGGTATGGGCGGGGAACCGTTTCCTGGGCGGCAGTTCCTGGATCCATGGGTCCTCGCTGGGCTAATGGGCGCGATGATCCTCGCCCTCGCCGGTTGTGCCGCAGGGCAGGGGAGCGAAGTGGCGATCTCAGGACCTACAAGCGGCCCCGAGCAGAGTGCGGGCGCTTCAGCCGAGGCCACCGTGACGGTGACGCCACCGCCGGTGACCGTGACCGCGCGGCCCTCCTCCCAACAGCCGGTCAAGGGAATGAACACGTCGTCGACGCTTCTGAGCGAAGAGAGCCTCAGGGAGTTTCAATCTCGGTATGGGGACTCTGCCTCGATCTCCGTGGCTGGAATGGACGGGACGTCATCCCCGACGGTGGGAGACAGCCGGGCGCCGTACGCCTGGTCCACCGCGAAGATCCTGATCGTGGCACAGACGCTGCTGGATTCGGGTGGACCGAACAACCTGACCGAGGAGCAGCGGAGTCTGATCTCCAGTGCGCTCGCGTCCTCCGACAACGAGGCGGCCGCGACGCTGCACCGGCAGATTGAGGCGGGCCATGGCGGCCTCGAGGGCGCCGCGGGAGCCATGAACCAGTTACTGCGCAAGGCCGGTGACGAGTCGACGTCGGTCTCGACCCAGGGTCGTTCGACCTACTCGACCTATGGACAGACGCTGTGGTCGTCCCAGGCTCAAGCCTCATTCATGTCGGCGCTGATGCGGGGCTGCGTCCTCGACGGGCAGTCAACGACCTTCCTGCGGGAGCAGATGGGCAACGTGGTGCCAGACCAGCGCTGGGGTCTTGGGGAGGTCCAATCCCCGGCGTTCAAGGGCGGCTGGGGTCCTGACCCCGACGGGAAATACCTCGTCCGGCAGGTCGGCGTGGTCCCTGCGGGCGACGGTCATCTCTATGCGGTCGCCTTCACCGCCCGGCCTGAGGACGGGTCGTTCGAGAGTGGTCAACGACTGGCAACTGACATTGCGCACTGGCTGCAACAGCACGTCAGCAGTGCTCCTGGCGCGCAGGGGTGCTGATCCAAGCTGCGGGATGGTTCGACAGCCCCCGGGCATCCCTGCGGTGCTCGCTGCCCGTGGGCGGCATGCGATCCTGATGCTATGAAGACGATCGGAAACATACTGTGGTTCATCCTGGCGGGGGTCTGGCTCGCCATCGGCTACGCGGCCTTCGGAATCGTGATGTTCATCCTCTTCTTCCTGGTGGTCACGATCCCGTTCGGCATCGCGTCCTTCAGGCTCGCGAACTATGCGCTGTGGCCGTTCGGTCGCACCGTAGTGCCCGATCCGGACGCGGGGGCAGGCTCAGCAATCGGCAACATCCTCTGGTTCATTCTGGCCGGTATTTGGATGGCGATCGCCCAGGTGCTTGCGGGGGTTCTGCTCTGCATCACGATTATTGGCATTCCGTTCGGCATCGCCAGTTTCAAGATGGCCGGGCTGGCGCTGTTCCCGTTGGGAAAGCGGATCGTCAGCATCGAGGGTTAGTCAACGAAGGTCAGGCCGCGTCGGGTTGCGCCCGCTGCGGGTCAGGCCAGAGCTCGCGCCCGACATATAGGGCTTCGGTCCCGCTCACTTTGTCCAGCCAGCTGCGTCGATGCGCGGTGAATGCAGTGGGAAGGGTGCCGATCATCCACACCGGAATGAGCAGTAGTAGCAGCCAGCAACGCACCATCGCCCGGAAGAAGCCGATTCGCCCGCCGTTCCGGCGGCACAGTCGGAACCCCATGAGTGCATCGCCCAGGGTTCGCCCGGCAATCCACCAGAGCAACGTGAAGTAGGCCGGGGTAATCAGGAACACCAGGAAACTCACAAACGTCCCGGAGGCCTTATAGCCGTCCTGGGACAACCCAGCTGTCAGCCCCAGCACGGTATTGAGTCCGACAGCCACCACCGACGTTGTCAGGATCATGTCGACTAGGAAGGCCAGACCCCTCGAGACAGCGCCGGCGTAGATCTGTTGGCGACCAGGCGGAAGCGGCGGGTCGGATCCGACCGGCACCGGTCGAGGACGTTGCCCGAACAGGCGCCGGCCAATGTTCTCGGCAAAGCTGTCTGCCCGGGCGACCCCGCGGCCGAAGCGCTCGAGAGCGTCGAGGAACAATCCCTGGCTCTGTTCCCTGATCAGTGTGCGCACCCTCGGGTCATCGACGATGTCATCCAGCACGGCCGGCACGACATCGGCGTGAATCTTGGGCATCAGGCTGTCGACGAGTTGGGGGGCGACTTGTTCGGTGATTTTGGGCATGAGGGCGTCGACGATTTGTGGTGCGAGTTCGTTCTGGATTTGTGGCATGAGGGCGTCGAGGATCGCCGGAACGGTCTCTGACTCGATCTTCGGCGTAACAGAGTCGAGGACACCGGGAACGATCTCCCGCTCCAGATACGGCTGAAGATCCTTGAGGATGCGCGGCAGCAGTGAATCGACGAGTTCTGGGGTGACCCCGGCGATCACGGCTGGGACGGTTACCTCGGTGATGTGTGCGGTGACGCCGTCGACGACCTGGGGAACCGTGCGTTCGATGAGTAGCGGGGTGACGCCATCGATTATGCGCGGAACTGTCTCCTCTACGAGGTAAGGCTCCAGCTCCTCCAAGTACTCCTGAATGCTGGCGTTGCTGAGGCCCCAGGCGGCCTGCCCGGCGCGGCTCTTGGTCGCGTCCAGCGCATTCTCCATGGCCCTGCGCACACCGGATCGTGCGCCGGACCTCGGTGTCGGGTCCTTACCATTTCGGGCCACAAGGCCATGGTAGGCCCGGGATGCAGCCGAGGTGTCCGCCTCGGGCGCCGGAGCGGAGAGGCGCCAGTCATTTGGCGCAGTCAAGGGTCGACGCTCCTGCCTGGTGGCACTAACGTGAGGACCGTGGGATTCCTGAGAAGGAACCTTGGGAGAGCGGCTCTGGCTGCCGCTCTATGTGGCGTTGCGGCCGGGGTCGTTACCCAGCCGGCGGGCGCCCAGGTCGGTTCGCCCTCTGCCGATCGTGGGGGTGCCGCGGTCGAGGCAGCGACGCCGCGTGGGGATATCAGGCCGCCGATCTCCTCGGCCACCTGGCTGGCCTATCGCCGGTCGATCTTCGACTCCACCGTGGCCACGCCGTCGGAAGTGGTGAACGATCTCATCGCTATCACCCCCAGCAATCGGGCGTTGAAGTGGCGGACGTTCGCGGGTCAGCGCTACGTGCTGGTCCAGACGTTGCGCCGTGATGCCCTGGGCAAGCCGGGGGAGCGGGTGTCGCTGACTGCGGATCGCTGGGTTGCCATCCCGTCGCAGATAGCGGCTCGATGTGCGGCGGCGCGTTGTTCCGCGATGTCGGCGGCTGCCCTCGACCTGCGACTGAAGCAGATGCTGGGGCTGCCGCCGGACGGTGACTTCCGCTTCGTGAATCAGTTGTGGGTTCGGTCCGCTGATATCTTCCGGCCGTGCACGGATCCGCGCGTGACGACGACGACGTGTCCCCGGCTGGTACCTGCAGGAGGGCCCACTCCATCCCGTGTCGGATCCACCGACGTTGCCACGTTCCTCTGGGTCCAGGCCAATTTCGCGTGGCGGGCGCCGGACACCTTCGCAGGCGCCGCCAGTTTCTCCTGCGCCGTGCGCTGGACCAACCCGAATTGCTACGGGCTGCCATGGACGCGACTGGGCTACGCCTATGACTGGCGTCCAGGGGCGAAGGAGGAGGGGCCCAGCGAGTTCATCGTGGTGCGCGGCGCGAGCGTGGTGATCGACTCAGTGCGTACCCAGCGCCAGGTGTACGGGACTGGCTGACACGACCTGAACGTGCCGAGGCTCATGTGGGTGCACGGTCCTGTGGCATGCCCGCTTCACGTGCCGCCACGCTGCTCGCTTGCCAGTCGCTGCCGACTCGCATTGGCATCTGTGCGTAGGTCATAGCCCCACAGGGCCGGAAGGGCCGCCGCCAGGATGAGAGCGAACGCGGCGGCGGCGAAACCCCCGCTGGCGATCGCGAATCTCAGCGACGTCCACTGTGCCATCAACCCGCCACGCAACTGCCCGAGTTGCGGCCCAGCGGTGAAGGACAGTAGTTCGATCCCGACCATCCGACCTCGCATCTCGTCGGGAACCGTCTGGTTCCACATGGTTGTCCGAAAGATGCCACTGATCGTGTCGGCCGCGCCGGCAACGACCAACAGTGCGAGTGCCCACCAGACGTTCGTGGCGAGACCGAATACGCCGATCGCACTACCCCAGCACGCGGCGGCCAGCACGACCCCGCGACCGTGATGGTGTACCCGCTTCACCCAGCGACTGGTGACCGCCGCGAGGAGGCCCCCGATGGCGCCGGCGGAATACAACCAGCCGAGGGACCAGGGGGCGTTCAGTTCGTCCGCCACGAACGGGAAGAGGGCGTAGGGAAAAGCGAGGAACATGGCGGCGAAGTCGATCAGGTAGGTACCCAGCAGGTCGCGGCGACTCCTCGCGTAGGACAGTCCCTCGCGGATACGTCGCAAGCTCGGCCGCTCGGCGGACGTTCCCTTGGTGGTACCCGCCATGCGCAGGAAGAAGATGAGCGACAGCCCGTAGGTGACGGCGTCCAGCCCGTAGGCCCACGGGGTACCCCAGGCGGCCAGGATGATGCCACCGATGGCTGGACCACCGATCGAGCCGAAGGTCATCCTGGCCATCTTCAACGCCGATGCGTCGGCGAGTTGATCGTGCGGCACCAGCAGCGGTGTCATGGCCTCGGCGCTGGGGTACTGGATCGCGGTCGAGGTAGCGAACAGGACCGCCGTCGCGTAGATGACCCAGACCTGCGGGTTGGGGAGCAAGGAGTTCACCACGAGGGTGAGGGTGCAGAGCAATGCGAAGGCCTCACAGGTCAGCACGACCGTGCGCTTGTTCGCCGCGTCCGCGATAGCACCGCCCCACAGCCCTGCGAGGATGAGGGGGATGAACTCCAGCAGCCCGACGAGCCCGACGGCGACGAAGGAGTCGGTGAGTTCCTTGATCTGGAAAGGGATCGCGACGTAGGTCACCATCGAGCCGAAGAACGAGATGCCCTCACCGAAGAACAGACGTCGGAAGTCGGCGGACTCGCGCAAGGGGCGCAGGTCCATGACATTTCCTCCGGCTCAGTCGGCAACCCGCTCGGGCTTGCCTCAGCGTCTCATCGTCGAGGCCAACATACTGTCGGCCTCGACAACGCGGTGAGAGACGACAGTGCCCGCACACGCCATTCGTGTACGGGCACAGTCGTTGGGTTGGCTACTCAGCCAGGAGGGCGTAGATCTCCTTGCGCGTCCGGTCGAGGATCTCTTCCGTGCGCCGTATCTGATCGTCGGTGCCGACCGAGGCGACCTGAGTGACCGCCATCGCCAGTTTCCGACCGGTGACCTTGAGCTGGCGACCCTGCTGCCGTCGTCCGCCGTCGGTGTCGAGCCAGGGCTGGCCCCACTCCTGGCGGTGCTCCTCGACGAAGGTTCGGCCCTCGTCGGTGAGAGAGAACGAACGGCGCCCGTCCTCGGTCTCATCGGCCTCGACCAAGCCTTTGGCGGCGAGCCGGCGCAGCATGGGATAGATGGCGCCCGGGGAGGGGTTCCAGGCCCCGTCGCTGCGGTCGCCGAGTTCGGCGATGAGGTCGTAGCCGTGGCGTGGCTTCTCGTCGAGCAGGAGGAGCACGGAGGCTCTCAACTGCCCTCGCCCGGCGCGCCCGATACCGCGGTCGCGGGGACCGGACGGGCGCGAGCCGCGGCGGCCTCGGCCCCGTGGGCGATCAGATTCGTCGGGGGTGAAGCCATTTCCCGACTCGATCGGGTCGTGGTGGCGATGTCGTCCGCGACGGGGTAGTTCAGCCGACGCGGGGGCCGAGTCGGCCCAGTCGACTGCGGTTGTTCGTGGGTGGTGGTTGTGCTTGCGTGACATGTGTTCCTCCAGGAATTGGGCGGGGCGGAGTTTCCGCTCCGGGTGCGCAATCTCGGCCGTGGCGGCCGGCGCTGCTCGATTGCTGCGACCTGCGCACTGATACAAGTATGCACACTATCGCGACATATCGCAATAGGTCTCGTT
>CAZKVQ010000077.1:0-9956 GCA_964556255.1 uncultured Actinomycetes bacterium
AGGCGTGGTTTCGCCGGTAAGGCATCCGACGCCGATATACCTGCAGTCGGCATCGGACCGACGGTGCTGGACTCCGTGGCCTCCGCCCGCCGGCAGTCCAGGTCGGCGCACACCGGGACCGTCGTCGATGGTGTCCAGACGGCACTGGACCTTACCGATTCGGTGATCGGTCGCCGGCCCAGCGGATTGCCGGAGATGTCCATGTCCGAGCGGGTACACGCCGAGTTGGAGATCCTGGGGCTTGATGCGAGTGCCCATATGGTCGACTTTCACGCGCCGATGCTCAGTGCGTTGGGCGTCACGAGATCATCGGAGCTCCTCGACCGCAGGTCTGCCCAGGAGATCCTGGTGGCCGGGGTCAAGGTGGCGACCCAAACGCCCCCGGTGCGTAGTGGACGTCGGGTCGTGTTCCTCACCCTCGATGACGGAGCCGGACCCGTCGACGCGACGTTCTTCCCAGATGCCCAAGACCCGTATGCCCAGCGGGTGTTCCACTCCTGGCTGCTACTCGTGCGGGGCAAGGTCCGCCGCACCGGTCCCCGTGGGGTCTCATTGCGGGCGACCGGGTGTTGGGAACTGCCGCTCATCCGGGAACTCTGGCTGTCGCAAGGGGTGACGGGGGTACAGGCGATGATCGCAGCATCTCCGCATCCCGACCGCCATCCTTCGGTGGACCCGGCTGCTGCGGCTGCTATCCGGGGTGGCACCACCCTCGATGCGCCGACCTCGCCGGGTAGCCCGGGAGCATCAGGTAGCGCTGCCCACAGGGTGCTGGTCTACGCCAGCGGATTCCGTAAGTCCCCGTACGCGGATGTTCGGCCGGCCGGTGGCCCCACCTCGGATGCGCGTGCCATCGTAAGGGACACGATGGGTGCGGGAACGCAGGTCGATGAGTCCGGGAGGTCCTCGAGCGTGGTCGATAAGGGCGCGATCGAGTCGAGTGCCGAGGAGGGCACCCCGGAGCCGCCCGCCAAGCTCTGGCACAGCAGCCCCGGAAGTCCGGGGTGGTGAGGCTGCCATGAGTCGCTCCCAACTCAACCGCTCCGACCGCACCACCGATCACGGCGCTGACGACACGGGTTGCACGATCCTGCACATCGACATGGACGCGTTCTACGCCTCCGTCGAACTCCTCAGTCGACCCCATCTACGCGGCCAGCCGGTGATCGTCGGCGGGGCCGGCAACCGCGGGGTCGTACTCTCGGCGACCTACGAGGCGCGGGAGTTCGGGGTCCATTCTGCGATGCCCATGGCGCGTGCCCGCCGGATGTGCCCGCAGGCCGTCGTGATCGCCCCCGACCATCGTCACTACTCCCGGGTCAGTGCCGGTGTGATGGAGATCTTCGCCTCTATCACCGACGAGATGGAGCCGCTCGCACTCGATGAAGCCTTCCTCGATGTATCCGGTGCCACCCGTCGGCTGGGTACCCCGCGACAGATCGGCGAACTCATCAGGTCACGCATCCACGACGAGCAGGGCATCACCGCCTCGGTGGGTGCCTCAACCACCAAGTTCGTAGCGAAGCTGGCTTCCACGCGGGCCAAGCCCGACGGGTTGCTGGTAATTCCCGCCCGAGAGATCGTGGCCTTCCTCCACCCCATGAAGGTGGGAGCATTGTGGGGCGTCGGCGAGCGCACTGAAGAACAGTTACACCGGCTGGGTCTGCGCACGGTGGCGGACATTGCCGGCACCCCGGCGACCACTCTGGAGCGCGCCCTCGGTCCGGCCCTAGGTCGTCACCTCTTCGAACTGTCCTGGGGTCGGGATCCGCGGCGGGTGCAAGCCGCCGAGTCGGAACGCAGCATCGGCGCCGAGGAGACCTTCCCACAGGATGTCGACGATCTGGAGGTCGTCGGGCAGGAAGTCCTCCGGCTGTCGGAGAAGATCGCGGTCCGACTCCGTCGGGCAGGTCTGACCGGGCGCACCGTGGTCCTCAAAGTCAGATTCGCCGACTTCACCACGATCACTCGGAGCCGGACCGTCTCGGGCCCACTGGACGTCGGACGTGACATCTACCTGGTCGCTCAGGAGTTGCTCGACGCCCTCGGACTGCAGCGGGCGAGGTTGCGACTCGTCGGGGTTCGAGTGGAAGGTCTGCGGGCGGAATCCGAGAGTCCGCGCCAACTCGAGCTCGGCGCCCGTGACCAAGGCTGGCGCGAAGCGGAGGAGGCCATGGATCGAGCAGCCACCCGCTTCGGCAAGGACTCGGTGCAACCCGCGAGACTGGTGCGCCCGCGTCCCTGGGACAGCGACTAGGATGTTCGAAGAGGACGGATAGTTCGAGGCCCCGTAGCCTGCACAGATTCCCTGCACAGTGTGCGCGATGGATTCGGGGCTGATAACTTGCCGTCTGGGTTTCCAATCAGCGAGTTGCTCCGTATCCTGGTCTTCTAGGGCAGCCGCTGTTGAATGGCGTAGGCCGGAACGTGGAGGTACATCGTGCCACTCTCTGAGCACGAGCAACGTCTGCTTGAGCAGATGGAGCGCGCCCTCTACGCCGAGGACCCCAAATTCGCCACCTCGCTTCAGAACAGTGGCCCGCGTCGAGGTAGTCGCAAGCGGATGCTCCTTGGTCTCGTCGTCGGGCTGGTCGGCCTCGCCCTGCTGATCACCGGCGTAGCCGTGAAGATGGAAATCGTCGGGATCGTCGGCTTCGTCACGATGCTCGCCGGTGCGGTCCTGGCGTTCACCGGAGGTACGCCTGCTGCTTCCGAGGCCCAGACGGGGGACGCGCCCGCCGCCGGGAAAGCGGCCAAGCGGGGCAAGGCCAAGGCGAAGCCGGAGGGCGGCTTCATGGGTCGCCTTGAGGATCGCTGGCGCAACCGCCGCGAGGGCGACGACCTCTAGTCGCATCCCGACCCGCAGTTCTCACTCGACACCCCGCGCATCCGAGTCCCGCTCGCGTTGGGCAATATGGCTACAACTGCTAGCCAGAGCCACGTCGAGAGGAAAACCGTGACCGTTCATCCCGCAGTCCTTGGCCGCTTCTACGAGGACTTCAACGTCGGCGACGTCTACCAGCACCCCTTCGGACGTACGATCTCCGAAGCCGACTCGACCTGGTTCACCTTGCTGACCTGCAACACCAACCAGAACCACTTCAACGCCCACCTGGCCGAGAGCAACCCGATCACCGACGGCAAGATCATCGTGAACTCGGGCTTCACGGTGGCGTTGGTGCTCGGCCTCAGCGTGATCGACATGAGCCAGAACGCGGTCGCCAACCTCGGCTGGACCGACATCAAGCTCACCTTCCCCGTGTACATCGGCGACACCATCTACGCCGAGTCCATCTGCATCGACAAGCGCGAATCGAGCAAGCGTCCCTATGCCGGGATCATCACGATGCGCACCCGTGGGCTGAACCAGAACGGCGACGAAGTGGTGTCGTGGAAGCGCACCGTCATGGTTCCCAAGAAGGACTCCGGCATCGGCCAGGACTACTTCCCGGAGGCCAAGACCGGCCCCATGGAGATGCCCGCCGACCAGTGAGGTTCAACTGACGGCGCGATCCATGTCTACCGTGCCTCCAGCGCGCCTCAGGTTCCCAAGGCATACGCCGACAGGGCTGCGTACTTCGGGCTGGTTCGCTGCCCTGGGTATTCAAGGGCTCCCCAGGAGCCGAAACGGGTGTACGGGCCGACGTCGCTGAAGTGCATGAACAAGGCGTTCCCGGTGGCCATCCGCCACCTACTCAGGTAGGTCCGGTACGCCGCGCCCATCTGGGCGGATCGGTTCGCACGGGTGAACAGGCTGGTCAGGGCTGCATTTCCAGGGTCGCCGGCCAGATGCTGGCCGCCTTCGTATGCCACCAGCCGTTTCCCCGACCGTCGGGCCAGGGCTACGTGGTCGGCGATCCAGCGGTTCACCTCGGTGTTCTGCGCGACTGCCAGTCGCGCGAAGAGCAGCTGTTGCGTCCACCTGGAGATGGCCGCTGCCTGGGCACCGTCGAAGGGGTCTGCGCCCGGGATGCCCAGGTAAGGCGCAATGGCGATCTCGTCGGTGTTGGTCGCGGCCCCGGCCGCGGCCAAGCGCCGGTCGAGCACCCAGGCGTTCGCAGCCTGGCCGGCCAGCACCCTGACGACGGGGCGCTTGGCGGCGGCGAACGTGCGGGCCACCAGCGACATCGCAGCGGCGTGACGCTGTCCCACCCGCAGCTGAAGCCCGAGGTAGGCATCACCGCCCCCGAGACCCAGGCGCTGGCCCTCCGCTGTGAGGTCGTGGAACGCCCTGAATGTCGGATTCCACGTCTCGTTCGAGAACTCGTAGCGAGGTTTGAGTCGGGGCAACAGCCGCGATGACACCACCTTTGCGTGACAGGTGATCCAGTCGGGCGTTGCCTCGGCAGGGATGGTGAACCACGGATCCACGCCCAGGATGTTTGCCAACTGGACCATCCGCTCCACGCTCACGCCCCGACCGGTTCCCTGCGAGTAGCTCGACGGCAAGGTTCGATTGCCACAGCTGAAGGTGCGCACCGGGTCCGCGAAAGTGGCATTCGTTCGCTGCCAATCCATGAAACGAACCGCCCGATATGGGGCGAGTTGGCGTAGGTACGAGGATCGGAAGACCGCGTTGGGGGACTCTCCGGGAACCGTCAGCCTGATCGATCGAAGCGGATTCGCCGGGTCCGTGGCCCGCAGGTTGAGCACCACCAACGAGCGTCCGTCGAGCGTCACCTGACGTCGCGAGCCCCCGGCTCCGGTGCCGAAAGTCGTGCCGTTGATGTCGAAGGATCCGCGCCCGGCCCAGCTGACGGCATAAACCCCGGCCGGGTAGCGCACCTCAGCGAGCACCGCCGAGGCGAATTGGCCAGCCCGCAACAGTGCCGGCCAACCGTCGCGGCGAAGGACAAGAGGGGAGCCCGAACCCCACGGGCCGCCGACCCGCTGGGGCACCCAGTCGCCGGCCTGGTCCATCAGGTTCGCGAAGGGCACCAATCCGTCGTAGTAGGTCACGGCGCCCAGATTCGTGCCCAAGTTGCCGCGCACTGGGGGTGCCTTCGTCACGGTCCCCGCTTCGGTCCCCGGCACTGGGTTCGCGGCCGAAGATGTGGCTGACGATGCTTCCGAAAGCCCCAACAGGAGGATGGCGCACGCGGATAGGGATGCGGCGACCCGTGCCCAGCGGCGCACGGTCAACGCTTCCCGAGCCGGGTTGCACTACCTGGGCAGGATTCCACTGAAGAATGGTACGGGCTGCGTGGTGGTTCACGCCTCGCGTCGGGGGAAGGCGGGCAAAGGGCGATAGGCAATGGCGGCGGCGCTTCGCGCGTTCATTCCGAGCATCCGAAGCAGTTGTTCCGCCAGCTCATCTGCATCGTCGGCGGTCAGTTGCCCGGGCTGGTCCATCGTCATCCGGGCGAAGGCCAGAACGCATCCGGCTGTCGTCGCCAGCGCGACGTTGGTGTTGCGCACCGTGAAGCGACCGGCTTCAACTGCCCCCTCGATATCCCGCCGCGCACGCGGACCAAGGCCCTTGTCGGACAGGATGTGTGTGGCGCCGAAGGCGAACAGGACCCTTGCCACCGCAGGTTGATTGATGGCCATCCGCGTCGTCATCCGCACTCCGATCGCATAGCGAACAGCCCAGTCGCCGATCCCGGCACTCGCGGCGTCGAGTTGCGCGCCGAAGCCGTCCAAGACTTCGTTCACGGCCTCCTGGAGCAATTCCTCCTTGGTGGTGAAGTGGTTGTAGAAGCTTCCAAATCCGACGTCCGCCTCTTCGGTGATCTCCTGGATCGACACGTCGACTGTGCCGGTGCGGGCGATCACTCGCCGAGCGGCATCGAGCAGAGCACGACGGGTCCGGGCCCTTCGTCGAGCGTTGCGACCACCCTCATCAGCCATAACTGATGACGGTATCAGAAGTGATGGAGCACGTTGACCGTTCGACTAGCCGCCCCAATACTTGCCGGATCAATCCACCCAGGGAGGGCACATGTTCACCGCAAATGTCGACGAAGAGTCGCTCACGGGGCACTCGGATCTGCACAGCGATGTTGGTGCGCAGGGGGAGGAACACCCCGGACGTGTCGCCAACCCGACCATTAAGGCCACCGGACTGGCCTGGCTCGAATTCGACAAGCCGGACCTGGATCGCGCGCAGATGTTCGCCCGCGACTTCGGTTTCGTCGTGCACCACCGGAGCGCCGACTCCCTCTACCTGCGCGGCTACCGCCCGGGATCGGCGTGCATGGTCATACGCAAGGCCCCACAGGCCCGGTTCCGCGGTCTGGCCTTCAGCGCCGCGGACCCAGCTGATCTGCAGCGCATCGCCGATGAACACGGGGCGAACGTCCGCCCCGCCGACGACGCGCTGGGCGGATCGCTGGTTTCGCTACATGACCCCAACGGTGTCGAGGTATCGGTAGTGCACGGCCAGGACACCTTGCCGGAGTTGCCACGGCAACAACCTCAGATCTACAACTTCGCTGGCCGGACCCCACGCGTCAACCAGACGCAGCATCCAGTCCGGGAGCCTGCCCGCGTGGAGCGGCTGGGTCACCTCGCGATGGCCTCGCGCACTTTCTCCCGGACCCTCGATTGGTACCTGCAGAACTTCGGGCTGATCGTCAGCGATTTCCAGTACCTCGACGGGCAGCGGGATCGCGGCCCGGTGTTCGCATTCATCAGGTGTGATCGGGGATCGGAACCGAGCGACCATCACACGCTGGCGCTGCTGCTCGCGCCGGAAGCGGGCTACGCGCACTCCGCCTACGAGGTCGCCGACCTCGACGCGCTGGCCGCCGGAGGTGAGTACCTCCGCGAGCGCAATTGGACACGGTCGTGGGGTATCGGGCGGCACGTGCAGGGGAGTCAGATCTTCGACTATTGGCGAGACCCCGAGCGATTCATGGTCGAGCACTATGCCGATGGGGACGTCTTCGACAACACGGTTCCCGCCGGCTGGGCGCCGCTGCGCGCGAGCGGGCTTGCCCAGTGGGGACCGCCGGCCACGAAGGACTTCCTGGGAAACAAACCGAGTCCCACCCTGGTGCGCACGGCGATAGAAGCCCTTCGCGAGGACAACGAGATCGACGTCGCCCGGCTGAAGGCCTTCATGAAGGCGATGAGCCGATGAGTATCAATGTCATTCGTTCCGCCGACCGCTGGTACGTCGACCGCGACGGCCGAGCCGTCCCGGTCCAGACCGTCGCGCAGACCACCGCCGAGCTCCTGGCCGACAGGGCCGCGGTCGACGCGGCGGCGACCTCCGCCGTCCCGTCGGACGCGCAATCAGTGAACGAGATGGACCTTCAATCGCCGGTCACCACACCGGCCCGCGTTGTCGCGCAGGCCGTCAATTATCGGACGCACGCCCAGGATTCAGGCTTCGACCCGTCGCAGGTTCCGACGACCTTCTTCCGTAAGTCGTCCTCGTCCGTGGTTGGACCCACCAGCCCCATCGTGCGACCGGAACACGTGCGACTGCTGGACTACGAGATCGAACTCGGTCTCGTCTTCGGGGCCCCACTCCCGCTCGGTGCCACGGTCACCCCGCTCAATCTCCCGGAGTACATCGCCGGACTCGTGGTGACCAACGATGTCTCGGCACGTGATGTGCAGCTACCGCAGGGACAGTTCTACGAGGGCAAGAGCTACCCGACCTTCACCCCGGTCGGTCCACGACTGGTGCTCGTGAACGCTGATGAGCTGCGTCGTCTAGTCGACCTGCGGCTACAACTTCGAGTCAATGGGACCATCCGCCAGGACAGAAGCGTCTCGGACATGATCGCCGAGCCGGCCACGGCGCTCACCGCCCTTGCGCGATTCCAGCCGATGGAGCCCGGTGATCTGCTGCTGACCGGGACGCCCGGCGGCACGGCTCTGAAGGCACCGCCCCACTTCGTCGAGGTGGTCGCCACCATGTTGCCGCCTGCCACAAAGTGGCGGATCTTCTTCGACAAGCAGGCGAAGAACCCTGACTACCTTCGTGACGGCGACATAGTCACGGCTTCCATCGCGACGCCAGACGGGGCTGTCGACCTGGGGACGCAAGTGAACGTCGTGGAGGATTCGAAATGAGCCCGATCAGTGATGAACTCGCAGTGCCAGTGCTCATCGTGGGGGCCGGTCCGACCGGGGTAGCCGCCGCGACGATGTTGGCCCAACGCGGGGTCGACGCGCTCCTCATCGATCGCTATCCCGCGGTCTACCCACTGCCCCGTGCCGTCCACCTCGATGACGAGGTTCACCGAATCCTGCAGGGGATGGGGGCAGCGGAAAGCTTCACGGCGATCTCCGAGTCTCGGATGGGCCTCGTCATCGTCGACAACCGGCTCAGGGTCATGGCGAGATTCGACCGTACGAGGCCCGTCGGGGACCACGGCTGGCCGCAGGCGAACTTCTTCGATCAACCGGAACTCGAGGAGGTGCTGCGAGAGAACCTTGCGCGGTTCCCAGGGACGCGCATTCAGGGTCGAACCGAACTCGTCAGCTACGAACAGGACGTCGCAGGTGGCCAGCGGGCTGTGCGTGCAGTGGTGCGTGACCTCGACACCGGGGCTCAGACCGTCATCTGGGCGGACGCGCTGCTCGGAAGTGACGGGGCGAACAGCACTGTTCGACAACTGATGGGCTCATCGTTCATCGACCTGAAGTTCGAGGAGCGATGGTTGGTCATCGATGTCGCCTCGCCCGTGCCGCTGGATGTCCTTGACGTCGCCTACCAGGTTTCCGACCGGAAGCGTCCGGCGACCTTCATGAAGGTGCTACCGGGGCGCTACCGATGGGAATTCCGCTTGAACGAGGGCGAGACCGTCGACGACCTGTGTGCACCGGATCGGCTCAGTGCCCTCATCCGCCCCTGGACTAAGGACCTACCCTTCTCCGACTTGACCATCATCCGCACCGCCGAATACACATTCAAGGCGCGGATTGCCGACCGGTGGCAGGACCGACGCGTGTTCCTGCTGGGTGACGCAGCGCACCTGACGCCGCCCTTCATCGGTCAAGGACTCTGTGCGGCCATGCGCGACGCCTCGAACCTGTCATGGAAACTGGCCGCCGTGCTTCACGGCGGCGCTCCCGCATCTCTCCTCGACACCTACCAGGAGGAGCGTTGGGAGCCTGCCCGGGCACTCGTGCGCAAAGCTGTGATGCTGGGCACCGCCATGTCCGGGGGTCCGGGCTTCGCCTCGGTGCTGCGGCGAGCGCTGCTGGCCGGCATATGTCGCGTCCCGGGGATCTCGGACAAGGTTCTCGACACCCCCTCGCCCCCACTGGCCATCAGCCGGCTAGTGGGTCGGGACAAAGATCGGCCGCTGCCAGGTACGTTGGCACCCCAGCCGTGGCTCGTCGTCGACGGTGTGCACCGTCGAGCTGATGACGTGCTGGGAAATGGCTACGCCATCGTCACCGTCGTTGTTCCCGATGCGGAGACGCGACTCCTGGCGAATCGTCTGGCGGCGCCGATCGTGCTCATCACCGCTGCCCCGGTGCCCAACAACGCCGTCCCCGAGGTCGATGCTGTGGCGGTGGATAGCGATGAGATTCTGCTGGGCTGGCTGCGTTCGGGCAGGGCCTCGACGGTCCTGCTACGTCCGGACCGTGCCGTGCTGGCGCAGTCAGTGGCGTCTGACCGCCACCTCAGCCTTGCCGACCTGGACCCGCTGGTAGCCGCATCCCAGGTCGACCTTCCTGTTCCCTCGTGAGGTGGCGGGTGCTCACTCAGTCCCACTAAGGGCGCACTACCTGCGCCTGAGTCGGCGGTTTCTGGAGTGGGTAGTTCCGGTGGAGCAGCCGCTCCGAGGCCATGCCCCGCCGGTTGCCGCAAACCGCTCCTTCTTCGCGCAAACCGTTCCTTCTTCCCGCAGACCGCTACTTCGCCTGAACCGCTACTTAACAACACGTCCAGTCAGGCGCCCAACCGCCGGTAGTGGGGTCCTCGGCGCACTCAGGGGTTGATTGTGGGGGGAAGTGGGGTAATGTGGGGGCTTGGGTCGACGAGTCAC
>CAZKVQ010000078.1:0-7217 GCA_964556255.1 uncultured Actinomycetes bacterium
GGCGATTCGGTGGCGGCACCGATGCAGGGCACCATCGTCAAGGTTGCGGTCGAGGACGGTCAGAGCGTGGAGGCCGGAGAACTGGTCGTCGTGCTCGAGGCGATGAAGATGGAGCAGCCGCTGAACGCCCACAAGGCCGGGGTGATCAGCAACCTCACCGCGCAGGTGGGCGAAACCGTCCCGACGGGCACCGTCCTCTGCGAGATCAAGGACTGACCGACCGGCGCCTGCACGGTCATGATCACTTGCGTCCGGGGTCGATCGGCAATGGGGTGCCTGTGAAGTCGATCCGCTACCTGCTCGTCGCGCTCGCGGTGGTCGCCGCGACGTTCCTCGGGTCTGCGACGGCTACGGCCACCACCTTCGACGATGTGGGGGCGGCACTCCGCCGCAGCCCGCTGTACGTCGACACCGGCGCGGAGGTCAGTATCTCGTCGGCGGACCAGGCAGAGATCCGTGGGGCGCTGGCCACCGCCGGAACGCCGATCTACGTGGCGGTCCTGCCGGAGGCGGCGCTGACGGCAGCCGGCGGGAACCCGACCACCGTGCTGGATCGCCTGCGCAACGCCACCGGCCGACCCGGCACCTACGCCGTGCTGATCGGCACCTCCGACACCGCCTTCGGCTTCGAGGCCCGTTCCACTCTGGGAACCGTCGGCGACCTGGCCAACCAGGCGCACGTGGACAACCGCGACAACCCCGCTGGGACCATTTCGGCCTTCGTCGCTTCGGTCGGATCGTTGGCCGCAGCGGGAGGACTGGGTACGTCCAGCCCGCCGACGTCGAACAGCGGGGGCGGCGGCGTGTGGCTCATCGTCGCGCTGCTGGCTGTGGCGGTTGCGGTCGGCGGTGGCACATTCTGGCTCATCCGGCGCCGGCGGCGGAAACGAGCGGCCGCCCACAGGGCCGCCCAGACCGACGCGGTCCGACGCACCCTCGACGAGGACATCACGGCCTTCGGTGAATCGCTCGATCAACTCGACGCCGACCTCACCGATCCACGCCTTGGAGAGGAGGGCCGCACCGACCTCGCCGCCGCCCTCGATGACTACGACAGGGCCAAAGTGGCAGCCGCCGCAATGACCGCTCCAACGGATGCTGCCACCGTGACCGAGGCACTCGACTCCGGGCGCTGGCACTTGGCCCGGGCGGCCGCCCGGTTGGCCGGTGAACCGTTGCCCGAACGTCGACCACCTTGCTTCTTCGACCCCCGTCATGGCCCCAGCACCAGCGACGCGCCGTTCACGCCCGCGGGCGGGATCGCACGAGAAGTCCCCGTGTGCGCCGTCTGCGCAGCAACCGTCGCTTCCGGCCAGCAGCCCGATCCGCGGCTGGTCAGGGTCGGCAGCACTCCCGCTCGGCCCTACTGGGATTCCGGACCCGCCTACGCGAGCTACACCTCCGGGTACTACAGCAGCAGTGGAGCCGACATGCTGAGTACCGTGTTCCTGGCCACGATGGTCGGCAGCGCCCTGTCCGGCTCGACCGATGCGGGATCGGGCGACTACCGCAACGATCAACAATCCGGCTCCGACTGGTCGGGTGGTGGTGCTGAGTCCGGTAGCGGGGGCTGGTCCGACGGCGGTGGTGGCGGCGGCTTCGATTCAGGTGGTGGCGGTTTTGACTCCGGGGGCGGCGGCTTCGATTCCGGCGGGGGCGGTTTCGACTCCGGCGGTTGGTGATTGTTCGCTGCGACTGGATCAGGTGTGCAGCAACCGAGCCGACTCCGCGATCGACCCACTCAGCGAGGGGTAGACGGTGAAGGCGTGGGCGACTTCATCCACCGTTAGTCGCATGTCGACCGCGAGGGCGATGGAGTGAATGAGCTCGCTGGCCTGCGGGGCCACCACAACTCCGCCGACGATGATCCGGGTGCCGGTTCTGGCGAAGAGCTTCACGAAGCCATCGGTGAAGTTCGACATCTTGGCGCGGGCGTTGGTGGCGAGGGGCAGCATCACCTCCTCCGCGTTGATCCGACCCTCGACCACATCCCGTTCGGTCACCCCGACCGTGGCTAGTTCCGGCGTGGTGAACACGTTGCTCGATACGGTCTGCAGATTCAGCGGCGTGACGGCGTCGCCGAGTGCGTGCCACATCGCGATCCGACCCTGCATGGCGGCAACGGATGCGAGCATCAGCAGTCCCGTGCAGTCGCCGGCGGCGTAGATGCCCCGCGCCGAGGTGCGCGAAACCCGATCGACCTCGATGAAGCCCCCGTCATCGCACCTGACATCCGCGGTGGCGAGTCCCAGGGTCTCGGTGTTGGGCACCGAGCCGACCGCCATCAGGCAGTGCGAGGCGACCAGTTCCCGTCCGTCGGACAACGTCACCACGACCGCAGCCCCGTCGTCGGTGCGGGCCGCCGCGGAAGCGCGGCTCCCGCTCAGGACGGTGATCCCCCGACGCGCGAATACATCCTCGATGACCCCCGCAGCGTCAGAGTCCTCACCCGGGAGCACGTGCTCCCGCGATGACACCAGCGTCACCTCGGAGCCCAATCCTCGGTAGGCGCTCGCGAACTCCGCGCCGGTGACCCCAGACCCGACCACGATCAGATGCTCAGGCACGTCCCGCAGGCCGTACAACTGCTCCCAGGTCAAGATACGTTCGCCGTCGGGGGCGGCGGTCGGCAGGATGCGAGGCCGCGCCCCGGTCGCCAACAGCACGACATCCGCCGGGAGTTCAGCCACGACGGGAACGGACGACTCCGTGACGGCGGGGTCAGACGGGGTCTCGCTCACCAGGACCGTATGTGGGCCAGCCAACCGACCATAGCCGGTGACGAGACGCACCCCTGCGTCTCTCAGCCGCCCGGCCACATCGAGGCTCTGCGCCTGAGCCAGGCGCTGGATTCGCTCGTTGACGGCGGCGAGATCCACCCCTACCTGATCCCGATCCACCGGGACACCGTTGACGAGCACTCCGAGTTCCGCGTTGTCAGCGGTCGCCCTCGCGCCGTCGGCGACCGCGATCAGCGCCTTGCTGGGCACGCAGTCGGTCAGAACCGCTGAACCGCCCATCCCGTCGGAATCGACCAACGTCACCGAGGCACCCAACTGCGCCGCCACGTGGGCAGCCTCGTACCCACCCGGGCCGCCTCCGACGATCACCACTGACGTCACACCCGCATTGTGCTCCAGCACGGCGACGAATGCGGGCCGTTGGCCCGCCCGGGGAGGGCGACGCATCTATCCTTGACAGCATGACGTTGTACGCCGCCTACGGCTCCAACCTGGATCCGGCTCAGATGGCCAAGCGTGCGCCCACCTCACCGGCCCAGGGCACGGGCTGGCTGATGGGTTGGCGGCTGACGTTCGGCGGCGAGAACCTCGGCTGGGAGGGCGCCCTCGCCACGATCGTGGAGGATCCGGACAGTCAGGTCTTCGTGATGCTCTACGACGTCCCGGAGTGGGACGAGACCCTGATGGACACGTGGGAGGGCACAGCGCTGGGTGTCTACGTCAAGATCCGGGTGCGGGTGGACACCCTGGAAGGCACGAAGGTGGCCTGGGTCTACGTCCTCGACGGCTACGAGGGTGGCCTGCCCTCTGCGCGCTACCTCGGGATCATGGCGGAGGCGGCCGAAGTCGCGGGTGCGCCATCGGACTACGTCCACGAACTCCGCTCCCGACCCTGCCGATCGGTCGGATTCTGACCGGGCGTGGCCACCACATCCAGGAGTTGGGCCGAGTCCTATCTGCACGCTCTGACCGCCGAGTTCACACCGTTGGCCGACGGGGATCGTGCCGCCGCCATGCGCGCCTACATGAAGGATGTGGCGCCGTTCTTCGGCATCGCCGCACAGCCCCGGCGGGCGGCCCAAAAGCGTGCCCTGAGCATCACGGGGCCCCCTGCCACCGATGACGTGGCGGAGACGATGGGTCTGCTGTGGGCACAGCCGGAACGCGAGTTTCACTACGCTGCCTGTGAACTCTTCGGCCGGCTGGCCACGTCACTCCACGCCGGAATCCTGCGGAACCCCATCACCGAACTCCTCGTGACCAAGCCGTGGTGGGACACCGTGGATTCCCTGGGAACGCCGGGCATCACAACCGTGGTGCGTGAACATCCGGAATTGTCGGTGGTCATCGACGAGTGGAGCTCAACCGATGATCAGTGGCTCATCAGGGCCGCTATCCAGCATCAGCGCGGGCGCAAAGGGGACACCGACATCCCGCGGGTGCTGCAACTCTGTTCGGACCACGCGGATGACCGAAGGTTCTTCGTGTCCAAAGCGATCGGCTGGGCTCTGCGCGACCTCACCCGACTGGATCCGGCAGCTGTCGCGGGGTTCCTCGAAACACACCCCGACCTGCCCGCCGTGGCTCGCAGGGAGGCGGACAGGGGACTTGCCCGGGTGACACAGCAGACCGCTCGCAGTTAGATGCCCGGCGCCCATCGCCGCCCCCCACCCATCACCGCCGCGAGCCGGTCCACCTGGCTACATCACGTCGACTGGGACGTACTGCCCCCACACCTCACGCAAGGCGTTGGCGACCTCACCACCGGTCGCACGGGCGGCCAGCGCGCGCTTCATCGGGATGAGGGTGTTCTCGGTTCCCTCCGCGGCCGCGCGCAGGGCGGCCAGCGCGGAGTCGACCTCGGCGCTGTCCCGGTCGGCGCGCAACACGGCGAGCCGCTCGGCCTGCTCAGCCTCGATGGCCGGATTCACCCGCAGCGGTTCGTAGTGCTCCTCGGTCTCCACCGTGAACTTGTTGACGCCCACGACCACCCGCTCCCCGTCGTCGATCTCGTTGGCGATGCGATAGGCGCTCCGCTCGATCTCCGACTTCTGGAAGCCCTGCTCGATAGCGGCCACCGCACCGCCCCTTTCGGCCACCTGCCGCATGAGATCCAGCGCCTCTTCCTCCAGATCGTCCGTGAGCGACTCGACGACATAGGAGCCCGCGAACGGATCTACCGTCTTGGTCACATCGGTCTCGTAGGCGAGCACCTGTTGGGTGCGAAGCGCCAGGCGTGCAGCCTTCTCCGTCGGCAGCGCGATCGCCTCGTCATAGGAGTTTGTATGCAAGGACTGGGTACCACCCAACACCGCTCCCAGCCCCTGCAGCGCCACTCGGACCAGATTCACCTCGGGCTGCTGGGCTGTGAGTTGCACGCCTGCCGTCTGGGTGTGGAACCGCAGCATCAGCGACTTGGGGTTCTTCGCCCCGAATTCCTCCCGCATGATCCGCGCCCACATCCGGCGAGCGGCCCGGAACTTCGCCACCTCCTCCAGCAGGGTGGTTCGGGCAACGAAGAAGAAGGCGAGCCGGGGTGCGAACTCGTCGACGTCCATGCCAGCCGCGATCGCGGCCCGGACGTACTCGATGCCATCGGCCAGGGTGAAGGCGACCTCCTGCGCGGGCGTCGCCCCCGCCTCAGCCATGTGGTACCCCGAGATCGAGATGGTGTTCCAGCGCGGGAGTTCGGCTTTGCAGTACGCGAAGATATCGGTGATGAGCCGAAGCGAGGCCGCCGGCGGGTAGATGTAGGCTCCCCTGGCGATGTACTCCTTGAGGACATCGTTCTGGATCGTGCCGGTCAGGGCCGAGCCGGGAACCCCCTG
Organism: uncultured Actinomycetes bacterium; assembly: GCA_964556255.1. Lineage (GTDB taxonomy): Bacteria > Actinomycetota > Actinomycetes > S36-B12 > UBA10799 > JACJWR01. The sequence continues at coordinate 5,570 of CAZKVQ010000078.1, forward strand.
CTGCTCTGCCACCAGTTGATACATCAGCAGCAGCGTGGCTGCCGGTGCATTGATCGTCATGGATGTCGACACCTTGTCCATGGGAATCTGGTTGAACAGGACGGCCATGTCATCGATCGAGTCGATGGCGACGCCGACCTTGCCCACCTCACCGCTGGCGAGGGGATCATCCGAGTCGTAACCCATCTGCGTCGGCAGGTCGAAGGCCACGGACAGCCCGGTCTGGCCGGCCGCGAGAAGTTGCCGATAGCGCTCATTGGACTCCACCGCCGTGCCGAACCCCGCGTACTGCCGCATCGTCCACGGGCGACCCGTGTACATGCTCGGATAGACCCCTCGGGTGAACGGGAACTCGCCGGGTTGCCCCAGTTCCACGCTCGGATCCCAGCCCGCCAGGGCCTCGGGGGTGTAGACGGATTCGAAGGGTGCTCCTGATTCGGTTACGCCAGCCATGGCCCAAGACTAGCCACCGAGGGCAGACAATCGGGCTGCGCGCTACGATCCAGATACACCCCGGTGCGCCGCACGCATCGGAAGGCACAACACCGTGGAGGTGAGCTGGTGGCGTCAACCACCGCAGGGCCGCGACGCACGGCCTCTATGTACCGCGGCGGCGAGGGCATGTGGTCCTGGGTTGCCCAACGGATCACCGGCGTGGCGGTCTTCTTCTTCCTGCTCGTTCACGTGCTCGACACGGCCCTCGTCCGGGTATCTCCGGACAGCTACGACCGCGTCATAGCCACCTACAAGACGCCTATCGTCAACCTGCTGGAGGTCGGCCTCGTCGCGGCTGTCCTCTTCCACGCACTGAACGGCCTGCGGATCATCTTGATCGACTTCTGGTCGAAGGGCCCGCGCTACCAGCGCCAGATGCTGTGGGGAATCATCGTGGTCTGGCTACTGATCATGATCCCCGGTGCCTTCTTCATGCTCAAGCACACCGTTGAAGCACTCTTCGGGACTGCCTCATGAGCGAATCCACCATCCCCGGAAACTCCGACCTCGAATCCCCCGACGAGGAACCGGTCAAGTTCCCGATGCCGCCGCAGGCGATCGCGCCGGCGCTCGCCAAGCCCCGGTCGGAACGGGCTGGCAGGTCGAACTTCGAGCTCTACTCGTGGCTGTTCATGCGCATCTCGGGCATCGTGCTGATTTTCCTGGTGCTCGGTCACCTGCTGATCATGAACATCCTCGACGGCGGCGTTCAGCGCATCAACTTCGGATTCGTCGCCGGTCGCTGGTCGTCGCCGTTCTGGCAGATCTGGGATCTGCTCCAGCTGTGGCTCGCCATGCTCCACGGCACGAACGGTCTCCGGACGATCATCAATGACTACGCGGAGAAGGACCAGACCCGATTCTGGCTGCGCACAATCCTCTACACCGCCTCGGCATTCACGATCGTGCTGGGCACCCTCGTCATCTTCACCTTCGATCCCAGCTTGGGCTAGGAGCCACAGAATGCAGATCCACTCCTACGACGTCGTCATCGTCGGTGCCGGCGGCGCCGGCATGCGGGCCGCCTTGGAGTCCGGCACCCGGGTACGCACAGCGGTGCTGACCAAGCTCTACCCGACCCGGTCGCACACCGGCGCGGCCCAGGGCGGCATGTGCGCCGCGCTGGCCAACGTCGAGGAGGACAACTGGGAGT
>CAZKVQ010000078.1:7227-9938 GCA_964556255.1 uncultured Actinomycetes bacterium
CATGTGCAAGGAGGCCATCGACGCGGTCATCGACCTCGAGCACATGGGTCTGCCGTTCAACCGCACCCCCGAGGGTCGCATCGATCAGCGCCGGTTCGGCGGTCACACCCGCAACCACGGCGAGGCCGCGGTGCGTCGCGCCTGTTACGCCGCCGACCGCACCGGCCACATGATCCTGCAAACGCTGTACCAGAACTGCATCAAGCAGGGGATCGAGTTCTACAACGAGTTCTACGTGCTCGATGTGCTGCTCGACGATTCCGAGGGCGAACCCCGCGCGGCGGGGGTGGTGGCCTACGAACTGGCAACCGGCGAGATTCACGTCTTCCGGGCGAAGTCGATCGTGTTCGCGACCGGCGGCTTCGGCAAGGTCTTCAAGACGACCTCCAACGCTCACACCCTCACCGGTGACGGGATGGGGATCGTCTACCGCCGGGGGCTGCCGCTGGAGGACATGGAGTTCTACCAGTTCCACCCCACCGGCCTCGCCGGACTGGGAGTGCTGCTTACCGAGGGAGCTCGAGGTGAAGGCGGCATCCTACGCAACGTGGACCAGGAGAGGTTCATGGAGCGCTACGCCCCCACCATCAAGGACCTGGCGCCACGCGACATGGTGGCCCGCGCGATGGTGCAGGAGGTCCGCGAGGGCCGCGGGGCCGGGCCCAACGCCGACTACGTCTACCTCGACCTGACCCACCTCCCCAAGGAGCAGATCGAGGCGAAGCTTCCCGACATCACCGAGTTCGCCCGTACCTATCTCGGCGTCGACCCGGTCACCGAGCTGGTGCCGGTCTTCCCCACCGCCCACTACGCGATGGGCGGGATTCCGACCGATATCGAGACCAGGGTGCTGCGCAACAACGAGGACGTCGTACCCGGGCTGTTCGCGGCCGGTGAGGTCGCCTGCGTTTCCGTCCACGGGGCGAACCGGCTGGGTACCAACTCGCTGCTCGACATCAACGTTTTCGGACGGCGGGCCGGTCTCGCGGCCAGCGCCTACGCGGTAGAGGCCGACTTCGCGCCGCTACCGGAGGATCCCGCCGCACTCGTCGAGGACATGGTGGCCAACCTTCGTGACGGTGACGGCGGCGAGCGGGTGGGAGTGCTCCGCACCGAGATGCAGGCCACGATGGACATGAATGCCCAGGTGTACCGCACCGAGGCGACCCTGAAGCAGGCGCTCAGCGACGTGCAGGAACTGCGCAGGCGTTACCAGAACGTGTCCATCATGGACAAGGGCCAGCGGTACAACACCGACCTGTTGGAGGCCATCGAACTCGGCTTCCTGCTTGACCTGGCCGAGGTGCTGGTGGTGTCGGCTCTGGCCCGCAAGGAATCCCGGGGCGGACATGCCCGGGAGGACTACCAGACCCGCGACGACGTCAACTTCATGCGGCACACGATGGCGTACCGCAATACCGAGTCGGGCGGCGACGACGTGGTCGTACTCGACTACAAGCCCGTGATCGTCACCCGCTACCAGCCGATGGAGCGCAAGTACTGATGGCAACCGATACCGCACCCACCGAGCAGGCCCCGACCCGGGTGTCCACCCCCGCGCCGACGCCGACCGACGTGACCTTCCGCCTGCTGCGGTTCAATCCGGAGCAGGACGAGAAGCCGCACTGGGAGGACTACACGGTCGCCTGTTTCCCGACCGATCGAATCCTCACCGTGCTGCAGAAGATCAAGGATGAGATCGACGGCACCCTGACCTTCCGGCGGTCGTGCGCCCACGGAATCTGCGGCTCCGACGCGATGCGCATCAACGACCGCAATCGGCTCGCGTGCAAGACCCTCGTCAAAGACCTCAACACCAAGAAGCCGATCCGGGTCGAGGCCATCAAGGGCTTGCCGCTGGAGAAGGACATGGTCGTGGACATGGAGCCGTTCTTCGCGGCCTACCGCGAAGTGCTGCCCTTCCTCATCCCGGCGGGTCACGAACCCACCAAGGAGCGGCTGCAGTCGGTTGCGGACAGGGCGATCTTCGACGACACCACGAAATGCATCCTGTGCGCATGCTGCACCACGTCGTGCCCGGTGTTCTGGTCCGACGAGCAGTACTTCGGGCCGGCCGCCATCGTGGGGGCACACCGGTTCATCTTCGACAGCCGCGACAGCGGCGCCGAGGCCCGGTTGGAGATCCTCAATTCCAAGGAGGGCGTGTGGCGTTGCCGGACCACCTTCAACTGCACCGATGCCTGCCCGCGCGGTATCGAGGTCACCAAGGCGATCCAGCAGGTCAAGCGCGCCCTGATCTTCGCGCGCTGACACGCCGGGAGGCTCTGCCCGTGCGAGCGTGAGCGTCACGTAGAATCGAACGGTGACCCCGAAAGCCCGAGCCCCCAGATCGCGTGCGGCTTGGGCGGGCCTCGTCGCCTCCGCCCTCATGGTGCCGGCCCTGCTGGCCGGGACTTCCGCCGGCCCGGCGTTGGCCAACCCGGCGCCATCTCCTTCGCCGTACACCAAACCGTCACTCGGACCGGTCATCGTCAAGGGCGGCAACGGAAGCACCCCGCTGCCGGACATCAAGACCGACGCGTTCGTGCTCGCAGATGCCTCGAATGGCGACATCCTGGCCGAGCGGAACCTGCACACCAAGATGCGGCCCGCCAGCACCCTGAAGACCCTCACCATGTTGACCCTGATGCCGCGTCTGAAGTCGGACTCGGTGTACACAGCCACGGAGGAGGACACCAACGCCGAGGGCT
>CAZKVQ010000079.1:0-9927 GCA_964556255.1 uncultured Actinomycetes bacterium
ACACGGCTGAGCAGGCCGCGATCGGATACCCGGCTCCCGCAACACCTCCGCCGGCCGCCGCAGCGCCGCCGAGCGACATGAGCAACACCGACGTCATCCAGACGGTCAACCCCTATGCCGCCCCCAGCCAACCGCAGGCGGCCCAGCCTTCGGCGCCCGCTGCCGCGACTGAGGGCTCCCCGCAGTCCGCGGCCCAAACCGGCGAGCCGCAAGGCGGCCACGCCACTGCCCCGCCTGCCGGAGGATACGACTACTCGAGCCAGCCAGCGGCACCCACAGGTGGCTATGCGGCAGTTGGGGGTGCGGCCGCCGGTGCCGGCGGATACGGCCCTCCCAACCCACCGGCGGGCGGCGGTTATGCGCCAGCCCAACCGGCGGACAAGAAGTCCGGCAGTGGCCTGGGCAAGGTCATCGCGACTGCAGCTGTCGTGGGTGTCCTGGCCGGTGGCATCGGCGGTGCCGCGGGCTTCGCCCTGGCAGACAACACGACCTCCCTGACCAGCAGTGGTACCTCGGCAGGGGACACCTCGATCAAGGTCTCCCCTGAGGACATGTCCCCACGCGCCGACAACAGCATCTCGACCATCGCCAAGCGGATGCTGCCGACGGTCGTCTCTATCGTGGCCGAGGGAGGCCAGCAGTCAGGGACGGGTTCGGGCTTCATCGTCCGCCAGGACGGCTACATCGTCACCAACAACCACGTGGTCGCGCCGTCGCTGAACGGCGGAAAGCTCTCGGTCGTCTTCAACGACAAGACCACCAAAGAGGCAACCCTGGTGGGGCGCAGCCCGGAGTATGACCTGGCAGTCGTGAAGGTCGATGCCAGCGGACTACCGGTGGCATCGATCGGCGACTCAAGCAAGGTGCAGGTCGGTGACGCCACTGTGGCGGTGGGATCGCCGTTGGGTTTGAGCGGCACAGTGACCAGCGGAATCGTGTCGGCGCTGAACCGTCCGGTGACCGCGGGTGGTGAGGGCGAGACGTCGTTCATCAATGCGATCCAGACCGACGCCGCGATCAATCCCGGCAACTCGGGCGGGCCGTTGGTCAACGCGGAGGCGCAGGTGATCGGCGTCAATTCGGCCATCGCCAGCCTGGGCAGCAGCCAATCCGGTTCGCAGTCGGGCTCGATCGGTCTGGGTTTCGCCATTCCGAGCAACACCGCCAAGCGGGTGACCGAGGAGATCATCGCCACCGGGACGTCCAAGACCCCCATCATCGGCGCCAGCCTCAACTTCAACTCACAGTCCGATCAGGCCGGCGCTTCCGTGCAGCAGGTGACGCCTGGGGGTCCGGCCGACAAGGCGGGACTGAAGGCCGGTGACGTGATCACTGCGGTCAACGGTCAACCCATCGAGGACGGTACCGCGCTGATCACCGCCATCCGGAGCCTCTCCCCGGGGGACACCGTCACCCTGACGGTCAAGAACGGCGGTCAGACGCGCGATATCAAGGTCACGCTGGGCACCGCGAACCAATAGCCGTACGCTGGGGGTCGGGCATCGATGCTGGTGCCCGATCACCGGCGGTTTTCGGAGGGTCGCGTGTTCGATATCGGCTTGGGCGAGTTCATCGTTCTCGCTGTGCTCGCACTGGTGATCTTCGGACCGGAGCAACTGCCCAAGGTTGCGGGTCAGGCTGGCCGTTTCGTTCGGCAGCTTCGTGAGACCGCGACCAGTGCCCGCAAGGAACTCACCGACAGCACCGACCTCGCAGGTATCACCGACGATCTGAAATCGCTCGCGGATCTGCATCCGAAGCGGATGCTGGCCAGCACGTTCAGCGATCCCGCTCCTTCGGATCCGCCCGCACCAGCCTCCCGCCCAGCGACCCCCAAGCCACCCACAGCACCCGGAGGCACGACCCCGGGGACAAAGCCGGGCGCAGCCTTCGACCCCGACGCGACCTGAGCGGGACCCCAGAATCTGGGGTGGTCAGGATGCTGATGACTTCGGTGTCGGGGTTCCCAGTTTGCCGTTCTTGAGCGCCTGTAAGAAGTCCAGAGTCACGCCCACCCCACCATTCGCCGGGAAGGTATCGCTGAGGACGTTTGTGGCCACGACCGCCTCGTTGTCCGGCAGGCGGCAGGAGTAGATCGGCTCCGACGCCCCGTTCACCGTCTCGGTGCCCGCCGAGGAGCAGTTCCACTGGTTAGCCGGCGGGTACCCGCTGGCCGCGAGGTTGCTGACGACCTTGTCGACGTTGGCCTGGGTTCCCGGGCCGCCGGTGTCGATGCCGAACCGGACGAACGCGTGGGACCTCTCTCCGGTGTCAGGATCGGCCCACACAGCGTCGACGAACTCGTAGCCTGACGGGGTGCCGACCCCCGCCGACACTTGCGTCGCGAACGACGTGACCGCCGCCTTCTCAGAGGAGGTCCAGGCGTCGAAGACGTTGGGGTCCTTGGATGACTCGACCTGGGTGCTGGTACAGCCAGCGATGAGCAGTGCCACACCCCCGAGTGAGGCGAGTGTCAGTGCCCGTGCCTGTGATCTCATGTGTCACCCCTGGGGTCGCGTACCGGCCCACGCTACCACCGCGAGTCGCGCTGGAACGGTGCTCGCACGACCCCGTCAGAAGCGCCGCGCGGGCGTCAGGCCCAAGCTCATTCCGGCCAGCCCACGCTGCTGCGAGACGAGGTGGTCGGCGAGGGCGGTCACCTCGCGGGAGGCGGGGGCGGCTGGGTCGACGACGACCAGTGGCTCGCCCGAGTCGCCGCCCTCCCGGAACCTGATGTCGAACGGGATCTTGGCCAGCAGTGGTACGTCGGTGCCCAACTCCTTTGTCAGCACCTGGGCCACCAGAGAGCCGCCACCATTGCCGAAGATATCCGCAGGTTCGCCGCAGTGCGGGCAGGCGAAGGCACTCATGTTCTCCACCACGCCGAGTACCCGCTGCTTGGTGTGCACCGCCATCATGCCGGCACGCACCGAGACCTCGGCGGCCGCCGACTGCGGTGTGGTGACGACGATCAACTCCGACTGTGGCAACAACTGGCCCACGCTCATCGCCATGTCCCCGGTGCCGGGGGGCAGATCCAGCAGCAAGTAGTCCAAATCGCCCCAGTAGACGTCGGTGAGGAACTGCTTCAGCGCGGAGTGCGTCATCGGTCCCCGGTAGGCGACGGCCTGGGTGACACCACCGGGCTTGAACAACAACATCGAGATCGCCTGAACCCCGTGGGCGCTCGGCGGAAGGATCATGCCCTCCACCCGGGTCGGCATCCGATCGATCCCGAGGATCCGCGGGATCGAGTGACCATAGATGTCGGCGTCGAGCAGCCCAACCGCAAGGCCCTTGGCGGCGAGTGCGATCGCCAGGTTGGCAGTGAGGGAGGACTTGCCGACTCCGCCCTTGCCGGACGCGACGGCAATCACGCGTGTGGTCGAACCGGGTCGGTTGAAGGGGATCTCCTTCTCGCCCGGGCCTTGCAGCAGCTCCCGCAGCCCGGCCCGCTGCTCTTCACTCATCACGTCGAGTTCCACGTTGACGCCGGCGACACCTGGCACCGCCGACACGGCCGTCGCCACCCGTTCGGTGATCGTTTCCCGCATGGGGCAGGCGGCCACCGTTAGATACACGGCGACGTCGACCTGACCGTCATCGGCGACGTTCACGGACTTGACCATCCCCAACTCCGTGATGGGGCGTCGGATCTCCGGATCCTGCACCCCGGCGAGGGCCTGCTGAACTGCTTCGATGCTCACGGCTGCCATGGAAGCGATGCTACGACCCGACCGAGGTTGCGCTACTCATGGGATTCCGGGCGCTTCTCCCGAGCCTCCTCGCGTTTGCGCTTCTCCTCGCGTTTGGCGGCCCGCTTCTCCTCCCGGGCCGCCTTCTCGGCGCGTTCGTCGAGTTGCTCGAGGAACGCGCGGAGCTCCGATCGAAGGTAGTCACGGGTGACAACGTCGCCCAGTGACGCCCGCAACCCAGCCACTTCACGGCTGACGTACTCGGTGTCCGCAATGAGCAGGTCCGTACTGGCGCGATCCTCCTGGTACTGGATCCGGTCTCGGTCAGCCTGGCGGTTCTGCGCCAGCAGGATGAGCGGTGCTGCGTAGGACGCCTGCAGCGAGAGCAGCAGCGTGAGGAAGATGAAGGGGAATGGGTCGGGTCGCAGGTCGACCGGGGCCAGGGTGTTCCAGCCGATCCAGGCGGCGATGAACGCCGTCATCCAGGCGATGAAGCGCCAAGAGCCGATGTATCGGGCGATCCGCTCGCTCAGCGCGCCGAAGGTCTCCGAGTCGTAGGAGGGCCGCAGCGATCGTCGCCCTTCCCGGGGTTGGTCGAGCCGTGGCCCGGAGCGCCGCGCGGACTTATTGATGGACATCTGCGCCCTCCTCGTCGGTCTCCGGACGTTCTCGCCAGTCGTCGCCCAACATGTGGTCGATGACGTCGTCGGCAGTTACAGCGCCCAGCAACCGGCGGGCGTCGTCAACCACCGGCAGGGCGACGAGGTTGTAAATGGCGAAACTGCGGGTGACCTTGGCCAACGGTGCCTCCGGACGCACCGGTTCCAGGTCGCGATCCATCACCGACGACACCAACGTGGAGGGGGGCTCCCGCAGCAGCCGTTGGAAGTGCGCCACGCCCAGAAGCTTGCCGGTGGGCGTCTCGAGAGGCGGGCGCACGACGTAGACCTGGGCCGCCAGGCTCGGGCTCAGGTCCGGGTTGCGGACTGCGGCCAATGCCTGCGCCACGGTTGCATCCGGTGGCAGCACGATCGGTTCTGTCGTCATCATGCCGCCGGCGGAGGCATCCTCGTACACCAGCAGACGGCGCAGGTCCTCAGCCTCATCGGGCTCCACGAGTTCCAGCAGGGCCGCCGCCCGCTCCGGGCTGAGGTCGCCGAGCAGGTCGGCCGCGTCGTCCGGATCCATCTGCTCGAGGATGTCGGCGGCGCGTTCGGAATCCAGTCGGTTGAGCACCTCGATCCGGCGGTTGTCGCCCATCTCCTCGAGCACGTCGGCGAGCCGATCGTCGGTGAGGCCCCTCGCCACTTCGATGCGTCGCTTGGCCGGCAGGTCGGATAGCAGGGCTGCAACGTCGGCAGGGTGCATCTCGGCGACGGATTCCAACAGTGTGTCCACCGCCTGGTCGCCTTGATCGTCGGCGATCCCGGTGATGTCCTCCCAGGGCACGGACCGGGTCTCCGACCGCCGTCGGAAGCCGGATTTGCCGGTGCGGACATGCAGCCGGGAGATGAGCCAGTCGCGATTGTGCAGTTGCATGCCGACGTCGAGGACCTTCACGCTCTCGCCGGTCTCCGACAGCGTGACTGTGCTGTCGATCAGTTCGCCGACGACCAGGGTCTCGCTCTCGCGCTGTTCGAAACGGCGGAGGTTCACCATGCCGGTGGTCACGACCTGGCCTGCGTCCATGTCTGTCACCCGCGTCATCGGCACGAAGATCCGCCGTCGTGCCCCCACCTCGACCACCAGCCCTATCACCCGCGGTCGTTCCGGTGGCTGGCGCAACAGGCACACCACGTCCCGGACCACGCCGAGCTGGTCACCGTTGGGGGCGAACACCGCGGTCTTGGCCAGTCGGCCCGCGTAGACCCGGGGTGCGCTGCTGCTCATGCACCGAAGGCTAACGCCTACCGAGCCACGAGAAGGGCTACCGTGCCGGTGTGACGACACGTGTGGCGAGATCGGGGCCGCAGCTCGGGCTGCTCGCCGTTGCCGTGTTCTTCATCTCGACCTCCGCGCCGCTCATCGCGGCGACGGCCGCCCCGGCGATCGGGATCGCGTTCTGGCGCACCGCTCTGGGTGCCGGTGCGACCGCACCGTGGGCGTTGTCGCGCCACCGGCAGGAGTTGTTCGCGCTGACTCGGCGGCAGCTGATGCTGTCGGCGGTCGCCGGGGCCCTGCTGGCTGCGCACTTCGCCACCTGGATCCCTTCGCTGCGGTTCACCTCGGTCGCATCCTCGACGGCGCTGGTGGCCACCCAACCAGTGTGGGCCGCCCTGATGGCCCGGGCCCGCGGCGTCCACTTCGCGCGCCAGGTGTGGGTCGGCATAGTCATCGCTGTCGTAGGCATCGTCCTGCTCACCGGACTTGACCTGTCGCTTGATCCGCGGTCGCTCATCGGCGACGCTCTGGCTCTCATCGGAGCGGTGCTGGCCGCCGCGTACGTCACCGTCGGCGAGCGCGTCCGTCAGACGGTGAGCACCGCAAACTACACGCTGGTGGCCTACGCGGCCTCAGCAATCTGTCTGCTGGTGCTCGGACTGGCGCTGGGCATCGACCTGTGGGGCTACAGCCTGCGCGACTGGGGACTCATCCTGGCGCTGACCGTGCTGGCCCAGTTGCTCGGTCACAGTTTGATCAGCGCCACCCTTCGAACCACCTCGGCCACCGTGACGAGCATGGGCATCCTCTTCGAGATGCCGCTCGCCACGATCATGGCCGCCGCCTTCCTCGGGCAGTGGCCACCCCTGGTCGTGTTGCCCGCCCTGGCCCTGCTGCTGGCCGGGACAGCTGTCGTGGTGCGCTCGGGGGGTGCAGAGGTGACGACCCTGGCGGAATCGCCCACCTAGGCACGCAATATCGTTTTGGGCATGGATCAATCGTCATCGCGCCCGTCCCGTGCCCGCCGTTCCAACCTCGCAGTCCCGGGCAGCAGCCCGAAGATGCTCGAGAAGGCCAAGGGCCTGCCGGCCGACCAGGTGTTCATGGACATCGAAGATTCGGTGGCACCTATCGCGAAGGAAGAGGCCCGCCAGAACATCATCAGTGCGCTGAACGAGGGCGGCTACGAGGGAAAGACCCGCGTCGTGCGGGTGAATGACCTGACGACGTCCTGGACCTATCGCGACGTGGTAGAGGTCGTGGAAGGTGCTGGCGCAAACCTCGACTGCATCATGCTGCCCAAGGTTCAGACCGCAGAGCAGATCACCTGGCTGGACATGACGCTGACCCAGATCGAGAAGACCGTTGGCCTGGAGGTCGGTCGGATCGGGATCGAGGCTCAGATCGAAAACGCTCTCGGGCTCATCAACGTTGATGACATCGCCCAGGCGTCGCCGCGTGTCGAGACGATCATCTTCGGGCCGGCCGACTTCATGGCCAGCATCAACATGAAGAGCCTGGTCGTTGGTGAGCAGCCCCCGGGCTATGACGTCGGTGACGCCTACCACTACATCCTGATGCGGATCCTGATGGCGGCGCGGGCCTTCGACAAGCAAGCCATCGACGGGCCCTACCTGCAGATCAAGGACGTCGAGGGCTACCGCCGCGTCGCCGGTCGTTCCGCAGCGCTGGGGTTCGACGGCAAGTGGGTGCTGCACCCGGGTCAGGTGGAGGCCGCCAACGAGGTCTACTCGCCCCGCCAGGAGGACTACGACCACGCCGAACTCATCCTCGACGCCTACGACTACTACACCTCCGCAGAGGGTGGAGCCCGCGGCGCGGTGATGTTGGGCGACGAGATGATCGATGAGGCCTCCCGCAAGATGGCCCTGGTCATCTCCGCCAAGGGTCGAGCCGCCGGTATGACGCGCACCAAGACCTTCACCCCGCCCGAGGCCTGAGCACCCTCGGCCGGCTTCCCGGCGGACCGGTCGAGCCGGGTGGTGAGCGGGTCGGCTACTTCAGGTGGAAGGCCGTGGTCATCCTCGGCGCCGTGCGGGCCTGCCCCAGGTAACCGAAACCGAGCAGTTCCTCGGTGGTTGCCAACAGCGACATGTGATCGTAGGCGGTGCTGGCCTTGGTGCCGGGTCTCACACTGGGGGCGGCGACCACGGTGGCGATCCGGCAGGAGTCGTCCAGCCTGGTACGGCAGTCCTGGCCACCTATGCCGCCGGCACCCTCGTCGTAGGTCACGATGACAGTCGTGCGACCGGATCGGTAGTCGCGGGAGTTGAACAGGGTCGGTAGCCAGGAACGCAGCCAGGTGTCGGAGACGGTCCGGGAGCAGTCATGTGACGACGCGCAGAGATCGGGCACCAGGAATGTGAATTGCGGCAGTTTCGCCGTCCCCAGCAAGGTGGCCAGTCGTCCGCTCGTCGGGGTTCCGAGCGGCAGGTCGTGGGTGGCGCAGGTTGCGGCCAGCCGCGGGAAGTAGACCGGCGGGTTGTGCCGCGCGGCATAGCGCCCGGCGTTCTCGGTGGCGCAGTTCCGCGGCATCGACTGGGCGAACACTCCCCAGGTGCGCCCGCCGTAGTTGAGTTGGTCGAACAGGGTCAGGGCGGTCTGCGGGCATTGGGCCACCGAACAGGTGGCGGCGATGCCGCTGCGGATCCCGGTGACGGAACCTAGATAGTTGGGCAGGCTCGGATGTGTCAGGCCCCTCGCATTCGTGGCCTCACCGCAACTTCTCGCCAGGGCGTTCAACGTCGGCATCGCGTAGTCCGCCGCTGACCCAGGAGGGCCAATCACTTGCGAGCGGGAGTGATTCTCCAACCAGATCCACACCACTTTCCTGGCGCCGGTCGGAGGCGCGCTGCCCAGGCATGGACGGGCGCTCGAGGGGGTCAAGGGTGTCGTGACAGCGTGTGGGCTGCGCTGTGAGGAGGGGGCAACCCGCGATGCCATGGCGGGGTTGGCGGTCAACTGGCCCAGACCCAGTACCGCGAGCAGGGCGCCCAGTGCCACCGGGCGCAGCCACCGTGCGCGGCTGGGGCCACGCAAAGGACGCGTGGGTGCGCTGCCATCACGATGCATCCCGCCAGTGTCACCCGACCTGGATGCCCCTGTCCAGCGCGGCCGAAGGAGCATCCAGGGCGGCCGCGCCGATGTTTGCCGAACCCCGCCCGCAGTGCGGGCAGCCCGTGCTGGGCATACTTTTGGGTACAACTTCACCCGGGAGGAATGGCTAATGGGCAGGCTTACCGAGACCGAGGGACTCAACGAGGTCCAGCAGGAGATTCTCAGCGCGGTCCGCGACTTCGTCGACAACGAGATCATCCCGGTAGCCCAGGACCTCGAGCATTCCGACACCTACCCGACCGAGATCGTCGAAGGTATGAAGGAGATGGGGATCTTCGGTCTGATGATTCCCGAGGAGTACGGCGGGCTGGGTGAATCGCTGTTGACCTACGCCCTGGTGGTCGAGGAGATCGCCCGCGGCTGGATGAGCGTCAGCGGGATCGTGAACACGCACTTCATCGTCGCCTACATGATCATGCAGCACGGGACCGACGCCCAGAAGAAGGACTACCTGCCCCGCTTGGCCACCGGTGAAATCCGCGGCTCCTTCTCGATGTCCGAGCCCAACTGTGGCTCCGATGTTTCTGCCATCACCTCCCGCGCCGTCCGCGAGGGCGACGAGTACATCCTCAACGGTCAGAAGATGTGGCTGACCAACGGCGGGTCGTCCACCCTCACGGCGGTATTGGTTCGCACCGATGAGGAGGCTCCAGAAGGTTCCTCGGTCTACAAGAAGATGAGCACCTTCCTGATCGAGAAGCCCGCCGGGTTCGGCGAGGTACTCCCCGGACTCACGATTCCGGGCAAGATCGAGAAGATGGGTTACAAGGGAGTGGACACCACCGAGTTGGTGATGGACAACTTCCGACTGCCCGCCGATGCCCTCCTCGGGGGCGAGACCGGGCGTGGCTTCTACCAAATGATGGACGGAGTCGAGGTGGGCCGGGTGAACGTCGCCGCCCGCGCCTGTGGGCTCGCCAATCGTGCCTTCGAATTGGGCATCGACTACGCACAGCAGCGGGTCACCTTCGGCAAGCCCATCGCCGACCACCAGGCTGTCGCCTTCCGCCTCGCCGAGATGGCCACCAAGGTGGAGGCGGCCCACCAGATGATGGTCAAGGCTGCCCGGAAGAAGGACTCCGGAGCCCGCAACGACCTCGAGGCCGGCATGGCGAAGTACCTTGCTTCCGAGTACTGCAAGGAGGTCGTCGAGGATTCGTTCCGGATCCATGGCGGCTATGGCTACTCCAAGGAGTACGAGATCGAGCGGCTC
>CAZKVQ010000080.1:0-9502 GCA_964556255.1 uncultured Actinomycetes bacterium
CCCAGGTCGTCGTCCAGGCAGGCGGCCGCCAGCGTCGCCCTGGTCGCGCCCAGCCGGCGCGCGCGGAGATCAGCCGAGGACGGGATCTTCGCAATCTCGATCCGCTGTTTCATCGTCCGTTCGATGGTGCGCAGGAGACGCTGTTCACGGGGTTCGGCAATCGTGATGGCAGCGCCCTTCTTGCCGCCGCGTCCGACGCGGCCAATCCGATGCACATACGACTCCGGAGCCGCGGGTACATCGAAGTTGATGACGTGTGTGAGGTGCTCGATGTCCAGCCCGCGGGCGGCCACGTCCGTTGCCACCAACAACTCGGCGTTGCCACTACGCAACCGCGCCATTACGCGGTCGCGCTGCGCCTGATCCATGCCCCCGTGCAGACCCTCGGCTCGGTACCCACGCCCGTTGAGGGTCTCGGTGAGCTGGTCGACTTCCGCTCTGGTACGACAGAACACCAGCGCTGCTGCGGGCGTCTCGATGTCGAGCACGCGACCCAGAGCGGCAACCTTGTGGACCCTCGCCACGATGTACGCCGTCTGTTTGATAGTCGGACGTTCACCCTCTGGCAGAACCTCCCGCGCGATCTCGATCCGCAGCGGACCGTTGAGATGCCTCGCCGCGATCTTCAGGATGCGCTTGGGCATGGTTGCGGAGAACATCACCGTCTGACGTTGGCCGGGAGCCTGGTCGAGAATGGCGTCGATGTCTTCGGCGAAACCCATGTCGAGCATCTCGTCCGCCTCGTCCAGCACCACCGTGGTGACATCGGCGAGCGACAGACTGCCACGCTCCAGCAGATCCAGTGCCCGCCCGGGTGTCGCCACCACGATGTCCACGCCGCGTTTAAGGGCACCTATCTGGCGCCCTATCGGTTGGCCACCGTAGACCGGCAGCGTCCTGATCCCGAACGGTCGGCCATACCGGTG
The DNA here is from genome assembly GCA_964556255.1 of uncultured Actinomycetes bacterium. Classification (GTDB taxonomy): domain Bacteria; phylum Actinomycetota; class Actinomycetes; order S36-B12; family UBA10799; genus JACJWR01. The sequence goes on from CAZKVQ010000080.1 coordinate 927, forward strand.
AACCGCCTCCGCTACCTGTACGCACAATTCACGGGTGGGTGCCAGGACCAATGCCGTAGGTCGCGTGCCCCGTTCGCCTTCGGCCCGTTGGCTGAGCATCGGCAACGCGAACGCTGCGGTCTTGCCAGTGCCCGTCGCGGCCTGGCACAGCAGATCGCGTCCTGTGAGCATCTCCGGGATAGCTGCACTCTGGATGGGCGTGGGAGCCTCGTAGCCGAGCTCGGCCAAGCCGCTGACCAGTTCTGATCGCAATCCCAGGGAGGCGAAGTCGCTGCCGTCAGCAGTCACGAGGTCAGTTCCTATCTGTCGGCTTGCCCATTCGAAACCCATAGGCCCGGTACTGCAGACTTCGGGATTGAAGGAGTGACGGGGCTCACGATCCGGTGATGGCCCGCAGGATGGCTGTCTCTTCGAGACTATCGGAGTGCTTTCCTCGAGGTCGCGTGTCGCGGCACGTCCTCGCCCCCTGCCCGCGGCTTCGTCGCCTCGACGTAGACACCGACGGCGACCCCGGACGCTGACCTGCCGCCGCCGTGGGCGACCCTGGTAGTTGATCCCGTTTGGCGCACGGAGCCAGAAGCTTCCCCGCCGTGTGCGGCGCGACACCGCCGACATCTGGCCGGGCAACCGACGAGCTGGAGTACCGCAGTGACGGCCACCCCCAAAGAACCCCGCAATTCAGCCGTAATCTCGACACGTGAGGCCGACGGGATAGATCCGGTTGACCTGTCGGTCGCTCTTCGGGTGTTCGACGAACTCGAGCACCTGCCGACCGACCATCCCGATTCGGTGGCCATCCGTCGTGCGACAGCCCACTTGTTCAAGAGCGTGAAACGGCGTCGGCGCAAGGAACGCCGCGCCGAGGTCGTCGCCAACGACACGGCCGTGATCTCCGCAACTGCGACCGGGTCACCGGATCGAATAGACGACGAGACGCGTGGCCTGCCGCCGACCTCGGCGACCGCCGGGGCCGCGGCCGGCACCTTGCTGCGCCCGCACGCCTGCTACATCTGCAACGAGCGTTATTCCAGCGTCGACGCGTTCTACCACCAACTGTGCCCGCCGTGCGCAACGACGAACCGGGCTCGCCGGGATGCCCGCACGGACCTCGCCGGTCGGCGGGCGCTCTTGACCGGCGGCAGAGCCAAGATCGGCATGTACATAGCCCTGCGGCTATTGCGTGATGGCGCCGAGACCACCATCACAACCAGGTTCCCCAACGACGCCAGCCGCAGATTCATGTTGATGCCCGACAGCTCCGACTGGCTCGACCGCCTCCACATCGTCGGCATCGACCTCCGAGATCCCGCCCAGGTGGAGGTGCTCGCAGACAGCGTCGCCCAACAAGGTCCGCTGGACATCCTGATCAACAATGCTGCCCAGACCGTGAGGCGGTCGCGCCGCTCATACGCCCTGTTGGCCGCCGCTGAAGAAGAACCGCTGCCAGCCGGGAAGGCCCCCGAGGTGCTGAGGCTTGGTCGTACGAGCGACGCACATCCGATGGCAATCATGGGTGCTGTCACTGGACCTACGGAACACCATCCCGGCATCGGCGCGGCCGCGCTGACCACGGCGGCTCTGGCCGGAGGTTCCTCCTCGTTGACACGGCAGCTCGCCGGCACCGCCATCGATGCGGGGGGCCTGCTACCCGACCTTCAGCCCCACAACAGCTGGACCCAGAAGGTCCAGGACATCGATACCCTCGAACTGCTCGAGGTTCAACTGGCCAACGCGACAGCACCCTTCATACTCATCAGCCGCCTGCGGCCATCGATGGCCGCCTCGCCTGCCAGGCGCACCTACATCGTCAACGTCTCGGCGATGGAGGGTCAGTTCAGCCGCCGCTACAAGGGCCCTGGCCATCCGCATACGAATATGGCCAAGGCAGCACTGAACATGCTGACGCGCACCAGCGCACAGGAGATGTTCGAGAAGGACGGCATCCTGATGACGGCGGTCGACACGGGCTGGATTACCGATGAGCGACCACACCCGACGAAGCTCAGGCTCGCCGAAGAGGGCTTCCACGCCCCGCTTGACCTTGTCGACGGCGCCGCCCGGGTCTACGACCCGATCGTTCGAGGTGAACGCGGCGAGGACGTGTACGGCTGTTTCCTCAAGGACTTCACACCGTCCCCCTGGTAGCTCAGCCCTCACCGCCGCCGCGAAGACCCTGCTTGGGCAGAGGGGTTCTGGTTGCATGAGGTCCGTGACGCCCGACCAGTTCCCGCCCCGCTTTCGGATGGCCATGTTCGAAATCGGTCGAGACAGCGTCGAGCCCCAATGGTCGGCGGCGACATGGCTGTCGGTCGGTCGTCGTTCCGTGGTGCTGGCTGGGATATTCGGCCTCGGACTACTCACGGGTCAGTTGTCCACGGCCATCTTTGCGGCCTTCGGCGCGCTCCAACTCGGGCTCATCGAGGCATCCCTACCGAGGACGAAACTGTTCCAACTGCTCGCGGTCAATGTGGTGTCACTGTCCCTGATCGCCTTGGCCTCCGCCGTCCTGGGCGGAACCTGGTGGACCGTCCTGCTGCTCGGCGCCTTGGCCTTCGTCAACGGGGCCAACGTCGCCTCCGGCCTCCTGCCGATGATCACGAGCCTGGGTTCATTGACCATCGCCGTGATCTTCGCGGGGCTCCCCAGCGCCGCAAAGGATCCCACGTCGGCCGCCCTCTGGTTCGCGGCTGGCGCGAGCCTGCAGAGTCTTGGATGGCTACTGACTGCGAACGCCGAACGCTCCCGCGCAGTTCGGCGAATGCTCGCCAACAACATTCGGGCCGTCCAGCGCCTACTGCGCGGAGGACAGGTCAACGGCTGGCAGAGCCATGCCGTGAGCCTCGACTCCGAGCAGGCGGCCGCAGCGTTAGATGCGAGCGGGCTTCCGCTGCCCGAGCGGGCGCGTGCAGCGGAGGTCGTGCGGGCAACCGCCGACTTGCATCGCAGCGTGGTGGCCTGGCGAATCCTGAAGGACCCGGGCCGACCAGATCGACTCATAGTCGACGAGTCCCTTCGTACCACGGTCAGGAACCTCGACGAGTCCTTGACACGACCGGCCATAACTTCGACCGCGCCGCCCAGGTTCGCATCCGAGGAACGGGCCGTAGATGAAGCGCTCAGAACCTCGTTGGTTGCCGTTGACACCTCGGTGGCGCGACTACGCCACGGTCCTGCCGGTAGTGATGCAACGTCGACCCCCGACACCGACCAGCCATCCCCCGGACATCAGCCGCCGGGAACATCGACCCCGGATGGCGTCTGGTTGTTGACCCAGGCGCGAGCCACCATCACCTCGCTCAGGCCGAGTAGCCACTACTTCCGCAATGGGGTTCGACTAGCCACCGCGATCATGGTCGCTCAAGCGGTCGCACTACTCACCGGCCTCGGACACTCCTTCTGGATTCCGCTCACCGTGGTATTCGTCGTGAAGCCGGACTGGTCGTTCACGGTGGTGAGATCGACCAGTCGATTCCTCGGGAACTTGGCGGCGGTCGTTCTCATCCCACTCCTGCTGCTGGCGGCCGCCGATGCCCCGTGGGCGATGATTGCTGCACTCTTCGCGATCAGCCTCGTGGCATTTCGCTACTTCACCGCCAACTACATCGCGGCCTCCTTCGGCGTGGCCGGCACGATTCTCATCCTCGACCAGGCTCTCGCCCCGAACGCCGACCTCTACGTGTGGCGGGTGGCGGCGACAGTTATCGGGACGGTGATCGGATTGCTTGCCGCTGTCGCCATCCCGACCTGGAACAGCAGGGGAATGACCGGACAACTAGGTTCCCTGGTGGGCGATCTCGCGGCATGGGCACGCAAGGTATTCGACGGCCTCATCGCTCCGGCAACCGTCGAGCCCGACGAACTGCTCAGTGAGGGCCGGAGCCTTCGATCACAACTACTCGACCTCGTGCCGCGGTCGGCGGCCGCTCTGACCGAGCCCAGGCCGAGGACCGATCCACGTCTGGTAGTGGCGGCCGTGGACTCGACTCAGCGAATCCACCTCATACTCACCGCGTTGGCGTTCCACGCGGCCCAGCTGAACAGCCATGAACATCCGGGGCTGGCGGTGGATGGCGTGGGGAGGTCGGCGACGACCGCGCTCGAAGCGGCCGCTCACACCCTCGGCGCCGCCCTCCAGACGCCGTGGTCAGCGCCCACCGAGGGTCGCGGACCGCTCACCCCCGAGGACATCGCCGTGATGGCCCAAAGCACACATGTCGCCCAGTCGGCAGATGACCTTCTAGCCGCCGTCCAAGGAATGACAACGCCCACCTCGCCCCGAGCATGACAGTCGCGAATAACACGCTTCCCTTCGCAGATCGCGGATCCGCCATGAACGTTGGTGTGCCGGTGCGATCGCCGGTATAGGTTGCCCACATGCGTGCAGTCGTCAACGACTCCCCCGGCGGGCCCGAAGTGCTGCGCCTGGCCGAGATCCCCGATCCCGCACTTCAGGCCGACAAGGTACTGATCGACGTTGTGGCGTCGGGTGTAAACCGCGCCGATCTACTTCAACGGCAGGGTTTCTACCCACCGCCGGTTGGCGCTTCGACGATCCTCGGACTTGAGTGCAGCGGACGGATCGCCGACGTCGGCCGGGACGTCGACGGGTGGCGGCCCGGAGACGAGGTCTGCGCGCTGCTGACGGGAGGCGGATATGCCAGCCGGGTCGCAGTGCCCGCCGGGCAGGTGATGCCTCTGCCACCCGGGGTGTCATTAGATGAGGCTGCCGGTGTACCGGAGGTGGCCGCCACCGTCTACTCGAACCTGGCCATGACCGCGCACCTGGCTCCGCCTGAGTGGCTGCTCATCCATGGTGGTGCCAGCGGTATCGGAACGTTCGCCACTCAGTGGGCGAATGCCATCGGAGCCAAGGTCATCGTCACCACTGGTGGACCGGGTAAGCAGGAGTTCTGCCGGAGCCTCGGAGCTGAGGTCGCAATTGACTACCACGTCGATGACTTCACCGATGCTGTCTTGGATGCCACTGGCGGCGCCGGGGTGGACGTGATCCTCGACATCATGGGGGCGAAGTACCTCGATGCAAATGTGGCATCCCTCGCCCTCCGTGGTCGCCTCGTCATCATCGGACTCCAAGGCGGGGTCAAGGGAGAGCTCAATCTCGGGCAGTTGTTGATCCGCGGTGGCACTATCCATGCGACTTCTCTTCGGGCTAGATCGGCCGCCGAGAAGGCGGACATCTGCACGCAACTGGTCACGGAGGTGTGGCCGCTGATCGGCAACGGTCAGGTCCGACCGATCATCGACGACGTGGTGCCCGTCGAGAACGTCATTCGGGCCCACGAGCGACTCGATCAACCTGACCACCGGGGCAAGGTCGTGCTCTCGTGGACGTGAAGCTGCGTCAGCGACACTCAGACGAGCACCGTCAGCGACGCCACTGCGAGAGCAGCGCAACCGGGCTCGCGGCGACGGCCGACTATCGGAGGGTGTACCCGTGATCAAACTCGTGACGGCGAGTGCCGGGCTAGCCATGATCGGTGGCCTGGTCGTGGCCGCGCCCGCCGCGGCCGCTGCACCCGCCCCTCCGCGCCCCGGGACGTGTTGGCGGATGACCCAACAGCAGGCGAATCAGGGCCTGTCGTACCTGGGGACACGGGTAGCCTGCAAGTTCAGCCACACCATGGAGACCGCCGGGGCAATCGTGATGCCGGCGGACATTGCGAGGAGCGGACGGACGAGTCGTCGAGTGGCCCTCTGGTCGCGCTACGCATGCTCAGCCACGGTCAATACCTACACCGGGTTCACAAGCCTTGCCGGGCGCCCCGGTCACAACTTCCCGCGCGTCACGTACGAGAACTTCGCCGGCTTCGCCGAAGCCCAGCGCTACGTGTTCCTCCCCACCGGGGTCCAGTGGACCGCCGGGGCCCGCTGGGTCTCGTGCGCCGCCGGTTCGGAGTCTGCGGCCCCCGGCAAGGGTGACGTCTTGATCGCCCGTCTGGGTTCCGTGCGCGGGCAGCAAGCGCGACTGCATTTCCAGCGGAGCCAAGATGGCCGCTTCGATTTCGTCGCGGCGCCCAGCATCGCCAGCAGTCTCACTGAGGGCTACCCCGGAGACCCGGAAGCCAAAGTCCGCTCGTTGTCCGCCTGCCGGGCGCTGCTTGGTTCAACAACGCCATGGCTCTACAACTGGGACCCCCTACCCAGGTGGCGTCAGGGTCTGACATTTGCCTACTGCTGGCACCAACCGAACTGACCTCCAGTTCGTGTGCCCAGACGACGGTGGGGCGGTCACACGAGCAACGCGGACCTGCGGAGGGCAAAAAGCTCGGCAGCCCTGTTCGGTCACTTCCGCCCACAGGGCTGCCTGGCTCTTGTCAGCGGTCCCCTCGCCCGGGTGACCGTCTGAGTGAAATATCGTCAGAGCGGGTTCAGCAGTGCAGTGACATCACCCATTCTGCCTATTCGATTCTTGCCGCCTGCGGCACCGCGCCTTCCAAACTATTAAGCGCGGCGCAGTCGTATCCTTGACTAGGACGGGCAACTGTCGAATAAGCGCGGAAGGAGAGACGTGGACACCGACTTCTATGTGCAGCTCCTTGACCAAGTGGCCGACGGGGTCTACTTCGTCGACACCGACCGCCGGATCACCTTCTGGAACCACGGCGCCGAACGCATCACCGGATACGCGGCAGAAGAAGTCCTGGGACACAGTTGCTCTGAAGGGATTCTGCGGCATGTCAACGACAACGGGACGCAGCTATGTCTGCATGGATGTCCGCTCGCAGCCGTCATGAAGGATGGCAGGAATCGCGAGGCCAGTGTCTTCATGCATCACAAGGACGGCCACCGCGTCCCCATCAGCGTCAAGGCGCGGGCAATGCACGACGACGACGGCGCGGTCTTCGGATCGGTAGAAGTATTCAGTTCACAGGTGCGCAACCCGTTCGTCGACCTGCTGTCCTCCGACGCCGACGACGCGGTCGACCCGATCACGGGACTGCCCACGCGCCGGTTCGGTGACGTCCACCTGCGTTCCCTAGCCGTCGCCGTCGACGAGGGGACTACCAGCCTGGGTCTGCTCTTCATCGACGTGGACCGCTTCAAGTCGGTGAACGACACCCATGGCCACATCGCGGGCGACGAGGTGCTCCACATGGTGGGGCAATCTGTGGCCAACGCGCTGGGGCGCCAGGACGTCCCGCTGCGCTGGGGTGGGGAGGAGTTCGTCGTCATGATGCCCGGGGTCGACCAGGACGGCCTTGCCAAGACCGCAGAGCGTGTGCGCATGCTGATCGAGAATTCCTGGCTTCAGCGCGGCGACCTGCAACTCAGCGTGACGGTGTCGATCGGCGCCACGATGATGGTGCCAGGTGAGGGCCCGGCGGAGTTGGTCGACCGAGCGGACAGGCTCATGTATGCCAGCAAGGCCGCCGGCCGCAACCACGTGACGACCGACTCGGGCACCCTGACACGGCACGCCGAGCGTCCCCTGCGGGGCACGGCAATCCCTTGGCTGATGCCGTCCGCAGCAACATAGGAAGCGTCAAGCCTCGCGCAGAGCCGACACCGGCTTCCCCGGCCCTGTCTCAGCGCGGGCGCCAGCGTTTCCACAACGCCGTGCCAACGACCCGGGTCTTGCCCTCGCAGCCGAGTTCCACCTCGACTGTGATGCCCGACTCGGCCACCGTCACTACGGACGCGTGAAGCTCCATGGTCCCCACGAGTGGGGTTGGCCGTAGGTACCGAACCTCGAGTCCAGCCGTCACGTAGGGCAGCACCCCGTCGGTCAGGCCTTGCTCCGCAGCCTCCAGGATCATGGGCGTGGCACTGTGGCAGTCGAGCACCGTGCAGATGATCCCACCGTTCAGGAATCCAAGTCCGTTGTCGTGCTCGGGCCAAGGGATGAACTCTGCCACCGTCCCACCCTCACCGGGAAAACTGCGGAGACGCAGACCCTTCGGGTTGGCCGGACCGCAGCCGAAACATGTCATGGCCGGAAGGAAGTGCTCTTGGATGCTCTCACCTGGCAACAGTTCCACCATGGAGCCAGCGTAACGACACCGTGCGCCGTCCGCTCTGGCCTAGTGTGGGGTCAAAAGTCGATCACAGGAGTGACCAGCGTGGCAATCGATCCTCAAGCGGGCGCCGCCATCGACCAGATGGTGGGCCTGGCTGTGACGTCACCGATCTACACAGCAACCCCTCAATACCCGGTTGGGCGGCCCGCCTCCTACCACCAGAGCCTCATCTACTACACCAGGATTCTGGCCGGCTACGCCCACCAGACCAACGATCCGGAACTGTGGAATCTGGTGGGGAAACTCGTTCAGGCCTACCACCCGAGCCGGACCTACGAGCTGCCGATCTCCACGATCGATTCGTACACACTGGAGGTGATGGCTGAGGTCCACCGGTACGAGAGCCATTGGCGACAGTTCCCTCAGATCAACCGCGCGATTCCGCAGGGACTAGCTTTCATGGCCCTCGAGATGGACCAGGCCCTGCGACTGGACCCCCGCCACGAATCGTTCCTCACCAGCACCAGCGCCGACCTCGCCGCCCAACGTCAGGCGCTCAGCAACCTGCTGTGAGCGCAGCCTGCCCGCCGTCGCGTC
>CAZKVQ010000081.1:0-2478 GCA_964556255.1 uncultured Actinomycetes bacterium
TTCAACGAGGCCAGTCCGGACGCGACCGCCAACTTCGTGGATTCCAGTGACACCTATCTGCTGGATGCGCAGCCGAACGTTAACCCCTTCAGTGCCGACCCATGGACCAGCGGTCAGTTCGAAGGCGACCCGGTGGTCAAGCCGTCCCAGGCGCTCACGCTGAACAACATCAACGTGACGCTCAACTCGACGACCCTGACAGCCGCCACGGTGACGATCGTCTACAACCCGCTTCCGGACGCGCCAACAGCCCCTAGCCCGCCCCGGTCGGTCATCGCCGAACAGCGAACTGGTGGGGTCGCCGTCTCGTGGGACTCGCCGGAATCCAACGGCGGCGACACCATCACCGAGTACACGGTGACCGCCTCGCCGGGCGGCGCCACCTGCACGAGTCCGGGCACCAACCGGTGCATGGTGACAGGTCTCACGGTCGGCGAGACCTACACGTTCACCGTGACCGCGACCAACAGCGCCGGTGTTTCTGCGGCCTCGGAACCGTCCAATCAAGTCACTGTCGAGCCCGACCCGACTCCGACCCCGACGGAGACACCCACCCCAGTCGTGACCGATACGTACGTCCCCATCGACTACCCGACATACGTCGACAGCACGACCTCCGACACGCTTGCCCGAACCGGTGCTTTCGACATCGAGGCGTTCGTCCTCGCCGGAGTGGGCTCTATCGCGGTCGGGACCCTACTGCTGACGCTCACCCGCCGACGACGCCGCGGGCAGCACGAGAGCAGGTGACGTTCAACCAGACAATCTGCGCGCGACCTCGACACAATTGCAGGAGCACCCCAAAGTTGCCAACCGAGCGGCGACCCCTACCCGCCCCAGGAACGGAGCTGCAGTGAAGCCGATCGACGTTCTCCTGCTGTCGCGCGACGATGTACTCGCCCTGGACTTGCGCCCGAGCGAGGTGGTGGACGCGGTCACGCAGGCGCTCGAAGAGCACGCTGCCGGTACCTATGAGATGCGTCCCAAGATCGGTGTGCACCCGACCGATACCCATCCGGCCAATTTCATCCACGCGATGCCCGGATATCTGCAACAGATGGATGCCTGTGGTCTCAAATGGGTGGGCGGCTTCTCCAAGAATCGGGATGTCGACCTGCCCACGGTCACCGGGGTGCAGATCTACCACGACACCGCCACCGGCGTACCGCTCGCGCTCATGCAGTGCGCGTACCTGACCGGTCTGCGTACCGCGGCGGTCAGCGCCATCGCCGCACGAGAGAGTGCTCGCGAGGATGCAGCGGTTCTGGGTCTGGTCGGCTGCGGATTCGAAGGCGGCAAGCATGTGCGCTACCTCACTGAGCAGATCCCGTCGCTGCGCACCGTCCGGCTGTTTGACATCAGACCGGAGGCGACGCAGGATCTCGCGGCCGAAGTGGCCGAATACTTCGACGGGGAGATCATCTGCTGCGACGAGCTGTCGACCTGCCTGGATGGCGCGGACGTGATCTGCACCTGCACCGACGGCAGTGCGCAAGTGGTTGCACCGCAATGGTTCCGGCCGGGCGCGGTGGCTGTCGGGATCGAAGGGGGCTGCGCTTTCACCGCCGAGGCCCTGCACTCGGCCGACAAGTTCGTTGTGGACGACGTGGAGCTGGCCGAGTACTTCGACCGGATCGGCCAGGACAGGGTGACCGAGGACGGCGAACCGGACCCTGAGTTCCCCGGCGGGATGCCGGCGGTATACGCGACGATCGGCGAAATCGTGACGGGCGATAGGCCGGGCCGTGAGAGCCCCACTGAACGCATTGTCGCCACCCCCATCGGCTTGGCGATCTGCGACGTCGCGTTGGCGCGGTTGGCCTACGAGACCGCGACGAAGCGGGGCATCGGCACCCAGTTCCGACTCGCGTAGGCGATCGTCCGTGAGAGCGTCACCGATTCGCGCTGGGCGCCTGACGTGTCGGAACATCTGAGGCTCTCGCCCGCGGTGGTCCGGGCGCTCATGCTGGCGATGGCTGTGACCGCAGTCGTGCTGCTCGTGATCGCGGTGTTCTCCCCCGCAATGGCGATGGCCGCCATCCCCGGGGTGCTGGTGGGCAGCGTGGGAGTTTTGTCATTCGGCCGGATACTGCCCGCGCTGGCGGCCGTGGGCGCCATGGCCGTGCTTGCGGCGACCGCCTGTTCGGTATCCGCCCATGTGTGGGGGGCGGCGGTATTGATGGCGCTCGTGGGCCTGGCCACCGCCCTCGCAGGCCGGGTCGGGCTGCGCGGCCTGGCGATGAATCTGGGTATCTTCACGGCTGCGTCGCTGTTTCCGCCGCCCGGACTGGGAGGAGCTGCCGGTTCTCTGTCCGCTGCCCTCGCACTGGGCGGATCGATCGCAGTGGGCGGCCTGCTGGGCGTGCTGGCGTTTCATTTCCTGGGCCGAGGGAAGACGCTTCCGCGCCCGGCTGCCACACCGTGGCCCGAAGTGATCGTCAATGCGGCTGCGCTGGTGATCACCATGTTCTTCGGAAC
>CAZKVQ010000081.1:2488-8473 GCA_964556255.1 uncultured Actinomycetes bacterium
GGTGGCCGCGTGGCTGATGGTGACGATGCTCGTGCTCGTGCATCCCTCGTCAGCCGTGACGCTACGTCGCAGTGTTGAGCGCGTGCTGGGAACGCTTCTCGGCGCTTTGTTGGCCGCAGGCATCATCGCCATTCTCGGAGCAGAGTGGCAGCGCGTCGTGATCGCCTTCGTGCTGTTGGTGTTGGCGTGGAGCTTCCGACTCTCCAATCCTGTGGTGGAAGCGGGCCACTACTACTGGATCTATGCATTGCTGTGGACGCCGGCGATGGTCATCCTCGCTGTTCCCCAAGGAGGGTCCGCCAGTCTGTCCGCCGACACACAGCGGGTCCTGCTCACGGTGATCGCAGCGGTAGCCGTCGCATTGGTCAGCACGGCGGTCCGGATGGTCGTCACACGTTCGGTGACCATCCGACCTGCCTGATCGCAGCACAGTGGTGAGCCTGATCGCAGGACAGCAATGAAACCGTCCGTGCTCGGACAGGCCGCGAGACTAGGCTGCGGGTGATTCACAACGACGGTGGACGGCAAAGGAACGTGACACATGACCACATTCGTGTTGGTGCACGGCGGGAACATGTCGACCGATACCTGGAACCGGTTCACCACCGGCCCTTCGATCCACACCGCCGATGGGCATCTCGGCGGGCGGGTGTGGGATCCGATCCTGCCGGCCTTGCGTGCCAGCGGGGCCGACGTCTGGGCTCCGACGCTTGCCGACGAGCACGAATGCAACCTCACCGATCACATCGACCAGGTCGCCGACATCGTCGCGGAACTGGCGGACGATGACGACGTGGTTCTTGCCGGTCACAGTTACGGGGGCATCGTCATCACCGGTGTCACCGCTCGGATGCCGGAACGGGTGGGCAGGATGGCCTACGTCGATGCCGCGCTGCCGCTGCCCGGGGAATCGCTCTTCGACATCATCCGAGCGGGCGGCGTCGATCCGTTCTCGTTCGAAGGACTGGAGGCCGCAGCGCCGTACATCCAGCCGCTGGACTACGACGCCTCCAAGCTGTTCCCGATCCCCAAGTCCTACCTGCTGTGCACGCAGAGCCAGTTCTCCGCGGTGACCTCAGTTGCGGCCACCCGAATCCGCGCAGGCGACCTGGGGCACGAGTGGGACCTGCGTGAACTGGACTCGTGGCATGTGCCGATGGCCAACATGCCGACGGCTGTTTCGGACTTCCTGCTGCGCGCCTAGCCTCGCCGGTGAGGCATTCCCGACGATTCCGGTCGTCTGGGGGCTGCTCGATAACTCGACCAGTGCGGCTCACCCGACGGCGAAGGGGCCCGATCAACTGACCTTCTGTGGATTGATACCGATCAGTTGCGAGTACAGCGGCGGAAGCGTCGAAACCAACTCTGCCAGGGTGGGCGAGGATGCGACTGAGTCGAAGTACTGAAAGTTGCTGGGTTCTCGGACGGGAATGGGCCCTTCCATGGTCGAGCCGAACGCCCCTAGGTCCGCGATCGTCTGTGGCACGGCTGTGTCCGGCTCCGAAAGGAAAACGAAGGTCCCGTACTTGGGTGAGGTCAGGGTCGACTGCGCGGCGTTGAAGGTCACGGTGCTGTTCATCAAGTTGAACCTGATCCGGGCGTATGCCTGCGTCACGTTCATGAAGGCCGTCGCGATGGGACTGACACTGAACGTGTCAGCTGACGCGAGCAGCAGGTTCCCGAATGGGTCGATGTAGGCGACGGCATTCGTTGCACCGGGTGTTGTGTCGCGCAGTGCTTTCAGCATCGTGTGCACACGGGCAGTGGGACGCCGGTAGTTCTCCAGTTTCAGCGCGAACGCGTCGGGGAATTCCGATTGGAACGCCCGTCTGACGGCGGCGCCAGCAGGGGACCTGGCCGGGTCCTGCAGGTTCGCCGGCGATTGCCCGGAGCCACTGGATTCCGCACGTACCTCGTCGGCGCTCTTGGCGAAGACCCTCGAACACTCTGCCGCTGTGGGTTCGGTCACTGCTGTCCGCGAGAAGGCAACCCCCGGCGAGCCGACGTAAGGTCGCTGACCCGCGATCTCGTAGTACCCGAACGTCGCGCGGGCCTTGTTGCGCAGGGCTGGCGGCAGGTCGGTGAAGCTGAAGTCGAGTGTGTAGTTGATGCCGGCATACGTGTCGTAAGCGACGACTCCGACGTTGAATCCTGAGCTGAGGATGCAACCGGCGCACATGCAGCACGGGTCCAGGGTCGTCACGAGTGTCATGTCTTTGGGCGCGGGCAATCCGTCGGCGGCCCGCTGGGCGTAGTACCACGAGATCAGCTGTCGTTCGCCGTGTGCCGTGGGATCGGAGGTCATGAGGACGTGGCTGTTCGGGCCCGCGTCGTCGAGGTGGCGCATGACCCGATTCGGCAGCTGTTTCACGACCCGGCCGGTCGAGTTCTCGATCAGCACCCCGCCGACCCCGAAGCTGTCGGCGTCGTCTGCCTGTCGGGCCATGCCCAGCGCCAGTCGGGCTGCTTCCTCGGCTGAAGTGAGCCTTTGCTCGATGACCTGTTCAGCCGTCCGGCAGGAGCCCAACACCAAGGTCACCGCTGCAGCAGCACCACCGGCCACGAACGCACGCCGTGTCAGTCCCACCCTTCGAATTCTACCTTTCGCTGGGTGCGACGAACGTCGCGAATGTCGGCTGTCGACAAGTCGGAAGACCTCTACCGCGCACGCGCGACGCGTCGCGCGGATCGATACGATGCCCTGGTCTGGCTGACTGAAACCCCTGCGCAGTAGGTGCCGCAGAGGTAACCGGGAGGATTGCGATGTTGCGCGTCAACTACGTCGTTCTGTATGTCACCGATGCGGAAGCCTGCCGACGATTCTGGATCGAGCAAGTGGGCATGGTCGAGAAGGGGCGCAAAGGCGCCGGCGACTTCTCGATCGTGCAGGTCGGCTTTGCAGAGCAGCCGTTCGCCTTCGAACTGGTCCCGCTCGCGATGATGGCCGACAACCCCCACGGCCTCGATCTCGCAACCCCCTCGATTGCGTTGCACGCCGATGACCTGGAGGCAGCTCGAGCACAACTTCTGGAGCATGGCGTCGAGGCGATGGAGATCGGCGAGCACGGCGGGGTGAGGAGTTTCGCTTTCAGCGACCCCGAGGGTCGCTGGTTCGCCGTCACCAGTTGACGGGCACGTCCGTACAGCCATCCGACACGGTGCCTTCAACTCCCCACGACGTCCCTCTGCCCGACTGGGCAAGGGTGCTCGAGGAGAGTCCGGTGGCGGCGGCACGCCACCTGTTGGGTTGCACGCTGACGTCGACTGACGGAGTGGCTCTGCGGATCGTGGAGGTTGAGGCGTACGGTCGGCATGCCGGTGTCGATGATCCCGCCTCCCACTCCTTTCGCGGGCCCACCGCGAGCAACGCGGCCATGTTCGGCCCCGCGGGGACCTGCTACGTGTATCGCAGCTACGGCATCCACCTGTGCCTGAACATCGTCTGCGGCGACGTCGGGCAGGGAGCCGGCGTTCTCGTGCGGGCGACCGAGGTGACTGCCGGCGAGGACCTTGTGCGTGCCCGCCGGGCCCACCGCCTGCCGCTGGCCTCGGGTCCCGGCAACGTGGGCGCTGCACTTGCGATTTCCCTGGCCCACAATGGCCTCGGCCTCTTCACCCCCGGATCAGGGCTGAGCCTCACGCCACGTCCGAGTGGAAATGCGCTCCGTATTGGTACCGGTCCCAGGGTGGGGATCAGCAAAGCGACGGAGCAGCCGTGGCGGTTCTGGGATGCGGATAGCCCCGCCGTCACCAGATTCCGCTCCAACCGGCCAAGGTCGGGCAAATGAATTCCGGGAAGAGGGTCTAAGTCCCGTCGGGTTTGGGTAGACCACCGGTGCACCACGGACTACCGCCGAGGCGGTGCCCCAACCGAGTGCCAGAAACCGCAAGTACTCGGATTAGGAGCTCGCCATGACTCGCACTACACGTACCGCTCACCGCACCACCGTCCTTCTCGCCGCCTCGATGCTGGCGCTCGCTGGGGTTGCCTCAGCTGTCGGCCCGGCCCACGCCGCGACACCGCCCACCACCCATCAGGTGAGCGCCGCGGTGACACCACGGCCCACCACCATGTACATCTACAACCATTCCAACCAGACGCTTCAGGTCAGTGTCTTCGCCCGCATCGAGACCATGCACGCGCAGACACTCGAGCCGGGTCAGGTATGGGAACTGCCGGAGACCTTCTCTTCGATGAACGAGCTCTATGTGCGCATCCCGTATGACCCCAACTCCGCATTCCTCGGGCACTTCGCCTACGAATCGGGCGCCTTCCGCTTCCTCGACGCCCGCGCCAATCACCTGTCCTACAGCGTCGTCGGCGGCCAACGACACGGCGTCGCCTTCACCACCCCGCGTGCCGGCGGGGCGGGCTGAGGGCACGGATCTGGGGCTGTCGCCCGGGCAGCAGCCCCAGATCACGGCCGGCGGACCGGGCCGAACAAGAAGGTTAGAACCGCGGTGAAGGGGGTAACCTCCCGGCACCAATTGAGACAGCAAGTGGTGCACATCGCGGCGAACCTGCCAGGAGAACCGCGACCTCAGCGCCACCTGACGAAGGATCCGATATGAAGCGCCACCTCCGACCGATGTTTATTGCAGCCGCCGCCGCGCCCATCCTTGCGGGCCTGCCGATTGCCGCCGCGCACGCCGCCACCCCGACACCTCAGGCTCCGGCGCCGCAGCCGCACGTCACCCAAGCGCCGAAGGGTGCGGAGGCAAACCCGCTGGACAGGATCACCTGGACATCCGCCGGGGCCTCGTGCACCAAGAGCGTCGACGCGGAGAATTTCAGCCTTACCTGCACCGACGTGTCGAACCACCTGATCGGCGACGAGGTCTGGGTCGGAATCCCAGCCGACCCTTGGGGAGCTGGGGCCTCACACTTTGCCGTCACAACGACTGTCAATGATGCCTCTGGTGGGGCGAAACTGGAGACGAAGGAAGAGGACTTGGCACACCTGATGGTGGCGCACAACTACCTGGGCCAGGGGCAGAGCGCCATGTACAACGGTTGGGACATCCTCACCAAGCCCTTCGGCTGGGGGGTCGGGATCAACTCGGTGAATTCACTGCCCGTCAAGTCGGTCACTGTGAATGTGCACCTTGATCCGATCCACGGATAACGAACTGCTCCAGGCGGTGCACGTGCCGTGCACGATGCCCGGATCGCGGGAGTTGCGATCCGGGCATCATGCTGTGTGGTTACTTGCCCTTGATGGTGATGGTGAACTTCGCCCAGTCGGACGTGTGCTTGTTGTCGTGGTTACTCAGCGGTCCGTCCGGGTGGCGGTGCAGCTGCAACGTGTAGCCATTGTCGAACGGCAGCGTGTTCGTTTCACCCTCGATGTACGTGTGTGTGAAGTGCTGCCCGTCGAGGCACGCCTCCACCCGTGGGGTCCACGCGTAGGGGTCGATGATGCTCATGTCATACATGCCGGTGTTGCCGGCCTTGATGCGCATGAACGTGCCGCGCCCGTCCTGGATCTTGTGGGCGTCGTAGAACAGCAACTGCTGACGGGGCTTGAGTTCGACAGTGCCGCCGCCCATGGAGACGAACTGGGGAACGTTGGTCTCGTTGACCACGAGACCCTTCACACCGTCGTCCTCATCCGTGTGGTGAACGAATTCGTAGTCCGGCTTGTCGATGACTTTGACCGTCCATTGCTTCCACACTCCTTGGAAGGTGTTGCGCAGGCCGTCGTAGGTGACTTGGTAGTCGGCATGCTTCGTGCGGATGAAGCCGCTGTTGGTCAGCGTGTGGCCACCGATGTCCAGCCAAGAAGACTTGGTGGTGGGGTTATCCGCGAAGAAGGTGTCGGTGAACCGCCCGAAGATGGTGCCCGCCATGTCCTCGACGTTGGCTCTGCTGCCGTGCAGCGGTTTGGTCTCGCCGGGGGCGACGACGACCCACTGGTCTTTGTTCCGTTCGCGAACGGTGATCGGGGAGCGCGTGTCGTTGGCGAAGTTGATGTAGGTGCCGAT
>CAZKVQ010000082.1:0-8392 GCA_964556255.1 uncultured Actinomycetes bacterium
GCACGCCCGTGTGCATCGTGCAGGAGCGAACCGTTGTACCAACCGATCCACACCAGACAGAAGAGGACCACGAAGGTCGTCACGGACCGCCAGGAGATCCCGCTGTGGAGTCCGACGGCGATGCGCGCGATGAGCACCACGTAGATCAAGTCGTAGAAGAGTTCGAGGAAGCTCACGCGCCTGTCGGCGAAGGTCTCGCGGTGGGTTCGTGGTCGCTGCCAGAAGAAGCGAAACCGCGCGTTGTCCGTCACGGGGTTCCCTTCGGGTCGCGGCGTTCGGCCCGTTCAGGGTACTGGTCGAGTCACGGCGAGATGGTGCAAGCTGCGGGCGCATTGTTGACGGTGGCTGTGCAACTGCTGGGGCGGGGCAACGATGCCGAGCTATCGGTGAATCCGAAGGTGGTCGCGGCTCCGCGGGCCAGCGCGCCGTTCCATGAGGAGTTGCCGACTGTCACCTTGCCACCGCTGTAGGACAGCCTGTTGGCGTTCCACGGTGCGATGTCCTGTGGCCAGCTGAAAGTGACGCTCCACGAGGTGGTCGCGGCCGCACCGGCGTTGGTGACGGCAACGTCCATTGTTCGACCAGTACCCCAGTCGGACACAGCCGTCATCTTCACCCCGAGCGCTCCGCCAGACGTCGGCGTGGGCGTTGGGGTCGGTGTCGGTGTCGGCGTCGGCGTTGGGGTGGGTGTCGGCGTCGGCGTCGGCGTGGGAGTGGGGGTTGGGGTCGGCGTCGGTGTCGGGCCGTTGATGGTGGTTTGGGTGACACCACCGAAGGTTGTTCCCAGCCGGTTCGACAAGTTGGCGATTGAGGCGTCCAAGAGATTGAAGAATGCGGTCCGCCCAGCCGTGGTGGAGATATTCAGGCGGGAACTGGAAGTCAGGCCCGCGGCAGCGAGGGCGGCCTGGTAGGCGGCGTTGCTATCCGTTTGGGCCACATAGGAGTAACTGCCACCGGGGCCCTGGTAGGCCAGCGTGCCCATCGAGTTGGCGAACACGTACCCGATGTCTGAGGCGGAGAGGTCGATCTTGGTGTCTCCGGTGATCGCACTCGAGGGGAAGGTGCGCTGGTTGTACATCTGGTCCAGATAGAGCCGCACCTGTCGCGGGTAGAGGATGAAGGTCGAGCCAGCGGACTCGGTGGTGCCAATCGCCGTCTGGTACTCCTTGTCAGTGATCGAGTAGTCGCCGATGGACTTCACCTGTGTGGCCGCCGTGCCCGTGCCGAACTCGCCGGCGCAGATGCGGAAGTAGTCGCCCAGAATCCTCGAATAGGTGCCGGCGTTGTAGGCGGCGTTGAGGATCATGTCGTAGTTGTTGTAGGGCGCCTGTTGGGACTTCGAGTTCTTCAGGTTGGCCATGCAGGGCGCGTAGGTGGCATATTGCGGACCCCACGTGTCGGCATTGTTCATGGCAAGCCGATTGGTGTCGTTGAGATGGAAGTAGGCAGCGGCCATTGGCCCGAAGTACTTCTGATCCAATGACGCCGGCCCCACGCTGGCGGTCTGCTTGCCGTTGTCCTGGGCCTCGACGGAATAGCCGAGCCCCTTCTGCAGGGCGACGTAGTTGATCAGACCGATCCCGGCTGAAGTCTCCAGGCGCTTGGAGTAGTCGTTGATCTGGTACGGGCCACCCTGTCCCGCGGCGAGTAGTTGGGTGCGCTCGGCAGCCGTCGGGTTGATCCAGTCGCCGGAGTTCGTGTAGCCGCCGGTATTGATGTTCTCCTGGAGCAGCTGGGCGAACATGGTGCCGTAGATGTAGTCACGATTGAGGGCCAGATTGGGGTCCTTGTCGTGTAGCAACTTGGCCAGCAACGCGCCTGAAACGTAGTTGCTGATGATGAGGTCGGTGTAGTTCGAAGAGAGCACAAGTTTGTCATTCGGCCCGGTGGGGTAGGGCAGGGCTGTGTGGTAGTTCAGGGTGCCGGACGCGGTACTCGTCGGCGTGAAATGCACCGGCGTCGGCAGGTTGCCCGGTCCGGGCATCGGCGGTGTGGGGGTGGGCGTCGGGGTGGGTGTGGGTGTTGTCGTTTGCGTGGGTGTGGGGGTCGGCGACGGGGTCGGTCCTGAGCCGACCACCCGGCAGGTATGACCAGGAACGCTGCAGGCTGTGGGTAGGGCATTTGAGGACACCGAGGCGCCGAACGTCGCGCTGCCCGCGGCGGGCAGGTTGGGTGCCCAACTCGGCGCCGTGAAGGTTGCACCGGAGCTGACGGTCGCGTTCCATGCCGAGACAACGCGCGGCCCGCCTGTAACGGTCACCGACCAGGGCGATAGGGCTTTGGTTGAGCTGTTGGTGAGGGTGGCTTCGATTGTCGCGCCGCCGGTCCACGAGTCCGTCACCCGCCACGTCAGCACCATGTCATCGGCGGCCGCTGCGGGCGTCAGCGCCAGCAGTCCCGACCCCATCAGTGCAGCCGCTGAGATCACTGCCAGCGAGCTCGTTCGCGCACGGGAATGCATGCTGGAATTCGCCTTCATGGCTGACATCATCTCCGGGCTTTGGTCGACGCCGTCTTCTTCACCACGTGTCCCCCGGAGGGTGCCCGCAGTGCCGATTCTGCAGTGCTCCTGCGCCCGCGGCGATTGGCCACAGGTTGGCAGTGACTCTTCATTGTTAACCTCTCACCACTCAAAACACCAACCCATCGCTCCCTCGCCGTGAGGCAACGACGCCTGAGGTTGCGAATATTCACCCGGATGGATGACCCAGTTCCGCAATCCTGTTCGCGGTCTACCGAGGCGAACGAGGGCACATCGCGTGCATGGTGCGTAGGGTCGCAAGCGTGCGCCCTGCCTACCGTCCACTTGCCGTCGCGATTGCGGCCCTCGCCGTTTTCGCAGTGCTGTTCATTGCGCTGGGGGTCAACGGGTGGTGGACCCCGGCCGCCAACGAGCAAGCCGTCGGGGAGGTCTCACGGTGGTGTGAACGGGTGTCCGGCGGGCTGCTCCGAGAACCGCTGAACACCCTCGGGAATCTGGCATTCGTTGCAGCGGGCCTGGCGATGTTCGCCGTACTGGCTCGGGATACGGCCCGAGGCGTCACACGACGCAACCCGTTCATAGGCAACCAGACGCTGGCCCTGCTGTACGCCTCAGCGGCGGTGTTCCTCGGTCCGGGTTCGATGTTGATGCACGCCAGCCACACCTTCATCGGCGCCTGGTTGGACAACCTCTCCATGGTGATCTACATCGTCATCCCATGGCTGTACAACCTTGCCGTACTCGGTCGGTGGTCGACGCGCACGTTCGTCTACACCTATGTCTCGATCGTCGGGGTGTACGCGGTGGGCTACGTCGCCATCGCCCCGGACATGGGCATCAACCTGGACCTGTTCGAGGCCTCGATCCCGCTCTGGATCATCTCTGAGTTTGTGGTGCGATTCGGCTCCCCGGCGGCGCGCTGGCTCTCGGGCTTCGTAGGCTTTGCCGTCGCACTGGCGTTCGGGATTCCGCCGTGGATCATTCTTGGTCATCCCGAGAAGTACTGGTGGGTGGTGCTCTTCTGGTTGCCCGCGCTGGTCACCCGAGGACCAAGCGGCATCCGTCGCACCTACACGCCGTGGTTCTGGGCAGGCATGGTTTCCTTCCTGGCCGCCTATGCGATATGGACCACCGGAAAAGCCAGGAGTGAACTCTGCAACCCGGACAGCCTGCTGCAGGCGCACGCGGTGTGGCATCTGCTCTGCGCGCTCGCCACCTGGTGCTTCTTCATGTTCCTGCGTACCCAGCGGTTCAAGAGGCAGGGTCCGACCACTGCCGTGACGGCTGAGAAGACCCCAACGTCATCGCCGTGATGACTCACTGTGCCAACCGAAACGTCGACACCTCGCGCGCTGCGACTCCTTGTCCGCGAGTAGGGGTTGGCTACACCCTCGGGTCGGTAGGGTCCTGGCATGACAGATGTGTCAATAGAGCAGACGGCCCAAGGACAGGTAGTCAGTGTCATCTTGGATGAGGACCAGTCAGACGCGATCGCCAACGGTGAACTCGTTCGGTTGGTCCTGGGTACTCACTTCGATGCGGACGGGATCGAGGATGGCCGCAGGATATGCGAGATCAGCATCACGACCGCGTTCGACGACTGAGCGCGCCTGATTGCCCGTCCATTTCCATGGAGGCCGGGAACGGCATCGATTGGACTGTGGCGGAGACCGGCACGGGGCCATCGGCTAGGTATCGTGGGCTCTGCGCACACTTCATGCCCCTGATCGGCCATGTCCGTCCGCATCAACCACCCGCCACGCAAGGAGTCACCATGTCTGAAGACCAGAAGGCCAACGAAGTCTCCGCCGCCGACGGCGACGTCAATGTCGAGGCCGTTGCCGTGAGCGACGGCGGGTACACGTTGGTGGTCGCCGACTTCGATGACACCGATACCGCTTGGTCCGCCTACGAGGTCCTTAAGTCGGTCGAGGATGGACGCAGTGTGAAGATCGAGAGCGTCATAGTCGTCACCCGCGGGGACGACGGAAAGCTCGAGATCCAGAAGGCCACCGATCACAGCACTGGTCGAGGTTTGGCCTGGGGTGCCGTCGGCGGCGTGGTACTCGGGGTGATCTTCCCGCCGTCGATTATTGGCAGTGCGCTTGTCCTGGGCGCTGCCGGTGCTGCGACCGGCAAGCTGCGCGAGCTGCACCATCGCAGTGAACTCGCCAATGAGCTGGAAGACGCTATCGCGCCCGGGCATTCCGGAATCATTGCGCTGGTCTCGGATCCGGGAGTCCTGAAGATCCAAAAGGCCCTCGACAAGGCCAACCGCGTGGTTGAGTCCGCAGTCGACGACGTCGTCGCTGAGGATATGAAGGCTGCCGCAAAAGCGGCGGACGAGCAGGCCAAGGACGACGCCAGCTGAGACCCGGACCAGCACGGCAATTCCAGCAGGGCAGCACAGGTGCACGACCACAGGTCGCCGCGTCGTCGTCGGCCGTTCGACGGGCTGGCTGGCGCCGGCGTCGCGCTGGGTCAGTCGCGCGTCAGCTGGGGTTTGGCCAGCAGACCGGCCAACACGTCGGCTGCGCGGCGAGCCCCGCCGGCACCGGCGAACGCCTGCGCCACGAGAGTTGCCTGCGTCGTGCAGGACTGCGCCTCTCGCACCGCTTCCCGTATCCGATCCGGTGTCAGTTTCCGGGGTGCGACCGAGGTGCCGGCACCGCAGTGAACCACCCGTTGCGCTGTCTCGGACTGGTCTCGACCCCAGGGGACGACTACTAGAGGCACTCCTGCAGCCAATGCACGCTGCACCGTCCCCATGCCGCCGTGCGTGACCACGACATCCATCTGCGGGACCACGGCAGCGTGTGGCAGGAAGCGTTCGATTCGAGCGTTGCGGGAGAAGCCTGCGAACTGCTCGGGGTCAACCGCGGCAGAGGTCACGACCACACTGCCGGGTGTACCTGAGAGCCCCTCGAGTGCTGCCTCAATGATGGCGCCGTCGTCCTGGAACTCCGTCGAGACGCTGACCAGCACCCGCGGTCTCGGAAGTTCCGCGAGCCAACCCGGTGCCTCGCCTTCGGGGGCCCACAGTCCGGGGCCAACCTGTGTTACTGCTGATGGCCATTCGTCCCTGGGATACTCGAAGGGCTCAGCTGTCAGATAGATCAGAGTGTCGGCACGCTGGTAGATCTCGGAGACGCTGCCGAGCAGGGGAACTCCGAGTCGGCCGCGGAGCGAATTCAGGTCCTTCATCGCCGGTCGGGCGGCCCACCGTTGAACACCCCAGACCACCCTGTCGCGTGCCCGATCTACGGCGTTGCGGGGCGGTGCGAAACCGGGCCCGAAGGCGGGCGTTTGCGGCGACGGCACGGGCAGGACATAGGGCAGGAACATGGCCCAAGGCCCGCGCAGGCTCTCTGCGTATGCCGCAGCACCCCAGCAGTTGGCATCAACCAGCAGGAGGTCCGGAAGGACGTCGGCGCAGGTTGCCTGAATGTCAAGGACTTCGTGAGGTGCGCGCTGCGACCAGCAGGCAAGGGTCCGCCGGAGTTGGGACAAAGGGTTGGACCCGGCGTAGTCGGTGAGAGTCAGGCGTGACACGGCAGCCGAGATCGGTCGGTGCTCTAGGCCTGCTGCCGTCACTGTCTCGCGCTCTTCAGCAAGTGTCTGGACGACTACCTCGTGGCCTCTAGCGTGCAGTTCAAGGGCCGTGTCCATGATCGGATAGAGGTGCCCACGCGCGGGTGAGGTGTAGATCAGGATTCGACTCATGAGTCCTCCAGGGCTGCTTTGACCAGTCGGTTGATGATGGCTTCGGTGGCGGCACGGGACCGGCCAAGGTCCAGCCGGATCAATTTCCAGATGTATATGTCGGTGGCCGCGACAACCGCATCCACGTTCGCCTGTCGGGTGTTCGGCATAAGGGGACCGAAGCAGCGCACCACCCATGCCCGGTGGAAGGCGCGCCCGTCGGCGACTGCGCGAGCTGCCGCTTCGGGCGCAGACTGTTCCTGCCCCAGGAGATTCAACACGAGGACCCCTTCCGCCTCGTAGTGGTCGACCAACTCGGCTACCGCGGCTGTCGCGTCCCCTGGAGGTGTGTGGCCGCGCTGACCCTGCACCCTGGTCTCGACGCGACGTCCGACGGCTTCCAGGCAGCCTTCGCGCGAGCCCATGTGGCGCAGGACGGTCTGCACCGTGACCCCGGCGTGGCTGGCGATGGCCGCGAGGGTGATGTCGGCCATCGCGCTGGTTGCCATGAGCTTCTCTGCGGCATCCACGATGTTCTCCGTGGTCTGCTCCGCGCTGATGGATCGACGGCTCATGTCGTAGGAGCGCTTCACGTTGCCGCCCTCACTCGTGAGCCGGGAATATTCATGTAAGCAGTATTAACGTCGATACTATTTGATGTCAAGGCAATACACATTAATATCTAACAGTGCCGGAGGGCTCTGACGAGCACCGTTACGGTGCTGGGAGGTTCTGGCCGAGGTCCCACGAACCGGGTGCGCCAATTCGTGGCTGCAGGTGTGAGTGGTCAACGTTGCCGGGCTCTTCTCACGCCTCCGAATGCGTCAGACCGGCGACGAAGTCAGCGATCAGGGTGCTGACCTCGTCGGGGGCCTCCACGTGCGGGAAGTGCCCGTTGTCGAGCAGGGTCTCGAACCGGGCCGTCGGAGCCTGTTCGCGAACCAACTCCAGCCAGGGAGAACTCTGTCCTGCTGTCAGGGAGACCCGAAGTCGTTCGGGTGTGAGGCTGGTGCACTGGATGACCAGCAGCGGGCAATCGACGGCGGCTAGCGCGTCCCGCATCCGCGACGCATCCCAACCGGCCAGGTCGACGAACAGCGAAGCGCCAGTATCGGCGGGCAGCAGCAGGGCCCTCTCGATAGTCGAAGTCCTGAACTCAGGGTCGGTGGATTCGACGAACATGGCCGCGAAGAAGCCGCGCACGAATTCTTCGTACCCCTCGTCGGCCAGTTGACGGGCCATCCCGAGTTCGGCCGTCCCACGATCGCCGGCGCCGATGAAACTCCCGTCCAGTAGCACGATCCCGGCCACCCGATCCGGGGCTATCGAGTAACTCTCCAGCACCACCCGGCACCCCATGCTATGCCCGACCAGCACCGCCGGTGGGAGGTCGAGATTCGCCAGCAGTTGGCAGACAGCCGCGCCATAGGCCTCAATGGAGCAGTCGGCGACCGCCCCGGGTGAGGCGCCGTGGCCGGGGAGGTCACACGCCACCAAGGCGTTCCGTTCCTGCAGTCGCTCGATGACCGGCCGCCAGTCGTTCGAGTCGCAGGCGAAGCCGTGCACGAATACGATCGGGAGATCGCCTTGGCCGCGCGTGATGAAGTGCACGTCAACGCACCCGAAGCGGGCCGACAAGCAGCAGGACAATCACCCACGTGGGAGGCGAATCTCGTGCCTTTAGCATCGATTCCTCCTCCTGATACCCGGTGCTCCGCGGGCTGCCGACGATAGCACCAGCCGGCGCAGGCACTCATCGAAGAGATCCCAGCGACCCCCGGCTGTGACCGACCCTTACAAGCGTGCTGGTTCGGTCGTGCCCGATCGGGACCCACGTCCGGCCTTCCGGTAGGTCACAGCTGCGATGACCACCAACAGCGCCGTCATGAACAGAACACACCCCAGATACCCGGATGCCCCCACGAGAATCCCGCCGAGCACTGCACCGATGATCACCCCCCCCGCCCACCCCAAGGCCGAGGCCGCCGAGGGGTAACCCCGGTTCAGACCCGCGCCGTCGAGCAGGAGCAACAGCAAGCCTCGCTCGATCAGCGCGAGAAGGATCTGGCGTTGAAGGTGGAAAACCTCTCCGCGTTCATCGAGACGCTGCTGCTGCTCGCCACCTGCGTCTGGATCGTCTCCGAGGCCGTGGACCGACTGGTCTTCCATCCCCAGCCGGTAGAGGCATCCTACTGGGGCGCGGGGGTC
>CAZKVQ010000083.1:0-8151 GCA_964556255.1 uncultured Actinomycetes bacterium
CGTGGTTGCGTTTCGACGGCGCTGACGCATCAGGACTGCCGCCCCGACTGCAATCCACCCCAGCAGCATCCAGAAGGCCAGTGCGTCCATCGCCTTCGAGGCAAGGCTGCCTCCGATGACCACCAGCGAGAAGACCAGCCCGATCACCGCCGCGGTCATACGCAGGATCCGGTGGCGGCTCGACGTTTCCTGACGCCACAGGCGTCGGACTTCGGCGGAGCCGCAGAACACATACACGACTCCCGCCCCGATCGCTGAAATCACTGCGATGGAATCGAAGACGTCGGCACCCACCCCGCCCGCGAATGCCTCCACCATGAGGGCGCTTGCCAACAGCGTGGAAATGATCATCCCCGCAGCAGGTACCCGCCGCGCATTGGTGCGGGCGAAGATGGCGGGAAACATCCTTGCGTCGGCTGCCACCCGAGGAACCTCCGCGCCGAGCAGTGCCCAGGCGACGAGGCCGCCGAAGCCAGAAAGAACCGCGGTCACGGCCATCAACTTTCCGGCATTCGGAGAGCCGGTGATGTAGCTGAACGAATCGGCGAAGGAGGACAGCCCTGAGCGAAGCGCCTCATTGCTGACCGTCCCGAAGACGACGAACGTCGCCAGCAGGTAGAGAGCGGCGCAGATCGCCGTCCCGATCAGCGAAGCCCGTGAGACGTTGCGCGCCGGGTCACGAACTCGGTTCGACAGCACGGCGACGGCTTCGACACCCAAGAAGACGATCGCGGAGACCGTCAGCGAATGCATGATGGCGGAGAAACGCGACATTCCCGAATCGACGAATGGGCCGAAGAGCGCGGACGTGACGCGAAACGGTCCCACGACGCACAGCACGATCAGCGGGATGAAGGCCAGGATGACGCTGACCGTTTGAACCGTGCTCATCCAACGTGTACCCAGGAGATTGACGACCACCGGCAGCCAGAGACCGACCATTCCCACCACGATGGCGTACCAGGTCGCGCCCGGGAGAAGGTAGCGACAGTAACTGACCCAGATGACTACGACGGCAGCCGTGGTGGCCCACGCTGAGAGCCAGAAGAACCACGCGGTCCAAGAGCCGGCGCCGTTCCCGAAGGCGTCACGTGCGTATTCGAAGGGCCCGCCTTCACCGCCGGTGTGCTTTGCGAGTCCACCGAACGTCGCCGCGAGTGCCAATGCACCAACAGCAGCGAGGGCCAACCCGATCAAGGAAACCGTGCCGATGGCGCCGAGCGAATTGGGGAGCCCGAAAATGCCGGCGCCAACCATGGAACCGACTACAAAGACGACGGCCCGAGCAGGACCCAGCTTTCGTCCCTTGCCCTCCTTCGCCTGGGCCTCGGTGTCCACCCGATCACGCTAGCCGGGGGCAGTGTCGGAGGGATTGAATTGAGCCCGGCCAACGGATGAATCCGCCTGGAACCCCTTGGTCGTTTGTGCCACGCTGGGGATATGTCCGAAGAAAACATGCGCGCGCTTCGCGCCGCCACCGCCGAGAATGATCAGCTTCGCGCCGACCTGGCCAGGGCAGAGTCGGATGAGGAATTCGTCGCCATCGCCAATGGACACGGATTCGTCATAGAGATCGAAGACCTACCAACTGCAGGCACCGACGACGAGCTCTCCGACGCGGAGCTCGAA
Organism: uncultured Actinomycetes bacterium; assembly: GCA_964556255.1. Taxonomy (GTDB): domain Bacteria; phylum Actinomycetota; class Actinomycetes; order S36-B12; family UBA10799; genus JACJWR01. The sequence goes on from CAZKVQ010000083.1 coordinate 1,630, forward strand.
GGCGTCTCCGGCGGCTACACGTTCCCGCGCACCGATTGGGTCTACTGCGACAATCCTTGGACCAACTACTGGTGTTCCCTCAAGTGCTGACTTCCCCTTAGGCGCGAGACGCTGCGGAAGAGCTCGTGACGGGTACGTGAGCCATCGCGCGGGCGTAACCTGCGGAAGTGCGGATTGCGCTGGGTAGTCGTCGGGATCTGACTGATGGCCAGGTCCGGTTGGTCCTGGCCACGACGGCGTGTGCGGTGCTCGTGCAAACGCTGGGTGCGAGTTTCAACTACATCCTCAACGACATGTTGCGGGACCTGAACGCGACGGATGTTCAGTCTGAGATCGCTCGTCAGATGGGTTCCGTTGGCGCCCTACTCGTCATCTTCATCGCCGGTGCGATAGGTCAGCGACTGGGATCGCGACGGGTATTGCTCGCCTGCAGCGCGATCTATGCCATCGGCTGCGCAGTGGTCGCCGTCTCCCGCTCGATGTCCGTGGCGGCCACCGGTCTCCTGCTCGCCAATGTGGGCAAGTCCGCGCTACTCGTGGTGGCCCTGGCCGCCATCAGCGCAAGCGTCCGTGGTCGAGATGGGCGAGCCACCGCTTTCGCCGTGTTCTCCACCGCAGTGCCGTTGGCATATGTGTTCATGCCCGTGTTGGCTGGCGGGATCGTTGAGTCGGTGGGATGGCGATGGGTCGCCGTGATCTGGATCTCCGCCGGGTGTCTTGCCGTCCTGCTGGTGTGGCGGCTGATGGAACCTGATTCAACCCGCTCGGAATCCACCGGAGAGATGCTCACGCCCGGGCTCGCCGGAGTCTTGCTGGCTGCCGCCGTCGAGACCATCACCCTATGGTCCGAACATGGCGTCTCCAGCCAGGTCCTCGTGGCGCTGACCGTATGCGCGGCAAGCACCGTTGCGCTCACGATCGCCCTACGCCGGGTCTCGACTCCGTCGCTCGATCTCACCCCACTGCGCAATGGGGGCTTCGTGCTCCTGCTCGTGGTGCTCATTCTCACCCTGTTCCCGAATCTCTTCTTCTACATGACGATGGCCCTGCAGTACGTCTCCGATCTCCCCCCTGTCGAAGTCGCCCTGGTGATGACTCCGGCGCAGTTGGCCGCTGTCGCCGGCGCCGGCCTGTCCGCGAGGATGCTGCGACGTTGGGGCATCACCCGCTCGGGGACACTGATGATGGTGCTGGTCGCAGCGACACTCTTCGCAAGCGCCCTTCTGCACATAAGCGGAACCTTGTGGTTGGCCGTCGTGATCATGTGCGTTTACTCGGCCGCGGCCTCCGGGTCGGGGGTGGCGGTGACGAACGCGATCATGAACACCGCTGCGACGAACAAGGACGGAGACGCATCGGCCTTCCGCGGGGCCGCCGCGAATCTGGGTGCAGCGATCGGGGTTGCCGGGATGACCGCCATCGTGATGGTCGCCGTGTCGCAGTCGCTGCAGCACGAATCCAACAGGGCCGGGATCAGCCCCGCCACCGCCCGTGAAGTCGTCGCTTCATCGGTCCGGGGCGCGACGCCGCAGGAGACCTCGAGCCAATATGCGGTGCCACTGTCCGATGTCAGCGAGATTGACGAACTGCGTCGCCGGGCCGACCTGGGAGGTTTCCGGGCTCAGGGAATCGTGGGCGGCATGGTAACCCTAGCCGGAGCCGGGCTGTTCCTCGTCGCACGAAGACGGCGAGAGCACACGCGGGCAGCAAACCCGAGCGCTGCTTGAGTCCCCACAGCCGCGTGAGGAGCGCCCCCGGTCCGGGAGGGGTCCCGCCGCCCCACGTCACCGTGCCGGGGCGTGTCACATGGGTTCTTGTCGCGGCTTCCTGACAGCCTGGGACCATGCTCTCGCTGCTGCTCTATGAGCTCGGCCTGCTGCTGGTGTTCGCCGTCGGCCACTTCGTTGACGCTCGACAGGTCTCGAAGGAGGAGGCGGCCACGGCCGTTGCGCTGTTCAACGCCGTGGACCCCTACCCCGCGAGCAATCGTGACCCGCTGCGCCACGACCTGCTCTGCTACATGAATTCGGCAGCCACCGATGACTGGTCAGCCGCACGCGCCGGGAACCTGAGCGGTTCGGCGAACACCGAGGCCTATGCCAGCAGCGTCCAGAAGAAGATCGAGGCGTTGCCGCAAGACAAGGATGTCGAAGCGTCCAACCACTACTTCGTCACCGAGGAGATCCTCGATCTGGCGAAGTACCGACAGCTGCGGCTGCTGCACGCTGTTCCCGAGATTCCTCCGGTTATCTGGGTGGTTCTCTATGTCTCTGCCTTCCTGTTCGTCGGTCTGACGGTGTTTCACCTGGGGCGCCGGCGGTGGCTGACACGGATGGCCGTCGCCGCGACCACGCTGCTGCTCGTCGCCATCATCGGTGCCCTGATTCAGCTCGACGCACCCTACGTGGGCCTCGGGACATCGCTGCAGCCGGTCGCCCTCAACTCGGCGCTGGCCCGCCTGCGCGCTGCCAATCCCGAGCCGGCGTCTCTTTGGGCACCCTGCAAGCCGCTGTCCACCGGTCAGACCGGCTGACCCCAGGTAGTCGCACACCTATCCTGAGTCAGTGACGCAAACCAGCGGACCGAGTGAGCAGCGGGGCGAGGAGTCGCTCACCGCCGACGCACGGACACTGGTCGGTGTTGCGTGGCGCCTCAACCGACGACGCTCGATGCTGCAAATCCTGCTGCTCCTCGCCAACGGCGTCCTCGGTGGCGTCGGTCTGTTGCTACTCATTCCGATCGTGAATTCGGTGGCGAGTCCCAGCTCGAAACTCACCGTGCCGATTCTTGGGGACATCGACGTGGGATCGGCACCGCTGTGGCTGCTCCTTGCCGCCTTCGTGCTCCTCACCGCCGGGTCCGCGTTGATCATGCGCGCCTCGTCCATCAACTCCAGTGCCCTGCAGCAAACGATCGTGGACGATCTGCGACAGGAGGCTTTCGAGGCGATCCTGCAGGCTCGATGGACGTTCGTGCTGCAACGGCGCCGCAGCGACATCATCGAGGTGGTGACGACCGGCGCCGCGAGGTCGGGACAGGCCTTCTACCAGCTGATGCAGTTGAGCGTCACTGCGATCCTGTTCGTCGTCACCGCCGCGGTAACCCTGCTGGTCTCGCCCGCGGTGGGCGCGGTGGCGCTCGTCGGCGTGGTGATACTCGGACTTGCGCAGGCGACGGCTGTGATGCCGGCACACCGGATGGGAGTCATGTTCGGCCAACGCAACCGACAACTGCAGTCGGTGATGCTCGACTCGATGGATTCGCTCCGGCTCGTTCGGGCTCACGGCGCGGATGCCGTGTGGGCCCAGCGGCTCGGAGAGTCCTTCACCGGCACCCGCGAGATCCAAGTCGCCAACGTGAGGCGCCAGTCGACCGTCACAGCCGCGTCGACCATTGGGCTGGCCGCGGCTGCGTCAATTCTCGTGCTGGTCGCGGTGTGGGCACAGCTCGACCCGGCCGGCATCGTCGTGATCTTGCTGCTGGTTGCGCGGCTGGCCCGCAACGCTCAGACGATGGCGAGCAACGCTTCCATGCTGGCCAACGCCCTGCCCGCCGTGAGCGACCTCACGAGGCTGACGGATGAGGCGCGCGACAACGTGGAAGTCCCGCCGGGTATCCACACCCAACGCGGACACCTGTCACCGGAGGACCCGCTGCCGCTGATCTCCTATCGCGACGTCTCCTTCCAGTACCCCGACTCCAGCAATGGCGTTCATGGGATCACGTTCGACGTGGCACGCGGCGAGATCACCGTGTTGACGGGTCCCTCGGGATCCGGCAAGTCCACCACCGCCGACCTCGCTCTCGGTCTACTAGCAGCGCAGACCGGGGAGATACTCGTCGATGGCATCGCGCTCACTGCAGAGGATCTTCCATGGTGGCGGCGAAACGTGGCCTACGTTCCGCAGGAGACAGTCCTGGTACCGGGCACCCTGCGGGAGAACCTCGCCTGGTCGGTGAGCGGTGACACGGATGACGAGGCCTGCTGGCGGGCCCTGGGCCAAGCCGCGGCAAGCTTCGCCTCCAGGCTCCCGAACGGCCTCGACACTGTCCTCGGCGACCGTGGCATGCGGCTGTCCGGCGGCGAGCGCCAGCGGATCGCCATCGCGCGTGCGTTGCTTCGAGACCCAGCCCTTCTCGTGCTCGACGAGGCCACGTCGTCGCTCGATGATGCAACGGAAGCGCAAGTCCTGGACCTGCTGACGACGCTGGTTCCCGCGGTGACCGTGCTGGCAATGGCGCACCGCAGATCGACCGTGGAGGCAGCACACCATGTGGTGCGTCTGGAAGATGGGCACGTGGTACAGACGTCGACGGGGTTGCGCTGACATCTCCGCGCCCCATCCGGCGCATCATGCACTCGGCAACGGAGGACCTCTGCGTACGTGCCGCGAACCGGCCCACGCCGGCACGCCATACTCTTGCGTTGTGACGGCTGCCCAGGACCTAACAGCTGTCCCCGCCGACCCCTCCTACGGCCCAAGCCTGGACCGCGACAACGACGTCTGGTTGGGAACCTTCCCCGGTCTAGGTGCGGTCAGGGTCAACGCGGACGGGGCCATCACGGTTGATGTGGCCAACGCCGCAGACCTGCCAGCGGACGAGTGCGCAGCGCGGGAGCGAGCCCTTCGTTTCGGGTGGGGAGAGCCGTTGTCTTTTGCCCGGCGGGGATTCCGGTGCGCCGGCGGCGCTGCGGCGGTGCCACCCCTTGGTGGCAGTTGCCTACTTCTTCAAGGTGAACCACACGACACGGCAATCGTCCTCCTGGAGCTTGCTCGGCGCGGCTGGACCGTTATGGGCGACAGGTTCACGCCCATCGAGTGGCACGGAGACACCCTTCTTGCCCACGCACGAGAGGCCCCGATCCTGGTGTCGCGTCGAAGGGCTGAGAAGGCAGGCATCTCCGGTGTGTCCGTGCGCGAGCACAGCGATGCGCTCATCGTCGACCTGCCACGGGATCCCGGTTCACACAAGGTCGAGGCAGTTGTCCTGCTCCAAACGCGCAAACCAGAAGACGTACGCCTCACGCCACTGATGGGTCACGAACGCTTCGCGGCAGCCGCGAATCTGACGATCGGTGGCGCGCTCTCCCCACACGGTCTCGCAGACCGAACCATTTCCAACTCCGCGGCGGCGGATGACCCGCCGCCAGAAGCCTTCGTCACCGAGCACCTCAAGCTCGCCGCCCTGCCCTTCGCCCGGCTGTCCATCGACACGGCCGGCGTCACCGACGACGTCGACGCTTTGGTTGCGTGGTGGCAGACCATTACCGCCGGCTCATCGGACACCGCATCGTGATCAGATCCACGCCGACGGACTCCGCTGCAACCAGCCAAGGCGACGTATCGGGACACACGGTCTGGTTGGCGTCCTACCCTAAGTCGGGAAACACCTGGCTGCGCGCGATCGTCACCGCCCTGAGTACCCACTCGCACCTCTTCGGCGTCAACCAACTCAGCTCGGGTGCGCAACCCAACCACGTGGGTGCGGCGCTGACAGCCGTCGGCCTCGACGCGCGCTGGCTCGACCAGGACGAAGTCGATCAGCTGCGTACCGCACTCATCCACCAGCCGGAGAGGAGCTCAGCTCCGGCGGAGCGGTCGAGCAGTTCGCTAGCCGAGGCAGCTGGCTCCCCGAGGATCGAAGACGCTCCCGCCCCTCGACCTCCCCAACTGCGCAAGACCCACGAAACGTACCGGCGCGGGCTGCCCGGCCGCGAGCCGTTTCCCACCGAGGCCACTCGTGCCGCCATCCTGATCATTCGCGACCCGCGTGACGTGGCCTGCTCCTATGCGGCCTTCTTCGGTGTTGACCTGGAGCAGGCCATCGACGCGATCGGCACAGACGCCGCAATAGGCAAGGCCAGCCCAGCTCGGATGGAAACCGCTCAACCGTGGGGCTCGTGGTCCAGCCATTCAGCCTCGTGGCTGGCCGACGACGTTCCCTTCGAGGTGCACCTCGTGCGCTATGAAGACCTCGCGGAGAACGCCGTCGAAACCCTGCTGCCGGTGTTCGCAGCGATCGGGCTGGACTGCAGCCGAGATGAGTTGGAGCAAGCCGTCGACCGTGCCCGCTTCGATCGGCTGCAGCAGGCGGAGGAGGAAACAGGATTCCGGGAGAAGAGCAAAGCGACTCGTACCTTCTTTCGGAAGGGAGCCGCCGGGGGTTGGCACCAGGAACTCAGCGACGAGCAGGTTGTGGCGATCGAGGCCGACCACGCGGAAATGATGACGGCTTTGGGCTACGACCTCACGGGTGAGGCCGAGGAACGCGCTCGGGTCGCCGAGGTCCGTGAGTCACGTCGGCGACAGCGGCGCCACAGTTGGCTCCGGCTTCCAGAGAGCATGGGAATCGCTGTGCGAGAGGGCGACGTGCCAGAAGAGCTGCCCGGAGCCGAGCGCCCCAAGCCGTGGATTCAGGTGAACCCGACGCAGGCGGTCGTTCGATTTGGTGGTGGCGCCGCCCTGTTGGTGGAGAACGGTCGAGACGTGACTGTTCACTGGGAACCGGAGCCAGGCAGTC
>CAZKVQ010000084.1:0-6171 GCA_964556255.1 uncultured Actinomycetes bacterium
GGTGCTGGTGTCGCGGAACCTGTGAGGAAGGTCCGGTCGAACCCGCGTGCGCCGTTGGGATAGCTGACTTTGAGCGATGCGTGGTTCAGATTCCCGGGTTGGGTGGGCGTCCAGTTGAGCGCCACCGTGCACGTGCGTTTGGCCGGTACGGCTGTGCCCTTGGCGCAGGTGCCACCAGTCACCTTCACACCCTGCCCCATCGTGGTGATGGCAGTCGGGATGGCGGCGGTTGTGCCGCTGTTGGTCACCGTTACCGTCAGCCGCGCCGTCGTGCCGAGTTTCACCGCGCCGAACGAACTCGAGGAGAACCTCATGGGACCGGCGACTGTCACGGCCCGGCTCACATGGGAATAGCCGGTTCCGGGGGGTCGCACGCCGTTGGACCCGACGACCTTCACGCGGATGAACTTGCCGGCGTCCGCCCCGGTCAGCTGGTACGTCCTCCGGTTGCCGCCGACGTTGACGACGGTGCCGCCGACGCAGTTGGCCCTGGAGCAGGCCTGCCACTGGTAAGTCAAGGTTGGCGTTGGGTTGCCGACCCACGTGCCCGGGGTTGCGGTCAGCGTGTTCCCGACTGTCGCCGTGCCGGACAGCACCGGAGCCGCCGTGTTGATCGGAGCGCCTGAGACGTCGATGATCGACAGGCTGCTGTTGCCGTTGTTGGTGGCATACAGACGTGATCCCGTCGGCGAGACTGCGACGCCGTAGGTGTAACCGCCGAGGGTGAGGTTGTCGGTGACCTTCACGGTGGTGGCGTCGATCACCGAGAGGAGGCCGGCAAAGGGGCTCGCCGTGTAGATCTGGGATCCATCTGGCGACACCGCGATACCCATGGGGTCGCCTCCGACGTTGATGTTGTCGGTGACCACCTTGAGTTCGGCGTCGATGACCGACATGCCGCCATAGTTGTTCGCGGTGTAGATGTTGGACCCGTCCGGTGACACGGCCAGGGCGAACGGGTAGCCGCCGACGCCGATGATGTCGGTCACCTTCCTGCTGGCCAGGTCGATGACGTACACGCTGCCGTCGAAGGGATTGCCGGTGTAGAGGTGCGATCCATCGCGGGATACCGCAACGGCGTAGGGGCCGGTACCCGGGTCGGCGCCGTCCGCGATGGTGTCCGTCACGGTCAAGGTGTGAGCGTCGATCACTGACACGCTGCGGCCGTCGAAGTTGGCCGTGTACACGTGCAATCCGTCGGGCGACACAGCGATCCCGTTAGGGGCTGCGCCGACCGTGACGGTGTTGGTGACCGTGTTGGTGCGAGCGTCTATCACCGACACGCTGCCGTCTCCGCTGTTCGTGGCGTAGACGCGGGCCCCGTCTGGGGAAACAGCCACCCCATAGGGGAAGTGGCCGACGGGGATGGTCGCTGTCAGTCTCTTGCTGGCGGCATCGACCACCGAGACGCTGCGGCCGTTGAAGTTGGCGGTGTAGACATGGGATCCGTCCGGTAAAACAGCGACGCCGGCTGGGCTGTCACCAACGCCGATCGTGGCGATCACCACCGGCGACGCCGCGGAGGCCGGCTCGACCGCCGGGGCCGTGGCAGAGCCCCTCTGCGGATGGAACCCTACAAGGGCCAGTGCCAGTAGTGCGACGAGTACCACTATCCGCCACCATCTGCGGACCCCATGATCCTGACTGGCGGTCTCCATGGTTCTCAATCTTCCCGGTGCACGAGCGGATGGCGTCACGTCAGCTTCCCACCTCGACCGGTCAGGTGTGCGGGTTCCATCCCGCTGTGTTTGCAGACTACCCCCGGCGGCTGAAGGTGGCGCAGACGCAAGGGGCGGCGACCGTCGATGCCCAGCCTCGCCGGGATTATGGTCGGACATGCATGATGGACTCGCCCGTTAGCGAAGCACCACGAGGGAGACGACATGCGCATCGGTGTTCACCTTGTCAACTTCGGTCTGCCCGGCGGTCCAGCGGCGATCGGGCCGACAGTCGCCGAGGCTGGACATGCGGCCGAGGAGGCCGGGCTGGACAACGTGTCGGTGATGGACCACTACTTCCAAATGGAGGGGATGGGCCTCGGAGATGCCGAGGCGCCGATGCTCGAGGCCTACACGACGTTGGGTTTCTTGGCTGCCAACACAAGCACGGTCGAACTGCAGGCGCTGGTCACCGGCGTCACCTACCGCCCCCCCGGCCTGCTCGCCAAGATCGTGACCACCCTCGATGTCCTCTCGGGTGGTCGCGCGATGCTGGGGATCGGTGCCGCATGGTACGAGCGCGAGCACCTCGGGCTAGGGGTGCCGTTCCCGCCGATCTCCGAGCGCTTCGAGCGGCTTGAAGAGTCGTTGCAGATCGTCCGGCAGATGTGGAGTATCAACAACGGTCCCTACCAGGGTGAGTACTACTCACTCGACGAGACGATCTGCGAACCGGCACCGCTGAGCCGGCCGCACCCACCCATCATGATTGGCGGCTCGGGGGAGCGGAAGACGTTGCGGCTCGTCGCGAAGTACGCGGACGCCTGCAACCTCTTCGCGCGACCGGACACCGGACCGGAGGCCGTGGCGGCGAAGCTCCAGGTGCTCGAGAGCCATTGCGAGGACCAGGGCACGGACTTCTCACGGATTCGAAAGACGATTCTCTGGGCCGCCTCGGTGGATCCCACCAGCCCGGCGGCAGGTGACGATTTCGTGGAGCAGATGAGGGGCTTCGCAGACGTCGGCATCACCGAGGTTCACGTGATGCCCTTCTATGAACCGGTCGCGTTCATCCGCGGCCTCGGCGACAACGTGGTGCCGGCGCTCAGCGCGCTCTGACGGCTCGGGGCCCTGCCGCCGTCGGGCGTGTGGGGCCCAAGGTTAGGCGGCCGGCGAGTAGATCTCCACGGGTATCCCGTCGGGGTCGCGGCAGACCACCAACGTGCCTGACGGGGCCGCGACCAGCGGGTCATGGTCGATACCTCGCGCGTCCAGATCCGCCGTCCACGCGTGAACTTCCTGCGCGGAAGCGACCGCCAACGACAGATGGTCCAGACCCACCCGACGAGGGTCGAATCGATCTGTGCGTGGTGTGCCGGCATGCTGCGTCAGCCCGAGCACGAGCCCGTTTGGCAGCTGCAGCAGGTTGCGGGTGAATCCGTCGCCTTGACGGGTCACCAGCAGCGCCGCCTGCAGGACATCGCAGTACCACTGCGTGCTCTGCTCAAGGTCGGTGACCGAGATCGTGATGTGATGCACGGGGAGGTCGAAAGCCATGGCCGGGATCCTATGCCGTCCGGTAGTCGGCGCGCTCGCGTCGCCACCTCAGGCTTGGGCCGGCCAGCCGCGGCCCACTCCTTGCGGGCAGAGGTCTTCTCGTGGGACGCCGAGAAACGCCCAACTTGGCCCAATGGCGGGACTGCGGTCAAGTCTGGCGGCCACGGTGCCGATACCCAATGTGGAGGCTTGTCATGTCGTGCCCGCCGGTGCCCAGCGTTGCAATGGATCGCGTGTCGACCGTCCCCGGATTCTCGTCTGCGCTCGTCGTGTGGCCGCAGGCAACCTTTGCTGAGAATGCCGGATCCTCGACCAGTTCCTTGGCGAGGTTGTCATGAGATCTCACATGAGTCGGACCGCCCGGGCCGCCGCTACCGTCGCCGTTGGGGCGTTGGCGGTGGCTGGACTGGCGATGCCGGCGCACGCATCAGGCGAACAGAAGGAAGGACCAAGCGGCCAGCCGGCCGTCGCTGTCGGCGCAGTCGGCTCAGCGGACGCGGTGTCACGTTTCCAACTGCTCACACCCGGCACTAGTGCAGCCAGGTCTGCGCAAGGAACATCGGGCGCCACCCCGGAGTCCATCGCGCGGGCATTCCTGGCAAGTCCTCGATCACGAGTGAACGCCCCTGACGCCTCCACGGAACTCGTGCTCAACAGTGTGCAACCTTCCGCCGCCAACGGCACCGTGGTGAGGTTCGGGCAGCAGGTTGACGGGGTCCCGGTGTTCGGCGGCGAGGTACTCGTGGACCTGGCCGAGTCTGGCGATGTCCGGTCGGCAGCGAGTGAATCCCTGCCCGGTCCGGCCCCCGACGCTAAAGCGGCGATCACGCCGGCGCAGGCCTCTGCCACTGCGCTTGCCGCAGTCGCCAGGAGTACCGGGACGCCGGCGGCATCACTGCACGCCTCGGTGGCGCAGCAATGGATCTTCGACCCACGCATCCTGGGCATGTCCGGCGCAGCACAGGCTTCGTTGGTGTGGCGCACTGAGGTCACGGGGACTGCTGGGCGAAGCGTCAACAGGCTGGTTCTCGTCGACGCCAATACGGGCACCGTGACCCTGGACCTGGACCAGATCGAGAACGCGAGGAACCGGCAGGTTTGCGACGCGAACCACACCTCCGCGCAGGTGCCCTGCATCGATCCGGCTCGAACCGAAGGCAGCTCGCCCAGCGCCATCGCCGACCTCGACGCCGCCTACGACTTCTCTGGCGACACCTACGACTTCTACTTCTCCCGCTTCGGACGGGACTCGATCGACAACCAGGGCATGGCGCTGCTTTCCACAGTCCGTTACTGCGAGGGCTATTCCTGCCCGTTTGAGAACGCCTACTGGGACGGCCTGCAAATGGTGTACGGCGACGGGTACGCGATCGACGACGTCGTCGCCCATGAGTTGACCCATGGCGTCACAGAACACATGTCTGACCTGATCTACTACGGCCAGTCCGGCGCCATCAACGAGTCCCTCAGTGACACGTTCGGCGAATTCGTTGACCTGACCAACTCCGGCGGCAACGACACCCCAAGCGCTCGCTGGCAACTGGGAGAAGACCTTCCTGGCTACGGTGCCATACGCAACATGGCGGATCCGACGCTGTTCAACGACCCGGACCGCATGGGTAGCCCGCTGTACTACGCGGGTTCCTCGGATGGCGCCGGGGTGCACACCAACAGCGGGGTCGGAAACAAGTTGGCGTACCTACTCACCGATGGCGGCACATTCAACGGTCGAACAATCACCGGGCTTGGACTGACCAAGGCGCCGCTGATCATCTACTGGGCCGCGAACTTGCTGACGTCTTCAAGCGACTATGAGGCGTACGGTCACGCGCTGCAGGCCTCATGTGCGTCGCTGGTCGGCACCAGCGGAATCACCCAGGCCGACTGCCTGCAGGTGGAGACGGCGGCTCACGCTGTTGAAATCCTGCCGGTTTCCACCGCGCCGCTCGCTCCAGGCGTTCCCAGCGTTCGTCCGGGTAATGGCCAGGTGACGATGACGTGGCAACCCCCGGCCGACGGCTTGTCGCCGATCACCGACTACCTCGTGCAGTACTCCACGGACGGAGGATCCTTCTGGTCGACGTTTCCTGACGGCGTGTCCACAGCAACCGCTGTGACCGTCACCGGTCTGACCAACGACGTCGGTCACCTGTTCCGGGTGGCGGCCGTCAACGCCGTCGGCACGGGCGACTACAGCAGTCCCACCTCAGCAGTCACCCCGAGTGCCTCGCTTCCCACGACTGCCGTGATCAGCTACTCGGGGGCACCTGTATCCGTTCCGGACAACGACAGCGCCGGGGCTTATGCCGACATCGCCGTGCCGTCCGGAATCGGGTCCGTCAGCAGAGTTACCGCGACAGTCGTCCGCCTCGACATGACCTATGACGACGATCTGAGCCTGAGCCTGATCAGTCCGCAGGGAACCGAAGTCGTGCTGTCCAACCGCAATGGCGGCAGCGGCGACAACTACATCGAGACCCTCTTCGATGACAACGCCGTGCAGCCCATCACTGACGGTGTGGCGCCCTTCACGGGCGCGTTCCGACCGCAGACGCCGCTGGCCACCTTTAACGGCGAGAACTCCACGGGGGTCTGGCGGTTGCGTGTCGTGGACAGTTCCAGCCGCGACACCGCCAGCATCGTGGCCTGGCGAGTGATGATCTGGGGACCGACGCCGCAGACGATCGACTTCGCTCAGCCGGCTAATGCGTCGGTCACCGCGGGCGCGGTGCACCTGTCGGCGACTGCGACGTCGGGTCTGCCGGTGACGTTCACGACCGCGACCCCAGCCGTATGCACGATCGCGGGGGCCCGGGCAGCCCTGGTGTCGGCCGGAACATGCAGCATCCGTGCCAGCCAGACGGGCAACTCCCAGTGGGGGCCGGCACCCGCGGTGACGCGCTCGTTCCAGGTAACTCCGGTGGTGCCCGGTGCTCCGACGAACCTCCGCGTAGCC
>CAZKVQ010000084.1:6181-7913 GCA_964556255.1 uncultured Actinomycetes bacterium
AAACTGGGGGCGCGCCGTCGTCCGGATATCGGCTGCGGGTATCGGCGCCCAATTCGGCGACCGTCTTCACCCCGTGGACGAATACCTCTGCGACGACCCGCTTGCTGACGGGCCTGATCAACGGGGCGACCTACCGGGTCCAAGTGGCCGCCGTGACATCGGCGGGTACCTCGCAGGTGACGACTTTGGCGTTCCGTCAACCCACGGTCGCGACTTCGGTGCGTGACCTGCGTGTCGCGTCGATGCCGGCAGCCGGTCGGGCAACCATCGCCTGGAACCCTCCCGCATCGAATGGTGGGACACCCGTTGTCCGCTACCTGCTGCGGGTCTCGGCGCCGAATTCCACGAGCTACGGTCCGTGGGTCGCCAACACGACGACCTCCAGGACACTGGTGAATCTGCGCAAGAGCAGCGTGTACCGAGTTCAGGTGATTGCGGTCAACAGTCAAGGCAACTCGGCTCCGGTCACCTTGTCGTTCCGCCAGGCGAGGTGAGCTCCGCGGCCATCAGCACGTCAGCCGATCCGTGTTTTGTAAGCGCCGCGTAAGCATCGCGACGACATATCCCCAAATCGCCCGGAACTGGCCGGGAGACGGGATTTTTGGTGGCACCATCTTTGACATCAGAAGCGTGTCGTCCGGATTCCACGGGTTCCCCCCGCGTAACTTGGACGAACCACGCGCGGCGGGGGCAGTCTCTCGGGTGTGCGCCAACTGACGACGGCGTGCGGGCCCGAGTTCAGCTGCCGGACGTCGGGAGTCAGCCGACAGGTACGTCACCGAGAACATGGCGAAGGAGAGCAGCGTGACCGAACTCGTTCACGAGGACACCCTCGTGATCATGCCTCCGGTGTGCACGCGGACGGTCGACGCTGGTGGAGAAGACCACGTTCACTACGGCGACACCCCAGCTGCCTCGCTCGAGAGCGCGAGTGCGGAGGAGCGCAGGCGACTCGCAGCCTCTCCGTCCACGGGAACGGACGTGTTGATGGCATTGGCTGACGACCCCGCCAGGAGTGTTCGTCTCGCGCTGACATTCAATCCCAACAGTCCGATGGTGACATTGCTGCACCTGCTGAGTGACAGCGATCGCCGGGTGCGCTCTTGTGCAGAGCGTGCGTTCGTCGTCCGCGGCGGGGACCCGGCCATGCTCGAGCGCCGTTCGGACACCGACGAAGGATAATCGGCAGTCCCGGGATCGCCCTTGCGGGCGTCAACGGTTCGCTCGTGCGATAGCGCCTGCCGTGCCCTGACCTTCGAAGTGACCCTGGCTTTGCGCAGGGTCGTGACCCCGGTCGTGGCGAGTATCTCGACCTAGCCTTGACCAGGCAGAATATGTTGGGCACATTTATGTTGTGTCCAACATAAATACCCTCTACGACCTCTCCTTCACCGACAACCGCGGAAATCAGGTGTCACTGGCCGACTTCGACGGTCGACCAGTGCTGATCGTCAACACGGCCAGCAAGTGCGGCTTCACCCCGCAGTACGAGGGACTGCAGGAGCTGCACGAACAGTTCAAGGACCGTGGCTTGGTTGTCATCGGCTTCCCGTGCGACCAGTTCGGCCACCAGGAGCCGGGCGACGACCAGGACATCGAGGAGTTCTGCAAGGTGAACTACGGGGTGTCCTTTCCGCTGTCGACGAAGGTCGAGGTCAACGGTGATGATGCCGACCCGGTGTTCGAGTTCCTCAAGGAGCGGTCCAGCGGTGTCATGGGCTCGCGGATCAAG
>CAZKVQ010000085.1:0-7484 GCA_964556255.1 uncultured Actinomycetes bacterium
AGGGGTTGACCGTCTGGATGACGTCGGTGTTGCTCATGTCGCTCGGCGGCGCTGGAGCGGCCGGCGGAGGTGTTGCGGGAGCCGGGTATCCGATCGCGGCCTGTTCAGCCGTGTGCTGTTCCGAGTGTGCGTCCCCTTGCCCGTCCTGGCTCGACTGTGGGACAGCGGGGGGAACCGCACCGTCGCCCTCGGGCCGGGCACCCTCGGGAGGGGTCTGATCGGACATTCTGCGTGTCTCCTCGCATTCGGTGGTCGAACTGCAGTAACCCTAGCGGGCCGCCGACGTGCGACGATCGCGCCGTGCAGGTGCAGCGCTCACCGCTCGCGTCCTATCCAACACCGGTTCTGTAAGCGCTGTTCCGGACCCGATGTAAGGACCAGGTAAGCGCGGATTAGCCTTAGGTCCGCGGTAGTGAACTCACGCCGAGACGATACGTCGCGAAAGCATGGAGGTGCGCTGTGGGCGCCGAGGAATACACGGACGAATGGCACGTCGAGGATGCCGTCGTCAGCGGCGCCAGGAGCCGGGGCGGCGCTCTGGGCAGCTCGGTGCCCACGCCAACCGCCGGGGCGGTGTTGCGCTCGGTGGCGGCCGCCCTGGGGGCTTCGGCGGTTGTCCAGGCCGGCGCGGACAGCGGCGTCAGCGGGCTGTATCTACTTGAGGGGATGCGCCCCGACGGGGTGCTGACGAGCATCGAGGAGAGCGCGGAGTCGGACGCCGCCGCGCGTGAGTCCTTCCGAGTGTCGCGGGCCGGGTCCCGCGTCAGGTCGATCAATGGTGCGCCACTCGATGTGCTGTCCCGACTCACCGACCATGCCTACGACCTGGTGGTCGTCGGAGCGGGCCTCGGAGCCTCCGCCCCCTACCTCGATCAGGCACGCCGCCTGCTCCGCACCGGGGGTGCGGCGATCTTCCTACAGGTGCTGGGCGACAACGACGTCGTGGCCGATCTGTCCCAACGCGACGATGCCACCATGGCCGCCCGGCACTTCGTCGGTGAACTCGCCGAGGACCCCAGCGTCATCTCCACCCTGCTTCCGGTCGGCAACGGCACGCTGATCATCCAGACAACCGAGGAGTAGCCGGCCACCGGACCTGCCGGCCGGACTCCTAGCGGCGGTCTCCGAAAGTGTCCAACCAGCGGGTGAGAACCCGCACCCCGAAGCCTGTGGCGCCTGCCGATATCTCCAATCGATCGGCCTCTGAACGCCCGGGACCGGCGATGTCGAGGTGGGCCCAGGGGGTGTCGCCGATGAAATGCTGCAAGAACAGCGCTGCAACGATCGAACCGCCGCCGGGGATGGCCCCGGTTGCGCTCTGTCTGATATCCGCCACCGGGGAGTCCAGGGCAGCTCGGTACTCACGCTCGAGGGGCATACGCCACAGCCGGTCGCCACTGTCCGCACCTGCCTGTGTCAACTCCTCAGCGAGCTGCTCATCGTTGGCATACAGGGCCCCGAAGTTGCGCGAGAGCCCGAAGGTGGCGGCTCCCGTGAGGGTTGCGATGTCGATGATTATGTCGGGACGAAGGCGGGCGACTGCGAAGGCCAGAGCGTCGGCCAAGACGATCCGACCCTCGGCGTCTGTGTTGACGATCTCGGTGGTGGCGCCGCCGTACTGCATGACCACATCACCGGGGCGATAGGCGGTTCCGGAGGGCATGTTCTCCGCTACTGGTAGCAGGGCCGTCACCCGCACCTTGGGACGGCGGCGACCGGCGATCGACATCGCGCCGACGACAGCGGCGGCGCCGGCCATGTCCGTCTTCATCATGGCCATCGAGTCCACGGGCTTCAGCGAAAGACCGCCGGAGTCATAGGTGATCCCTTTACCCACCAGGACCACATGAGGTGCCTTCGCAGGCCCGGAGAGCCCCATCTGCACCAACAGCGGAGGTCGAACACTGCCGCCCCCAACGGCGAGAATCCCACCGAAGCCCTGCCGCGACAGGTGCGCCGCGGTCGTGATGCGGCAACGAAGCCGAGCATCCTCGGCGACTTCCAGGCACCGATCGGCGAACCATTCCGGTGACTTCAGCGACGAGGGTGTGTTAGCCAGGTCCCTCGCGAGGGCAACACCCTCGGCTAATTGCACCGCCCGTTCGCAGGCCGCGACCCCAGCGGCGTCGCTGGCCAGCACTGTAAAGCGTCGATCGTCCTGCCTCGTCGACGACTTCAGCGAGAAGGAGTACCCGCCGAGCAGCAGACCCTCGGTGAACGCGCCCAACTGGTCGCCCTCGAGTCCCCGCGTCAGGAGGCACAGGGCGGGGCGGGACACTCCTCGCGCCGCGGCGGCCCCGGCGGCTCGAAGGTCCGCCGGGCTGCCGTTGCCCAATCCGAGCCAGACCAGGGCCTGGCTGTCGGGCAGGTCGAGGTCAATGCTCGTGAAGGCGCCAGCGTCCGAGCCGGCCTCTCGTCGTGCGAGCAGCCTGACCGCATCCACCCCTAGGACGGCGCTCAACTCCGCTGCGACACGATCACGGTATCCAGGATCATCTGAGGTGCCACCGAGCAGGAGAACGTCCGCCTCCAGCCCATACGGGTCCTCATTCTCGGTGAGGGTTAGGACCTGGACATCAAGCGGCTGTGAGGGCATGGCCTCACGCTATGGTCTGCGACGCGCCCGTGCGACCCGATCGTCGAGTCACACGGATACCGGAGACGGTGCTGCGGTTATGGAACGGTGGTACCGAGTGCCTCAGCCAGCGCCTTAGCCTCGTCGGGGGTCATCTCCACGACTAGACGGCCGCCGCCTTCCAGTGGCACCCGCATGACGATGCCGCGCCCCTCTTTGGTGACCTCGAGCGGGCCATCGCCCGTCCGCGGCTTCATCGCCGCCATGGCGGTCCCCTTCCTTTCACGGATGTGCGCGTCGTGCGCTTGTGCAGTCATCCCATTATCCATCATGGATGGCACCGAGCGGCACGGAACCTGCAACCCAGTGCGCGGAACCTGCAACCCAGCGTCAGTCGCTGCCGCGCTGACGCCACCTACCCTGCTCGACAAGCCGCGCAAAAATGTCGAGAGAGCGACGAACGGCGAGCGCGAACACCGGCTGGAATAGCCTCCAACCGACGGCCCCCAGCGCCCCGAGCGGAGGCTGCAGGTCCTCTGACCAGATGAAGCGGCTGCGACCGCCGGGAAGCTCGAGCACCTCCATCGTTCCCGAACCGCGCACAACGCGGCCGGTGTGCTCCACCACCACCCGCCTGGAATCGACCCATTCGGTCACCACCATCGTGTCGAGGAAACCCACCGGCCCTGCCCCTGACCACGCCTCGAGTCGGGCGCCCACGCCCCGCCCGTCGCCGAATACCGGTTCCACTGCGGTCCCGAGCATCCAGTCGCCCTGACCGCGCCAGTCCGTGAAGGCCCGGAAGACCTCCTCGGGCGGCGCTTCGATGACGACGTCGAGTTCGAGATGCTTCACGGGTTCGGGTTCGAAGTCGGGCCGGGACCCAGCGGTGGTTGGGCGACCTCCTGCGCTACCTGTCGGGGTGCGGCAAACACCTCCGCCGCGGACGATCCGGGGACGCCGGGAGCCGGCACGTTTGGGGCGACGGGAACCGCGGTTGCGGCTGGCGCTTCGAGCTGGTTCTCCAACCTCGACAACAGCGCGTCCACGTCCTGCATCCGGTACCCGCGGAATGCGACTGGGAACCGAACTCTACGCAGGTCCTCCGCCTGCAGGGGACCCTCGGGAAGCGAACCGACCGCGCGATCGTGAATCGGATCGGAGAGCACAGCGGCATCCGGGCGCTTAAGTGCAACGATCACACCGGCGCCCACCACGGCCAGCGCCAGCAGGGCGAATACAACGCTCATGCGGTCCTCCTCAGCTACCGACTTCGCGCTTCCCTCCGTCGGTGGCGGCCAGTCATCGGGAGACCTGCGGCATCGGTAGATCTCGGCGATGGCGCGCCACGGACGGCGCGCCGACCTAAATCGTGCCACGCTCTCCCCGAAGCGGCGATACGAGGAGGCGGAGTGTCGGAGTTAAGGCTGGGCGGACGATCTTTCGGTGACCACCAGACGCTGGTGATGGCCATCATCAACCGGACCCCGGATTCTTTCTACGATCGCGGGGCCACCTGGGATGACAGCCCCGCCCTCGATCGCCTCGATCAAGTAGTGGCCGAGGGTGCCGACATCGTCGACATCGGCGGGGTGAAGGCAGCCCCAGGGGTCGAGATCGACATCGCCGAGGAGGTACGCCGGGTGGCCGGCTTCGTGGCGACTGCCCGTGACCGCTACCCGGACATCATCATCAGCGTCGACACCTACCGCTCTGAGGTGGCTCGGGCGGTGAGTGCCGAGGGCGCCGACGTGCTGAACGATGCCTGGGGTGGCTGGGATCCTGCCGTGGCCGAAGTGGCCGCCGAGAAGGGCCTCGGGCTGGTCTGCACCCACGCCGGCGGGCTTGCGCCGCGGACCCGGCCCCACCGGGTGCACTATCGGGATGTCACCGCCGACGTGGTCTCCCGCACCGTCCGGGAAGCCGAACGCGCCGCCGCGCTGGGGGTTCCGCGAGATTCCATCATGATCGACCCTGGTCACGACTTCGGGAAGAACACCCGTCAGTCCCTGGTCGTGACCCGCAACCTCGCGGACATGGTGGACACCGACTGGCCGGTGCTGATGTCGCTGTCCAACAAGGACTTCGTCGGCGAGACTCTGGCTGTGCCGCTGGGGGAACGCCTGGTGGGGACCTTGGCGACCACCGCCATCAGCGCCTGGCTGGGCGCTCGGGTCTTTCGCGTTCACGAGGTGCTGCAGACCCGCCAGACCCTCGACATGGTGGCAGCGATCGCTGGCACATCTGAACCGCGGGTGGCGGTTCGCGGCCTTGCCTGAAGTGAGTCGGCGTCGTCGGGGAGCGCATGCGACGGCCACCTGCAGGGTCAGTCCGACTCCAAACCGAGCACCGCATCGGGACGACCACTGGGGGAGGGATCAGGGGTGACACCCCGACCCTCGCCGGCCCGCCAGTCCGCCTCGATCAGATCGAAGGCGGTGGCGGCATCTGCCGTCCAGTGCACCTCGGCAGCAACGGTCGGCGAGGCGAACCCCTTGGCCACGAGTCCTGACACCAACTCGCGCAGTGGCAGGAAATCCTCCCAGGGGTCCAGCACAACGATGGGCTTCCGGTGCATTCCGAGAGAACGACCGACCCAGACCTCGAAGAACTCCTCCAACGTTCCCAGGCCACCGGGGAGAACCAGGAAGGCATCCGAACGTCGATCCATCTCAGCCTTGCGTGAACGCATGTCGGAGGTAACCACGAGTTCGTCGGACTCCAGATCGGCGACTTCCCAACCCATCAGGGCCTGCGGGATCACGCCAACCGTGGTTCCACCGTTCTCTCGGGCCGCCCTCGCGAGCGACCCCATGCTCGAGACACTTCCCCCGCCGGAGATCACGGCCCAGCCACGACGGGCCATCCCCGCACCCACCTCTGCTGCGTAACGGCGGTAACGCTCGTCGATGGACTCGTTCGCGGCGCAGAAGACGCACACCGCCTTCATGAACCCGCACCCGCTGCACCCTGCGCGTCAGCAACGTCCAGGATCCGGTGGGTACCGTCAACGATCAATTCGACGATCTCGGCGGGATCGTCGGAGATGGCGATCAGATCGAGGTCCTCCGGGGAAATCTTCTCGTCCCTGCCGACGGTGGACTTCAGCCACGTCAACAAACCGGACCAATATTCCGTGCCGTACAGCACCACCGGGAACGAGGTGACCTTGTGCGTCTGCACCAGGGTCAGTGCCTCGAAGAGTTCGTCGAAGGTACCGAAGCCCCCCGGCAGCACCACGAAGCCCTGGGCATACTTCACGAAGCAGGTCTTGCGTGCGAAGAAGTAGCGGAAGTTGATCCCGAGATCGAGGTACGGGTTCAACGACTGTTCGAAGGGCAACTCGATACCGAGACCAATGGACATCCCGTCGGCCTCCCAGGCCCCTCGGTTGGCAGCCTCCATCACTCCTGGGCCACCGCCGGTGATCACCGCGAAACCCGCCTCCGCCAGCCCAGCGCCGATTCTCCGGGCGGCGTCGTACTCGGGATCTGATTCCGGCGTTCTGGCGCTTCCGAACACCGCGATCGCGGCCCCCACATCGGCGAGCGCACCGAACCCCTCGACGAATTCGGCCTGGATGCGCAGCACCCGCCAGGGGTCGGTGTGGACCCAATCCGCGGAGCCACGCGAGTCGAGCAACCGCTGGTCGAAGGTCGTTCGCCGGAGTTCCCGGCGGCGAACGATGGCGGGTCCTCGGAATCTGCCCCCTCGTGGTTCAGCACTCCGCCAGGAAGTGGCAGGGCGCCAGTCGGCGGTGTCAAGTGACATGTCGTCGGGCACAGCGCCGACGTCGCTGGTTCGCTCCTCCACGACGATGTCGAGGGCAGGCTCGGCCGGGGCATCGTCGGTGTCTCCGTCGTGGCCCTGCGGCCGATGCTCGTCCATGCCCTGAACGTTAAGGCCAGGCTCGCTCTCAGGGGAAGAATTGGCGAGAGCTAGCTGGTCAGCCAGCGACGCAGTGTCCGGTGCACGTGGTGTAGTTCCTCGATCGGCACGTACTCGTGACGGCTGTGCGCCAGCCCCGGCGAGCCGGGGCCGTAGTTCACCGCCGGCACCCCCAGTTCGGAGAATCGCGCGACATCGGTCCAGCCGAACTTCGGCCGTGGCTGCGAGCCGGTCGCCGCCACGAAGTCGCGGGTCGCATGGTGGTGCAACCCCGGTAGCGCCCCCGGCGCGGCATCATCGAGCGTGAGGTCGTAGCCGCTGAAGACCTCCGACATGTGCGCCACCGCATCGGCCACACTGCTATTGGGAGCGAATCGATAGTTGATGGTTACGCGGCACTGGTCGGGGATGACATTGGCGGCGACGCCACCCTCGATGTTGACCGCGTTCAGTCCCTCCCGGTACACCAGTCCGTCGATCTCCACTTCTCTCGGCTGGTATCCGGACAGCCGCTGCAGCACGTCTGTGATCTCATGAATGGCATTTCTTCCGAGCCATGATCTGGCGCTGTGCGCACGGGTGCCCTCGGTACTGATGATGAACCGCAGGGTGCCCTGGCAGCCGGCCTCCACACCGGCCTCGGATGGTTCCATCATGACGGCGAGGTCGGCGCCCGCCAGCAGTTCCGGGCGCTCGGAAACAATATGACCGAGTCCATTGAACTCGGTAGCCACTTCCTCGCCCTCGTAGAAGATGAAGGTGACGTCGCGGGTGGGGGCGGTCAGTTCGTGAGCCAACTTGAGGGCAACCGCCACGCCGCCCTTCATGTCGCAGGCGCCCAGGCCGTAGAGGCGGTCTTCGCTCGCCAGGGCGACCCCATCAGGACCGACAACCGGTACCGGCTCGCCAGCGCCTACGAACAGCGCTGACGCGTTGTCGGCCGCCGGTACCGTGTCCAGGTGACCGCCGAGGATGACTCGTTCGGCGAGTCCCGCCTCGGTGCGCGCCACCACCGTATTGC
>CAZKVQ010000086.1:0-4134 GCA_964556255.1 uncultured Actinomycetes bacterium
TGATGCAACTCGGCGCCGAAGGCGTTTTCGTCGGCTCCGGCATCTTCAAGTCGGGTGACCCGGCCAAGCGGGCAAGCGCGATCGTCACCGCCACAACCAACTACGACAACCCGGACGTGATCGCCAAGGTCTCACGCGGTCTCGGAGAGGCCATGGTGGGGATCAACATCGACACGCTTGCACCCGAGCAGCGCTACGCCGGACGCGGCTGGTGAGCCGCAGCGCGCCGGTGGTCGGCGTGCTGGCCCTGCAGGGAGACTTTCGTGAGCACCGGGCGATCATGGATCGGCTCGGCGCGCAGACTGCGCTAGTGCGCGATCAGGACGATCTGGCCGGCGTCGACGGGCTGGTGCTGCCGGGAGGTGAATCCACCACAATCTCGATGCTGGTCGAGCGTTTCGACCTGCTCGAACCGCTGCGGGCGGCGGTCGACGCCGGACTACCCATGTACGGCTCCTGTGCCGGCATGATCCTGCTCGCCACGACGGTGCTCGACGGGCGGCCCGATCAGCATTGCCTCGGGGGCATAGATATCGCCGTTCGACGCAATGCCTTCGGTCGGCAAGTGGACTCCTTCGAGGAATCGCTCGCCATGCCGGCACTCGGTGACGAGCCGGTACGAGCAGTCTTCATCCGAGCCCCGTGGGTGGAATCGGTCGGCGAGCAGGTCGAAGTGTTGGGTACGGTCGAGCACGGGCCGGCGGCCGGTAGGATCGTGGCCGTCAGGCAGGGACGCCGGTTGGCGACGTCCTTCCATCCCGAACTCACGGGGGATCTCCGGGTGCACCGGCTGTTCCTGGACATGGTGACCGAGTCGGGCCGCGGCACCGCGGCGCCGATGCCGGGCGATCGAACGGAGGATGCATGAGCGGCCATTCCAAGTGGGCAACCACCAAGCACAAGAAGGCCGTGATCGATGCTCGCCGCGGCAAGCTGTTCGCGAAACTCATCAAGAACATCGAGGTGGCGGCCCGCACCGGTGGCGCCGACCCGGACGGTAACCCGACGCTGTACGACGCCATCCAGAAGGCCCGCAAGAACTCCGTGCCGCTGGACAACATCGAGCGCGCAGTCAAGCGCGGCTCCGGTGCCGAGGCCGGGGGTGCCAACTGGGAGACCATCATGTATGAGGGTTACGCGCCCAGCGGCGTTGCCGTGCTGGTGGAATGCCTGACCGACAATCGCAACCGGGCAGCCTCGGAAGTCCGGGTGGCCATGACTCGCAATGGCGGAACGATGGCCGATCCAGGCTCGGTCGCATACATGTTCGCGCGGAAAGGGGTCGTGCTCCTGCCCAAGGCGGACTTGACCGAGGACGACGTCCTCCTGGCCGTGTTGGATGCCGGCGCCGAGGATGTGAACGATCTGGGTGAATCCTTCGAAGTCATCTCCGAGGCGTCGGATCTGGTGGCCGTCCGTACGGCCCTACAGGAGGCCGGGATGGACTACGACTCCGCGGAGGCGTCGTTCGTGCCCAGCGTCGAAGTCGAGTTGGACGCTGAAGCTGCGCAAAAGGTCTTCCGGCTGCTCGAGGCACTCGAGGATAGCGATGAGGTGCAGAACGTCTACTCGAATGCGGACGTGAGCGACGAGGTGCTCGCGGAACTGGAGTAGGCACTTTTTCCCGGCTGGCCGGTGCGTCAGCGGGCTTGCTGACAGTTCTCGCATTACCTTCGAGGGGCGGGCCGCGGCTAGCACCAACAGTGGTTGAGCGTTCGGCCCGCGACGGGGAATAGTCGACGAGCGACGGGACTGGAGAACGCGAATGGGTGCCGACCTGGGCATGGGCCTTGGGCGTGCAGACGACGATGGAAGCCACGCGGGGCCGGTTGATCGTCCGGATCCGGCAGCGCACAAGCCGACGGTGAAGAAGGCCACCAAGAAGTCCCCGGCCGCGCAGGGTAGCAAGCCCAAGAAGGGTAGCCAGCCTAAGAAGAAGATCCCAGTGAAGAAGGCCGCCCGGAAATCCGACGCGCCAGCCACCGTCACGGTGAAAGCCAAGCGGATGTCCGGCTGGGACTTCGCCACGTGGCGAGTCGCCTCCGACGACCCCGTGATGCGATCCACGATCATCGGTTTGCTGCTGCTCGACTCAGCACCTGACTGGGACACCTTGGTCGAGAGATTCGACCGGGCAAGCCGCACTGCGGTGGTGCTGCGCCAGAAAGTGGTCGAAGGCCCGCTGGGATACGAGGCGCCACGGATGGTGGTGGATCCAGACTTCGATCTCAGTTTCCACCTCCGCAGGTTCAGGATGCCCGCGCGCTCCCGATGGGCCGACATCCTGGAGGATGCCCGCCGTCAGAGCATGACCGATTTCGACCGGGATCGGCCCCTGTGGCGGGTGACCCTGCTGGAGGGCCTCGCCGACGGCAAGGCTGCCGTCCTCGTGAAACTGCATCACGCCATCGCCGATGGACAGGGGGCGGTGATGCTGGGGGCAGCGCTGTTCGACTTCACCCCGGAGGGTGCGGATCTCGGGCCCATGCCCCCCGAGCCGACAGCCGAGGAACTTGACCAGTCGGGTTTCGTCGATGTCATGGTGCGGGACAACCTGGGTTGGGTTGCCAAATCCGCCGGAGATGTGGTTCGAGGTCTCGGTCCGGCCGCGCTGGCGGCGATGCGAGACCCGGGGGCGATGGCAACCAGGGTGCTGCAGACCACCGGTTCGATCCTGCGCCTGACGAAGATTCCGTTGGGGCCGCTGTCTCCGCTGATGACCCACCGCAGCATCAACTACCACTTCGACACGTTCGACATGCGGCTGGAGGACATCAAGAACTACGCAAAACGCAACGAAGCCACAATCAACGACGTTTTCCTGGCCGCCATCGCCGAGGGACTGGGGGAGTACCACCGCAGGATGGGCAAACCCGTCGAGCGCTTGCGGGTCAACATGCCGATCAGTCTGCGCACCCCGGGCAAGTCGAGTGTGGACAACGCTGTGACGATCGCCCGGTTTGAGCTGCCCGTGGCTCAGAGCAACCCGATCGAAGTCATGGAGGAGGTCGGTCGGACGGTGGCCCGATGGCGCAAAGAACCTGCGCTGGCCATGTCAGACCAACTCGCCGAGCTCTCCCGACTCATCCCGCCAGAATTGATCTCGGCCGTGGCGCAGGCCAGCGACCTGACCGCCTCCAATGTCCCCGGGGTGCCCGTGCCCGTGTGGTTGGCGGGCGCCCGCGTCAGCCGCATGTATCCGCTGGTCGCAACCATCGGTGCGGCCGTCAACGTCACGATGCTCACCTACGACGGAGTTGCGTCTATCGGAGTGAGCACCGACGACGCAGCCGTGGACGATCGGGAGGAGATCATCCGCTGTCTGCGTATGGGCTTCCGAACGGTGGTGGGCAAACCGGTTGCCACCGGAACGCCTTTGACGCGGCGCAGGACGTCCAAGTCCTGAGCCGCGCGGCGCAACCCTGCTGGCGGACGGCACCGGGATAGCCTGTGTTGGTTGTCACCTGACGGGAGCCGGTCATGCGCGTACTAGGGGTGGACCCCGGCTTGACGCGTTGCGGCATCGGCGTCGTCGACGGTGCTCCCGGCCGGACTCTGTCGATGCTCAGCGTCGAAGTCCTACGAACTCCGGCCTCCGACGAACTGGGTTCCCGCCTCGCTGCGATCGAGCGCGCGGTATCCCGACACGTGGCGGAGCACCAGCCCGAGAGGCTGGCCATCGAGAGGGTGTTCAGCCAACACAACGTTCGCTCGGTCATGGGGACCGCGCAGGCAGCCGGCATATGCCTACTCGTGGCCCACAGGTACGGCATCCCGGCGTCGATGTACACCCCGACCGAGGTGAAGGCAGCGGTGACTGGCTCCGGCAGAGCTGACAAGGCACAGGTGGGGATGATGGTCGCTCGGATTCTGAAGGAGAGCGTCATCCCAGGGCCGCCAGATGCCGCCGATGCGTTGGCGCTGGCTATCACCGATGTCTGGCGGGGCAGCGGCAACCGGCGGATTGCCGAAGCCCTGGGGGCCCGGTCATGATCGCGTCGCTGCGGGGAACCTGTCTGGCCACCAGCGGTGAGACGGCGATTGTCGACGTCGGCGGGGTCGGCTATCGGCTCACCTGCACCCCTGGGGCGATGGGCAGCCTCCGCCAGGGCGCGGAATGTCGCCTCGCCACCG
>CAZKVQ010000086.1:4144-7351 GCA_964556255.1 uncultured Actinomycetes bacterium
CCCTGGTGGTCCGGGAGGATGCCTGGACCCTCTACGGGTTCGCCGACGACGACGAGCGCGACCTCTTCGACCAGTTGACCTCGGTCAGCGGCATCGGCCCCCGGATGGCCGTGGCGGCTGTCGGATCCCTCGGGGTCGAACAACTACGCACGGCGATCGGAGCCTCCGACATCGCCACCCTCACGAGGGTTCCGGGCATCGGGAAGAAGGGCGCCGAACGGATCGCACTTGAACTGCGCGACAAGATGCCGACCGTCGCCGTTCCTTCAAGGACTGGCAGCGCTCAGACGCCTGGCGCGGACCTAACCGGATGGCAGTCCGCAGTGCTCGAGGGGCTCGTCGGACTCGGCTGGCAGACCCGTGACGCGGAGCGGGCGGTAAGTCTGGTCGCCGCTGACATCCTGGCCGACTCCCTGGATCCTGAGGACATTCCAGCCCTGCTGAGGCGGGCACTGTCACGGCTGGATCGGGTATGACAGACGGGTCGGCCGACCGCCTCGTGGGTTCCGACGCCCAGCTGGGCGACGGAGATGTCGAGGGCGCCCTTCGACCAACGAGTCTTGCCGAGTTCATCGGGCAAGACCGGGTCCGGGCACAACTCGACCTGGTGCTGACTGCGGCCCGCCGCAGGGGTCGGCCGGCCGATCATGTGCTTCTGAGCGGTCCACCGGGGCTGGGGAAGACAACCCTGGCCATGATCATCGCGACAGAACTTGGGGCGCCGATCAGGATCACCAGCGGCCCCGCGATCCAGCATGCCGGCGACTTGGCAGCTGTTCTGACCAGCCTGGAACCGGGCGAGGTGCTCTTCCTCGACGAGATCCACCGGATGGCGAGGCCGGCCGAGGAGATGCTGTACCTGGCGATGGAGGACTTCCGCGTCGACGTCGTCGTGGGTAAGGGTCCGGGGGCCACGGCCATCCCGCTGGAGTTGGCACCGTTCACCCTCGTCGGGGCGACCACACGTGCCGGGCTCCTACCCGGGCCGTTGCGTGACCGCTTCGGATTCACGGGTCACATGGACTTCTACGAGGCCGACGACATCGAACTCATCATCGAGCGCAGTGCCCTGTTGCTCGACGTGGCGATCTCGCCCGAGGGGGCGGCGGAGGTCGCCGGACGGTCCCGCGGTACCCCGCGTATCGCCAACCGGCTTCTGCGCCGAGTGCGCGACTATGCCCAGGTTCACGGCGACGGCGTGGTGGATCTTGCGACGGCCAAGAACGCGTTGACCCTGTACGAGGTCGACGATCTCGGGCTGGATCGGCTCGACAAGGCCATCTTGTTGGCCCTCTTGACCAGATTCGCCGGTGGACCTGTGGGTTTGAACACGTTGGCGGTTGCGGTCGCCGAGGAGGCGGAGACCGTGGAGACGGTCAGCGAGCCGTTCCTGGTGCGACAGGGCTTGCTGATGAGAACTCCGCGCGGCCGGATGGCAACGCCCGAGGCGTGGTCGCACTTCGGACTGCAGCCACCCACCAACGGGCAGGCAGCCATTTTCCAGTGATCCTGGCGCCCGCCTGCGCCGCCCACGGGCGCACACGGGTTAGGATCAATGCGCGTCGGGTACCGCGCCCGCACCGACCTGGAGGACTTGCGTGAACTCCCTGCTCCCACTGCTGGTCATCGTCGCGATGATCGCCCTGTTCTACCTGTTCGTGCTCCGTCCGGCAAAACGTCAGCAGACGGCTGCGAAGCAGATCGTCGACCGGGTCGCCGCTGGAGACGAAATCATGACGACCGCTGGGATCTACGGGACCGTGATCTCGGTCGAAGACGACATCATCACTCTTGAGGTCGCCCCGGGGGTGCAGCTTTGCTACGCGAAGGCTGCGGTGGCCAAGATCAAGGACGATCCCGCGGCCGGGGAGGGCTCCGACCCCGCGGCAGAGTCGACAGACTCGGCGGAGGAGGTCGCGACGGATCATGGAAACGCTTCGGCGACCGGCTCCGATGCTGCTGCGTCCGCGCCGTCTGAGACGGTGACCGGGGACGTGCAGGCCGAGCGTCGCTGACCCGGGACAATGGCAACTGCCCGATACCGCCCCTGGCGGGTGATTCTGATCCTCGCGGTGCTGCTCGTCGGCCTGTTCGCATGGGCGTTCTGGCCCGGCCAGTCACACACGCCACGGCTCGGACTGGACCTCAAGGGCGGCACCCAGGTCATCCTGACGCCCAAGCCGATCTCCGGCCAGGGCCAGATCACCGATGTCGCGTTGAAGCAGTCGGTCGAGATCATCCGTCAGCGTGTCAACGGCTTCGGCGTCGCCGAGGCAGAGGTAACGACCCAAGGGTCCGGCAACAACGCTGCGATCGTCGTTTCGGTGCCCGGGGTCAACCAGCAGCAGATAGCTGACCAACTCAAGCAGACCGCCCTGCTGGACTTCCGCGCCGTCGAAACGATTGTGGAGCCAGGACCGACCACTCCGCCGGCCAAGCCCTACACCGCCAAACCCCCGGTGCAGGCGGCCAAGGCGGATGACCCCGCACTCCAACAGGCGCTTGCCGAGCTCGACTGCACGAATCCGGCCAACCACCAAGGTGGCATCCCAGACGATCCGACCAAATGGATCGTGACGTGTGACAAAGAGGGCCAGGCCAAGTACCTGCTCCAGCCAGCCTTCCTTCGGGGTACCAACGTCACCGATGCGTCAGCGACGCTGCCGCAGAACGGTGGCGGCGGTTGGCAGGTAGACCTGACTTTCGACACCGAGGGCGCCAAGGCACTGGCCACGACTTCCTCGAAACTCGTGACCCAATCACCCCCGCAGAACCAGTTCGGCATCGTCCTCGACGGGTTGGTGCAGTCCTCGCCGGTGTCCCAGCAGGCGATCCTCGGCGGCCAGGCGCTTCTCTTCTTCTTTGGCCAGCTTGTCGGCCGCGTCTTTGGCCTTCTTGGCCTCGGCCTCGAGCTTCTTGGTCTCCGCGTCGATGCGCTTTTCTTCTTCTTTGCGCTTCTTCTCTTCTTCGGCGAGCGCCTTCTTGTCGGCTTCGGCTTTCTTGAGGCGCTCCTTCGCGTCTTGCTCGTCTTTCACCCGCTTGGCTTCGGCGTCGGCTTTGGCCTTGGCATCGGCTTCAGCTTTCGCTTTGGCCTCCGCTTCCATCTCGGCCTTGATTTCGTTTTTCAAGGCGGTAATATCAATGTCGCTCATCTTAGTCACTCCTTCGTGATTAGTTTCAATGGTTGTTTGCATGGGCGTTTCCAAT
>CAZKVQ010000087.1:0-7190 GCA_964556255.1 uncultured Actinomycetes bacterium
ACGGCCGCCAGGCGCCCGGTCGAGACCCTGGGCATCCCGGTGGTCGCGGCGATCAACGGCGCTGCCCTCGGCGGCGGACTCGAGCTGACGCTGGCCTGCCATCACCGCGTCGCGTTGGACGCCAAAGGCAGCCAACTGGGCCTGCCGGAGGTGACGCTCGGACTGCTGCCAGGTGGCGGCGGTGTGACCCGCACGGTTCGGATGTTCGGTCTGCAGAAGGCCCTCATGGAGATCCTGCTGCAGGGTCAACAGCGCAAGCCGGCGAAGGCCCTCGAGATGGGCCTGATCGACGAACTCGTCGATACCCCGGAGGCGATGCTCGAAGCGGCCCGCGCCTGGATCAAGGCCAACCCGGAAGCCGCCCAGCCTTGGGATGTCAAGGGTTACCGCATGCCCGGCGGCACGCCGTCGAACCCCAAGTTCGCCGCGATGCTCCCGGCCTTCCCGGCCAACCTGCGCAAGCAGCTCAAGGGGGCCCCGATGCCCGCACCGGAGGCCATCATGTCGGCCGCCGTCGAGGGCGCCCAGGTGGACTTCGACAATGCGTCCAAGATCGAGACCCAGTACTTCGTCTCGCTCGCCTGCGGCCAGGTTTCGAAGAACATGATCAAGGCGTTCTTCTACGACCTGCAGGGGATCAACAAGGGCTCCGGTCGGCCCGAGGGGTACGACAAGTACACGGCCAAGAAGGTCGTGGTGCTCGGTGCCGGCATGATGGGCGCCGGTATCGCCTACCAATGTGCCCGCAGCGGCATGGAGGTCGTGCTCAAGGACACGTCGCTGGCGGCGGCGGAGAAGGGCAAGGACTACCGCCGAACGCTGTTGGACAAGGCAGTGTCCCGCGGTCGCATGACCGAGGCCGCGCGGGACGAAGTGCTCGCCCGGATCACCCCGACCGACAGTGTCGAGGAGGCCAAGGGTGCCGATCTGCTGATCGAGGCGGTGTTCGAGGATCCCGCGCTCAAGGAGAAGGTCTACGCCGAGATCGAGCCGGTGCTCGCTCCCGATGCCTTGCTGGGGTCCAACACGTCCACCCTGCCCGTCACCGGGCTCGCCGAGGGCGTCAGTCGACCCGAGGACTTCATCGGTCTGCACTTCTTCTCACCGGTGGACAAGATGCCGCTGTTGGAGATCGTCGTGGGGGAGAAGACCTCGGACGCGACCATCGCCAAAGCCGTCGATGTCGCCCTGCAGATCAAGAAGACGCCGATCGTCGTCAACGACAGTCGTGGCTTCTTCACCTCGCGGGTCATCGGAACGTTCATCGGTGAGGCCGCTGCGATGGTCGGCGAAGGCATCGTGCCGCAGTCCATCGAGCAGGCCGCCCTGCAGTCCGGCTACCCGACCGGGCCGTTGGCGCTGCTGGACGAGGTCTCGATGATCCTCGCCCGCCGAATTCGCGAGGCTGGCCGTGCTGCGGCCAAGGAGGAAGGCATCGACTTCCCGGAGCACCCCTCCTTCGCCGTCATCGACACGATGGTCGTGGACAAGGAGCGCGGCGGACGGGCAGCTGGAGCCGGCTTCTACGAGTACCTGGATGGTAAGCGCGTGGGACTCTGGACCGGCCTCGCCGAGACGTTCGGTGGCGACAAGCAGATCCCGTTCAACGACATGGCCGAGCGCATGCTGTTCGCTGAGGCGATCGAGAGCGTGAAGTGCATGGACGAGAACGTGCTGCGCTCGGTGGCCGATGCGAATATCGGCTCCATCTTCGGCATCGGATTCCCCGCGTGGACCGGCGGTGTGCTGCAGTACATCAACGGCTACCCGGGTGGACCGGCCGGCTTCGTGGCGCGTGCGGAGGAGTTGGCCGCCGCCTACGGCGACCGCTTCACCCCGCCGGCCTCCCTGGTGGAGCTTGCAGCCGCCGGCGGTGCATACGAGTAAGTGCCACCCGATAGCGGCAGTGCGGGCGCGGCCGACCACCCTGTGGTCGGCCGCACTCGCATGTCCGCCGGCGACAGGCGCCGGCAACTCACCGATATCGGACTGGAACTGCTGCAGGAACGCCCCATCCACGAGGTCGCCCTGGACGAGGTTGCCGACCGCGCTGGGATCTCGCGGACGCTGTTGTTCCACTACTTCCCCACTAAGAGCGACTTCTACGCGGCGGTTGTCGAGGCCGCCGGTCAGCGGCTGCTCCGCGGGCGGTCGCCGTCGGGGGACACCCCGCGCGAGCGCATTCGCTCCTTGATATCCGGATACCTCCGGTTGGTCGACTCTTCTCGCGATGTCTACGTCCGGCTGGTGCGCGGGGCCGCGGGCGGAGATCCGGCGGTCATGGGGATCCTCGACGAGTTGCGTTGGGCGCTTGTGCCCAACTGGCTGGAGGCAGCCGGTTTGACGACCTCAGACGGACCGTTGCCGGATGCCACAACCCAGTTGATCGTCCGCGGTTGGCTGGTCGGTTTCGAGGAGATCGCGTTGGTGTGGGATCCACAGGTGGTTCCGCGCGAACAACTCGTCGACCGTCTCACCGACGCTTTCTTCGCCGTCGCCGGCCACGTTCCGGTGGGCTGATCGGGCACGGTGCCGGCCACGCAGGTAACGGGAGTCACACCCGCCGCCTCTGCTGGAGCGACCAGGCCACTGGTATCCTCTAGTCAAGTTGTTCGCGCCCCCTGAGGCGCTGGGCACGTCTGCTGCGGCGCAGTTTCACGAGCGCCGCCCTGTCGAAGCCGCCGGGATTCCCCGGGGCGATCTTCCGGGCCGGATCCGCAACGAAGCGGGTTTCACGCCGACGCGTCACAACGCGAGCGCGGCCCGCCCGGGTCGTCAACTGAAAGGCTTCACCAGCTATGACCAGCAATACCTTTATGTCTCTCGGCGTGCCCGAGAGTCTCTGCGCGGCACTTCGCCGCCGAGGAATCGAAGAACCATTCCCCATCCAAACAGCCACCATTCCCGACGCGATCCGAGGACTGGACGTGCTCGGCCGCGGCCAGACCGGCTCCGGCAAGACGCTCGCCTTCGGCCTGCCGCTGCTGCTGAAGATGCGCGACCGCGCACGTCGGCCGAAGCGACCGGGCGGCCTGGTGCTCGTCCCCACGCGGGAACTGGCCCAGCAGGTCGAATCGGCGCTGGCCCCACTCGGTCAGCGCATCGACGTGTCGTTGGCCGTGGTGGTTGGCGGAAAGGCCTACGGGCCGCAGATCAAGGCCTTGCGATCCGGTGTGGACATCGTGGTGGCCACCCCAGGCCGCTTGATGGACCTCGTCGAGCAGGGCGAGGCGGACTTGAGCATGGTCGAGGTGACCGTTCTGGATGAGGCGGATCACATGGCCGACCTCGGTTTCATGCCGCAGGTCACGTCGTTGCTCGACGGCACGCCCAAGGGCGGCCAGCGGCTTCTCTTTTCGGCAACCCTCGACCGCGACGTGGACAAGCTCGTTCGTCGTTACCTGAAGGATCCGGCGACGCACTCGGTGACACCGGCGACTGCCTCGGTGGACACGATGTCTCACCACGTCATGGTGGTGGACCCTCACCACAAGAACGAGGTCACGGCCCGAATCGCTGCCCGTGACGGCCGAACGGTGGTGTTCGTCAAAACGAAGCATGGGGCAGATCGGCTCGCCACCTCACTGGCTAAGCAGGGCGTGCGCGCCGGCTCCCTGCATGGCGGCAAGACTCAGAGTGCCCGTACCCGCACCTTGGACGAGTTCCGCAACGGCACCCTGAGCGTGCTGGTCGCCACGGACGTCGCCGCGCGTGGCATCCATGTCGACGATGTCAGTCTGGTGCTGCATGTCGATATGGCCAACGACCACAAGGACTACCTGCACCGTTCGGGGCGCACGGCTCGCGCAGGCGAGGCCGGCACCGTCGTCAGCCTGATCACACCAGGTCAACGTCGCTCTGCGGAGGCCATGACGCGGCGCGCCGGCGTATCGGCCGACCGGACCAATGTCTCCCCGGAGTCGGAGGCCCTCGTGTCCATCACGGGTGCTCGCGAACCCAACGGGGTGCCGTGGCAGGCTCCGTCGCGCCCAGATCGCGGCGGCGGGCGTCGCGGTAGTGGCCGTCGCTACTCCGGAGGCAAGGGTGGCGGCCGCAGTGGCGGCCGAGGCAGCCGTGTCGCATCACGCCACAGCGGTCGGCGGTCTGCAGCCCGATAGCTCGCCAGCCGCGCTCGATTGTCAGCCCGCGGCGGGATTCCCACCTGCGGGCTGGCTGCCGAGGGCCTTCGCCTTCAACGCGTCGAACTCCTGCTGGTTGATGGCACCGGAGTCGAGTAGTGCCTTGGCCTGCGTGATCTGCTCAGCAGGTCCGGCGTTACCAGCTGTCTCGCGAATGTAGGCCTGCTGTGCTTCCTGCATCTGCTTGCGCGCCTCCTCCGAGCGGTGGGCCATGCCCTTGCCGCGGAAGATCAGGTACACCAGGCAGGTGATCGGCGTGAAGAAGATCAGGAAGATGATCCACACGGCCTTCCACCACCCATTGAGCGTCTTGTCCCGAAAGAGGTCGGTGAAGATGAAGAACAGGATCATGATCAACGCCATGAAGGCGAACACGATGATCACGTACCAGAGGAAGTCCAGGATTGCCATGCGTCCTCGCATTCACAGGTGACGAAGTGGTGCTCGCGCGAGTCTACGAGCCCACTGGCGAGGTTTTGTGTCCACCACGCCAATGCCAGGGCGGTGAAGTCTCCTGCTCACCGCCCTCGCAGGTGCCTGTCAACCGAGGGAAACCAGCGCCAGTCCTGCCACCGCGAAGGCGACTCCCACGTACTGGATAGCCCGGAGTCGCTCGTGGTGTACGACGGCAGCAAGCAGCGCGGTCGCTACCGGGTAGAGGGAGCCGAGGACCGCCGTCGCCACCAATAGACCACTCGCTGCCGATAGCCCGTAGGTGAGATTGGCGCTGACGTCTAGAATCCCGATGGCGATCAGGGCAGGGGCCGCCGCGCGCACCTGCGCTGACGTTTCACGGCTCCGCGGCTGGGCGCGGTGACGGGCGCTCATGATCAGCAGCGCCAAGCACAGCACGAGGACGGCGGTGATCCGCATTCCGACCATGGTCATCACCGGGGAGTAGTCAGAACCCCGGGCGATGCCCAGCAGTGAGACGCCGAACAACACGGCCGCCAGAATGGCTAGCGCGAGTGGTTTCGCCCCGGCGTCCGAGTGCAGTTCGGGACCACTGGCGAGGACTACGCCCAGCAGGATCGCGGCCGCACCCACCGCGGCGACCGATCCGAAGCGCTCGCCTGCCAGCAGGCCCGCGGCCAGCGGTACGAGCCCGGCCAGCCCCGCGATAGGTGCCACGACGCCCATGGTTCCAATCGCGAGCGCCTGGTAGAACGCCACCAGGCCGCTGACGCCGGCACAGCTGGCCAGTACGGCCCAGGGCCAGTAGCCGGTCGGGTCGCCCCACGAGCGGGCGATGACGGCGACGCCGACGATGTAGATCAAGCCGAAGGACTGGCTGAGCAGTACGACCAACGCCGACGGCAACCGGCGGGTTGTCGTGCCACCCAGGAAGTCGGCGGTCCCCCAACACAGGCTCGACACCAGGGCGAGGAGGGCCGACACAGCCTCGACCCTACTGTTCGTGTTCGGTGGGCGTCGGCCGTCCCGGCGGGGAGGTGGCCTTCAGTGCGGCGCCCCTGTCAGCGTCCGCGCGCCTCAGGATGGTTGGCCCGAATGCCTTGGGCCGCGAGGCGTGCCGTGGTCTGGATTCGGGCGGCGCGGGTCTCGGGCTTCTTCGCGCTGATGATGAACCAGAGGATGTTCTTGCGGGATGAAGCACTGAAACCTTCGAAGCCTTCGGTGGCCCCTGGAACCGCAGCCAGCCCGGCTGCCAGATCGTCGGGCACCTCCAGCGCCTCGACGGAGTCCAGGATCGTCCAGTTACCGTTGCGCCGAGCGATGTTGATTGCCTCCCAGCCAGCCGGTTCGATCAGACCGGCGGCCTCGAGTCTGGCCACGCGGGCCTTGTTGCTGGCCGACCAGGTCGAGGTCGGCTTGCGAGGCGTGAGAAGGAGCATCGATCGGTGCTCGTCGAGCCCGCGAACGGTGGAGTCGATCCAGCCGAAGCAGAGCGCCTCCTCCACGATCTCGTCGTAGCTGGGCGCGGGCTGGCCACTCGCCTTCTTGTGCGTGACCAGCCAGATCCCCTGCTGCCGTGCTTGATTGCGGTTGAGCCACTCGCGCAATTCGGCTCTGGAGGTCACGAGGACCTGCTCGTAGTCGTCGATTCCCATTCGTCGGCCAGCGTTCGTTCCGGGTCAGCCGGTGACGACCATGTCGACGGGACGGTCCAGTTCGTCGGTCGGAATTTCCTCAAGTAGTTCGCCTGGCCCAACCAGCGCCACCCGCAGCGGCCCGCCGGCCGAGGCTCCGGGGAGCGCACCCAGGAATCGGTCGTAGTACCCGCCGCCTTGGCCGAGCCGCCGACCGTCTTGAGTCGCCGCCAGCGCCGGGACGAGAATGATCGAGGGGGCCAGAGCGGCGAATTCGGATACGGTCTCGGCAACCGTCGGTGGGGCATCGATGGTGGGGTCGGCCCTGGGCGTACCCCAAGCTGTCGCCGTCTCGCCAGGGTCGTCGATCCACGCCAGGGCAGCCTCCGGGCGCGCAACTGGTAGCAGGACCCGGCTTCCCAGATCCCGGAGTCGCGCGCGCAACTCCGCGGTTGGGGGTTCGCCGGGTAGGGATACGTACAACGCCAGCGGCGCATCAGGCTCCGCGGTCATTCGTTCGATGATCGCTGCGGTTGCCAGGAAGGTTGCCGCAATGTTCTCGCCGCGCCCTGGAGTGAAGGGTTGGGCGCGGCGGTTCGAGCGGATCTCCCGACGGAGTTCATGCTTGGCGAGGTCTGTCATGCGACGAACCTAGCGGTTCCCTGGATCCCGGTGGAAGTGGCGAAGACGGCTGTGGGGTCGTTCCGTCCGGCGGACGGGAACGACCCCACAGCTGAGAATGGTCTCGATCAGGCCTGCTTGATGCCCTCGACGTCCAGCTCGATCTTGATCTTGTCGCTCACCATGACGCCGCCGCCTTCGATGGCCGCGTTCCAGGTCAGTCCGAAGTCCTTCCGGGAGACCTCGGCCTTGCCCTCGAACCCGATGCGGGTGTTGCCGAAGGCGTCATCGTTCACGCCCAGGTACTCGACATCGACGTCTACGCTCTTCGTCACACCGCTGATCGTGAGGTCGCCGGTGAGGATGAACTCGTCATCGCCCT
>CAZKVQ010000088.1:0-7058 GCA_964556255.1 uncultured Actinomycetes bacterium
GGGCCGACGGAGGTCATCTTCTCCAGCCCAAAGGAGAAGCAGACTGAGGACTACATCTCAGGTCGCTTCGGGTAGTCGATCCTCGGGCGGACGGCCGCCTTCGAACGGTTACCGGCTCCTTGGGTATTATCGGGAGCCAGTGCGGATCGGTATTTGTCGAAGGTCTGAGGTACGTCTTGGCGTTGGCCATTCGCTCCAGCGGTGCCACGCCGTTCCACAAACGGGCACTTATCTGGAGTTTCGCCCAGCGGGATCTCAAGTCGAGGTTCCGCGGCACCGCTATCGGCTGGGCCTGGTCCCTGGTCGTGCCGCTGACCATGGTGCTGATGTACACGGTCGTGTTCTCCATCGTCTTCCGTGCGACGCCGCCGCCGCTGGGCAACGGCCGAAGCGGGATCTACGCGGTATGGCTGCTCATCGGACTGGTGACCTTCTCGTTCGTCACCGGTGCCATTAACACCTCCATGCCGGCGTTGCTGTCCTCCGGTCCGTTGCTGCAGAAGGTCTACATCCCGGCGCACGTGCCGGTGCTCGGCTCTGTCGTGGCGACGTCCGTGCAGAGCGGCATCGAGTTCGTCATCATCTTCGTGATCCTCGGGGCGCTGGCGAACGTTGGAGTGTCCTGGCTGGCGCTGCCGTTGATCGCGCTATTGCTCATCGCCTTCGCGGCGAGCGCGGCCGTCGCATTGTCGGTGTTCAACGTGTACTACCGAGACGTCGGCCAGATCACCGGAGTCTTCCTGCAGGTGCTGTTCTTCCTCACCCCCGTTATCTACCCAGCGACCCTGATCCCCGAGGACTGGAACGGGATACCTGTTCGTACCTTGATGGAACTCAACCCGATGGCCGAATTCGTGGGCGCCATCCGGCTGTCGCTGTATGACTTGCGCTGGCCGCCGGCGGCCGCCTGGGGCTACATGCTGATGTGGACCGTGGTGATGTTCGCGATCGCGGTCTGGGTCTAGCGGGCCAAGGGCCGCGATGTCGGGGAGGAGATGTGAGCGGCGTCGCCGTCCGTGCCACGGATCTGTCCAAGCGTTTCCGACTGCATCAGGAGCGGCGTCGGGCGCTGAAGGAACTCGTGGTGCGGGGTCGGCCGCCCAAACCGGAGGAGTTCTGGGCCCTGCAGGATGCCAGTTTCGAGATCCCGACCGGGTCCACTTTCGGGTTAATCGGCCACAACGGCTCAGGCAAGTCGACCGCGCTGAAAGTGATCGCGGGGATCTACCGTCCGACCCGTGGCAAGGTTGAGGTCAACGGTGTTCTCTCCGCGTTGTTGGAACTTGGCGCCGGGTTCCACCCAGAGCTCACCGGACGGGAGAACGTCCAACTCAACGGCACCATCCTGGGATTGTCCAGAAAGCAGATCGACTCCTACATGGAGGACATCATCGAGTTCTCCGGGATGGCGGAGTTCATCGACGTACCGGTCAAGTTCTACTCCAGCGGCATGTACGTCCGGCTGGGTTTCGCCATCGCGGTCAAAGTGGATCCGGAGATCCTAGTCATCGATGAGGTGATCGCGGTGGGTGATGAGGACTTCCAGCGCAAGTGCTTCGAGTACATCCACGACCTCCGCCGACGAGGCTCGACCATCATCATCGTCTCCCATTCGATGGGGCTGGTGGAGGATCTCTGTGACCAGGTGATGTGGCTCGACCGAGGTCGGGTGGCCGGCCTCGGCCCGGCGAGGGAAGTGGTGCACTCCTACCTCGGTCGGGTCAACGAGGCCGAGGAGGAGCGGGCGCAGGTGGCCGCCGCCGCAAACCCGCCCTCGGAACCCGTGGGCCCACCGCGACGGGGCAGCGGCGAGGTCATCACCACCGAATTGGCGACCCTGGATGCTGCTGGCACGGCGCAGCCATTCGCGGTCGAAGGAGAGGAGTTCGTGCTCCGGCTGCAGACCGAGGCGCGGGTGCCGGTAACCGACGCGGTGGCCAGCCTGACATTCATCAACGACGCGGGGGTTCCGATCGCCGGGTGCGGCTCGGGTGCCGGTGGGCCCCTGACCTTCGCGCCGGGACGTGACATCCTGCAGTTCCGGGCGGGCCGACTCCCGTTGCGGGCCGGCCAGTACCAGGTGGTGACAACCCTGTCGGCCGGCGGACACACCTACGACGAGGTCTACGAGGGGTTCCCTCTTGTAGTGCGCGGTTCGGGAACCCCGGAGCCGGGTCTGGTGGGGTTGTCCGGTGGTTGGCAGGTGCTGCCGCGTGCCGGCCCCTCGGAGTGAGAGTTCGGCCCGATAAGCCCGGCCCGCTCGGCGTTATCTAGCATGGAAGGCGCCGTGAATCCACGATCCCCGTGAATGGCTGACAGTGAAAGGCCCCCCTTGCCTTCGATATCGACCGCTCCGCACAAGACCGGCAATACGGTCCTGGACACCGTCCTGGCCATGATCGGACAGGGATTCACCAGGGTCGTGTCCTTCGATATCTTCGACACCCTCGCCTGGCGTTCCTATCGTCGGCCCACAGACGCCTTCTACGACCTGTATGCCTTCCACGGGGAACGCGGCCTGACAATCCCAGGTTCTGCCCGAACTTTCGCTGAAGCCAGGATCCTTGCCGAGGCTTCGGCGCGCGCCAACCGACGCGATACCGGCCTCGGTACGGAGGTCAACCTGCACGACGTCTACCGCGAAGTGGCGCGGCTGCTCGCAGTCCCGGACATGGACGAGGCCGCGTTCGCCGCCTCCGAAGTCGCATTCGAAAGCACCATCCTGCATCCGGACACGGTCCTGCTCGACTTCGTGAAGTACCTGCATGACGAAACCGACGTGCAACTGGCGCTGACCTCGGACACCTACTTCACCCCGAAGGAGGTCACGCAGCTGCTCGTGGCGTGCGGCTATCCTGAGGACCTGTGGTCGCACGTCTTCTGCTCCAGCGCCATCGGGGTCGGTAAGGGCAGTGGCCTGTTCGATCGGGTCATCTCGACCTTCGGCTTCACCCCCGATCGGATCGTGCACCTGGGCGATAACGTGCAGGCGGATGTCCACGGCGCTGGTGCCTCCGGGGTGAAGACGCTGCATTGGACCGTGGACCATGGGCAGCTCGACGAGATCAACTCATTCGAGACCCGAACCGAAGCGCCGAAGTCCCATGGCATCCCGGTCGCCGCCAACTACCTGCGCCGTGATCCGCTGCGCCTGGTGGAGGACGGTGCAGGTGGCCTCGTCGCGATGGATCGCGGACTGACCGCCATGCGGTCGCGGATCGGAATGGGTGGCCGCGGGAACCCCAAGGGGAAGGGTGCCGGCACCCGGACACCGCAGTCGACCTGGGGCGAGATGTTCCTCGGGCCGGTGATGGACGGCTTCGCGAAGTGGGTGGCACAGCGGGCAGTGCAGGAGGGGCTGCCGGTGCTCTACTTCTTCCAGCGGGAGGGCGACTTCCTCTGCGAGTTGGTGTCCAACGCGATCAACGCCATCGGCGCTGAAGTACGCTGCCAGATCGTCCCGGTGAGCCGGTTCGCCCTGCTCTCGGCAGCCCACCAGGACTTCGACGAGTCGTACCTTCGTGCGGTGGGCAGCTCCAGGCGGCCACCGAACGCCCGCACAATCCTGCGCAAACTCGGCTTCAGTACCACGCCGGCCGGCCTGGAAGAACTCGTGGAGAAGCCCTCGCTGACCCCCGACGAGTTGCAGCGGCTGTTCACGGCCCTGCTCACCCGGCCGGATCTGGTCGCCCGCGGGCAGTCGGAGTTGCGCGAGCGCCGCACCCGCACACTGCGCTTCATCAAGGACACCTTCGACCTGGATGCACCCGCCTTCGGTGTGGTCGACCTCGGCTGGGCGGGCTCGATCCAGGCTTCGCTCCGCGCCGGACTGACCGACAGCGGATACACCGGGGTCGTCTTCGGCTTCTACCTAGCGACAACGTACAACGCGGCCAAGAACACGGCCTGGAACAACCGGATGGAGGGTTTGATCGGGAACCTCGGAGTCCCCCGGGACGTGGAGCCCCTGCTGCGCAACCCTGAGATCATCGAGCAGTCCTGTCTGGAGCGGGTCGGCAGCGTGGTGGGCTACTCGGAGGAGGGCCTGCCGCTGCGAGAGGAGACCGCGATTCCGCCCGCCCAATGGCGGGAGATCGCCGAGATCCAAGGGGGCGCGTTGCGCTACCAACGAGCGTCGTTGAGTCACGCCGTCAACCACAGCGGGTGCAGCCTGCTCAACGGATCCGCGGTCGACGCGGATCTGATCACCGACATCGTCACCCGGATCACTGCCGCTCCCACGGCGGAGGAGTTGGAGATGTTCAAGGATTGGCGCCACGACGACAACTACGGCACCTCCGCCACCGAACGCATCCTGCCCACCTTCGTGCAACCGACCGGCAGCAAGGCCCGCCAGACCCTCACCTCCAAACTCACGCTGCGGGACCTCTTCTGGCAGTCCGGTGCGCAAGCCATCGAGGGGGTTCCGAGCGCGGCTGATGGAACCGACACGGTGCAACTGGAGATGCACGGATACGCTGTCGCGGATTCGGGCAGCAGCGTGGTGCTCTCCGAGGCCCTCGCGCTGCAGGATCAGGACGGCAAACTGGCCGCCTACGCATCGGTGGGGGGTGGCGGCATCGCGAAGGTGAGGTTGGCCATCGTGGTGAACAGGGCCATCGTGCGGATGGTCCGGATCGTGGTCGAGACCGAGACCGGCGGGGAGACGATCGCGGCGGAGAGCCACTCGTGGTCCGGCATCGTCAAGGACCCCACCACCCGCCTGCTGTCCCCCGAGCTCGCGCAGGTGCGCACCGGAGTTCTGAGGATCACCGTTCCGCTGCCCCCTGGCCCCAACGGTCAATCCCCCGACCTCGTGCGGGTGTCCCTCGACGCCGAGGTTCAGCCCTACCGCGCAGTGCAGGGTGAGGTCACGGACTTCGTCACCAGATTGAGTGCTCGCCGGCTGCGCGACGTGGGTTCGTTGGCCGGGCAGAAACTCCTCGACCGCTTCAACAAGTAGGGATACCGCCGCCATGCCGGACTTGCTGATGTACTCGATGGCTGAGCACCGCTCCATCTGGGAGCCGATCCTGGACCTGGTGGAACCCTCCGCCATCATGGAGATCGGATCGGAGGCGGCCCATCTGACCGCGCTCATCGCGGAACGGTCCGAGAGTGCGGGGTGCCGGTACGTCGTGGTCGAACCGCATCCGGGGGATGCGCTGCGAGCGCTTGCCGGCACCACGACGGTCCTCGAGATCGTCGAGGGCTACAGCCCGCAGGCCCTGGCAGAGCTGGCAGCCTGCGATGTCTACTTCCTCGATGGTGATCACAACTACGCGACCGTGGTGGGGGAGTGCCGAGCCATTGCGTCGACCGCCCGCGCTGCCGGCACCACGCCTGTGCTGCTGTTCCACGACGTGGGATGGCCCTGTGCCCGCCGTGACCTCTACTACGAACCCGAGCGACTGAAACCTGCTGATCGGCAGGAGTACAGCTACGAGTTCGGGGTGCTTCCCGGTCGGACGCAAGCCGGGCCGGGGGGCTTCTCCGGCGAGGGCGAGTTCGCCTTCGCGGTTTCCGAAGGAGGTCCACGTAACGGGGTCCTCACCGCCATCGAGGACTTCCTGGCAGAGGACGGCGACTGGGTCTTCGTCACAGTCCCGGCGGTCTTCGGCCTGGGAGTGATGTACCCGGTAGCGGCCCCGTTCGCGGCTGAACTCGGAGCCCTGTTGAAGCCCTATGTCGATCAGCCGCTGATTGCGGCACTGGAACGCAACAGACTCGACAACTACCTGCGCGTGCTCGAACTGCAGACCGTGCTTGCGCAAGTCCAGAGTCAGCAAAGCGACTCGGATGAGGTCCTGGCCCGCACCCAGGCAGAACTTGCCGAACTGACCGCTCGGGTCCCGCTGCTGGAGGCGAAACTGACGGCGCTGGCGAACGAATTGCTGGCCACCAAGATCGCCCGCGAGTCCGCTCGGCCGCAGCCGCCGAGGACGGACTTCGGCGGCCGCCGTTCCTACCGCGCATTGGCCGTCGCCGAGAAGGCCCTGCGAAAGGTCCGCCCCGGCTATGTGCCGATGACCGACTTGATGGCCGATCGCTGACTCAGGGTGCGCCGCCGATGAATTCGGCCAGGCTGATGTGTGGGTGCGGGTATCGGAACTGCAACTGTGAGACCTCCAGGAACATCCCCTCTGGCAGGTCGGGCAAGAAGTAGTTGCCCTCGTTCTGGTTGGGCTTCATCATCTCCGGCGTGGAGTAGTAGGAGCCGATGGGCCGGTAGGGGAAGCCCGGGCCGAACACCGCGTAGGCGGCGGCATCCACGAAATTCACGTACTGCGGCATTCCGCGCAGGTTGGTGTCCTGCATCGCCAATCCGCTGATGCGGTCCTTGACGAAAGAGAGAGCGCTGAGGTCGAACAACACCTGGTTGAAGTTGTGGGCGCCGTCGTGCTGAACGAACAAGCGCACCGCCGGGTCGAGCAGCAGCACTTCGGAGACGTACGACGCGACATCACCGAGGAATAGCCTGATCTCGACGCCGGGATAGGCACGTCGGGCCCGCTCGCCCGCGTAGCGCAGGTAATTGGCGTTGATGTCCAACAGGTCGAGTTGCATACCGAAGCGATCAGCCGCCCCGGCCAGGATGACGCTGGCGCCACCCATGAAGACGCCCACTTCGAGGATCCGGTTCGGGCCGACACCTGGGGCCTGGCCGGCGAGTCCAGAGATGACGTCATAGAGATCGAAGTAGTACTGGCCCGAACACTGGTCCTCATAGCCGTCGCCCAGTTGACCCTGCTTCGCTGCGACGGCGTCGAATTCGGCGTTGAGACCCTCGAACTGGGTCAGTGGTGCCCGATGACCCGCACGGCCCAGGGACATGCCCAATCGGACCGCCAAGGCTGTGCCGTCGAGATCCTGCAATGATTCGTCGAGTTCGATGAAGCCCACACGGTCATGGTAGTTCGCGGTCGCAGCCGTCCGGCGGTGGCCCGTCTTGGGCAACTTCGGACTGCTCTCTCAAAGGATCCGGGGTGCCCGGTTCGGCTAACCTGACGCCATGGCTCTGGAGAACCTGCCCGACCTCACGGTTGTCGCAATTCCGC
>CAZKVQ010000089.1:0-6534 GCA_964556255.1 uncultured Actinomycetes bacterium
CGACGAACTCCTCCGGAGGCGCCCAGCGAGTGACGGGGTGGTGGCGCGGTGTCGGGCGCAGGTACTGCGTGATGGTCAGCAGTTCGCACCCGGCCGACACCAGGTCGCCCAGGGTCTGATCGATCTCCGCCTCTGTCTCGCCCATCCCAAGGATCAGGTTGGACTTGGTCACCAGGCCCGCAGCCCTGGCCGCCGTCAACACGGCCAGTGAGCGGTCGTAACGGAATGCCGGACGTATCCGCCGCATCAGCCTCGGCACCGTCTCGAGATTGTGCGCGAGAACTGCGGGGCCGGAATCGAAGACTTCCCCGAGCAGGTCCCGCTCACCCGAGAAGTCCGGGATCAACACCTCCACCCCGCATCCCGGCAGTACCGCATGGATCTGCCGCACCGTCTCGGCATAGAGCCATGCCCCCTGGTCCGGCAGGTCGTCCCGGGCAACGCCGGTCACGGTTGCGTAGCGAAGATCCATGGTGGCCACCGACTCGGCAACGCGGCGAGGCTCATCGACGTCGAGCGGCGCCGGTCGGCCGGTATCGATCTGGCAGAAGTCGCAACGCCGGGTGCAGGCGTCGCCACCTACCAGGAACGTCGCCTCGCGATCCTCCCAGCATTCATAGATGTTCGGGCAGCCGGCCTCTTGGCACACCGTGTGTAGGTTCTGGTCCGCAACGCGGGAGCGGATCTCGGCGAACTGTGGTCCGGTGCGCAGGGTGGTCTTGATCCAGGGCGGCTTGCGTTCGATGGGCACTTCGGCGTTACGCACTTC
Organism: uncultured Actinomycetes bacterium; assembly: GCA_964556255.1. Taxonomy (GTDB): domain Bacteria; phylum Actinomycetota; class Actinomycetes; order S36-B12; family UBA10799; genus JACJWR01. The sequence continues at coordinate 770 of CAZKVQ010000089.1, forward strand.
GAGGCGCAGGAGTCGCCGCCCCGGTGGTGCCTCGGGCGAGTCCGCGCTCGGTGAGCTGGCAGAGTCAGCTTGTGGTGCGGACGCTGATGTGTGGCTCACAACGCAAACTCTAGGCGCTGGTCGGGGTCGGCACCCGTCGGGACGGCCATGACCTCATGGTCCGTCAGTCGTTGAGGCTGAGGGCTGAATGCAGCTGGCGTCCCAGCGCGATGCCCACCGCCGATACCGCGCCCTCGGTGGGGAGTGCCGCGCCCTCGGCCGCCAGAGAGGTCACGCCGGCGTCGGGAATCCCACAGGGCACGATTCTGGTGAACTCGTTGAGATCACAGTCGACGTTCAGCGCCACGCCGTGCATTGCGACCCCGCGGGCCACCCTTATGCCGACGGCCGCGACCTTGCGGTCCGGCTCAGTCGGCGCGCCTGCCTGGCCGCCCGTACCTTGCACCCACACTCCGCTTCGACCTGCCACCCGAGTTGTCTCCACACCGTAGGAGTGGCACGTGGCCATGAGTGCGTCCTCCAGTGCTCGGACGAACTTGATCACGTCGACCGGGGTTCCCAGTGGGACGATCGGATAGGCGACTACCTGCCCTGGGCCGTGCCAGGTGATCCTGCCGCCGCGGTCTACGTCCACGACCGGAATGCCCGGCGGCGGGCGATCCGTGGGCTCGGTGCGTTTGCCGGCCGTGTAGACGGCCTCGTGCTCCAGCAGCAGGATCGTTGGCGGTGCCTCACCCGATACCACCTGGGCATGCAACCGGCGCTGCAACTCCAACCCCTCCTGGTACGGGATGGGGCGCTCGCCGAGATCCACGGGCAGCAGATGGGGTTGCACGTCCCTCAGCCTAAGCCGCGGCGGCTCAGACACAATGACGCCATGGCTGAGGTGCTGTTCGTCCATGGGGTCGGCGGTCCGGTCCCGGGCTGGGACCGGGCGCTGCAGGCTGCACTGGCAAGGCGCCTGGCGGTCGATCCGGGGGCCGACACCCCCACCCCCGGCAGCAGCGGCCTCCCGTCCATGCGCACTGTCAGATACGACGATGTATTCGAGTCCGGCCCCGTGCAGCTCGATTCGGCCGCCTGGGAGGTGGGCCGTCGAGAGGGGGCCGCACGGGCGGAGTTCCGCGAGCGTCAGCGCAGCCTGGAGCGGCTGGTGGATCGGGTGGCCCGGCGCCCGGGGGGCACGGACGGCGAAGGGCGATTGCGATTGCCCGGGGTGATACCCGGTGAGATGGTGGTCCGCTGGCCGTTCTCGGGGATGTCCCACGCGCGGGCCTATCGGCGGGACCTGTCAGCACGTGACCGGGCCCGGGCACGGGTGGCGTCCGCCGTCGCATCAGTGGCTGGTCCACGGATCGTCGTGGCGCACAGCCTGGGTTCCGTTGTCGTCCTGGATGCCTTGCACGTCCACGATGTGCGCGTGGACCTGCTCGTCACCATCGGCAGCCCGCTGGGCATCGACCGTGACTGGGGGAGCCTCTGGGTGGGCGGTCAGGGTTTCCCGCACCACCGGATTGGCGGTTGGCTGAACGTGGTGAACACCAGGGATCCGATCCCGTGGAACCGCGGCGTGAGCGCGCGGTTCCCGGACGCAGTGGATGCATTCATCACGGCGGGCAGACTGCCGGTGGGCCCTGGCGGTGCTCACGATCCCGCCACCTACACGTCCTCGGAGGTCGTCGTCGAGGCGGTCGTGGAAACCCTGGATGCGGCACGTCTCAGCGACGAGCTCTCAACACGGCGTCGGCGGCACGACGACCGCTGACCAGCGCGCCCTGAATGCTCGCGGTATCCCGGTGGTCGCCGGCCACGAACAGGCCGTCCCCGAGTTCAATCGGCTGGCGGATGCTCAGTGGCGGCGCCATCGCCGGAAGGGCATCGGGAATCCGATAGGTGGCGAGCACCTCCCATTTGCCGGTATCGACCCCGTACATCTGGGCCAGCTGACTCCGGACGGCGCCTTCCTGGTCCGCTCCGTGCAGTCCGATCGCGGTGCTCGACACCAACGTCTCACCGGGCGGTGCGTACTGAGGTGCGGAATTGCTGATCACGACGCTGTTGACAAGTGGACCGCGCCGTTCCGGATCAACCACCAGGATCCCGAGGCCGGATGACAGCACGGAGCCGGGAACATCGGGTCGGTGGTACCACGTGGTGCAGGAGTTAGTGTCGGGGACGGGCAGGGTTGGTATCAGTGATGCGACCGCGCCGGGGCCGACCGCCACGACAACGCTGTCGGTGCGGATTTCCCCTCGGTCGGTGGTTACCGCGCCTTCTCGGACTCCAGTGGCGGCCGTCTCGAGGTGGAGTGCGCCGATGGGGAGATCTGCAGCGAGCTGCTCGGGGAGCCGCTGCATGCCCAGCGCAGGTACCGCAGGGGTCCCGCGGACGAACGAGCGCAGGATCAGGTCGGTGAAGCGGCGGGATGTGCGCAGATCCTCTTCGAGGAACACCCCGGACAGGAATGGGTTCAGCAGGTTCGTGATCAGCTCGGTGCCGAAACCCGCGGCGCGAAACACCTCGGCAGTCGTCGCGTCGTCCCGCGCAGCCAGGGTGCGTACCGGGGCACTGGCACATCGCAGGGCGTAGCGGGCGAATCTGGCCAAGTCGAGGGGGCTCCCGAGGGGGGCTCGGATCGCGTCGAACGCCCAGGTGGGGTGGCTGCGGGGATCGCCGACCCGCCACCGACGCTCGTCGACAGCGATGACGACGCCCGCCTCGAAACTGCGCAGTTCCAGCTCGTCGTAGTCGAAGACCCTTCGCCCCTCCGGGTAGGCCGGGTTGTACAGCTGGAAGCCGCGGTCGAATCGGTAGCCGTCCACAAGGTCGGTCCTGACTCGACCTCCCGGGCAGTCGGCTGCCTCGATCAGTGCCACCTGCCGCCCTGCCCGGGTCAAGGCCCGGGTGGCTGCCAGGCCGGCGAGCCCGGCTCCCACGACCACCGTGTCCACCCTGGTTGGTAGGTCTCCCGGCCCGGCTTGTCCGGACTCTGCAGGTTGTGTCACGGCGACCACGGTAGCCCCTGTGGACGGCGTCAGCCCCGTGGACGCAATTGCGTCGAAACTTGAGTCATGACCCAACACAATGGTTCGCCGTGGGCGCCACCGCACGACCCACGACCCTGGCCGCTCTCCCCACCATCGGCAGAAGTGCCACCTGACACCGCGTCGCCGGTCGCCGCGGGACAGCCCGGGGATCCGTGGCCGACCTTCCCGAGGCCTGTCGCGGCCCCCGCGCCGACCCACCCCTCGGCGACGCCACCTCCGGCGGTATCGCCTGCTGTGCCGTACTCCCAGCCGGCTCCCCCTCCGGTCCAGCCCGCCCCGGCAAGGCCCGCCGCAGGGCACCACCCATGGGTGGCCGCCCCCGCTGGCCATCCGGCCCCGCCATCGGTCGGCGCCGCAGCCGCACAGGGCAACCCCGGCGCGCAGGGCGCGGTCGCTGACCACGGCCCATACGACTGGCGGGGCCCTGCGATGGGCGCTGCGGCCCCGTGGCAGCCGGATCCCTGGGTTCACCAGGGGCCGGAAGTCCCACGATGGGGGCCTCCTCCTGAGAGTGTGGTCGGTTCCCTGGAGCCGTTGCGCCGCAACCCGACGACAGCTTCGGCATTGGCATTGTGGGTGCGCCGGAGACGTCGTCCGCTGTGGGCGTGGACGCCTCGAATGTGGGTGGGTGTCGCCGTTGCCGCAGCGGCCGTCGTCGGGGTGCTCGTACTGTCGCTGTGAGGGCTCAGGTGTTGCGGGTGGCCGCCAGGGCGGAGCTCAGGGTCGGGTCGAGCCACGTGAATCCAGCCGCAGTAAGAGCAGCCGGGACCACGTTCTGACTTCCGAGGATGTCCTCCGCGAACTCACCCAGGGCGATCTTCAAAGCGAAGGCCGGGACGGGCAAGAAGGATGGCCGGCCGAGGAAGCCGCCGAGCGCCTTGGTCGCCTCGGCATTGGTGACCGCCTGAGGCGCGACCAGGTTCACCGGACCCGACAGGGACGCCTCAGTGAGCGCGAATTCGAGCGCCCTGACTTCGTCACGAAGTGAAATGAACGACCAGAACTGCCTACCGCTGCCCACCCGGCCGCCGATGCCGTACCTAAAGATCGGGATGAGTCGTCCGAAGGCGCCGCCGTCCTTGCTCACGACCAGGCCGGTCCGTGCGTTAGCCACGCGGATCCCGGCCTCGGCCGCCGGTGCAGTAGCGGCCTCCCACTCGACGACCACCTGAGATAGGAAGCCCTCACCCGGAGCGGACTGCTCCGTCACGGGGTCCGGCGAGTCCGGGTAGTAGCCGATGGCTGATCCGCTGACCAGGACGGCCGGCTTGGTGGGCAGATCTGTCAGCGCCCGGACCAGCGTGCTGGTACCGATCACCCGCGAATCGCGGATCTCCTTCTTGTACTGATCCGTCCACCGGTGGTCGCCGACGCCCGCCCCGGCGAGGTGAACTACTGCGTCGACTCCGTCGAGACCCTCTCCCACGGTGCCACCCAGCGGATCCCACGTGATCTCGGAATCGCTCTGCGCGGGGCGTCTCACAAGCGTCACGACGTCATGTCCCTGTCCCCGCAGAGATGCGACCAGGGGACGCCCAATGAGACCGCTTGCTCCGGTCACTGCGATCTTCAACGTGGTCCCCTCGGAGTGTGTCGATTCGTGGCTTCAGGGGCGACGGGTTCAGAAGTCCGATTCGAAATCGGCGGTCTGCAGCCGCTCTTTGACCGCGCCCAGGAATCGGGCCGCGTCTGCGCCATCCACCAGTCGGTGGTCGTAGGTGAGACCGAAATAGACCATCGAGCGGATCGCAATCGCCTCGTTGCCCAGGTCATCAGTGACCACGACGGGGCGCTTCACGACCGCGCCGGTGCCCAGGATGGCGACCTGCGGCTGGTTGATGATGGGCGTGTCGAACAGCGCCCCACGGCTTCCGGTGTTGGTCAGGGTGAAGGTCCCACCCGAGAGGTCGTCGGGGCTCAGCTTGTTATTGCGGGTGCGTTCCGCGATGTCGGCGATTGCCAGGGCGAGGCCGGTGAGGTTGAGATCGCCGGCGTCGCGAACCACGGGTACCAGCAGGCCGCGTTCGGAATCCACCGCAATGCCGAGATGCTCGGCCCCGTGGTACGTGACTGTGCCCTCTGCGATGTCCAGCGAGGCGTTGACTTGCGGGAACGTCTTCAGCGCCTCGACCGCCGCCAGTGAGAAGAACGGCATGAAAGTCAGGTTGATCCCGTTCTTGGCCCGGAACTCGGACTTGAGTTCCGCCCGCAGCTGGGCGATCCGGGTGACGTCGATCTCCACGACTGTGGTCAGCTGCGCGGAGACCTGCAGTGACTCGATCATGCGGTCGGCGATGACCTTGCGGAGGCGGCTCAGCTTCTCGGTAGTGCCGCGGAGCGGCGACACCTCCAGGACGGGCTTTGGCTTCGTCGCAGCATGGGCCGGGCTCACCCCGGTCGAAGTTGCCTTGCCGGCGGCATCGATGGCGGCCTGAACATCTTCCTTGCGGATCCGACCACCGACGCCGGTTCCCTGAATGGCTGCGAGGTCGACCCCGCCCTCCCTGGCCATCTTGCGCACAAGTGGGGTGACATAGGCGCCGGCGCCGCTAGTGGTTGCGGCCGGGGCGGCAGGTGCTACCGGGGTAGGGACCGCGGGAGCGGCGGCAGGTGCCGGGGGCGCCGGGACGGTGGGAGCAGCTGCCGTCGCGGGGGGCGCCGGGACACTGGGAGCGGCGGCAGGGGCGGGGGGCGACGGCGCAGCGGCGGGCGGAGGTG
>CAZKVQ010000090.1:0-6206 GCA_964556255.1 uncultured Actinomycetes bacterium
CCACGCGTTGCTGGCCGACGAATCGGTGGGTCTGTACGGCTTCGAGGCAGGCGGGGACGGGGTCGACACCGGAAGGCATGCGGCCACCCTCACCGGGGGGAGCCCGGGCGTGCTGCACGGCACCCGGTCGTACCTGCTGCAGGACGACGAGGGTCAGACGATCGAGTCGCATTCCATCAGCGCCGGGCTCGACTACCCCGGGGTGGGTCCGGAGCACGCATGGTTGCGAGACACCGGCAGGGCCGAGTACGCACCGATCACCGACGCCGAGGCGATGACCGCCTTCGAACTGCTGTGTCGCACCGAGGGGATCATCCCGGCCATCGAGAGTGCCCACGCGCTGGCCGGCTCGTTGCGACTGAGCGACAGTCTGGGCCCGGAGGGCGTGATCCTGGTGAACCTCTCAGGTCGTGGCGACAAGGACGTCGCCACCGCCGCCTCGTGGTTCGGGTTGGCGACGGAGAGCCCATGAGCAGGCTGACTGAGGTATTCGCGGCTGCCAAGGCCGATGGTCGGGCGGCACTGATCGCCTACCTGCCGGCAGGCTTCCCCAACCCTCCCGAGACCGTGGCCCTGATCGGGGCCATGGTCGAGAACGGGGTGGATGCGGTCGAGGTTGGCCTGCCGTACTCCGATCCACTGATGGACGGTGAGGCAATCCAGTCGGCGGTGGAGCAGGCCCTTGCGGGTGGCGCACGGATCGCCGACGTGATGGCTGTCGTGCGGGCCACCGCGGAAGCGGGTGCGCCAGCCCTGGTGATGTCGTATTGGAACCCCATCGAGCGCTATGGAGTCGATCGGTTCACGGCCGAACTCGGGGCCAATCACGGCGTCGGCGTCATTACTCCGGACCTGACCCCGGAGGAGGCCGGCGAGTGGGTGGCCGCCACCGACCGCGAGGACCTCGACAGGGTGTTCCTGGTCGCACCGTCGTCCACGGAGGAGCGCATCGCCACCGTGTCCCGGATCAGCTCGGGTTTCGTCTACGCGGCATCCACGATGGGGGTCACCGGGGTGCGGTCGGTCGTCTCGGGGGACGCTGCGGGACTGGTTGCTCGGGTACGTCAACACACGACCCTCCCGGTGTGCGTCGGGCTCGGCGTGTCCACCGGTGACCAGGCCGCGGAGGTGGCTCGATACGCGGACGGGGTGATCGTCGGCTCCGCGTTCGTCAAGGCAGTGCAGTCCGCCCCCGACGATGCCGCGGCCCGAGAAGCCGTGGGCGCGCTGGCCCGGGAGCTCGCGAACGGCGTCCGGGGGCACGCCGGGGCCGTCCGCTGAGTCGGCCGTCGGCGACTCTGGCTTAGGATCGTCCGATAGGCCGTAATGCCATGGTGAATGTGAAGGGACCTTTCGCGCGATGAGCGATGCAAAGAAGTCGACCCGGGAAAAGGCCGCCTCTGCGCGTGCCGCTGCCGAGGCCAGCGAACGACGCCGGGAGCGCACCGTACGCATCGTGATCGCCGCGGTCGTGGTGCTGATCGTGGGCGGCATCATCGGTGCGGCCGTCTGGTCGACGCAGAAGGATCCGACACCGCCGCCGGATGCCAACACGGCACTTCCCGCGGGCACGTCGAAGACCAACCTGGGGGCTCCGGTCGGCACCGCGACGAAACCGGTGCTGGACATGTACGAGGACTTCCAATGCCCGGCGTGCGCAGCCCTCGAGCGCAACCTCGGATCCACGATCGATCAACTCGTCGCCGACGGCAAACTCAAGGTCAACTACCACCCGATGACCTTCCTCGACCAGAACCTCAAGAACGACGCCTCGCTGCGATCCGCTGCTGCCTTCGGTTGCGCGGTTGACGCCGGGGCGACGGAGAAGTACCACAACACGGTGTTCGCCAACCAGCCCGAGAAGGAGGGCACCGGCTACACCAACGAGCAACTGCTCGACTTCGCCAAGCAGTCCGGCATCACGGGTGCCGCCTACGACAAGTTCGCCTCGTGCTTCCAGGCGCAGACATACGCAGGCTGGGCGACGCTGTCCAACGACGAGGCAGGCAATCGCGGCGTCACCAGCACCCCGACGCTCTTCCTCAACGGCCAGGAGGTTCCTCGGACCGACCTGACCAGCGTGGAGGCCTTCACGAAGAAGATTGCCTCGGCAGGCCAGTGACCGACCTGCTCGCGTCGATCCCGAGCCCCACTAGCGGGGTCTGGTACCTGGGTCCGGTTCCCATCAGGGCCTATGCCCTGATGATCATCCTCGGGATCATCGTCGCGATCTGGATCGCCGACCGTCGCTGGGTCGCCCGCGGCGGCAAGTCCGGTGCCATCACCGACATCGCCATCTGGGCGGTGCCCGCCGGCATCATCGGCGCCCGCCTCTACCACGTCCTGACCGACTGGTCGACGTACTTCGGGCCCGATGGCAAGGGGTTCGTCGCTGCCCTGAAGATCTGGCAGGGCGGTCTGGGGATCTGGGGGGCCGTAGCGGGTGGGCTGCTCGGAGCCTGGTACGCGGCCCGTCGGTACGGCATCCTGCTGCCGCCGCTGGCCGACGCCGCTGCGCCCGGTCTGGCCGTCGCCCAAGCCATCGGTCGCTGGGGCAACTACTTCAATCAGGAGCTGTTCGGACGTCCCACCGATCTGCCCTGGGGCCTGCAGATCGACAGCGCCCACCGACCGGCCGGCTACCAGGCGTACTCGACGTTCCAACCCACGTTCCTGTACGAATCGCTCTGGTGCCTGCTCGCAGCGGCGATTATCGTCTGGGCGGACCGGCGCTGGCGGCTCGGTCACGGTCGGGTGTTCGCGCTGTACGTCGCCTTGTACTGCCTCGGACGACTCGCTTTCGAGATCATCAGGATCGACGACGCCACAAGGATTCTGGGGCTGCGGGTGAACATCTTCACGTCGATCATCATCGGGGTGGCAGCCCTGGTCTATTTCGTCGTCGTGGGGCGGCTGCATCCGGGACGCGAGACCGAGCTCTACCGCAAGCCGCAGGACGATCCGTCGGAGGATGACGCGGCTGAGTCGGTGGAGACCACCTCCTGAGCCACAGCTTCAGCCGGCTGCGCTAGAGTCCTCCTAGATCGGGCCAACGACGTCCCGGTCGGCGCCGAGCAGTGAGCTCGAGTTCGCAGGCAGTGCCGCGCGCAGCCGGTGGGAACCGTGCGCCGCAGGTAGCGGCCATCGTCATCTCCAGATATGCAGAAGTGGGGACCACATGACCCTGTACTCAGCTGTGCCCACGGCCGAGGGCCTCTACGACCCGAGTGCGGAGCACGACGCCTGTGGCGTCGCCTTCGTGGCCACCCTCAACGGCGAGGCCACCCACGACATCGTCGCGAAGGCGCTCGCCGCGCTGGCCAACCTGGAGCACCGGGGTGCCTCCGGCGCCGAGCCCGATTCCGGGGACGGCGCGGGCATCCTGATCGGGGTGCCTGACGCCTTCCTGCGCGAGGTGGTCGATTTCGATCTGCCCGGCCCGGGTGGCTACGCGGTCGGAATGGCCTTCCTGCCGCGCGAGCAGGAGGAGGCAGCCGCGGTGGTGGCCGAGATCGAGAGGATCGCGGCCGAGGAGGACCTGACGGTGCTGGGCTGGCGGGACGTGCCCACTGCCGCCGAAATCGTCGGCGCAAGTGCCGCGAGCACCATGCCGGCGTTCCGCCAACTCTTCGTGGCCCCGTCGGATGGCGTCATCGACGTGATGGCGCTGGAGCGGCGGGCGTACTGCCTACGCAAGCGGGCCGAAGGCGCGACCACTGTGTACTTCCCGTCGCTGTCCGCCCGCACGATCGTCTACAAGGGCATGCTGACGACGGGTCAACTCCCGATCTTCTTCCCCGATCTGGTCGATGAGCGGGTGGCCTCCAAGGTCGGGCTGGTGCACTCCAGGTTCTCCACCAACACCTTCCCGAGTTGGCCGCTGGCACACCCGTACCGGTTGATCGCGCACAACGGTGAGATCAACACCGTTCGCGGCAACCGGAACTGGATGCACGCCCGAGAGGCGACGCTCGCCAGCGACCTGATCCCGGGTGATCTGGAGCGGCTGTACCCGATCTGCACCCCAGCAGCCAGTGACTCGGCCTCCTTCGACGAGGTACTGGAGTTGCTGCACCTGGCAGGGCGCTCGTTGCCGCACGCAGTGCTGATGATGATTCCGGAGGCGTGGGAGAACAACGCCGAGATGGACCCAGCACGTCGGGCCTTCTACGAGTACCACGCCACCAAGACCGAGGCCTGGGACGGACCCGCCAACGTCTCCTTCACCGACGGCGACCTGATCGGTGCCGTCCTCGACCGGAACGGGCTGCGGCCCGGGCGCTTCTGGGTCACCGACGACGGTCTGGTGGTGCTGGGATCGGAGGCCGGTGTCCTGGACGTCGACCCCGCGTCCGTGATCCGCAAGGGGCGACTGCAGCCGGGGCGGATGTTCCTGGTCGACACGGTGGCCGGTCGGGTCATCGAGGACTCCGAGATCAAGGCCGAGCTGGCGGCCGCCGAGCCGTATGCGGACTGGCTGCACGCGGGTCTGGTCCATCTGGAAGAGCTGCCCGAACGGGAGCACATCGTGCACCCCCTCGCCTCGGTCGCCCGGCGCCAGCAGACCTTCGGGTACACCGCGGAGGCGCTGCGGATCATCCTCGACCCGATGGCGCGCACCGGTGGCGAGGCACTCGGCCCGATGGGGACGGACACCCCGATCGCGGCCATCTCCAACCGGCCGCGACTGATCTTCGACTACTTCTCGCAACTCTTCGCCCAGGTGACCAACCCGCCGCTGGACGCCCTGCGGGAGGAGATCGTCACCTCGCTGTACTCCAACATCGGCCCGGAGGTCAACCTGCTGGAAGCGACCCCGGCCGCCTGCCGACAGGTGGTGCTGCCCTTCCCGGTCATCGACAACGATGAGCTCGCGAAGATCCTGCACATCAACCTCGACGGTGACCTGCCCGGTTTCCAAGCTGCTCGCATCTCCGGCCTCTATCGGGTGGAGGGCGGCCACGAGGCCCTCGCAGAGCGCCTCGACGAGATTTGCGCCGAGATGGACGAGCTGTTGGCCGAGGGCGTGCGGTTCGTGGTGTTGAGTGATCGCGACGCCGATCACGAGCATGCACCGATCCCTTCGCTGCTGCTCACCTCCGCGGTGCACCACCACCTTGTCCGGCACAAGACCAGGACCCAGATGAGTCTGCTCATCGAGGCCGGCGACGTCCGGGAGGTCCACCATGTGGCCCTGCTCATCGGCTATGGCGCGGCCGCGGTGAATCCCTACCTGGCGATGGAGACGGTCGAGGACCTGGTGGCGTCGGGCTACTTGACCGGTGTCGAGTCCGCCACCGCGGTACGCAACCTGGTCAAGGCGCTCGGGAAGGGCGTTCTGAAGGTGATGTCCAAGATGGGTATCTCGACCGTCGCCTCCTACCGAGGTGCCCAGGTGTTCGAGGCGATCGGTCTGAGTCACGAACTCGTCGACCGCTACTTCACCGGCACGACATCCAAGTTGGGCGGGGTCGGGTTGGACGTGATCGCCGCCGAGGTGGCATCCCGCCATCGGACGGCCTACCCCGAGTCCGGGTCGTCTTCGGCGCACCGTGCGCTGGAGGTCGGTGGGGAGTACCAGTGGCGTCGGGAAGGGGAACCCCATCTCTTCGACCCGGAGACGGTCTTCCGGCTCCAGCACTCCACCCGGGCGAAGCGGTACGACATCTTCAAGCAGTACACGTCGAAGATCGACGACCAGTCGACCCAGTTGATGACGCTCCGCGGGTTGTTCGAGCTGTCCTCCGACCGTCCCCCGGTGCCGCTGTCGGAGGTCGAGCCGATCTCCGAGATCGTCCGACGGTTCTCCACCGGGGCCATGTCCTACGGCTCGATTTCCGGCGAGGCCCACGAGACGCTGGCGATCGCCATGAACCGGCTGGGCGCGAAGTCGAACACCGGTGAGGGCGGGGAGGATCCGGAACGCTTCAGCCGGATGTCCAACGGCGACCTGAAGCGGTCGGCGATCAAGCAGGTCGCCTCCGGGCGGTTCGGCGTCACCAGCGAGTACCTGGTCAACGCGGACGACATCCAGATCAAGATGGCCCAGGGCGCGAAGCCTGGTGAGGGCGGTCAGCTGCCGGGCCACAAGGTGTATCCGTGGGTCGCGAAGACCAGACACTCGACGCCGGGTGTGGGCTTGATCTCGCCGCCGCCGCACCACGACATCTACTCGATCGAGGATCTCGCTCAGCTGATCCACGACC
>CAZKVQ010000091.1:0-5817 GCA_964556255.1 uncultured Actinomycetes bacterium
CGAGTCCCAACCGCCAGTCTCGTGGTGGGCGGCGACCTCGGAGACGCGCCGTGTCTGGAACCATCCCGATGTCACCGTCTCCTCGGTCACCTACACCCCGATGGCGATGAGCGCCTCAGACATGGCCGAGATCATGAATGCTTCGGTTACCGGGTTCGCTGCGGAACTGACCCAGGACCGGGCGTGGCGACTGTTCGCGATGGCCGACATTCCCTGGGCCGAGCAGCTGGCCGACAACGGCCCCGCCTCGCTATTGGGCTCCTCCCAGGCCCGCCACGGCGCGCTGGACACTGCCGGTAAAGACCTGCTGACGCTGTTTCAGGAAGTCGCGCAGGCCGAGCGGGGCGTCTTCTACATCGACGGCTCGGGCATCGCCAGAATGGCCGACCGGTATGCGCGTGCGATGGATTCCGCCCCGGATGCGACCTTCGCGCAGGAGGCCGACACGTCCGGTACCGACTTCGCAGCACCTTTGAGCGACTCCAGAATCGTCAACTCTGTGACCGTGACCGCCGCAACCGGCGGATCTGCCACCGCCATTGCCGCCGAATCGACGTCGCTCAATGGCACCCTGACGTCGGCAGTTTCGCTGGGAGTGTCCGACTCGGTGCAGGCGGCGCACTATGCGCATTGGCAGGTGTCCGCGTTCGGAGATGCCGTCCCCCGCGTCGACCAGGTGACTGTCGACCTGCTCACGTCGTCCACCGCAGGCATTTACGACACGACCTTGGCGCTGGATATCGGTTCACACATTGAGGTGACCGGGCTACCGGCATCGTCGGCGTCGACCGTCTTCCACGGTTACGTCGAAGGACTCACCGAGGTCTACAGTCAAAGCGCGGTGGCGGTCACGTTTGATACGTCGCCGATCACCCCCGGCGAAATCGTGCTCGACGATGACATTCTGGGCCGGTTGGAGTCCAACGGTGAAGGGCTCACCGCCGCTGTCACCTCGTCGGCGACAACCCTGCCGGTGACCGCATCGCCGGGCTTCTACTGGACCGGCGCAGACTTGCCGTACGACATCCAAGTCGGCTCCGAGCAGATGACGGTCACCGCCGGGTCGGCGCCATCACTGACCCGCACCAACATGATGACCAACGGCGACTTTGAGACGACAAGCCTGACCGGCTGGACCTACACCGACGCCACGATCAACCGGGTCCGCGCCAAGTCCTACTCAGGTTCGTGGTCTGCACAGGTCGTCTACACGGTCGCACACTACGGCGGCGACGCCTACGCCGACTTCGAGGTTTCGGGACTGTCCGGCGGCACCACCTACACGCTGTCGGCACGCATCTGGGTGCCAGCCGGAATGCCGAAAGCGCAGATGGTCATCTACCACTCCGGTGTTGTGGCTACCGGCACGACGACTCGCTACGGCTGCTGGGAGCAGGTTACGGCCACGTTCACCTCCTACGCGGCGACCGCACACATTCGCATCGGCAACGCCGAACTGTGCGACATCGGCGACTACTGCTTCGTCGACGCGATCCTGTGGGAAGCGTCCGCCGCCGCGCTGCCCTACTTCGACAGCCCAGCCCACGCTGGAACCCAATCTTTGACCGTCACCCGCGGCGTCAACGGCACCGCCGCAGCCGCGCATCCGATCGGGGCGCCGGTGACGATCGCCGGTTCCCTCGTCCTCGCCTACTAGGAGGCTTCCTGTGGTCGCAGTCCCAACCTTGAACACCTACTATGCGGGGCAACGTTGGCGCGCCAGTGACGTCAACTCGCAGGTCGGCGCTGCGCAGACGTGGGGGTTCGCGGCGAAGGTGTGCAAAGTGCAGCGCACCACCACGCAGTCCATCAACGACTCCACAGTGACCGCCATCAGCTTCAACCTTGACGTCTTCGACATCGGTGCGTGGCATGACAACTCGACGAACCCGGAACGCATCACCCCCGACCTGCCCGGCTACTACCAGGTCAACGGCAACGCCGGATTCACGTCCAGCGCCACTGGCACCCGCCGGCTATACATCATGACCCAGAACGGGGCCACCCTGCACGCACAGTCCGGCATCCCCGGCTACGTCGCGACCGGACACGTTCTTCCCATCTGCGTGTCGGCGCTGATCTATCTGGATGGCGCCACCGACGTGCAGCTCGGGGTGTATCAAAACTCGGGCGGCGCGCTCACCACATCAGTGACCGGCATCGGCCCGTCGACCCTGTCCGTTCAGTGGGTCGGCACCTAAACCCCCGCACCCGTGCGGCCCGTCTCCCCGCGCGGGTGCGGGCTCTCCCGATCGGAGGATCGTGTCAAATGTCCGGTTCCCCTGAAGGGCCGTCCACCGAACTGCCGTGGCTGTTCCTAGGCCGCAGGATCGCCCCGTTCCTTCTGGCCGCATCGTTGGCCGCCATGTCGATCGCGTTCGTCGAGTTTGTTAGCCGCAACGACTACGGCAGAGCCTTCGACGACCTTTCGGTGGCCGCGCTCATCGTCGGTTCGGCGGCTGTCTGTTCGACGCTGGCGCTGTGGTGGGGCTGGTGGGCGCGGTCGCACCGGGCAGCCCGGATCGGGCTGCTGCTATTCGTCGGGGTATTCGCGACAAGGGCGGCGTTCTTCTTCGACCAGGAGGGCACCGCGGCTTCGTCTGGCGCCTGGCTGGCCGTCGCCTGGACTGTCGGTGGGGCTGGCACCTACCTGCTGGAAGTGTCTGCCAACACCAATCGTGGCCGTGTCTGAGGAGCGGTGGGCGCTGTTCGTTGGCGCCGTCACCGTGCTGACGCTGCGCTTCGCCGACTTCTTCCTGCCCCGGGGCTGGCATTCGCTGTGGCTGAAACGTCATGCATTCAAGGATGAGGAGAACAATGATGTGGACGAGTGAGTTCTGGAAGCAAGCCGCGGAGCGGGCTGTCAAAACGTTCGCGCAGACGCTCGTCGCTGCCGGGCTGGTCGTCGGGGTGGCCGGGTGGGACGAGTGGCAGGCTGCGCTGATCGCCGCCGGGATCGCCGCGCTGCTATCGGTCGCGACGTCGGTAGCCTCGGCGGGGTTCGGCGACAAGGGCACCCCGTCGCTCGTCTCGGAAACCCTTGAACCCGCCGACGCTGCGCTACCCGACGACCTCGGCGGGCTCGAGCCGCCGGTCGGCCCGACTGGTGGCGCCTACAACAACCTGGACGCGGCCACCGATCCCGCCAACATTGTGACCCCGAAATGACCACCGCCGCGGACATCCTCGCCGCCTCCGATGAGGCTATGGGCGAGATCTGGCGCGACGACAACGGGTACGTCTCCATCCAGAATCTCCCGCCGTGGACCGGCTACTTCGGCGGGTCGTATGTCCAGCACTGCGGCATCGGCGTATGCCGCGTGTACTTCCTGGCCGGGCTGACGATGGGCGTGGACTTCCCCGACCTGTCGTACACGCCGACCGGGGCCGCTGCCACGTTCGACCTCGGGATGGCGGTGGACGTACCGCAGCCCGGAGACTGGGGCATCATCGACTGGGGCGGCAACGGCTGGGGCGCCACCGGCGAATCCGACCACGCCGTGCTCATCATCGACACATCCAACTGGCCCGACTATGTGGTGACCCGCGAATGGAACACCACCCCTGACGGCAGGGGCGCGGACTATCTGCGCTCACCTGGCCTGTTCACCGTGTTCGGTCGCCCCCGACTGAACGCTGCACCCCCGAAAGTTGAACCGCCGCAGGTGGTTCCCTTCACAGATGAGGACGAAGCGATGAACGTATTTGTTGGCGGGAACGGTAAGGGCGCTTGGTTCTTGCAGGCTGGCGGACATCTGGTGCCGGTCTCCAAGGGCGACGTCGTGCTGAAGCAGCGACCGGCGGTGAACGTCATCTATTGCAGTGACGCGTTCATCCAGCGTCTGGCCACTGCACTGCCGCTGGTGAAGTAGACATGACCACCACGGTTGCTAACGATGCCTTCGGTCGGCTGCGGGTAGGACTGCCGGAAACCTTGCACGACTCGCGGCTGACCTACGACCTGGCTCCGCTGCTGTGGGAGACGACGCTGGTCGGTACGGGTACCTGCAACACGGCTGCGGCGGCGACCTGGACAGAGGTCCGCTGAGACATGGCGAAGTCCCACTTTGACGAGGGCGTGGACGTCGGGAAAGAACTCGGCGCCGCCGAGGAGCGAGCCGCCATCGTGGCGTGGATGAAAGCAGGCGATCCGGCGTGGTCCACCCGCTACATGGTGGCGGCGATCCTGCGCGGCGAACATCTCCCGGAGCGTCTGCGGTGAGCAACAGTCTCGCCGCGGTGCTGCTGCGGCTGCTGTGGTCGCGGCTGACCCGCTGGCCGCACTGGCCCAGCATCTGAACGAGATAGACGAACCCCCCGAACCCTGCATCTAGGGTCCGGGGGGTTCGTTGTCGTTGCTAGCCGACCGCGGACGTCCTCTCCACCGTCTTGATCGTCACCTTCGCACCGGCGGGAACCTGCTCCAAAAATGAGGCCGTCTCCTGCGCCGACTGGCCGGGGTCCACATTCTCTATGTAGACCATCGTCGTCGCGTACTGAGTCTTACTGTCGGCTGACACCGCCGACAGGTCGACGGCATAGTTGGAACGTTTCTCGCTGGAGTTCGTCACCTTGACGAGCGCCTCGGCGCCGAAGTCGGACCTTCGCAGCGGCCCGACCGTGGCATCCGCTGAAGCATCCTTGGAACCCAACACCTTGTCCACGCCGTTAGACGGTGACGAGCTGGCTGCGACACTGCCCGGGTTGCTGGACGGAGAACCCCCGGAGAGCACGCCGAATATGCCGATGATGACGACAGCCACAACGCCGGCCAGGATGATCCCGCCGATAAGGCCAGCCTTACCCTTCTTCTGCGCCGGTTGCTGTGCCGGCGGATGCCACTGCTGGCCATCCCAGACGTAACCCTGCGCTGTCTGTGTGCCCGGCGGCACCTGCGCCAGCGGCCACCACTGGTATCCGTCGTACACCCACTGACCGTCTGGTGACACTTCAACTTTCGACGGATCAACCATGATCGTCCCCTCACCTCATGCCACCCACGCGGCGGCTGCTGCTTGCCTCAGTCTTGCAGGAGATTCCATGACGTAGCCCCGCACCTCTGCGGCGGCAATCTCGTTGAGGGGCAAGCGTTTCGACGTCTCTGCCTGGATGCTCATATCTCCACTATATCGGCTCAGCCAATAATCCGGTAGTCCTACTTTCGACACCGTGCGCGAAACTTTCGGAATATGCTTGCCATCCGAAACGATGACCCTCTAGTGTGACGGCATGCCTACAGATCAAAGCCCAACCCAGGTCGTGTCCGGGGAGATCCGAGCGTGCATGGCTCGCGGCCAGCGAACCCAGGGCGAACTCGCTGCGGTCCTCGGGCTTTCCCAACCTTCGGTCTCCTCCCGGCTCAAGGGCGATGTCGCCTGGGACGTGGATGAGCTCGCCAAGGTCGCCTCGTGGCTTGACGTGCCTCTCGCCGAGCTGATCGCGAGTGCCGCATGACCACCCCGACTGACGTTCCCGCCAGGTCCAGCGGTTGAGCGTCATGGCGGCGCGAGCCCAATCCCCGGTGCTCGCGCCGCCACCTACCCACCCACACCACAGAGGAGACCAAATGGCTAAGAACCGCCCGATTCGATTTGGTGGCACCGGCTACGGCGGCTATCAACTGCCTCCGCAGCGGCGTAGGCCCCACCGCTGCCTGCGGGGTGCCTCTTCCCATATGCACGCGCCGAAGGTGAAGCGATGACCTGGGCACATCTGCTCGATGCGACGATCTTCATCGTCGGCACCCTGGTCGGGTTCGCGGCCGCGGTCTGGGTTGAAGCCCGCAGCACCGCCTACGCCCGCGACTTCGATCGCCGC
>CAZKVQ010000092.1:0-1420 GCA_964556255.1 uncultured Actinomycetes bacterium
CGCGAAGCCCTGGGCATCGACATCACATCTGTCGGCTGTCCTCCATCACCAAGAGTGGAGGTGCTGCCATAGGTCTGGGACCGGGTATCGGCGGCCGGCTGTCCTCCATCACCAAGAGTGGAGGTCGGGCGCCTCGGCGCATCCTGTGAGGGTGCGCCTTCACCTACATTGTCCCCGGTGCCGGCCCGGTCTAACCGTGATCTGGGTCACGGAACCTCTATGACCTTGACCACACGGAGGTGGCACGTGCGGCCGCACGCCTGGCGGGGGCCGCATGGTTCCGCTCGAGAGCGACGGCTCCGAGGTTGTCGGGGGGATTGCCCCGGAGCCGTCTGGTGCCATTCTGTCAGACAGCGTCATCGACGACTCCGGCGGCAAGCGGGGTGACAAGCCGGCCTGTAAGCCGGATTCTGTGCCGCGTCAGCGGCGGCGGCCATCCATCTGGGGTCGATGTTGCCATCGGCCTCGTGCGATCTACCCGCAGGCGTTGGGCGGGCAACCCGCCTGCGCGGACTGCCGGGTGGCAGTCCTTCTCGATCTTGCTCCGGGTGGGGTTTGCCGAGCCACCGCAGTCACCTGCGGTGCTGGTGGTCTCTTACACCACCGTTTCACCCTTACCCCGCTCTCGCGGGGCGGTCTACTCTCTGTGGCACTTTCCCGCGGGTCGCCCCGGGTGGGCGTTACCCACCACCCTGCCCTGTGGAGTCCGGACTTTCCTCGACTAGGTCACCCAGCCGCGGCCGCCCGGCCGGCTTGTCAGCTGCAAGGGTAGTTGATGCGGACCCTGGCTGACGTGTCACCCGCGTCAGTGGTCGTGTCACACGCCGCCCTGTCCCGACCAGGTCGCAACACGCGCGCGGCCTTCCCGTTTTGCCCGGTACAGGGCTCGGTCGGCCTGCCACAGAGCCCGTTCCGGGGATTCACCCGGGTCGGCGATGGAGGTGCCGATACTGACGCTCGCGAAGATGTCCTCCCCGCCCGCGTGCACCGGCGCGTCGAAAGCGCGCAGGATGTGCTGGGCCAGGTTCTCGGCGATGGCACCGGATCCGACCTTCGGCAGGGCGACGACGAATTCGTCACCCCCTATCCGCGCGACCACGTCCTGCTGGCCGACGCTGTTGGCGATTCGGTTGGCCGCCTCGATGAGGATCTGGTCACCGACCGCGTGACCGTAGTTGTCGTTCAGGGCTTTCAGCCCGTCGACGTCGATGAACAAGACGCCCGTTCGAGAACCTGGATTGTCCGCGCCGCCGACCATCGCATCGAGTTTCCGCATCAAGGTTCCCCGCGTGACCAGGCCTGTGAGGTCGTCGTGAGCGGCGAGGAACTCCAATTCGAGGCGGGCCTCGCGGGCTTCGGTGATGTCGTCGAACTGAGAGACGAAGGACAACGGGTCGCCTGCCTCATCCAGTAACACACC
>CAZKVQ010000092.1:1430-5436 GCA_964556255.1 uncultured Actinomycetes bacterium
GCCTCTTCAGCCACGGCCTGCGCCTTGCGCAGTGCCCCCATGGCGGCCCGTTCCTGGGTGATGTCCTCCATGATGGCCACCACCCCTTTGGACAGATCCTGGGCATCTACTGCGCGGCCAGACATCCGCACCCAGACCAGCGAGCCGTCGGCACGAACCAGGCGCTTCTCGCGGGTGACCGACTCGGCTTCACCGGAGACCACCAGCTCGCGCATTTCCCGATCGAGGTCCTCATGGTCGGGGTGAACGATGTCGGCGATGCCGTGCGCCAACAGCCAGTCCTCCGAGCGGCCCAGCATGCGGCACAGCGCGGGGTTCACCTCGAGGAACCGACGATCCAAGTCGACCACGGCGATACCTTCAGGGGCGGAGGACATCGCGAGCCGGAATCGCTGCTCGCTGCGGGCCAACTGGCGGACCGCGAGGTACCTGTCGGTGACGTCCCGCCAGGTGCACGCCACCTTGTCGTCCCCGATCCGCATCGCCCTGATGTCGAGGCGCTGGGCATCGCTGCGGCCCAGGTTCTCGGGATCGAACAGGAGGTTGTCCAGTGACAGCGGCTCACCGCTCTCGACCACGTGGCGAAACGCCTCGACGAACTCCTCGCGAAGGTGATCCGGCAGAAGTTGGCTGAGTTCCCTCTCGAGCACCGCTCTGCGCTCGACCTGATTCTGCGAGACGAAAGCGTCGTTTACCTCCACGAAGACGAAGTCGATGATCTTGCCCATCTCGTCGGCCACCGCGCGCAGGACGACGTGGGGGTCCAACAACGAGTCGAGCGTCGCCTTCAAGGTCGCCTCACTCGATCGCAGCGCCCTCTCGGCGAGCACCGTGTCATGAACATCGCGGGTGACCGTGGTTATCGCCACTACGTCGCCACCTTCATCGCGCAGGGCTCGAGCTGTCGAATCCATCCAGCGGTAACTACCGTCGGAACGGAGCATCCTCACTCGCGCTGTCTCCTGGTCGAGACCCGACCGCAGGTGGTCACGCACCTCGGCCAGGAGGTGGGCGTCCTCGGGGTGCACCAACACAGTATCCCCGGATAGCCGTTGCTCGACGGTCCAGCCGAGCTGTCGTTCGAGGGCGGGCGAGATCCATTCCAGGGTCCCGTCGGGGCTGTGCAGGGCGACGATGTCGCTGGTCCCTTCCAGGACCAGCCGGTAGCGTTCGTAGGCGAGTGCCTGTTCCTGCTCAGAGCGCACAGCGGCCTCTGCGTCCCTCGCCATTACCGCGAGGTGGGTGGGACTCCCGTCGGCGTCGAGCACAGGCCGCGCGGCGACGTCAACCCAGCGATAGCTTCCGTCCTTGCACAACCACCGACCACGGAACCGAATCTTGTCGACCCCACGTGAACCATCGAACATCTGACCGCGGGCAGCGGTCGATCTGTCGACATCATCTGGATGCCACAGGTCTGTGCTGTACCGGCCAACCAATTCATCCCCGGACCAGCCCGTGAGCGCTGTGATCTCGGGGGAGGCGTATTCGATCGTTCGATCCAGCCCTTGGAGCACTACCGCGTCGGGTGAGTACTCCACGAGTTGACGGTAGAAGTCAGGTTCCAGGACTGGTCGGGCGGCCGGCGGTTCGAAGTCGGCCTCCCGGGATGGCTCGGCGTCGGGGCTCGTCAACTCCGCCACGCATCCCTCCCGTTGTTCAGTGCAGCACGCCCGCAGAGCGCGCCGATCCGATGATGACCCGCATGCCTCACTCTACGGTCGCGATGGGCGCCACGACCAACCTGCCCGGAGAGTACCGACCTGGCCGAACTCGTCGGGCAAGCTCTATCCGACACTATTGCTGAACTCGTCGACCCACGGCTGCACGGCGTTCTCCCACGTCTTGATCAGTGGGTCAAGCGGGCCGTGCAGGAACTCCCAGGGCGTTGCGATATCGCCGTTGAAGCCGTAGTAGTAGAGACTCGGCAGGAACACCAGGGCACATGCGACCAGTCCTGCCACGGCGGCCTGGTTGCGTGGGTCGGGGCCAGACCGGACCGGATCCGGCAGCAATCGCTCGATCTCCCCGTGCTCGACATCGTGCAATTGCTCGTGGACCACGAACAGTGAGGCCGCCGCCACAACGCACACGAACACCCGCGTACCGTCCAACGTGGTGACCGTGAACAATCCCGGAAGAACCAGCAGTCCGGCAACAACCCACCATCTCGAGCGGCCTGTGAGTGACCCGATCACGAAGAGCACTATCAGCCACATGGCTCCGTACCAGGTGTAGAGGCTGACGGGGAACGCGTAGAGGAAGCCGGTCACCGACTTGAAGGCCCACACCGGATAGAACAACGCTCGGGAACCCGCCACGTCGAAATGGTCGAACCACAGCGAGACCGCAACCCAGTTCACGAAGGCCACGCCCAGGAACACCAGCGCGTGTCGGCGCTTGGCGCGGAATCGGGGAGCCATCGCGACCAGGAACAGGCAGATCGCCGCCACGATGGACTGCTCGGGGTTGCCGCTGCTGGCGATCAGTGAACCGACCAGCACAAGCCACCAACGGTGAGACAGAGCGATGAGGGCGGCACCTGTGATGAGGAACAGGTCGTATCGGCCGATGCCGTACAGCAGCACGGCCGGAAGCGGGCTGCACGCAAGAAGCAGCACAGCGATCCGTCGACGAGGTGTCGGCCGCCGCAGGATGATCACCACCGCGAGGGTCAGCGCCGCCAGGGTCGCCACGAGGTAGCCGGCGTTCCAGGCCCACGTCGAGGCGTCGATTCCGGTAAGTCGCCCCACCACCAGCGGTCCCCACGAGGAGGAGAACCAGTTCAGCGGCTTCGGCAGTTCCCGGGCACCCGCCGCGAAATCAGCGGACCCGATATCGAAGTGGATCCCGTTGCGGAGCAGTGCCAGCGCGAGCGCGATTACTCCCAGCAGCCACGGCGGGCAGCCGAGTACGAACGAGCCGATGCGGCGTACCGGCGTGAGGGCCGAGGCGACCGTCAGTGGTGCGCTGGCCTCCGGGTGGCCGTCGCGACGGGCCATCAACTAGCTGCCGGCGCCGCGTCCTCGCGCAGCAGCGGTGGGCTGACACCGGGCAGGGCGGCCATCAGCGGCGCCACGACCTCGTTGCAGAGCTCCCCGAATCCGATGAAGCGATCACCCAGCGGGTCAACCATGTGACGGCGCACGCCCTCGACGTGGACGGGCGCTGCTCGTTGAATCAACGACCACCCGTCCTCGGTCATGATCGCCCACTGACCCCGGAGGTCCTCCCGGCAGCGCTCCCTGGTGACCCAGCCGGCTCGTTCCATCCGGTCAATCTGGTGTGAGAGACGGCTGCGGGAGGCAAGGGTCGCGTGTGCCAGATCGGCCATCCGTACCCGTCGCTCAGGGGACTCCGAGAGGTGCACCAGGATCTCGTAGTCCGCCATGGACACCCCGGTCTCCTCGCGGAGTTCCCGGTCGAGTACCTCATGCATCAGCCGCTGCATGGCGAGCCAACGTCGCCACGCCAGTTGCTCGTCTTTCGTCAGCCACCTGGTCACGGTGACAGTCTAGTTCTCGTAGTCCATGTCCCAGATACGGATACCGCCCAAAATGCCGGCGGTGTTGGGGACAATGGTCGCCTTCGGTCCGAGGCTGGCGGCCGGCATGTGCTTGGCATTGCCGCCACCCACGTAGATGTGGTCGAAGAAGAGGAAGTTGTCGAACGCCTTGATGGCCTTCAGGACCCGCTTCCGCCAGCGCTTGTTGCCCAACTCCTTGCGCGCCGCGTTGCCGATCTGCGCGTCGAAGTCATCGCCCTGCCGGAACGGTGCGTGCGACAACTCCATATGCGGTAGCAGTCGGCCGTTACTGAAGACCGCCGTTCCGCACCCGGTCCCCAGCGTCATCACGAATTCGAAGCCGTCGCCCTTCACCACGGCGCAGCCCTGCACGTCGGCGTCGTTGGCAACCTTCACCGGCACGTCGAACGCCTCCGCAAGGGCGTGGGCCAGGTCGTACCCGTGCCATTGGGCTGCCAGGTCGTCGTTGGGGGGTCCGCC
>CAZKVQ010000093.1:0-5169 GCA_964556255.1 uncultured Actinomycetes bacterium
ACTACTCCAAGACCGTCAAGCAGGGCGCCGGCATCCGAGTGGGCTCCAAGGTTGCCCGCTCCGCGCGCCGCGTCGTCACCGAAACCCAGGCCAAGGGCGACCTCACCGTCGAACTGACCTCCAAGGGTCTCGGCACGCTACTCCAGTCGTGCTTCGGCGCCGGCACCTCGACGCTGGTCTCCGGCACCACCTACCAGCAGAACTTCACCCTCGGTACCGGCCCTACCCCGCCGTCCATGACGGTGCAGAAGGGTGTCGTGCGCGCCGATGGAACGGTTGATCCCTACACCTACAACGGTGGCGTGGTCGACTCGTTCGAGATCGACTGCCCGCAAGGCGACATTGCCAAGGTCAAGTCCTCCTGGATCTTCCGCGACGTCGTGACCTCGACGACGTATGCCACCCCGTCCTATGTGACGACCCCTAACCTGTTCCACTTCGCCCAGGGGTCGATCACCATCGGTGGCACGGTCACCGCACCCACCACCACCGCGCTCGCCTCCGGCGGCACCTCGGTGGCCAACGTGCGCGACTTCAGCGTCAAGGTCGACAACAAGTTGACCGCCGACCGGTTCAACTACTCCGGTGCGGGCAAGATGCTCTCACCTACCTACGGCCTGCGGGACATCAGTGGGAAGCTCACCGCCGAGTACACCGACCAGGCGCTGCTCAACGCCTACATGGCCGATAGCCCCCTGGCGCTCAGCCTAACGTTCGTGTCGTCCGAGGCCCTGTCCAGCGGCACCGCCACGTTGCAGATCATCCTCCCGGAGATCAAGCTCAACGGCGAACTGCCCAAGGCCAACGGCACCGACCTCATCACGATGGCGGTCGACTTCGACGTGCTGGACAACCTGACCGCCACGCAACCGATATGGGCGGTTCTGCGCACGGCTGACACCGCTCTCTAGTCGTGGCACAACCAGGCAAGCGTGCGGTCGATCTGTCGGTCGACGCCCGCGAGTTCCACCTGGTGCTGAAGCAGGCCAAAGCGTTCGACAAGAAGATCTACCTGAACCTGCGGCGCGACCTGCGTAAAGCGGCGACTGAGTCCGTGGCCGAAGTGAAAGCCGAGGTGGTGAAACCGCCTCGGGTGGTCAAGAACGCCAAGGCCGGCGCCAAAGTCAAGTTCAGCCGTCACGAGTTGCGTGCCAAGATCGCCAAGGGCGTCAAGGTGCAGATCGCGGCATCGGACAAGTCGAAGCGGGTGGGCGTGTTCATTGTTTCTCGCGGCTCCGACCCGGCATCCAAAGCACTCAAGCGGTCCTGGGATCGGGATGGCGGGTGGCGACACCCGGTGTTCGGCACCGGCGCCTGGGCACCCCAAGTCGGGCGGCCCTACTTCGGCTCTGTCATCCAGAAACATGCGCCGCAGATCGAGACCGCAGTCAAGAAAGCCCTGGCCGACACGGTGAACCAACTACCCAAGAGTTAGCACCACCGGAGGAGACGACATGAAGATAAAGATCGAAGGCGTCGAGTACGACGTGGCAGAACTGGGGCGGCTATCCCTGCTTGACCTGTTGGAGTTGAAGAAGCAGACCGGCATGGATGTGGACCAGTTGCAGAGCATCTTCGCCGAGGCGCAACCCGAAGATGAAGAGGAAGACGAAGACGGTAAGGAGCCCGAGAACATCCTCAACACTGAGGAGGGCCTGGTCGCGTTCGGGGCGCTGATCTGGCTGTCTCGGCGCAAAGCCGGCGAACGGTCGCTCACCTTCGAGCAGGCGTGCGACTTCCCGCTCGAATCGTTGGAGTTCATCGAAGACGAGAGCGATACAGGCCCGGACCCTTCCCCGTAAGCCGATCCGGTTTCAGGTCGGGGCGGAA
Organism: uncultured Actinomycetes bacterium; assembly: GCA_964556255.1. Classification (GTDB taxonomy): domain Bacteria; phylum Actinomycetota; class Actinomycetes; order S36-B12; family UBA10799; genus JACJWR01. The sequence continues at coordinate 1,831 of CAZKVQ010000093.1, forward strand.
GAAGACCTCGGGCCGGGAGCGGATCGGCGACCTCGAAACGCACGTCGTGTCCCGACTGGTGACCGTCTGCCATGTGTGGCCGGGGATCACCCCGCTCAACGTATGGGACTTGACGTTAGACGTGTGGCTTATGTTCGCGCACGCGGCAGACCAATGGAACGAACAGCAGAAGGAGGCGGCCCGTGGCTAGCACTGCGATGACGTTCAAACTGTTCGGCCAAGATGTGTCCGCAAGTTCGACTTTCCGCAAAGTGGGCACGACCGCGGCTGGGGTCGCCGGCGGGATGGGTGCCGCGTTCGCCGCTTCCAAGGTCGTCGACTTCGCCCGCAACTCGATCAACGCCTTCTCCGACCTGGGCAGCGAAACTCTCAAACTTCAGCGCTACATGGGCGGGTCCGCCGAGGACGCCTCGAGGCTGGCGCACGCGTTCACCATGTCCGGGGTGTCAGGCGAAACGTCCGCCAAGGGCATCGGCATTCTGGAGAAGCACCTCGCTGCTAACGACAAGGCGGCGAAGTCGCTCGGGATCTCGTTCCAGGATGCCAACGGCAAAGTGAAGCCGATGAACGAACTCCTCCCGCTGATCGCCGAGAAGTTCAAGAACATGCCGGCAGGTGCAGAGCGCTCAGCATTGGCCATGTCGCTATTCGGAAAAAACGGAATGGCGATGATGCCGTTCCTCCTGAAAGGAAAAGACGGGGTAGCGGCCCTGATGGCCGAGTCGGACAAACTCGGCACCACACTGTCAGGCAAGGACCTCGACGCAGTCAAGGCCAACACTGCCGCTAAACGCAAGTTCGGCGAAGCGCTCAAAGGGCTTCAGGTCACCATCGGTAAAGAGCTCTATCCGGTCCTAACCAAACTCGCAGCGTTTATGACCGAGAAGCTGGTGCCCGCGTTCAGGTCCGCGGTGGACTGGATCAAAGCGAACAAGGGCTGGCTGTTGCCGCTCGCCTCTGCCGTGATCGCGCTGATGGCGGCGTGGAAGGTGTACAACGTCACGATGGGCGTGGTGCGCGCCGTCACAACCGTCGTCAACACCGTCATTGCTGTCACGTCCGGGCTGATCCGCGGCATTCAAGTCGCCATGATGCTAGGCCGGGCCACGTGGCTGCTGTACCTCCAGCCCATGCTGGCGTCCACCGTCGCATGGGTTGCCAACACTGCCTCCATCGTCGCCAACCGGATCGCGCTTGTCGCCGGCGGTGTCGCGATGCTGGTCGTCAAAGGTGCCACAATCGCGTGGACTGCGGTCCAGTGGGCGCTCAATGCTGCACTGGCAGCGAACCCGATCGGGCTGATCGTGATTGCCATCGCCGCGCTCGTCGCCGGCGTCATCTACGCCTACACCCATTTCTCCTGGTTCCGCAAGATTGTGGACACCGTGTGGAAGGCGATCAAGACCGTCATCCAGGCCGTCGTGCAATGGTTCATGGACACCGCCTGGCCCATTATCAAGCGGGTCGTCGGGCTGATCGTCGAATACTACAAGTTCCTGTGGAAGATCATCTCGACAGTGTTCCGCGCCATCTGGACTGTCATCTCAGGTTTCGTCGGATTCTGGCGCGACCACGTCTGGCCTGTCATCCGCACTGTCATCGGCTGGATCGTGACAAGTTTCCGCGTGATGGCAGCATTCCTGGGTGCGATCTGGCGCGGGATCGGGTCCGTGATCGACTGGTTCAGGGGCAAGTTTGCACAGTTCTCCAACGGCATTCACGTTATCGCCGGATGGATCAAGGGTGCCTTCCACTCGATGTGGGAGAAGGTCCGCGACGTGTGGGATGCGGTCTGGTCCAAGGTTTCCTGGGTTCGGGATCGACTGCGCGACGCTGCCAACGGAATCAAGGGATTCTTCACCGGGATCTGGGACGGGATCAAAGACAAAGCCGAGGCCGCGTTCAACTGGATTCGTGACCTGTGGAATCGCACCCTCGGCGGTAAAGGCTTCCACGTCCCCGGCACTGACATCGACTTCAAGATCCCGATGCTGGCCGCCGGCGGTATCGCTACCCGGCCAACGCTGGCAATGATTGGCGAAGACGGCCCCGAGGCTGTCGTACCGTTATCGAAAGCTGCGCAGTTCTTCGGCGCACCTGCCTCAACTCCCGGCGCGGGCACTACCGAGATCCACGTCCACATTTCAGGGTCGGTGTTCGCCACCAAGGACCAGATGGCGCGCGAGGTCGTCGCCGCGCTCCAGAACGCCAAGAATCGCGGCCTGCAACTCAATCTGGCTGGCTGACGTGGCGGTCACCTACAACGACACTGTTGTCACCTACGACTCGGCCACCGTCGCCTATGACGGCGGGGTGCCGTTGGGGCGCCCCACAGCGTTCGTTGTCGCGATCGAGTTCACGCCCGCAGTGTGGACCGACGTGTCGACATATGTTGACTGGCAGGAGCCGACCACGATCCGCCGGGGCCGCAACTCGGTGCTCGACGTTGCTCAGATGGGCACCTGCTCAGTGACCCTGTTCAACAACGATGGCCGGTTCACCCCCACCTCGTCATCCCCGTACTACCCGAACGTGCGCCCTAACGTGCGGCTGCGGGTGACGGTCAACGGCTACGACCGGTTCACCGGATATGTGGACGACTGGAGCCCCGTCTACCCGTCGAACTCGGGCGACGAGGCGCGGGTCACGGTCACCGCCACCGACCGATTCAAGCCACTATCCCGGCGCCAACTCAACTCCACCTATACCGAGACGGTGCGCCAAACCCTGCCGGTGCCGTCGGTCTGGCAACTTGACGGGGTCGGCACATCGTGCCCAGACATTCTGGGCAATGCGCTGCCCGCCGAGATCGTCACCTATCTGCCGTCCCAGGTCACCGGACTGGCCGGCACCACCTCGTATGCCGCCAGTGGGCCCGCGCGGGTATCGAGCGGGGTGCGGCTGGAGGCGGGCGCCGACACGAACACGGTCGCGCACAACGGCTACCTGGTCACCGACGACTCATCCGGTGCTGTCGTCCAACTGCCGCCGGGGGTCAACTTCGCACTGTCGGCGACCCCGTGGACGTTGGGCATGTGGGCCAAGATCGACAAGCTGTACAACCGTAACGCCGCCTCGGGGGCCACCCTGCAATACGGGGCGACCCTGGCCGGCTGCAACGGTGGCGGCGAGTGGTCGATCTGGCTGGAGTCCAACGACGGCTCCAACTGCACCGCGAAGATGACCGACAACTCGGCCGCCGCATTCTTCGCCACCTCCGGATGGGGGCTGGAGGTTGTCGACGGCTTGTTCCACTATTACGCGATCGTGTGGGACGGGACCAGCCTGTCGCTGCACCGCGACGGCGACCAGTACAGTGGTGCGTTCGCATTCTTTGCG
>CAZKVQ010000094.1:0-4262 GCA_964556255.1 uncultured Actinomycetes bacterium
CCGGATGTGGAACGACGATTGGGCATCACGTCGACTTCCACCACCCCGAGAACTGGAACGCACGGGCCCGACCCCGCCCTTGGGCACAGGCTACCCCGGGCGGGAAGCGGAGGCTCAGTTGCTCAGATCAGCCGCGAGGCAGCACCAATTGCCAGATGATGCCGTTGGCATACACGGGTTGGCTGGTCGTCCAATCCGGCGCTGTCGGAGTCGGCAGCAGGGTGGATCGGACCGCTCCGCCGTTCTTGGTCATGCCCTGCAAGGTGACTCGGCCGCCGCAGTTCACGACGACGGCCGGATCGTCCTCACCGACGGCGCCACCGGCAGCGCCGTTGAAGGCGTGCAGTTGCTGGTAGAGGGCACTGGCCGTGTTGTAGCGAAAGACGCCACCGGCGTTGTTCGCGCCGCCGGCCGCCGTCAAGGCGTAAAGCCAGTTGCCGGGCCCGGCCACAAACGTTCCATGAGGCTGCGATAGCTGGCCACTCGCCGAGGGCGAGCCGAACGCCCGGATGAGCCTGTACTGGGTGCCGTCGGGTTTGACTGAGAACATCGCGCCGCCGCCGTTGCGTGCCCCATAGGTGGTCAGGCCGTACAGCCGACCATTGCGCATAACCAGTCCACCGTGGTCGGGCGCAGCGCCGTCGATGACGCCGCCCGGCAACGTGCCGGGCGCCTTAGGGCCCTGATACCCGAACTTGTGCAGCACCTGATACCGCCCGGTGCGGATGTTCAATCGGAAGACCACACCGTTGCCTTGGGAGAACGGCGCCCAGGCGGCCTTGTTCGGGAAGTTGGATTGGGGCGGCGTGATGCCGCCGGAGCCGGTCATCCCGTACAGGTAGTTACCCGATTGGATGACGAAACCGTGGGGCGTCGCACCGTTGGGTCCATCGAATGAATGCAGCAGCGAGAAGTGGCTGCCGCCGGGCCACAGCCGATAGATCGTTCCGAGACCCGAGGTACCGCCGAAAGCGGTCATGCCGACCAGCAGGCTGCGACCCGATGCGAGGTCACGTGCCGGTTGCGGGTTGCTATGTGGATTGGCGCCGTCGCTGGTCGACCCTTTCGGGTTGGTCTTCGACACACCGTTGAACGAATGCAGCAGCCGGTAGGCGGCGGTTTTGGTATCGATCAGGAACAGTCCGCCCACACCCGAGCGACCGCCCCACTTGCCGGCGCCCAGTAGGCCACGGCCGTCGGGAGAGAGACGCATCCAATCGTGGTGGGGATTGCCGACATCGGGTCCGGATCCGCCGCTCGCGTACGCGACGTTACCGCCGAAGCGGTGTTTGATCCGATACGACAGCGCGGGGCGAAGCGGGTCCATGGACCAGATCACCCCGGCGGAGCCGTTGCCATCACCAAAGGTCGTGCGGCCCCACAAGGTGCTGGACACCATCGTCGGGCTGCCCCACGGTTGCCAGCCGTCAGGTGAATTCCCAAAGGATCGCAGCACATGAAAGCCCGGCCTCACCTTCTGGCATGGGTCGACCGGGATGTCGGAGCGCGGCTGGTCTTCCGCTGCCGCTGGACTTGCTGGTGCAGCCACAACCGGCACGAGGGCACACAGGACAGTCGCTGCGGCCGCAATCGCGGATCCTGGTCTCAGCATCTGATCTCACAACGGTGGTTGACATGTGAGGTACCTGAACCGCAAGCCGGGGTTGGTCGGCTGGTTCGGAGACCTGCACGCTGGCAGATGGAAATCCATACGTCCTGTTGTTACCGCAGGTGGGTCACCGCCCACATCTTGTTGGCGATAGGGGCGAAGTTCGGAGTGATCTGCCAGGCGAAGACGCCGCCGATCCGGTAGCGCAGGTAGTCGCCGGTGGCGTTCGTAATCGGTTCGGGTGTCGAATTGGCCACGTCTGCGCCGGCGGTGATCTTGCGGGTGACCAGGCCCTTCATGCGGGTGAAGTTGGTGATGGGGCACGGCATGTTTCCGGGCGCTCGGTAACTCTGAACGTTCACGTAGTTGAAACTTCTCGACAAGGTCGGGCCGTCCAGGGCCTCGGTGTTGTTCGGTGTGATGGTGAAGAGATAACGGGGACCGAGCGCCGCCCTGATTGCCGTCGACACCCGGCGGAACTGTGCATTGCTGCTGAACCTGGGCGTCTCATAGTCGATGTCAAAGCCGTCCAAGTGGTGCTGCCTGACGAAACTGGCGACCGACGGCGCGAAGACACCTAGATTGGCTTCGATGAGCGGGATGTCGTTGAAGTTGTCCCCGTAGCCGAGGCTGATGACGACCTTGAGTTTGCCTTGGGCGCGGAGTTTGCTCGTCAACGCGAGGATCCTGTTGAGGCGCGCGGCCTCTCGCGATTTCGGAGCACCACCCACCGACTCGAAGTCCAGCTTCTTCGTCTTCTTATCGATGTGGACGAACGCCACGTACAGGATGTCCAATCGGTTGTAGGGCGTCTTGGCTGTGTTGACCTTCTCGGAGTTCGAGTCGTAGATCTCGGTGAAAGCCGCGCTGACTCCATGAGGACGGATATCCCCACGCGGCGATGCCGAAGTACCAGGCGCCGTGGCCGCAGTACCGTCGGCGGCGGACGCCGGAATCGTGCTGGCCATGAGCAGTCCTGTCGCGGCCAGGCCGACAACGGCGAGCGCACGTCCTCGTTTCCGAAGTACGAGTGGGGGCTTCGTAGTTCTCGCGCCAGGAACTTGCCGCCCACGGGTTCGTACGGTTCGCGTCCGGCGTTCGGGGGGACCTGCGAGTTTGGCCATGGCAACAAACTAGACCTGACGACGAGACGGTGGCCATACGCAGAAGCCCGCGCCCACACAAGAATCCGCGTTCTTACCCACGTCAGGACGCTGGCGGCAGAGCCTTCGCGATGGCGTCTGTGAGCACTTCGGCGGGGCCTTGGTTGTCTGGCGCCGAAGTGAGGTTGGTGAGAACTACGATCGTCGTGCCGTCTGCGACTCGGTAGACGGCCTTGCTGGTGTATCCCGAGATCTCACCGTTGTGCCCGACGAGCCCGTCCCAGTTGGCGATTCCCAGGCCGTACTGGAGCAGTGGCTCCTTGCTCATAGTGCGCCACGCCAACCGCTCCTTCTGCATCTCGGGCGAGAGTAGTTTGCCGGTGGCCAGGGCAGCGGGCCACACCTTAAGGCTGTCGAGGTCGCAGATCACCCCGCCCGCTGACCAGCCCCACGACGGATTCCAGGTGGAGGCGTCAACCTTGGCGGGGAGTGGTGCGGGCGGTGACGGCTTGCGGTCCCAGGTCGTTCCGAACATGTAACCGTGGGAGAAGGGCGCCGGCATGCTGGCATCGGTCGCGGCCGGCTGGGAGCAGCCAGTCATACCGAGGGGATCGAACACCCGTTGCTGCAGCAACTGTGCGTACGGTTGACCGCTCACCTTCTCCGCGATCTGACCCAGCAGGATGTAGTTGGTGTTGGAGTACTCGAAGTCAGACCCGGCCGCGAAGTTGGGCTTTGCCGACGTGCCAAGCTGCACGAGTTCCTCGGGTGCCCACACCTTCTGTGGGTTGTCGGCCAGGCCGTTGAGGAAGGGCATCGTCGTGTAGGTGCCGATCCCCGAAGTCATCTGAAGCGCCTGCCGAACAGTGGCGCCGTTTGTCTTCGCGCCCGGGAGGTAGGTCGTCAGCGGGGCATCGAGCGAAATCTTGCCCTCCTGGGCCAACTGCAGGACCACCGTGGCCGTCATCGTCTTTGTGATGCTGCCGATCCGGAAGTGGTCAGCGACCTGGCTGGGGGCATTGTTGGACACATCGGACACGCCGAGAGCAGCCTTCCACTCACCCTTGGTCGGGGTGGAGACGTACACCGAGACCCCGGGGATCTGCAGCTTCTGCATCTCGCCCTCGACGATCGGGCGCAGCGTCGCGTCCAACGAGGCTGCCGACGGCGAGCCCGAGGTTGCCGACGATTGGCCGCCGGAAGTCGTGCTACTACAGCCCGCCGCGGCGAGGGCCAGTGTCACACCGACCACCAATGTTCGACATACGCTTCCCGCTGCGCTTCTCACATTTCGAACATACCCCTGCTTCGATCCGCACTCGCCTCAGGTGGGCCCGACAACGCCTGGGCCTGCAGAGCGATTCCGATCGAAGGCAATGTCAAGAGCGGGTGGCGGGAACGTCATCGAGGTGCACGTTCGACCTCAACTATGGCTGGGGCGTGCTGGGCAATGAACGTCCGCAGACCCCACAGAACTGGAATCGGGCAGGGTTGGTCTTGCCACACCGAGGGCAGATCTTGTGTGCCACGGGGGATGACGACTTGGCGGG
>CAZKVQ010000094.1:4302-4710 GCA_964556255.1 uncultured Actinomycetes bacterium
CCTTTTCGCGTGCATCCGATCGTTTGGCCCCGGCCTCCCGCTGCAGATCAGACTTCCCCCGGATGCTGTCCCACTCGATCACGATGCGAGTTGGATCGTGACGATCCACCAGCACCGGGATGGTGTCTCCCTGATCCGGCCATCGATCCAGATGCGTTCCCGTGCTTGCGTTGACGAGTTCGGAGTGCTCGACGGTGGCCTTCGGCACCCCCTCGGCTTGAACGACCAGCGTCGCCCGCAGGGTGTATGGCTTGTGCGTCTCCAGCAACCAGTCGTTCACGGCAACCACGAGGGCCGTTCCGCGGACCGGATCGGCCATGTTGTGGTTGTGTAAGAGGTCATGGAGGAATCCCATGAGCGAAGGCTATTCCAGTGACAGGCACAACGGGCAACTCGTTGGTCGACGAT
>CAZKVQ010000094.1:4720-5151 GCA_964556255.1 uncultured Actinomycetes bacterium
GCGGCAGTCGGTATTCGCCTCGGGCGGGTCTACGCAACGAGCGCCAGGGAGTGCTGGTCGTTGCTCTCGTCAGCCGCTGTACCAGGTGCGTGCCCAGCTGGCGGGAGTTCCGTGCGCCTGGGTCGGTACGGCCGTGATGCGGACCTGTACCCGCACCCCGGGCACCCCCAGAGTGGTCACAGATATTGCACCGGTCGTGTGGTCGACGTTGAAGCGCGCGTAGCGAAGGTCGCCCCGCACCGCCGGGCCGGCGCTGGTGCGAATCGCGAGCGTGCAGCCCGGCGAGGCAGCCGCGCTACTGACCAGTTCCACGGTGCCCGCGCGCGGCAGTCGTTGAGTGGCCGGTAGTGCGTGCACCTGCAGTGTGCAGGGCGTTGGTGCTGGTGTCGCGGAACCTGTGAGGAAGGTCCGGTCGAACCCGCGTGCGCCGT
>CAZKVQ010000095.1:0-4577 GCA_964556255.1 uncultured Actinomycetes bacterium
AGCACGCCGCCCTCTCAAGGCGGTAGCGCGGGTTCGAATCCCGTCGGGGCTACCAGGAGGAATGCCCCGCCTCGGTGCGGGGCATTCCCATGTGTCCGGTCACAGTGGCCTGCGCGCGTCAGCTAGTGCCCACTTACGGCGACGGGGTCACGTAGGTACCGGCCGCCACCGCGACAACGATGTTGTTGTTTCCTGAGCTGAGGTTCAATGCGTATACGCCGTCGGGGGTGAACACCGGCTGGGTCTCGTCTGCCTGCAGGTCGTAGGCGGGCGTGTACCCCGGCCCGCCGAAGAACCAGTAGTTCGCCACCCCGTCCCCGTTCTGTCCCAAGGTCAGCGGGTAGGTCTGCCCATTCACCGTGAGAGTGCCCGTGAAGGCGAAGTTCATCAGGCTGACGGGTTGGCAGAATTGCGATGAGAACGTGCATCCGAACGACGGCGCGTTCGAGGTGAACCAGGCCGCCACCGGAGCGCTCTGCTGACGGCCGGCCTGGACGTTTATGGTGCACGTCTTCTGGGACTGACAATTCGTCACGCCACCCCAGGTGCTCTGCTGGTCAGCGGTGATCGAGTAGTTCCCGCTGAAATTGAAGGCCAGGGAATTGACTCCCTTGCCCGCCTGCAGGTTCACCTGGTTGTCGCGCTGGGTGGCTCCGACGCCGCTGGGGGACGAGCTGGGAGGCGTCGCCGACGGCGGGGGAGTCGAAGCATCTTGGGTGGAGCAGCCGGCGGCGCCGAGACAGATGGCGACTGCCAGGGCACCCACCGTTGATCTGTAGAACATCTCCGTGACCAACATTTCCGTGACCTCCGCCTCGCGAGCGACCCCTGCTCTTGACGCTAGTCCCAGAACTCGGCTCAGACAACCTTGCGGATCGGGCGCTGTGCTGCCAACTGGGTGAGTCGTTCAGCAGCGGAAACAACGACCTTGGCGCTGTTGCCGCCCGGTTTGCGGCCGATCCGATCAAGGGGTCCCGAGATCGAGATGACTGCCTGCACGATGTCGCTGGGCCCGAATACCGGCGCTGAGATGCTCGCCAGTCCTGGCTCCCGCTCGGCTGCGCTGTGGGCCCAGCCGCGTCGTCGAACCGTGGCGAGATCTGCAGGGGTGAAGCGTGCCTCCTGACAGGCGTCGGCGATCTCCTCCGGCGAACTCCAGGCGAGCAGCACCTGGGCGGCCGAACCGGCAGTCATCGGAAGCAGGGTTCCGGCCGGCACCGAATCGCGCAGTCCGGTCTCCCGCTCAACGGCGGCGACGCACAGACGGCTATTGCCCCTCCGCCGGTAGAGCTGCGCGCTCTCGGAGGTGGCATCCCGCAGACTCGTCAGAATTGGCAGGGCGGCCCCGACCAGCCAGTCCTCGCCGCCGCTCGACGCGAGTTCAGCGAGGCGCGGGCCCAAGGCGAAGCGTCCCTGATCGTCCCTGCGCAGGTAGCGCAACTTCTCCAGTGCGCATGCCAACCGATATGCGGTGGGACGAGGAAGTCCGGTGGTCGCCGAAAGGTCGGCCAGACTGAGAGCCTCTGGTTCGAGACAGCCCAGAATGAGGTCCATCTTGTCAAGAACGCCCACTCCGGTACTATGGTCCATGTAGTGATACTGCCGTCTCACATAGTGAAAAGTCAAGTGGTTGCGTTTCGCAGCCTGAGAGGGAGGTCGAGATGGGCCTGACGCTCGCGGAGAAGGTCTGGCAGTCGCACGTCGTGCACTCGGAGGAAGGTGCACCAGACCTGCTGTACATCGACCTCCACCTCGTGCACGAGGTCACCAGTCCGCAGGCCTTCGACGGGCTGCGCGATGCCGGGCGTCCGGTGCGACGTCCTGACCTGACGCTCGCCACCGAAGACCACAATGTGCCCACGGTCGACATCGACCTGCCCATCGCCGACCCCATCAGTCGCACGCAGGTCGAGACCTTGCGGCGCAACTGTCAGGAATTCGGCGTTCCGCTGTACCCCCTGGGCAGCGCCGAGCAGGGCATCGTCCACGTCGTTGGTCCGCAACTCGGGTTGACCCAGCCGGGAATGACGGTGGTGTGCGGAGATAGCCATACTTCGACGCACGGCGCGTTCGGCGCACTGGCCTTCGGCATCGGTACCTCCGAGGTGGAACACGTCCTCGCCACCCAGACCTTGTCCCTGAAGCCGTTCAAGACCATGGCGGTCACTGTCGAAGGGTCGCTGCCGCCCGGGGTCACCGCCAAGGACCTGATCCTGGTCGTCATCGCCGAGATCGGCACCGGTGGTGGGCAAGGCTATGTGATCGAGTACCGGGGGGAGGCGATCCGCGAGCTGTCCATGGAAGGTCGCATGACAGTGTGCAACATGTCTATCGAGGCCGGCGCGAGGGCCGGAATGATCGCCCCCGACGAGACCACATTCGAGTTCCTGAAGGGCCGTGATCGGGCTCCCACCGGTGCAGATTGGGACACCGCCCTGGCAGCTTGGCGGGAACTGGTCACCGACGAGGACGCGGAGTTTGACAAAGAGGTGGTCCTCGATGCCTCGACACTCTCGCCGTTCGTCACCTGGGGTACCAACCCCGGTCAGGGTTTGCCGCTGGCGGCATCGGTTCCGGTGCCAGCCGAGATCGAAGACGCCTACGAACGCGCGGCCGCGGAGAAGGCTTTGGAGTACATGGGGTTGGAGCCAGGTACGCCACTCCGAGAGGTTCCGGTCGACACCGTATTCCTGGGCTCCTGCACTAACGGTCGGATCGAGGATCTGCGCTCGGCCGCGGAGATCCTGCGCGGGCGCAGGGTTGCCGATTCGGTCCGGATGCTGGTGGTCCCCGGGTCGGTGCGTGTTCGACTTGCAGCGCAGGCAGAAGGGCTGGACCGGGTGTTCATCGAAGCCGGCGCGGAGTGGCGCGAGGCGGGCTGCAGCATGTGCCTGGCGATGAACCCCGACAAGCTCTCTCCTGGTGAGCGCAGCGCGTCCACCTCGAACCGCAACTTCGAAGGTCGCCAAGGTCCGGGTGGACGCACCCACCTGGTGTCCCCGCAGGTTGCGGCAGCCACCGCGGTGCGCGGCACGCTCTCCTCGCCGGCCGACCTCGACGATGTCAACTCCCGATAGTTAAGGAACCTGATATGGAACCCTTCGTCTCCCATACCGGCGTGGCCGCCCCGCTGCGAGTCAGCAACGTCGACACCGATCAGATCATCCCTGCCGAGTTCCTCAAGCGCATCACCCGAACCGGATTCGAGGATGCCCTGTTCTACGCCTGGCGCCAGGACCCGGAATTCGTCCTCAACCACCCGGACTACGCTCCGGCCACAATCTTGGTGGCGGGCCCCGACTTCGGCACCGGATCGTCTCGCGAACACGCGGTCTGGGCCCTGCAGTCCTACGGGTTCAAGGTGGTCATCTCCAGTCGTTTCGCTGACATCTTCCGAGGCAACTGCGGCAAGGCGGGTGTCGTGGCCGCCGTGGTCGAGCAAGAGGTCGTGGACCAGATCTGGGAACTCCTGGAGGAGGAGCCTGGGGCCGAGTTGACCGTTGACCTGGCGAACCGGGAGATCGTCGCCAACGGCTTGCGGGTCCCGTTCGAGATCGATGATCACGTGCATTGGCGACTACTCAACGGCCACGACGACATCTCGCTGACGCTGCGTCACGCTGACCGGATAGCCGACTTCGAGGCCAGTCGGCCGCGGTACCTACCCACCACGCTGTGACCGGTACCGAGGGGAGGGGTCAGCGGCGGCCCGGTAGCCCATCTGGCGCGCGTGCCACGGACCCGGCGGCGCCTGATGCCGACGCGGGTGAGTCCGCCGATGACCTCGACCTGGCCAAACTCGCGGCCGCGCTGCGGCGGGTTATCCCGCGGGTGGACGACGCCTCGCGAGAGCGATTGGAGGCGGCATGGGTCGCCGTGACCAACGCGATGAAGCAGCCCAGGGTGGATAGCGTTCGCTTGCGAAAGCGCCTGCAACGGTTGCGTGCCGAACTCGACGGGTTGGGCAAACGGTTCTCAAGGGACGGTGACCCCCACGACACGCCGGGCTAAAACGACGTGGTACTGGCAATAATGTGTTGCCAGGCCGTAGTTTTGCGCCTGACGGTCCTCGCGTACAGCGCGCGGCGGCCAGGCACTGTTGCCAATCTGAGGAGACATCATCACCATGAATAAGGCTCAACTCATTGAGCAGGTCTCGGAGCGTCTCGAGACGAGCCGGAAGGAAGCCTCCGACGCGGTGGAGGCGGTCTTCGAATCCATCTCCGAGGCGGTCGCTGAAGGCGAGCGCGTCGCGATCTCTGGCTTCGGCATCTTCGAGCAGGCATTCCGCAACGCCCGCACCGGTCGCAACCCGCGCACCGGAGAGACCGTGAAGATCGCCGCCATCACGCTGCCGAAGTTCCGCCCGGGCCAGGAGTTCAAGACCCTCGTCGCCGGCGCCAAGAAGGCCGCTAAGAAGGCCCCCGCCAAGAAGGCCGCTGTCAAGAAGGCTGCCGCCAAGAAGGCCGCACCTGTGAAGGCTGCCGCCAAGAAGGCCGCTGCCCCTGCCAAGGCTGCTGCGAAGAAGGCTGCGCCGGCGAAGAAGGCTGCTGCCAAGAAGGCTGCGCCGGCGAAGA
>CAZKVQ010000096.1:0-4462 GCA_964556255.1 uncultured Actinomycetes bacterium
TTCAGGATCGTGGCGTGATGTTCCTCCACGACCACCGCTCCACCGATTGGGCGTTGGCGTATGTATTGATTGCCGCCCTGGTCGCGATTCTCTGGTTCGTGGTGCGTGCCTTAGCTCGCCGCAGGGTGCACTGGGCCGAGGCTGTCTATCTACGTTCGGACCCTTATGTGCAGGCATGCGGACTGTGGTTCCGGTCGGCCCCGGCGACCTTCATCTACATGGCCATCTGGCTGTCCACGACCATCCTGGTGCAGGGATCATCCAAGCGGTTGGTCGATGCGCTGACGGAGATGGACAGTTCGAACATCACTGAGGTCATGCGCGCGCCAGCGCGGGCCATCCTCGTCAGTGGCCTGCTGGTCGCCGATCGCGGGGCAGGACTTCTCGCGTACGTCGTGGTGTTCGTTCTGATTGTCGCCAGACTGGAGCAGCGATTGGGAACCCCCCGCACCTTGATCGTCTGGTTGTGCTCGCACGTGTTCGCGACCCTGCTGGTGTTGGCTACCGAGGAGCGGCTGATAGCCGCCTCGGTGCTGCGATCGACCCTGGAGAACACCCTCGACGTCGGAGTGAGCTACGTGATGGTCGGATCGATGGGTGCGTACATGCTGTTCGTCTCCCGCCGCTGGCGGTGGTGGTACTACGCGCTGCTCGCCCTCGGCATTGTCGGTCCGGTCGTCCTCGACCGCGAAATCTGGGATCTCGGGCACCTGCTGGCCACCTTGATCGGCTTGGCATCGGGGGTCATCCTGACGAGGTGGGGAGTTCGGCCCCGGCTGTTGTGGCGTCCTATGTGTGACAGGCCACCGCGGCCCCTCGAGAATCCCTTCGCCTGACCAGTCGTGCGTGCTGCTAAGGCGCGTCGCCAAGCCGCGCGAGCCGTTCGGCCGCCAGCGCGAGACGGTCGTCCGGGGCCATCAGTGAAATGCGGAAGTGATTCACGCCAGTCGGTCCGAAGGCCCAACCGGGGGAGATGGCGACGTGCGTGGTCGCCAGCACGTGCTGGGCGAACGCCTCGCACGATTCGTAACCGGCGGGTATCGGTGACCATACGTACGGTGTGGCGACCTGCCGCTCCACCCTGACCCCACCTGCTTCGAGGGCGTCGCAGACCAGGTCTCTTCGCCTCGCGTACAGCTGGCGCATAGCCTCGACGTCGGCCGCCCCCTCAGGTGCCAGCGCCGCCGCCCCCGCCGCCTGGACCGCGTGAAACGTTCCGCAGTCGACCTCCGTCTTGATCTCCCAGTACCGGTCGATCACATCCGAGCGGCCCAACACGGCACCGAGCCGCCACCCGGCCATGTTGTAGGCCTTGGTCATCGAGAACAACTCGACCCCCACGTCCATGGCTCCCGGGGTGTTCAGGAAAGAGGGAGGACGGTATCCGTCCAGGCCGAGTTCCCCGTAGGCGAAGTCGTTCACCACGATGATGTCGTACTTCCGCGCGAAAGCCACCGCCTCGGTGAACACTCCCTCGGGCACGGGAGCCCCGGTCGGGTTGTTCGGGTAACACAGGTACATCAAGGTTGTCGCGGCTGCGGTGTTCTCGTCGACGGCGTCGAAGTCGGGTGCGTAGCCGCTGTCCTCGCGCAGCGGCACATAGACCGATCTCGCGCCGGCAAGTATCGGCCCGGAGAAATGGATCGGGTAGCCCGGATCGCCGGACAGGACTACATCCCCGGGGTTGGTGAAGCCCAGGTTGAGGTTGAAGAGCGCCTCCTGCGATCCGGTAGTGGGCATGATCTGGCTGGTCGGGTCGAGCGCGACGCCAAAGGTCGCGTCATAGTGCTCCGCCAAGGCCTGGTTGAAGGCGGGCAATCCGCGGTGGCGGGGATAGGAGTGAGTGGCGGGATCCGCCATAGCCTGCTGGCCTGCCTTCACGACCCGGGGCGAGGTTGGGCGGTCCGGATTGCCCATCCCCAAATTGATGATGTCGGCGCCCTCGTCCGACAACTGGGCGAGCTGGGCTCCGAGGCGGGTCAGCCACAGGGTGTGGGGGGCGAGGTCGGTCAGGCGCTGTGACGTCGGGATCGGCACCTGGCGCTCAGGACTCAAGGGCGGTCTCCTCCCATTCGTGTGCCGGATGGCTCTGCCGCTGACGGAGTTCCTGCGCCAGCTCCCAAGGAGGGTAACGCGGTGAGGTGACCGACGACCTCTCCATGCTGCCGCTGCTGGTTTACATGGGCCTGATACGCCTTCCCGGTGATCCGGGGCTCGCCCTCATGCTGCTGCGAAGCGGTTCGGGCAACGGGGAGGAGTCATCACCCGGAGCCAACGGACAGGTCACCGCACTACAGTCGAGTACGGGATGATCTGGCGGGTTGCCTGCCCGATGGCCGCGACGCTGGAGCAGGTGTAGACCTGGATCTCCCGGGGCGAGGAGGTGGCTCGGGCATGAGGCTTCTCGAACACCATCGCGACGGCGGCCGACCGCGGCGCCGGTTCTGGGGCATCTTTCTGGTGGCCCTGATTCTTCTGTTGGCGTGGATCGTCGCGCCGACTACGGCAGCGCCTGCGGCGCCCGGTGATGCCAAACACCGGACCACCGTGTCCTCGGCCGTCGCCCATGGCACCTCGCCGGCTTTGGGCTCGATGCGCCCGCCATCAACTCGGCAGGGATCCCGGCAGGCGCCGAACCTCCCTGTTCCTGCGACAAGGACGGCCCCGCAGTCGTCGCCACCGGGTGCGCTGCAAGGCCCGTCCGCCTCGAGGGCGCCCTTATCCAGTGCCCCTCAGGCCTCTCGGAACTGGGCCGGACTCGGCGAGGGTTTCCATGGCCCGCAGGGGGACTTTGAGGTCACGCGCGTGCCACCGGACCCGAACGGCGCCGTCGGCCCGCGCCACTACGTCCAGGCTGTCAACGTCAGCCTGGCCGTCTTCGACAAAGCCGGAACCGTTCTGCTCGGTCCGGTGCCTTTGATCACGCTGTGGTCCGGATTGGGCGGATTGTGCGCGCAGGACAACAACACCGACCCCATCGTTCTGTATGACCGGCTGGCAGACCGCTGGGTGATCTCCCAGTTGGCGTACCAGCCCGGCGGCCCCGACTACGAGTGTGTCGCCGTGTCGACCAGCGGTGACCCCCTCGGCAGTTACGGGTTGTATGCTTTCGCCTACGAGGATATGAATGACTATCCTAAGTTGTCTGTGTGGCCCGACGGTTACTACGCCACGTACAACATGTTCGACGCCACCACCGATAGTTTCCTTGGGTCCAAAGTCTGCGCCCTGGATCGGGCCAAGATGCTCGCCAACCTGCCCGCCACTCAACAGTGCGTCGACTTCTACGGATACAGCTATCTGCCCTCCGACCTCGACGGGTCGACCCCGCCCCCGGTCGGCTCCCCCAATTTCATCCTGGGGGGAAGTTGGCGCGCATGGGACCAGTTGGACATGTACCGATTCCGCGTCGACTGGGGTGACCCGGCGAAGTCGAGCCTCAGTGGACCCGTCGCGATTCCGGTGGCCGCCTTCACCAATTCCTGCCTGGGGTTCGAGCGATATTCCTGCGTCCCACAGGCCCGGACAACGCAGCTGCTCGACTCGCATGCGGCCCGGACGATGTACCGACTGGCCTACCGCAACTATGGCAGCCACGAGTCGTTGGTGACCACGATGACCGTAGCGGCGACGGAGGATGCAAACGGGCAGACGGCGACGCGTTGGTATGAGATCCGGTCGCCGGCGGCTGACTCCCCGCTCGTCTACCAACAGGGCACGTATGCCCCTGATACCGCCTACCGGTGGCTCGGTTCCATCGCTATGGATCGGGACCAGAACATGGCGATGGGCTATAGCGAATCGAGTGAAGTGGCCAGCCCGACGATCCAGTACACCGGGCGACTTGCCACGGATCCGCTGGGAGTCATGCAGCAGGAGACTGCAGTCGATCTGCCTACCGTCGGATCACAAACCGACATGGACCGTTGGGGAGACTACAGCGCCATGCAGGTCGACCCCGCCGATGACTGCACCTTCTGGTACACAAACCAGTACATCCCGTATGACGGGGTGGCCAACTGGAGGACCCGGATCGTCAGCTTCAAGTACCCGAGTTGCCTCGTGCCGCAGTCGATCACCTTCCCCGCTCCGCGACCCACACCAGTGACGGCCGGGACGGTTGCGCTCGCCGCGACGGCGTCCTCCGGTCTTCCGGTAGCGTTCACGTCCTTGACGCCCGGCGTCTGCACCGCGTCGGGTGCCCAGGCGAGACTTGTCCGCCCCGGCGTCTGCACGATCCGGGCGAGCCAGTCCGGCAACCAGACCTATGCTGCCGCCCTCCCGGTAGTGCGGTCCTTCACTGTGACGAGGCGGCCGCAGGCGATCACCTTCGGCGGCCCCCGACCCACGCCGTTGGCAAACGGCACGGTCGTGCTGACGGCGACCGCGTCCTCAGGCCTGCCGGTGGCATTCACATCCACGACAACCGACACCTGCACCGTGGCCGGCGCGAGAGTGAAGC
>CAZKVQ010000097.1:0-4283 GCA_964556255.1 uncultured Actinomycetes bacterium
AACGCGGACTTCGACGGCGACCAGATGGCTGTCCACCTGCCGCTGAGCGCGGAGGCCCAGGCGGAGGCCCGGGTGTTGATGCTCTCCAGCAACAACATCCTCTCGCCGGCCAACGGTCGACCTGTCACCACGCCGACCCAGGACATGGTGCTCGGCATCTACCACCTCACCACCGAGGACCCCGACGCTCCAGGCGCCGGCCGCAGTTTCTCCTCGATCGGCGAGGCCTTGATGGCCTTCGACTCCGGCAGCCTGGGACTGCAGGCCCCGATCAAGATCCGGCTGGAGTTGGAGACGCCGCCGGTCGGCTTCGTCACGCCTGCGGGCTGGAACCCGGGCGACGAGTTGCTGGTTGAGACCACGCTCGGGCGAGCGCTGTTCAACCAGGCGATGCCCGGGCATGAGCCGTTCGTGAACGTCCAGGTGGACAAGAAGGAACTCGGACGGCTGGTCAACGGGCTGGCCGAGCGTTCCCCGAAGGTGGAGGTGTCGGCGACGCTGGATGCGTTGAAGGACCTCGGCTTCTACTGGGCGACCCGCTCCGGCGCGACCATCTCGATCGAGGACGTCGTCACGCCGCCCGCGAAGGCGGAGATCCTGGCCGCGTCCGAGGCCGTAGCGGCCGAGAAGCAGTTGGGCTTCGAGCGTGGCCTTCTCACGGAGAAGGAACTCAAGAAGGAACTGATCGAGATCTGGAACCACGCCACCGAAGAGGTCTCGAAGGCGATGCAGGACAACTTCCCGGCGACCAACCCGATCAGCCTGATGGTCAATTCCGGGGCGCGCGGCAACATGATGCAGCTGCGTCAGATCGCCGGAATGCGTGGTCTGGTGGCCAACCCCAAGGGTGAGACCATCCCGCGGCCGATCAAGTCGAACTTCCGCGAGGGTCTGTCGGTGCTGGAGTACTTCATCTCCACCCACGGCGCCCGCAAGGGTCTGGCCGACACCGCCCTGCGGACGGCCGACTCGGGCTACCTGACCCGACGGTTGGTGGACGTCTCCCAGGACGTCATCATCCGCGAGGAGGACTGCGGCACCGACGCCGGTCTGCCGATGGTCATCGGGGTTCCCGATGCCGCGTCACCCGGCAACCTGAAGGTCGCCGACTATGTGGAGTCCAGCGTCATCAGTCGGCTGCTCTCCGCCGACGTGGTGGCCGAGGACGGCACCGTGCTTGCCGAGCGCGACTCGGAGATCACCCAGGCGCTGCTTGAGCGGCTGGTGGCAGCGGGTATCGACAAGGTCAAGGTGCGCTCGGTGCTCGTCTGCGAGTCGAAGGTCAGCACCTGTGCTAAGTGCTACGGGCGTTCGCTGGCCAGCGGCAAACTGGTCGACGTCGGCGAGGCCGTGGGCATCGTCGCCGCGCAGTCCATCGGTGAACCGGGAACGCAGTTGACCATGCGGACCTTCCACACCGGTGGTGTGGCAGGGGATGACATCACTTCGGGTCTGCCGCGAGTGGTGGAGCTCTTCGAGGCCCGTACCCCCAAGGGCGTGGCCCCGATCAGCGAGGCCACCGGACGGGTGCGGATCGAGGAGACTGACAAGGGTCTTGACATCGTGGTCGTGCCTGACGACGGCAAGGATGAGATCAAGTACTCGGTGCCGAAGCGGGATCGGGATCGGCTGCGATCCAAGCCCGGCGAACCCGGCGTCGCCGACGGTGACCATGTGCAGACCGGTCAGCCGTTGCTGCGCGGTCCGCTCGACCCGAAGGATGTCATGCGCATCCAGGGTGGTCGACGGGTCCAGCAGCACCTCGTGGACGAAGTCCAGGCGGTGTACCGCTCGCAGGGCGTGTCGATCCACGACAAGCACATCGAGGTCATCGCTCGCCAGATGCTCAAGCGGATCACCATCATCGAGCCCGGGGACACCCGGTTCCCGATCGGTGAACTCGTGGGGACAGCCGAGTTCAAGGAGGAGAACAAGCGGGTGCTGCGCGAAGGCGGGCGCACCGCGAGTGGTCGTCCGGAACTCATGGGTATCACCAAGGCCTCGCTGGCCACGGATTCCTGGCTTTCGGCGGCCTCCTTCCAGGAGACCACCCGAGTGCTCACGGATGCCGCGATCAACCGCCGCAGCGATCCGTTGCTGGGGCTCAAGGAGAACGTGATCCTCGGCAAGCTCATCCCGGCGGGTACCGGGCTGAGCCGCTACCGCGATGTCGCGGTCGCGCCGACCGAGGCGGCCAAGGCGGAGATGTACGGCGCCATGACCAACTTCGGCGACGTCGACTACGGCTTCTCGGCCCCTGCCGGCGACGCCGTTCCGCTGGAGGATTTCGACCTCGGGGCCTACCGTCCCGAGGGCGACTACCGATAGCCGCGGCGCAACCGCCAGACGTACCGCGCATCGGCCCCCGACCCGTCACCGGTGTCGGGGGCCGATGGCGTCTGCCCGGGACCGGGCTCGACCGGTTACACGTACCGGCGTCGACACCCGACCGACCGGGTCGAATCAGCACGAATCGCGCGAGTCGGTGCGGCATGATGGGTGCCGAAATGCCACCGGAACGGATCCCGGCGTCCGGGTTCCGGCGGTCGCATCCGAAAGGGGAGTGCGCAGTGAGCGACGACGAAGGCGTGAAGCCCGAGCCCAAGCAGGCGAATGGACCCGACGACGTCCCGCTACCGCCGGCAACCTCGCCGGAACCGCCGGCCGTGCCGCCGCTTGCGGGCGAGGTGCCGACTGCGGCGACCCCTGCCGATGCCACGACCGTAGACGCCACGTCTGTGACTGCGGACCCGACCGGGCAGCCGCCCACCTCACCAGCCCAGGAGACGACGGTCCAAGCGTCTGCCGCAGACGGACCCGACGGTGCGGCAGCGTCGCCGCCCGTGGTGCCGGCGCCGCCCAACGCACCCGCCCCGCCGCCCGTTCAACCGCCGACGTCGTACCCGACCTCGGTCACACCGAACCCCGTCCCACCGGCCACCCCGCCGGCGGTACCGGCGGCTGCCGTGGGTGCGGCAGCGGCCGCGCCGGTGTACGGACAACCCGGCTGGCAGGCCCCACCGCCCGGCCCGCCCGGCACCTCAGCCGTCGGTCCGCGGCCGTACCCGGTGTCGAGCAACAGTGCGACGGTCGCGCTGGTGCTGGCGATCGTGTCATGGGTCGCCTGCCCCATCGTCGCCGCGATCATCGCCCTGATCTTTGCGAGCAAGGGCAGCAAGGAGATCAAGGCCAGCAACGGCTGGATTACCGGGGATGGGCTGGTTCTAGCCGCCCGGATCATCGCCTGGCTGAACATCGGCATCATGGTCCTCGCGTTGGGATTCTGGGTCGTGCTGTTCGTGATCATCGGGGCCAACGGCGGTTTCGATCCGAGCAACTTCCCGACGAACTTCCCGACGGACTTCTCCACCCCGACCCCGACGTTCAGCTTCTGAGGTCCTGCCAGACCTTGCCGCGCAAGGACTTGTGACGGGCATCTCGCACGATCCGGGGGGACCCCGCTTGGCCCGGCCAGGGGCCCTCGGGTAGTCTTGTACCCACGTGCCCGGGAGGTCCTGGGCGCCGCCGGTCTCGAGCGGACATCACGCAGTTGATGGACGAACGTCGAGCACAGTGCCCGCACACACGGGCCGATACCGCCGGTGGGACTTTCGAACCCTCGAAGTCAGCGGTCGATCGCGCTAACGCGTGCCCGACACGCCCGACCGCGGGGGTCGGGGGCTCCAGGACCTGCTGGACACACCAGACAACCAACCTCGAACGACTCGGAGTCACTCGGTGCCCACGATCCAACAGCTGGTCCGCAAGGGTCGGCAGGACAAGGTCTCGAAGAACAAGACCCCCGCGCTGAAGGGCAGCCCTCAGCGCCGCGGGGTGTGCACGCGTGTGTACACGACGACGCCCAAGAAGCCCAACTCCGCGTTGCGCAAGGTGGCCCGAGTTCGGCTCACGAGCCAGATCGAGGTCACGGCGTACATCCCAGGTGTCGGGCACAACCTGCAGGAGCACTCGATCGTGCTCGTGCGCGGCGGCCGGGTCAAGGATCTCCCCGGTGTGCGCTACAAGATCATCCGCGGCGCGCTGGACACCCAGGGCGTCAAGAACCGCAAGCAGGCACGTTCGCGCTACGGAGCGAAGAAGGAGAAGAGCTGATGCCGCGCAAAGGCCCAGCGCCCAAGCGTCCGGTCGTCATCGACCCGGTCTACAACTCCCAGCTGGTGACATCGCTGGTGAACAAGGTGCTCCTGGACGGCAAGAAGTCGACCGCTGAGCGCATCGTGTACGGAGCCCTCGAGGGTTGCCGCGAGAAGACCGGCAACGAC
>CAZKVQ010000098.1:0-4160 GCA_964556255.1 uncultured Actinomycetes bacterium
TTCTGGGCCCGCTCCGCGGACATCACCCTGGAGAGTCGGCCCACGCTGGCGTCCTTGGACGGCAGGGATGCGATGTAGGTCGGCGAGCGCTGCAGCATGGTGACCCGTGCTCCACGATCGACCAGGGCGGGCAGCAGCGTGACAGCGGTCGCCCCGCTGCCGATGACGATGATGCGCTGGTCTGCCACGTCAAGGTTCGCCGGCCAGTGCTGGGGATGAACGATGTGTCCCGCGAAATCGTCCTGTCCGGCGAAGTCAGGGCAATGACCGTGGTCGTAGTTGTAGTACCCCGTACACAGGTAGAGGAAGCGGCAACTGATCCGCTGGGAGGCGCCATCCGGTGCCTCGACCGTCACGGTCCATCGCTCGTCAGCGCTATCCCAGTTGGCCCGCACGGCCCGACTGCGGTACCGGATGTGCGAATCGACGCCGTACTCGACGGCGGTGGTGCGGATGTACTCCAGGATGTCGCCGCCGGCAGCGATGGTGTCCTCGCCGATCCAGGGGCGGGAGCCGAACCCGAGGGTGTGCATGTCGGAGTCGGATCTGACTCCTGGGTAGCGGAAAAGGTCCCAGGTTCCGCCCAGGTCGTCCCGCGCCTCAAGGATCGCGTAACTCAGGTTCGGACAATCGATCTCCAGTTGACACCCGGCGCCCACTCCCGACAGACCGGCGCCGACGACAACGACATCCAGATCTTCCATCACACATCGATAGTGCCACCCTCACCGGGTCGACGTCGTGGTGCTCGCGCACCGGGTCGACGTCGTGGTGCTCGCGGCTGCCAGGTGTGGCGCGTGTCCACGCCGCGGCGCGGCGGTTACTGCTTTGCCGCTTCGCCGGTCTGGTTCGTGAGCCAGTCGCCCGGTGACAGGATGCAGAACTCGTTGCCCTCGGGGTCGGCCAGCACCACCCATGATTCATGCCCGGTCTGCCCGATGGATATCTCCCGCGCGCCCAGCTCCACGGCCCGGGTGACCTGCAGGTCCCGATCGTCGGGAGTGAGGTCGAGATGCCAGCGGTTCTTGCACACGCGGGGGTCAGTGCCAGGGCAGAAGAGCAGATCTGGCGCGTCGGCCGGCGGGTCCCGACGAGGATCGCGCACCCAGAAGTCGCCATCTCCGACAGCGCCGTAATCCCACTCCAGCAGGGCGCCCCAGAACCTGGCCAGGGCCTCCGGGTCGGCAGCGTCCACCGTGATGGTGGCGATCTCCAGCATGGCGAGATGATGACACACGGGTTGGGTCGGAGACCTGAGAGTCGGCGGGTCAGCTCGCTCGTAATATACCCCATGGGGTATATTACGAGCGAGTCGGAGCGACCCAGCCAATCGTGGAGGTACCAGAAGATGTGCAGTCCTGCCAACTGTCGTGATTGCGGAAAGGCGACCTACTCCGGTTGTGGCGCCCACGTCAATCAGGTGCTCGCCGGCGTGCCCAAGCGCGATCGCTGTGCGTGCGACGGCGGGAAGCCGGCGAAGCGCACCCTGTTCGGCTGGGCGCGGCGCAGATAGCGGATACGGCGGGGCGGTCGTTGCCGTGGCCGCGTCGCCAGACACAATCGGGACATGCTGGCAGCTGAGGAAGAGACCGGTCGCAGGTTGTTCGCGGTGTACGTGCGCGGCCCCGACATGCGCGGTGCTATCAACTTCTACCCCGATGAGGCCGCCGCCGAGGCCGACGTAGGACCTGGGATGCCGCCGGGAATCCTGACGCACGGCGACACCTATGTCGAGTACATCGGCGAGTCCCTGTTCTTCGCAGCCGCCGACGTCCCCCTGATCGGAGTCCCCACGGACAGCCTCGTCCAGTTGCAGGCAGACGATGGTGAGGTCTTCATCGCGCTGACGCCAGCCGAATCGAACGCCTTGCTTTCGGTTGCTGCCGGACTACCAGGGGCGGTCGTGTCGGAACAGGTATCGGCTGTCCTCCCCGAGGTCGTGGAGATCGATCCACCCGACGGTCTGACCGGCACGCAGTCATGTGCCGTCTGGTTCCCCGACGGACGCCTCGCGCTGTTCCCCGACGGTGCCGGCGGACGAGGTCGGGAATTCGAGGTCAAGGAGTCGCGAGGCGAGTTCGGTGACGAGGTGGCGACGGATCTCGCGGTAGTCCGCCTCCTTGACGAGGGTTGGGCGCCGTTGGTGGTCGACACCCACACGTGGCGCGAAGTCGGTGACGCCTGGGTCATCAACGTCCAGCAGCGGATCGCGGACGCCGAGGAGCTTTTCCTGGCCCGCTACACCGCATATGACCGGACTCTCGTGGTGACTCGATCCGGCTCGGACACCGGCCTGGACGAGGAGCACCTGCAGTTGCTCTCCGATGATCTCGAGTGTGATTTCGAGCTCCTGAATGACCACCTCGAACGGGCCGGGTGGGCCATCGATGATTCGACCACGGCGGCGTCGGATCTGTCTGTGCACCCCGAACTCAGCGAGAGCCCGGGGTGGTTCCCGGCTGAGAGTGAGGAAGGCATCGAGTGGGTGGCCGCCCTGCGACGGGTGACGCCGGCGTGAGGGAGCCGAGCCCGCCAGGCATGACGCCGCCGGCTCGTCACACCAACTGGTGACTGGCTTGGAGTAGCGGATCGCGGCCCGTGTCGATGAGTTCCTCGCCGATCAGCGTGGTCGATCTGATGGCGTTCAACCAGGCCGTGTGGCCGCCCCGAACTCCGAAGAGCCGCCCCTTGAAGATGAGATAGATGACGATCGCGATGTTCACGGTTATCGTGACCGCCTTGAAAGCCGTCGGGTGCTGTGCCATCTCGTAGAACTCGAGCGGCAGGAAGACGCTGGTCGCGACGACGGCCAGGTATTCCGCCCAGCGCCGTCCGCCCCAGAGGCCCCACGCCTCCACCAGTTGCAGGACGGCGTAGGCGAGGAGAGCGAAACCTGCGAGCCGATAGATGGTGGTGGACGACCCCAGAGCGTGCTGTCCGAGTTCCAGCATGTGGGAATGCTGGATGTCCCAGCCGATCTGGGAGGCGAGGGGCGTCGCCGACTCGATCAGCGCATTCGTCTTCGCAATCACTGTGTCACGGTTCGCCGCGGCCGCGAAGATGATGACTGCACCCATGATCAGCATCACGGCCCGAACCGCACGTTCGGCCGCCACGAGCTTCAGCACGGCGAGCTTGCGGCCGTGGGCGCCGCGGACGGCGAGCGGCACCTCCGCCAGCGAGGCCCTGTCCTCGGGCTCGCCATAGATCGCCGTGACCGCCGCCCCCGTCGGCGAGACGAACGTCCCACACCGCAGACACTCCAGCAGCGGCTCGCCGGCAGGGCCAACGGCCTCAGTTGTGCGAGCCAACTCGGTGTCATCGAGCCAGGCGAGCTGATGACCCACCCGTCCGCACCGGCGGAGCACCCACAATGTGTCCTTGCGGTTCATGAGGATCAAGGGTGCCTCACACCCGTTCCCAGGACAACGGCGGGAAGGCCTGGAGGAACCTGGCAAAGCCCACTCGGTCCTGCTTTGATTCCGATATGCAAGCACCCGCGAAGATCGGCCTGATCGGCTACGGTGTGGCCGGCTCGGCCTTCCACGCCCCACTCATCGCCAGCACACCCGGTCTTGCCTTGGCCGCTGTGGTGACGCGGGATGACGAGCGCGCCGCGGCCGTGGTGGCCCGCTACCCCGAGGCGGTCGTGGTCACCGAAGTGGAGCAGCTGTGGTCTCTCGGGCTTGATGCCGTGACCATCGCCACCCCGAACTCGACACACGCCGCGCTAGCGGGCGAGGCACTCTCCCGCGGTATCAGTGTCGTGGTCGACAAGCCGTTGGCAGTCAGCCTGCCGGAGGGTGAGGAGGTGGTAGCTCGGGCACTCGACTCCGATGCCCTGCTCACCGTTTTCTTCAACCGTAGGTGGGACAGCGACTTCCTCACCCTGGTCGAACTCCTAGGCGGCGGGTCCTTGGGTCGAGTAGCCAGGTTCGAGTCGCGGTTCGAGCGGTGGCGTCCTCAGGTGGCCGCCACCTGGAAGGAGACCGCAGGCGCGGGTGAAGGGGGTGGCATCCTCCACGACCTCGGACCACACGTCATCGACCAAGCGCTACTGCTGTTCGGCGCGGTGGCGAGGGTCTATGCGGAGGTGGATCGCACCGCCGACTAGGGTATCGACGTGGCTTTTCAACCGCGGCTGAACAAGTTTTGGGGTT
>CAZKVQ010000099.1:0-4102 GCA_964556255.1 uncultured Actinomycetes bacterium
GGCAAGGGCAAGTGCTGGCGGAGCACCAGCACCGTCAATCCATACGTCGGTCAGTACGGCGCAACCCCGGCAGCGCCGCTATACCTGCCGGACAACAGCGACCAGTTCGTCAACTTCCCGGGATGCGTGTTCACCGGCGACACCAGGATCAAGTTCAATTCGAACGGGACCATGGATGTCTGGAACACCCGCAGTTCGGGAACCTCACTTCTCGGTCCTGATACGCCAGCCGGGACCAACTGCGGCAACGCGAGTCAGTTCATCGCCAATGCGAACGGTCAGCCAACAGCAAAGCAGAACATCCCGGTGCCGGACGACATGGTCATCTATGTCAAGGACGCGACGTCGGGCATCGGCGCCTGCACCCCCGGCCAGATCGTCAACGGCACCAGCTCTGGGAGCACCAGCACCGACGTGATCCCGCAGGGAACCGGAACCACGGTTTTCGGAGTCACGGATGTGACATTCTTCAATCCTTCGAGCGTGACCTCAACCACAGCGATCCGCAGCTACACGCGTGCATCGTCCACCTCGGGGACTCCTTGGGTCGCGACCACGCCGGCGACGCCGGCAACCACGGCTAGCGGGGACTCCAGGCTGAGCACTTTCGACTGCGGCCAGGGCAACGTCTATCTGGAGGGCACAGTCAACTCGCACGTGACCATCGCCGCACAGAACAACGTGGTGATCACCGGAGACCTTCTCGTCCAGGGCGCGGCAGCGGGTCAACCCCCCGCGGGCCCGTTCCTCACCGGCCTCGTGGCGGGCAACTCGGTCGTGGTCTACCACCCCGTGTCGCGGGGATCCAGCGGAACGACAACGGCTGTGGTGCCCAATCCCAGCAGTTACACGAGCTTCTGCTCGAGCACCGCGGGTGGCACGCCGCTGTCCACGTCGAGCAGCTACGGCCGAGGGCCCATCACCTGCACCTGGACCTCGACGAACACCTTCGGCAACACGTACACCGATTTGAACTACCCCAACAAGACCACCTCCAGCGGGACGCGTTGGATCTACGCGAGCCTGCAGACCCTGCAACGCAGCTTCTGGGTGCACAGTTATGACAAAGGCACGAGTCAGGGCAAGTTGAGCGTGCGGGGTTCCATCGCCCAGAAGTGGCGCGGCGCCGTCGGTACTTCGGGAGGCACCGGCTACCAGAAGGACTACTCCTACGACGCTCGGCTGCAGTTCGCGTCACCGCCGTACTTCCCGCAATGGACCAATGCCGCCTGGGGAGCGAAGACGACTGGAGAAGTCACGGCCGTATACAAGTGAGGCACCGGGGTGCCGTCGAGGAGCGCAGGCTGTGGATGATCCTGCCATGTCGCAGGCCTGCACTCGCTAGGTTGTGAAGGTGTCCGAGACCGTTGGCGTGGTGGCTCTGTGTACCGTGCTCGGTCTGGTCATCGGCTCGTTTCTCAACGTGGTCATCTGGCGGGTGCCGCGCGGCGAGAGCGTCGTCCGGCCTGGTTCACATTGCCCTTCGTGCGACCAGGAGATCCGAGCGCGGGACAACATCCCGGTGGTCTCCTGGCTACTCCTGCGGGGCAAGTGTCGCGACTGCGGCAACCCGATCTCTGCCCGGTACCCCGCGGTGGAACTCCTGACCGCGGTCGTCTTCGGGCTGCTGGCATGGCATTTCGGCCTCTCCTGGGAGCTGCCGGCCTACCTGTTCCTCGCGGCCATAGGTGTTGCGTTGGCCATCATCGACATCGACCACCGACGACTTCCGGATGTACTGACCCTGCCCGCCACGCCAGTCATGCTGGCCCTGCTCCTGCTGCCGTCGGTCCTTGACCACCAGTGGGGGAGTCTGCTGCGTGCTGTCCTTGCGGGCGTGGCTCTCTTCGCCTTCTACTTCGTGCTCGCCTTCATCTATCCCGCGGGGATGGGCCTCGGCGACGTCAAGCTTGCACCCCTCCTCGGTGTTGCCCTCGGGTGGATCTCTTGGGGCCTCGTGGCGTGGGGAACCTTCCTAGGGTTCGCTCTAGGAGCCGTGATCGGCGTTGCGATCGCCATCGCCAGGCGCAGCGGCCGCAAGACGGCGATCCCTTTCGGCCCCTTCATGCTGACGGGAACCCTGATCGCACTCCTCGCCGGTAACCAGCTCACGTCGTGGTACCTGGGTCTGTTCTCCTGAAACGCAGCTCTACGCATCACGTCAAGTCCCGCCGTACACGGGCCGATACTCCAAACGAGTCAATCGGGAGGTCGTCGTGACCAACAGGTCCATCGGGCTGGAGATCACCTCGCTATGCGTGCGCATGGCCGAGGTGCAGCTTGGCAAGGACGGCATGACGCTGCAGGGGATGGCAGAGGAGCCGTTGCCGGCGGGCGCGGTAGTAGCGGGCGAGGTACGAGACCCTGAAGCAGTCACCCACACAGTGCACACGCTCTGGAATCGCACGGGAGTGCGCGGTAAGAAGGTCGTTCTCGGCGTTGCGGGCAGTCGGGTCGCGATACGGAACACGACCTTGCCCTGGATGCCGGAAGGGGATATCTCGAGCGCCCTATCGCTTTATGTCGGCGACGTGCTGCCGTTCGACTCTGCCGAGGCGGTGATGGATTTCGTGATCGACGGTGAGACCACCGACGACGAGGGCAACCGACTCTACACAGGCATCCTGGTGGCGGCCGCGCTCGATTTCATCGAACCGATGGTGGCCGCCGTGGAAGCCGCCAAACTGACTGTCGTGGGGGTCGACCTCACGGCGTTCGCGATCTTGCGGTCCAGCGTGGCGCACTACCCGTGGTCGCCCGGTGCCACCGAAGTGCTCGTCAACGTCGCCTCGCAGATGACCCAGGTCATCGTCCACAGCAACTCCCGCCCGCAGTTGGTGCGCGGCCTGGTCGTCGGATCCGACTCAGCTATCGAACAGTACGCGCGGTTGGACCCGACATCACCAACTGCCGGCGCCGAGGCCTTGGAACCCCTGGTCGACGAGATCGTCACGACCATCGAGTACTTCAAGGCCTCCAACCAGGGACGTCCGCTGGCGAGGCTCGTACTCACGGGTGAGGGTTCGCAGCTCCCCGGCATCGAATACGCGATCGGCAGCCAACTGCAGATCCCCATCGTCAGGGAGGCGGCCTGGCTCGGAATGCCGCGCGCCAAACTCGGTGTCTCCGACCAGCAACTGCACGTTATGGCAAACACCATGGGTGGGGCCGTGGGATTGGCGATGGGGGTGGCGGCATGAGCGAGCTCACGGCACCGCGGTCACCCCGATCGAGCCTGCCCATCCCGCAGGGATACCCCTCCGGACAGCCGGACGGCACAGAACCTAACGACGACCTCATCGACGCGATGCCAACCGCCGGACCACTGGCCGGGCGGGAGCAGGAGGCAGCGGGGGGCTCAGGTCAGCAGCCGGAAGGCGGAGCGCCCGAAACGTGGAATGGACCGGCCGAACCGGTGCTGCCCCATCCGGTGCGGGTGGACCTGCTGCCACCTGAGAACCGTCAACGGCTGGTATTGAGCCGAGCCAAGCGGCGCACCGTGATGATGCTCGCCGGCAGCCTGATACTCGTGCTACTCATCACGGCGGTCAGTTTCCTGCAGGCAGGGTCTGCTGAATCAGAACTCGAGCAGGCCCAACAGGACCAGACCGCTGCTCAGGCCCAGGTCTCCAAGTACGCAGAGGTGCCCAAAGTAGCTGCCGAGTTGGCCGCCATCCGGAAGTCGTTGACCGAGGCGCTGGGCAGTGAGGTGCTGTTCTCGGAGATGCTCAGCAGCGTTGCCGGGTCGATTCCGGAAGGGGTGTCCCTGACAGCTCTCGGATTCGACTTGGGAACTACCAAGAAGGGCACCAAGACGACGACCTCGGGTGGCAAGGCGGGCACGCTGCCGACCTCCCCCAACGCTGGCACCGTGACGTTCACCGGCACCGCCCCGAACCTGGACGCGGTCTCGCTGTTCCTCGATCAACTTGAGAAGAACAAGGACTTCCAGGATGTCGCCCTCACCTCGGCGACCCGTGAGACGGCCAGCAGCACCACGACCGGTTCGACCACTACTGGCACATCGAAGACCACCACACCGACCCCGACGGGCTACACCTTCGAAGGAACTGCTGCCTTGAGCAAAGAAGCGCTGAGCAAC
>CAZKVQ010000100.1:0-306 GCA_964556255.1 uncultured Actinomycetes bacterium
CGAGGGGGGCGACGGAACTTCCGGACTCAGGCGACGGCTCACCTGCATTGAGGGCCTGCTCAGAACTGCTGTTCGTGACGGGGTGACCGGAAGTGTCGTCCTGCTGGGGGCCCCGCCGGAGGCGGCGGCTTTGGGTCGCGAATTGAATCTCGGCGATGCAGGTGGTGACCGGTGGGTGCCTGTCGAGATGGCGTTTGAGTCGGGCTGCGATGACAAGCAGTTCGATCCCTCCATTCCACTTTGCCTGTTGTGGATCCACACCACCGATGCGGAGTCGTTGACAGCGGAACTCCACGGGTGGCTGGC
>CAZKVQ010000100.1:316-2204 GCA_964556255.1 uncultured Actinomycetes bacterium
GCACGCGTCACCCCAGGTGGCTATGTGTTCGTCAGTGGCCTCGAGCCGCACTCACTGCTGGATGCTGTCACCCACCTACTGCCTGACCGGGGTCGATATCCGGGAGTGGTTCCCGTGGACTGGTATGCGGGTTGGTGGCAGGCGTAGTCTCCGTCGCCGAGAGTCTGTGATCGAATCTGCCCAGGAGTTGGCTGAAGTCCGCGAGGATCCAGGCTCGGTCGGCGTCGCTGAGCTGCGGACGCTCTCGGGTCTCGTCGTAGAGGGCGCACCACAGAGCTCTCGCCCGGTACAAGTCGTCGATGTCGCACGGTTGGTCCGGTCGCACGAGGGCATTCACGGTCGTTAGCGCGGGCCGGCTCCCCAACCGCTCATGGATCAAGCGCCACTGCAGCAGTCGGGTCTGGTGAAACAGCGAGCGTTGCTCCAGCACACTGGTCATGGCCTCGTGCCTGCGGTAGCTGCCCACTACGGTGTCGTCGGCCTCCACCGTCCCCTGATCGATGAGGCGCGCCAGAAGGGCGTAATCGTCGGTCAACGGATGCTGCTCGTCGAATCCACCGAGTGATCTCAGACGCCCTGTCCGATAGGCCACACCGGACGAGACTGCGGGCGAGTAGCGCGTGAGGGCCCAACGGAACTGCTCCCTCGATGTGGGTGCACCGTGTGGCGTTCGATCGGGTGTGGTGCCGCGGCGCTGAGGCGCGCCGGTGAAGTCGACGCTGACGAGCCGACTCGCGATCGCGACTGCGCCTGGATTCGCCGCAAGTCCTGCCAGTTGCACCGCTAGTCGGTCAGGTGCCATCAAATCGTCCTGATCCAGGGTCGCCACGAAGTGCGACGAGACCTCTGCCAGGGCTAGGTTGCGTGCCTGCGGTGCGGTCAAACGATCGTGGACTTCGAGTATCCGCAGTCGCGGGTATCGATTCGCTATGTGGGTCAGCTGCTCGATCGTGTCGTCGGTGGACCCGACGTCCACCACGATCACCTCGTCGGGTTGCCGGGTCTGCACTCGGATGCTGGCGAGCGCGGCACCCACATGGGCACCCCCATTCAACGTGGCGATGATGACGGAAACACCATCTTCGGGCACGGGCCCAGGCTAGTGCCCAGGCTGCTAGCCTGCGGCCAAGGTCAGCCGGAACGCGCGCAGTGAACCACGGGCCGACAGGCCCGCCTGACAGATTCCGCTGGAGGCCAAGGATGGTCCGATCCACATGGATAGTTCCCCCTTCCGGGTGAGGGTCGACCCGGCCACGTTGAGTGCTGTCGTCGACGGATCAATGATCGTTATGGACGGCGCCATGAGTTTCTTCGAACTCGATGCCGTGGGCGCCAAGATCTGGGAACTGATTCGAGTCGGCGCTGACACCGAGACGATTGCTCAATCCCTCACGAGCGACTACCAGGTCGACCTCGCCACTGCCCGGGCCGACGTCGAGACCTTCGTCGCGCAGCTGGCCGCCGCGGGCCTCGTCCAATCGGATGCACCCGACTCCGCTCATGGAAGCGACTCTAGGCGCTGACGTGTGAGTCGCGTGAACGCCGCCGTGGCGAGCACGTCGAGCATCACATTCCATCTGGCAGGGGTCGCAGACAATGGCTGCCCCCAGGGCCACGTTGACAATTCCTGGCAAAGATCGAACCCCGACATGTGAGCGTTGAGGTCAGGGTCTTCCATCGCCAGACGCGCTTCTTCGAAGTAGCGCTCACGTGAGCCGCTGGAAAGGAACCAGCTGTCCCACGACTGCCCGCCTCGGCGCGTGCGCAATCTGATCTCGTCAGGAACGCGACCCTCGCCGATCAGTCGTGCGAGGCCTCGCGGAGTGCCTCCACGAGCCCAAGCCGCCGGTGTCATCGAGGCAGCCAGGTCGACGACCGGAGAGCTGCG
>CAZKVQ010000100.1:2214-3677 GCA_964556255.1 uncultured Actinomycetes bacterium
CGGCTCTGGTTCTGCCGCGGCCGCGCCGGCTTGCCCCCGCCTGGATCGTGGCGCGAGAGTTCGCCGCTGCCAACCAATTGAGATAGTCCGCCCGAGGATGGGAACGAGCACGCAACTCGCCTGCCGCTCTGCGTGCAAGGTTTATCCAGCCCGTCCTGACCCCGGGTGCGCTGCCCTGTGGATAGGCGGTGGCAAGCGACATCAGCGCCCGCCACTGGTGTTGCCGCAAGTGATACCCGAGGGCGTAGGGATGGCCGTAGCTGAAGGCAGCGTTGCCGTTCTGTCCGATAAACAACCTGCTCGCCCCAAGTTCGGCCGCCCATGCGCTCATGCGGCGAAGCCAGCCCAGATTGGTGACATTGACAGCCGGGTACCAATGCAACTCGGCCGCGACAGTAGCCTCGTCGAGCGGCAGCACTGCGTCCCCGTTGACTACCCGATGCACCTTGAGGGTCTCCGGGTACATCCGAAGCATGGAGAGGGCGACGGGAAAGTCGTCAGGGTCCCAATTGCCGCGGGCTTCCAGCCCAGCCGCTGCCCTTGGCGAATGGACGAACGCGTGCACGGGGCGTGCTGGCGTGGCATGTCGCAGCAGGGAAGCCACCAGGAAACTCGAGTCCAGCCCCCCGGACAATGTGGCGCAGATGGGCTCGCCAGGAATCACGAGTTCATCCACGACGGCATCAAAGGTCCGCCGGTAGGTATCGATCACTGCGGGACCGTCGACCTCCGGAGCCGGCCACGATGCCGGTCCGCACCACTGACTCAGCTCGGGGTTTGAGCTGGGTGACCGCCATAGGGCAGTGGTTCCAGGCGGCAGTCGGTGTACCTCGCGATACGGGGTCTCGTCCGGATGGATGCGCCTAGTCCCGAGTCGGCCTCCCAGGAAAGAAGGCGAGAGTTCCGTCGCAGACCCGCGGGCGCGAATCACGTCACCGAGGCTCGGGCCGATCACCAACCGTGGGTTTTCTGGGCCTGAAACCCGGCTGTAGAAGAGCCCTGCACCGACCGTCATGGAGGCCGCGGCCGCCACCGAGCCGTCGCCTCGGCGCACGACCGCAGCCCAAGGCTCCGACGTCGTGGTCGACGGGCTCACGCTGCGGCCAAGGGACTCCACGATCTCAGGGAGTCGTTGCGTATCACCCCACGTCCGCGCCCGGGGAGGCTGTGCGTCTGGACTGAACTCGGCGACGCCGTCCCAAGTCTTGGACCAAACGCTCTCCATCACGCACCGAGACTAGTCCGCCGCTCATGTTCGGTCGGGGTCGGAGACAATGGCGGACCGCCGCGTGTGTGGCTCCCCTGGCCGAATACCGCCTCGCCGTGAACGGGGCTAGGGTGACGATGTCCGGAGGCACGGCTACCCAGATGCGGAGTCCTGAGCATGGCCTACGAAGTGAACTTTGTGACCGTTTCTACCGACGGACTCGAGTCCTCACCGGTGGCCGAAGCCCTGGCCGGGC
>CAZKVQ010000101.1:0-3400 GCA_964556255.1 uncultured Actinomycetes bacterium
GCGATCAGCATTGCGAGCCAGCCCAGGACGGTCAGGAATATGGTGTCGAAGACGAAGACCCAGAGAAGTCCGCGTATCAGGCTGAACCCGGTGAAGGTGATCGGAACCAGGGGCAACGTCCCCCCAACGAAGGCGATCACGGTTGCCCACACGCACAGGGCAACCGCGATCAGCGCCAGGATGACCGTCACTGTCTGACCGACGGCAGTAGCGAATCTCTTGACCTTCTCGTCCCGGACGGTTGCGGCGTCGCGGGCCGGGTCGGCTGCGCTGGCGTCATTCATGGTGATCGGGTGCAATCCGTGAACGCCAACTGCTGGCTGGAGGGCTCGTCGTGAACGGTGAGAGTCTCATTGCCCCACTCCTGCGGCTTTCGTCAGGTAGTCGATGGCGGATCCGATCAGGAAGAGGACCAGGCCTCCGAGGACGACACCTAGGCACACGTACAGGAACATCAGGTGGTCGTTGATGTGCTTCCTGGGGATGTTGATGATGACCGGCCGCTGGGGTTCCGGCATCGGTGTGAGAACGCCCGGCGTCTTGCGGCCCTGCTCGGACCGCCGGTTTCCGAAGCCAGCCTCGTAGAAGCTTGGCTTCCAGTGGTTCAACTCCTCAAGGGTGTATTCGGTCTTACCCGGTCGGAGGGCCGAGTTGGTGCGGCTGAGGGCGCGACGTCGCTGTTGGCGAAGTTCGGCAGCTTGTTGGCGCTCGTGTTCGGCGTGCAACGCCTCCTGGTGGCAGGTCTGGCATCTGGCTCGACGGAAGGCGCGCATCAGAGCACCAGCCATACGGCCACGCCCAGGGCCAACGCCGCGCTGACGATCCATACGCGGAACTCCGACCAGATATGCGGCAGGAAACTCGCAAGGACGTGCCGGTAGGCGCGCCTGCGCTCCCTTCGGTTCGGGTGGTTCCGGTTGACTGCTGGTAGGTGCGACACAGCGATCAACTCCTCACTTGTCTGTTGTCTGATGTCTGATGTCTGATGTCGGTTGTCTGATGTCGGTTGTCTCTTGTGGCTTGCGGTGGGCGATGCACCCGGGGCGTTGTCAGAACGGCACGGGATGCGCCTCTTCGCGGCAACGCGCACGGGCCAGGACCACGTCGAAGTCGGTGCTCAGGTAACCGCGCCTCACCCGCTTGCCGTCCTGCATGAACGGCTCGCCCAGGGTGTACCAGGTGATCGTGCTGTTGTTCTTGCTCCTGGCGTTGATGACGAGACCGTTGTGCCTCGAGGCTTCCAGAGCGGCATCGTCGAGCAGGACGTATCGCTCCCAGTCTTCGGTGACGGCGGTCGGCACTCTGGGTGTGTGACTGCACCATCCCCCGCTGGTGCAGCGCGCCCATTCATCCTCTGTCTCGCCATCCCCTCGGCGTCGCGGCGATGTTCTTGACCCCGGGCCTCGGTCCGCTTCTGCTTTGCTCATCGCTTCTTCCCCTCCTGGAACTGTCCGGGCTGTGGACGCCCAACTGCCATATCCCGAGATCGGCCTTGCGATGTGTAAGGTCGAGCCCACAGACCAATGCCTGGCAGCCGGGAAGTCCTCGCCCCGTCGCGGATTCTCATCTGCCTCCCCCTTCGGTTAGGGGGTAGGCAGCGTGGAAGGCGGGGTGCCGCTCGGGGTGTTCGTCGAAGTCGCGCAGGTAGGCGAACTCACGGAAGAAGGGAGTCAGCATGCCCTTGTGGCGCATGTGCAGAACCGCCGCGTAGACGGCCAGGTCCCAGGCGAGCACTTTGAGCAACCACGCCAGCAGTGCAGCGACCACCAGGATCGCGCCAATCATCACCCAGTTGGCTGGATTGAAGGGGTCTTGCAAGAAGATCGCCCCGAACTCCCAGAGCATCGCCGGGATGAAGATGATGATCGCCGGGAAGACGATTCCCGTCAGCGGGATGAGCAGCATCAGCCACACGGTCATCGGGTTACGCGTGAAGTCACGCTTCAACTTGCCATTGTCCAGCTGCTTCCACTGTTGGTGTTGGTACACCGCCTTGGAGACGTACGGGGGCATACCGCCGACCTGGCCTGGACTGAAGCCAGCGTTCACGTCGTTGCCGTAGCCCGGATTGGCGGTGATCCTGCCACCCTCACCAAAGGTGAAGCCCGGCGAACCGTTGATGCTCATTGCGTTTTCCCCCAGATACTCACACCGACACCGAGGCTTCCCTGAAATCCCGATGCCGTTCAACCTGAGTCCAATCTGACAGCAACCTCCGACAGTTTCGGTCAGGCTTCCCAGCGAGCGGACCTACGAGGCAAAGGCCTGCCGGCACCGTGGGAGGCAACTTCACCGACCTGAACTCAGGACCAGCCCGCGGTCACTCTGGCTGATCGACCCTCAAGCCCATCTCCGAGAGCATGTCCCGCGCTCGCTGGGCGGCAACCTGGACACCTGAACCCGGCGAATCGGCCGCCTCATCGACTGCCTTCACCGACTGTGCGAGGTGCGCAAGGCTCGCCAGAAGCTCATCGGCTTCATCACTCGCCGAACCTCCATGCGTGACGAGGTCGCGGTAGGTGGGATCGAGCAGATAGGGGACGTCACTGCATGCCTGTCTGGCCAGCAGGTCGAGGAAGACGCGCAGCCACCGCGCCGCACGCTGAGTCGACTCGGCATCACCCCCGGGAGGCGGTGAGGCGCTCTCGGGAGCGAAGGTGACGAAGTCCAGGATCCCGTCCCAGAGTTGATGCCGCAACGGGTTCGGGGCCAACTCGAGGACGGTGCCCACCGGCTGGTGAACATCATGGAAAGTGAACGCTTCCCGGTAGCGCTGCACATCACGAGCTAGCCGAACGATGTCCTCATCGGACATGGAGTACCCGATGAAGAGCAGGTGGCCGGTCAGCATGCGCGACTGCAGCACGCCAGCGGCGGGACCGGACTCACGGTCGAAGCGCAGGTAGTCGTCACGAGAGATGACGATGGATTCCGGGTGGGCGACGTCACCGTGAATCTTCATCAACCACGGCGAACCTGGCCGCGGCCGTACGTGAGGAAGCACATCGAAAGTCCGACCAAGGTCGGTGCTGCTCGTGTGGGTGTTCGCGATCTCGTACTGGCGGTCGTAGTTGGTGGTGATCGCTTCGGGCACGGCCAGTCCGGCGATCAGACCCTGGGTGACCGTGTAGGTGTCCCCCGCCAACCGTTCGACAATCGCGGTGCGGATGGAGTGAAGTTGGTCGCTGTCATCCGCGTCGGAATCCGGGCTGTCACGGCCTCCGATGCGCGCGATGACTGTCGCGGCGTCACGGGCGTCGAGTTGTTGCAGGGACGGAATGTGCTCCTCGGCAATGCCGGCAGTCCGTGCGAGGTCCTCCAGCAGACCCCACCACGACGGGGCGCCAGCACCCACGCTCGCGCCTGCTCCGAGGAACGGCACGAGTCGGCCTTCCCTCGC
>CAZKVQ010000102.1:0-3309 GCA_964556255.1 uncultured Actinomycetes bacterium
ACCGACGGCGATGCCCGCAACAGGGGGATCGGCATCCTGCGGTTCAAGCAGGCCTATCTCGAGGCCGGCTTCGACCTCGGGAATGAGGAGTTGGCAGATCATCTGGCCGTGGTGCTGGAATTTGCGGCGCTGGGCGACCGGCTCACCGGCGATGCCCTGCTGGCCGATCACGCGGCACCAATCGGGCTGCTGCGCGAAGCACTCGCCGGGTTGGGGGCGTCATACGTGTATGTGCTCGACGCCGTGCTTACGACGTTGCCCGAGATCACTCCGGACATCGCCGAGAAGATGGCGTACCTCGCCAGTTCCGGCCCGCCGGTCGAGGCAGTTGGCCTGGAGCCGTTCGGAAGTGGACCGGTCCTCGTTCAGTTGGGAGCACGCCGATGAGCACCGCCGACATTCTGCTCTGGGTCGTCCTGCCATACGTCACGGTTGCCGTGTTCGTCGTCGGCACCGTATGGCGGTATCGATACGACAAGTTCGGGTGGACGACCCGCTCCAGCCAGTTGTACGAGCGCAAGCTGATCCGGATTGCGAGCCCGCTCTTCCACATCGGCATCCTCGCGGTCGTGATGGGTCACGTCATCGGCTTGCTCATCCCCGAGCAGTGGACGAATGCGCTCGGTCTGAGCGAGACGGTCTACCACGTGATGGCCGTCGCGCTGGGCGCGGTGGCGGGCGCCTGCACATTGGTGGGGATCGTCCTGCTGATCTACCGTCGCCGTACAGTCGGACCCGTCTTCGCGGCCACCACCGAGAACGACAAGTTCATGTACGTCTTCCTTGTGACCGCCATCTGTCTGGGGATCTT
This sequence comes from uncultured Actinomycetes bacterium, assembly GCA_964556255.1. GTDB lineage: Bacteria > Actinomycetota > Actinomycetes > S36-B12 > UBA10799 > JACJWR01. Next base: position 812 of record CAZKVQ010000102.1, read on the forward strand.
CGCGACCATGGTGGGTGCCGGAGTTTTCGGCGGCGACTACAACTACCGGCTAGGGGTCTCTGAGTGGTTCCGGTCGCTGTTCTACTTCAATCCCAAACCTGAGTTGATGGCTTCCGCCCCGTTGTCGTTCAGGCTGCATGCGCTCGCTGGCCTGGCGCTATTCATGATCTGGCCATTCACGCGACTCGTGCACGCCTTCAGCGCGCCGCTCGGGTACGTTTTCCGACCCTACGTGGTCTACCGTTCCCGCGGCCCCCACGATCCGGGCAACCGATCACAGGACCGGCGGGGGTGGGAACGAATTGGCTGACATGCGTTCGGTATCTGCGACAGCCGAGGTCACTGGTCGATCCAGCTCTCGGCGGACATGGACCTCCTACATTCCTCCCCAGCATGGTGCTTGGGCGTTCCTTGTCGTACCTCTGCTCTCCGGATTCGCAGTGGCCGGCCTCAGCTGGATCGGGGGCCTCCTCGCGGCCACATGGATCGTCGCCTACCCAGTGGGCTACTTCGCCGGTAGAGCTGTTGTCGTCAGGATCCGTCGCGGTTCTTGGACGAGGCTGGCACGTCGCGAGGCCGCCCGAACCGTGCCCTGGGCCGCTGGCTTGGCGGCCCTAGCTGTTCCACTGCTGACGCTCCGACCCTGGCTGGTGCTGGTGGCCCTCGGCGTGGCTCTGCTGTGGGCCTCCTCACTGTTGATCACGCTTCGTCGATCCGAGCGGGACCTCCTGAATGACGCCGTGTTGGTGGTGCTTGCAGTACTGGCGGTACCGCTCGTATGGGCGGTTACGACGGACCTGCAGGGGTGGCCACCCGCAACTGACCTTTGGGTCGTCACTGCCGCCACAGCAGTGTTTCTCTTCGGATCGGTTCTTCATGTCAGGTCCCTGCTTCGCAGAGCCGGCGACAATCACTTCCGCTGGCTGTCGGTCTCGTATCAGTTGGCGGCCATGGTCGGTTTCGCATTTGCCTCGCCCTGGTGGCTGGTGGGGTTCGTCCCAGCGGTGCTGCGGGCCGTGCTGATGCGCCCCGGCTTGCGCCCCGCGGCGATCGGGGCCGTGGAGACAGTCGTGTCCGTCTTCTTCGTTGCAGCGGCGATACTGGCGGTGTGAGGCCCCATGAGTCACTCCTCGGGTTCAGACAGAGTGAGCGTGGACCAGCACCTGGAACGGGTGCTGTCATTGATGACACCGTTGGGAGTGCAGCCTGTCGCCTTGACCGACGCCCTCGGGTGCGTCGCTGGTGCGGAGGTCGTCGCGCCATTTGACTTGCCTCGATTCGACAACGCGGCCATGGACGGGTACGCGGTCCGAACGGCGGATGTGGCGCGGGCACCGGTGACGCTACCGGTGACGGATGATCTTGCGGCCGTCGCCAGAGACGAGGCGGTGGCCGCACTAACGCAAGGCTCTGCAGCACGGATCATGACCGGAGCGCCAGTACCCCCGGGGGCGGACGCTGTCGTGCGCGTGGAATGGACGGACGGCGCAACAGACTTCGTACACATTGACCGGCCAGTTCCGGTGGGTCGCGACCTTCGGAAACAAGGGTCTGACCTTAGGCGTGGCTCGGTGGTGCTTCGAGCAGGCACGGAGCTGGGGCCGGCCCAAGTGGCGTTGGCTGCTGCCCTGGGCCTGTCGGACGTTGCCGTCCACCGCCGACCCTGGGTCTGCGTGGTATCGACCGGTTCAGAACTTGTCGGGACGGGCGAAACCAGGTCGCTGCCGGAGGGTGCAGTCTACGACTCCAACTCCGTGATGTTGTCCGCCTTGGCTGAGCGAGCGCAGGCAAGGGTTCTGCGACTTCCTGCGATAAGTGACGACCCGCTGACAGCGCATTCTGTGCTGGCAACGGCGGCCGCGGAGTGCGACCTCGTGGTCACCACGGGTGGAGTGAGCGCGGGTGCCCACGAGGTCATGAAGGACGTGTTGTGCGGCGAGCAGGACTTCCACTTCTCACAGGTCTCGATGAAGCCCGGGCGGCCCCAAGGTGCGGGAATCTTCGAGGGGACACCGGTTCTGACGCTTCCGGGTAACCCTGTCAGCGCCTTCGTCTCGTTCAAGATCTTCGTCGAACCTGCTTTGCGCAAACTGTCCGGCCACGCTGAATTGGGGCCCTTCTGGCGAAAGGCGACGCTGTCCGGGCACGTCGCGACGTCGACGGACATGCACTCTTACGTCAGGGGGTACTTCGATGAAGCCTCCGCAGGCGTAGTCCCTTCATCGGGCCATGCGCACGGATTGGCCGAGTTGTCCACGGCGAACTGCTTGATCTCGGTGCCGCCGAGCGGGTCGGTTCTCGCTAGCGGTGAACAGGTCGACGTGCTCCCCCTGGGCTGACCAGCCATTGGGGTCTTGGGCGCCGTCGCGAAAAGTTGCGGTCGCTGCCCAATTCCCCCGAAAGCCGCGCACCACGCACGACCGCCGCGCGGAGAACTCACTACGCGGTCACCCGAACGTCGCTAACTTCCCCACGAAACGCTAGCGCTGGTATGGCGG
>CAZKVQ010000103.1:0-3290 GCA_964556255.1 uncultured Actinomycetes bacterium
CCAGCCGATGCAGTTCGCCGGCACCCTCGACATCGACGCCTCCGAGAAGGCCGCGCGGTTCGTGCGCACCTGCGACGCCTTCAACGTCCCGGTACTGACTTTCGTCGACGTGCCCGGCTTCCTGCCGGGCACCGACCAGGAGTGGAACGGCATCATCCGCCGCGGAGCGAAACTCATCTACGCCTATTGCGAGGCGACGGTGCCGAAGGTCACCGTGATCACCCGCAAAGCCTACGGCGGCGCCTACGACGTCATGGGTTCCAAGCACCTCGGCGGCGACGTCTCCCTCGCCTGGCCAACCGCGCAGATCGCCGTCATGGGTGCCCAGGGTGCGGTCAACATCCTCTACCGCAAGGAACTCGCCGCGGTCGACGACCCTGAGGCCGAGCGGGCCCGACTCATCGCGGAGTACGACGACACCCTCGCCAATCCCTACCTTGCGGCCGAACGGGGCTATATCGACCGGGTGATCATGCCCAGCGAGACCCGCGGGCAGGTCATCCGTGCGCTGCGTGCACTGCGGGACAAGCGTGAGACCCTGCCGCCCAAGAAGCATGGGAACATCCCGCTGTGACCGGCACAGACTCCACCAGCGGTCAGGACGTGACCGGCGACGCAGCAGCGACAGAGCCGGCCCCGCCGCTGTTGCGCATCGTGCACGGCTCCCCGACGGCCGAGGAATTGGCCGCCCTGGTTGCTGTCGTGGCCGCCACGACAGGCGGCGTTGCCGATGAGCCGCCCCCTGCGCCCTCCCAGTGGGCGGCTCCCGCACGGCTGCACAGATCTATTGGTGCGCCCGGCGGACCCGGCAGCTGGTGGGCATCCGGTCTTCCCCGCTGAGCCACGCCGAACACCGGCCTGCTCCGAAAACAGATATCCGGTTCCTAGCTGATCGTGCCGCCGAAGTCGTTGTGGGCACCGGGCCGCTCGGTCAACTCCAGCACGGAGTGTCCGAGTTCCTCCAGCATCCGACGCAGACCAGGCAACGATAGGCCGATCACATTGCTGGGATCGCCATCGATGCCGTCGATGAACAGCCCAGCCCGCCCCTCCAAAGTGAAGGCTCCGGCAACCTGCAACGGTTCGCCCGTCACCACGTAGTCGCGGATCTCGTCGTCGGCGACGTCGGAGAACTTCACGACGGTCAACACCGCCAACCCGGTTGCCCGCCCGGTTTCGACGTCGATCAGCCAGTGGCCGGTGTGCAGGCGCCCGTCCCGGCCACGCATCCTGCGCCAACGCTCCAAGGCATCAGCAGCGTCCTGAGGCTTACCCAGGCTCTGACCGTCGAACTCGAAGACGGAGTCGCATCCCAGCACCAGCCCACGAGTCACGTGTCCGGCGACGTCCTCGCACTTGGCGCGTGCCAGCGCGAGCGCGAGTTCGGGCGACGATACTGAGCCGAGACTGGCCGTCACCGCATCCTCATCAACCGCGGACACCTGCACACTGAATACCAGCCGCGCCTGCTCGAGCAGGCCGCGGCGCGACGGCGAGGCCGACGCCAGCACGAACGGGGTCAGGTGCTGGGAGTCAGCCGAGGTGGGTTTCAAATTCGACGACATCGCTCCAGTCTGGCCCCCATGACCCCAGCAGCGTCACTTCACCGCCTCCGGCGGTGCAATAGGTCACCATGTCGCGACCCGCCAAGCTGATGACCCTAGACTGCGAAGCGTGCAGAAGGTACTGATCGCCAACAGAGGCGAAATCGCTGTCCGGGTCATCCGAGCCTGCCGTGACGCGGGCATCACCAGTGTCGCCGTCTACGCGGACTCAGACCGCGACGCGCTGCACGTCCAGCTCGCCGACGAGGCCTACTCCCTCGATGGGGCGACCGCGGCCGAGAGCTACCTCGACATGACCAAGCTCATCGACGTGGCACACCGGTCCGGCGCCGACGCCGTGCACCCGGGCTACGGCTTCCTCTCGGAGAACGCCGACTTCGCCCAAGCCGTGATCGACGCCGATCTCAATTGGATCGGGCCGCCGCCAGAGGCGATCAGGTCGCTCGGCGACAAGGTCTCTGCTCGACACATCGCCCAACGAGCAGGCGCCCCACAGGTGGAGGGCACACCCGACCCGGTCGCGGATGCCGACGAGATCGTCGAATTCGCCAAGACACACGGCCTGCCCATCGCGATCAAGGCGGCCTTCGGGGGCGGCGGCCGGGGCCTCAAAGTCGCCCGCACCCTCGACGAGATTCCGGAACTCTTCGACTCGGCCGTTCGAGAGGCCGTTGCCGCCTTCGGCCGTGGCGAATGCTTCGTCGAGCGCTACCTGGACAATCCCCGCCACGTCGAGACCCAAGTCCTCGCCGACAAACATGGCAACGTCGTGGTGGTTTCCACCCGCGATTGCTCACTGCAGCGCCGACACCAGAAGTTGGTGGAGGAGGCGCCCGCCCCTTACCTGAGCGAAGCGCAGGTCGCCGAGTTGTATCGGGCGTCCAAGGCGATCGTCAAGGAGGCTGGCTACTACGGCGCCGGCACCTGCGAGTTCCTGGTCGGGCTCGACGGCACCATTTCGTTCCTGGAGGTCAATACCCGACTGCAGGTGGAACATCCGGTCAGCGAGGAAGTCTCGGGCCTCGACCTCGTGCGCGAGCAGTTCCGCATCGCCGATGGTGAGGAATTGGGCTTCGACGACCCGGAACTGCGCGGCCACTCCTTCGAGTTCCGGATCAACGGTGAGGATCCCGGTCGTGGCTTCCTCCCGGCCCCGGGAACTCTAGCGACGTACCGCCCTCCCAGCGGCCCGGGCGTTCGCCTCGACAGCGGCTTCGAGGCCGGAGCCGTCATCGGGGGCAACTTCGACTCCCTGCTGGCGAAGTTGATCGTCACCGGTGCTAACCGGAGCGAGGCGCTCGAGCGTTCTCGACGTGCCCTGGCTGAGTTCGACATCGAGGGCATCGCCACAGCTCTGACCTTCCACCGGGTCGTCGTCGCCGACCCGGCCTTCGCGACGGGTGACGATGAGCCCTTCAGCGTTCACACGCGCTGGATCGAGACCGAGTTCGACAACCAGATCCCGCCCTACGAGGGGGCTGCCGGCGACCTCGTCGAGCCGGAGGAACGCCAACGCCTGACCGTCGAGGTCGGCGGGAAGCGGCTCGAGGTGACCCTGCCGGAGGGAATCGCGGCAACCGGCCCGGCCAAGAAGTCCGGCCCCGGGCCCCGCAAATCCGGCAAGAAGAAGTCCGGTGGGGGTGCCTCCGGCGATCCGGTGGCGGCGCCGATGCAGGGCACCCTCCTCAAGGTTGCCGTCGAGGCCGGTCAGAGCGTGGCGGCCCG
>CAZKVQ010000104.1:0-3266 GCA_964556255.1 uncultured Actinomycetes bacterium
GCGCGCCTGCTTTGGGTGCAGGAGATCGGGAGTTCGAGTCTCCCCGCCCCGACGCTTTCATGATCGGAACTTTCGGTCAGGTTCGCACTCGTCCAAACGACCCATTGATCTGGAGACCCAAGCACCGTGAAGAGCTCCCTGGAGACACTCTCTCCCACCCGCGTCCGCCTGACCGTCGAGGTTCCCTTCGATGAGGTCCGGCCAAGCATGGATGCGGCCTACAAGCGCATCGCGACCCAGGTCAACATCCCAGGCTTCCGCAAGGGGAAGGTGCCGGCCCGGATCATCGAGCAGCGCTTCGGGCGGGCGGTCGTGCTCGAGGAGGCGCTGAACGAGGCCGTGCCGGCGGCGTATGACGCGGCGGTCATTGAGCAGGGAATCGCACCCCTCGGGCAGCCCGAGCTGAAGATCGATCAGGATCTCGGGGAGATGGCTGAGGACGATCCGGTCGTGTTCACCGCCGAGGTGGATGTCCGCCCCGAGGTGGACCTGCCGGACTACAAGGGGATGAAGGTCGAGGTCGCCGACGTCGAGGTGACTGACGCCGATATCGACGAGCAGCTGGACGAACTGCGTGGTCGGTTCGCGACTGTGACACCGGTGGAGCGTCCAGCTGCGGACGGCGACATGGTTGTGGTGGATGTTCTGGGCACCATCGATGGTGATCGTGTCGAGGAGTTCTCCGGTGCCGGCATGACCTTCGAGGTGGGCGCCGGCAACATGATCCCGGGCTTCGACGACGCGGTCCGGGGGCTGTCCGAAGGCGAGTCCGCCACCTTCGCCCACACCCCTGCGGACGGCGAGTTCGCCGACAAGTCGGTGGATCTGGAAGTCACGGTCAAGGGCGTTCGCGAACGGGAACTACCCCCCGTCGATGAGGATTTCGCCCAGTTGGCCAGCGAGTTCGACACGGTTGATGAGCTTCGGGAGGATCTGCGCGAACGGATCGGCCGGGTGAAGCTCGTGGAGCAGGGGATTGAGGCGCGCGACAAACTCGCCGAGCGCCTGCTCAACGAGGTGGATATCGAGGTGCCGGAGGGTGTGCTGGCCGACATGGTTGAGCAGCACTTCACCGACGGCCACGGCGACGAGGCCCACCGTGCGGAGTTCACCGAGGAGACCCGCGGCACGCTGCGCAGTCAGTTCCTTCTCGACGCGATCGCCGACGCGGAGGAGGTCGAGGTCGGCCAGGAGGAGATCAGCGCCTGGATCGTCCAGCAGGCACCTCGCTACGGCATGACGCCCGACCAGTTCATCCAGGCGCTCGTGCAGGCCAACCAGCTCCAGAACGCTGTCGGTGACGTCCGGCGCGGCAAGGCGATGACGGTCGTGCTCGAGTCGGCAGAGATCACCGACGCCTCCGGTCGTCCGGTCGACCTTTCCGCTCTCGATGTCGAGGAGGTCGGCGCCGAGGAGGACGATGTCGAGGTCGACGAGCCTGACGACGATGAGGAGTCCCCGGTAGTCGATGGCGGCGACACGGAGCCGGAGTCCGGCGCCAAAGGCTGAGCCGTCAGCGAACACCCGGCTCACCGGGAAGGCCTAGGCCCGAGGTCGGGTTAGGGTCATCAGCAGACAGCCAAGTCAGTGGCGCACCGGGCCGACCTGCCCGGTGGCCTCACCCGAGCGAAAGGGCGCGCCTTGAGCACCATCTCAACACCTGGACTGGTGATTCCCGAACTCCGCGGTCCCGGTCCATCGGCCGGGTCCTACGACGACTCGGTGTACCAGCGACTGCTGCGCGAGCGGATCGTATTCCTCGGCTCGCAGGTGGAGGACTCGGTAGCCAACCTGCTGTGCGCCCAGATCCTCCTGCTCGCCGCCGAAGACCCCGATCGCGACATCTTCCTCTACATCAACTCGCCAGGTGGTTCCATCACGGCGGGTATGGCGATCTACGACACGATGCAGTTCGTCCAGAACGACGTCGCCACCGTGGCCATGGGACTCGCCGCGTCGATGGGGCAGTTCCTGCTCAGCGCCGGAGCCAAGGGCAAGCGTTACGCCCTGCCGCACGCGCGGATCATGATGCACCAGCCCTCCGGCGGCATCGGTGGCACGGCCTCGGACATCAAGATCCAGGCCGAGCAGATGCTGTACATCAAGAAGCAGATGGCCGAACTCATCGCCGAGCACACCGGCCAGAGCCTCGAGCAGGTGGAGGCCGACTCCGACCGGGATCGCTGGTTCGACGCCGAGGCGGCCAAGGACTACGGCTTCATTGATCACGTGGTGCGCAGTGCGGCTGATGTCGCCGGCAGCGGAGGGACGAAGAAGTGAACCTCGAACCCGCCCTTCCCTCCCTCATCACCCCAGCGACGAGAGGAACCGCAATGAACCATCTGGCCCCCCAGTCGCGCTACATCCTGCCCGAGTTCCGCGAGCGCTCGGCCAACGGTGAGCGGGTGCACAACCCCTATACGAAGTTGTTCGAGGAGCGGATCATCTTCCTCGGCGTGCAGATCGATGACGCGAGCGCGGACGATGTGATGGCGCAGTTGCTCTGCCTGGAGTCCATGGACCCTGATCGGGACATCTCCATCTACATCAACTCACCCGGCGGCTCGTACACCGCCATGACCGCCATCTACGACACCATGCAGTTCGTCAAGCCCGAAGTCCAGACGGTCTGCCTGGGCCAGGCGGCGAGTGCGGCGGCTGTTCTGCTGGCCGCGGGTACGGCTGGTAAGCGCTATGCGCTGCCGCACGCCCGCGTCCTCATCCATCAGCCCTACTCCGAAGGGGGCGGGCAGGGCTCTGACATCGAGATCCAGGCCAACGAGATCCTGCGGATGCGTCAGGAGATGGAGGGCATCCTCGCCCTCCACACCGGCAGGAGCGCAGAGCAGGTGGAGCAGGACATCGAGCGGGACAAGATCCTCACGGCCGACATGGCCAAGGAGTACGGGATAGTTGACCAGGTGATCAACTCCCGCAAGGCCGCCGCCGCAGCCCGTTAGACCGGACTGGGGAACTCGGCCCTGCCAAGGCTCGCCGGAACGCGCCAGGCTCCGAAGTGCCCTATCGTCGAGGTGGCGGGGTACCGTTGCTCAGGAGAACATCCGGTTCCCACCCGGGGGACGCGGTGCGAAGGAGGTCGGCCTGTGGCTCGTATCAGTGACGGTGCCGATCTGCTGAAGTGCTCTTTCTGCGGGAAGAGCCAGAAGCAGGTCAAGAAGCTCATCGCGGGTCCGGGTGTGTACATCTGCGACGAGTGCATCGACCTGTGCAACGAGATCATCGAAGAGGAACTCGCCGACGGCGAT
>CAZKVQ010000105.1:0-3193 GCA_964556255.1 uncultured Actinomycetes bacterium
CCTGACGCCATGGCTCTGGAGAACCTGCCCGACCTCACGGTTGTCGCAATTCCGCTCTACATCGCGACGATGTCGTTGGAAGTCTTCGTCCATTGGCGCCGCCCGGACCCCGATCAGCGCGGATACGAGCCGAAGGATGCCGCGACATCCATCCTGATGGGACTCGGTTCCCTGGTCGTCGGCGCGCTGCTTGCGGCTGTGATGCTGGCGTTCCTGACGTTCTTCCATCAGTTCGCCGTCTTTGACCTGGGCTCCTGGCTGACCAGTGGATCGGTCGGCCTGATGATCGCCGGCTGGGCGCTGTTGGTGGTGCTCGACGACTTCTGTTACTACTGGTTCCACCGGGTACACCACGAGTCGCGCTTCTTCTGGGCTGCGCACGTGACCCACCACTCCTCGCAGTACTACAACCTCTCGACTGCCCTCCGACAGTCCTGGACACCGCTCACCGCTTGGATCTTCTACATCCCGGTGATGCTCCTCGGGTTCACCCCGGCAGAGTGGGCCCTCGTGCATTCGGCCAACCTGCTGTACCAGTACTGGATCCACACCGAGCGCATCGATCGACTGCCGCGCTGGTTCGAGTTCACGTTCAATACGCCTTCGCACCATCGGGTGCATCACGGCTCCAACCCTGAGTACCTGGACACCAACTACGGCGGCATCCTCATCCTGTGGGATCGGATGTTCTCCTCGTTCGTCCCGGAGGACAAACCCGTCACATATGGCCTGACGAAAAACATCAACACCTACAACCCGGTCAAGGTGGCGTGGGGCGAGTTCGCGGCCATCGCTGGTGATGTCCGCCGTTCGGATAGTTGGGGGGCCCGCTGGCGGCACGTCTTCGGCGCCCCAGGTTGGGCGCTGGAACCGACGCCGGCGGAGTCAGCTGCGGGGCGGGAAAGGTCCGGCCTTGTCAACGAGGCCGGGGGTGGGTCGACCCAGTTGAGCTGACAGCCACTCGGCCGAGCGGCACAGCTCGTCGAGGTCGAGGCCGGTGTCCACCCCGGACCTCTCCAAGGCGAAAACCAGATCCTCGGTGGCGATGTTGCCGGTGGCCCGCGGGGCGAAGGGGCAGCCGCCGATGCCGCCCAGGGACGAGTCGAGCACTGTCACTCCGGCCTCGAAGGCGGCCAGCGCACTGGCATACCCGGTGTTGCGGGTGTTGTGAACGTGCACGCGTAAGGCAACCCTGCCCACAACCTCGCGCACCGCCGCCACCCGGCGAAGGACGTCCCGCGGCACGGCCACGCCGATAGTGTCGGCGATCGCGATCTCGGCGACCCCCGTTGTCGCCAATTCGGCGGCCACATCGGCGACCCGAGTCACCGGCACCTCGCCGGTGTAGGGACACCCGAAGGAGGCGGACATGGTCACCGAAACCGTCAGCCCGGCATCCTTCGCCAGCGGTGTCACCTCGGCAACGGTCTCGATCGCCGCCTGCGTCGACATGCCCTGGTTGCGCTCCGAGAACTCATCGGTGACCATCACGACCAGATTGATCTCGTCGAGGGCCGTGAGTCTGGCCCGTTCGAAACCCCGGCCGTTCAGCACCAGGCCGATGTAAGAGGCAGCACCCTTGGGCAACCCCTCGATCACCGCTTCGGCATCGGCCATTTGCGGCACCCGCTTGGGGTTCACGAAGGAGGCAACTTCGATGCGGCTGACCCCGGCGCCGACGCAGCGGTTGATCAGTTCGACCTTCTGGGAGGTGCTCAGCAGCGCAGGATCGTTCTGAAGGCCGTCGCGGGGAGCGACCTCCACGATGGTGACGTTCTGGGTCATGAACCCAGGCTACGGCCGTCGGCCACCGGCAGGTTCCAGGTGGGCAGGCTCCTGGGCGGATGGGAGGACACCAGGGAGCGCCACGTGACCGCCGCTCGGACCCCGTAGCGTTTGACCCACAGGCCCAGCAGGAAGCCGAAGGTGGTCGCCAGGAAGTGGCCGAGGTCCCAGATGGTCTCGGACACGAGAAGGGGCCCGAGGATGCCCACGGCGATTGCTGCCCGGTACCACCACTTCCATGTCGAACTGACGAAGAGCAGGTAGGCGCCGCAGGTGCCGACCATGACGTAGCTGACGCCGACGTCCTGGGTGATCACTGTGGTCTTGGGCATCCACTCCATCGAGATGGCCAGCGTCTCGAGGGCAACGATCGCCAGCGAGCCCAGCACGTGGGCCCCGGCGCCGACCAGGATGACTCGGGCCGAGCCGATCCTCTGCTCCAGGCGGGCGGTGATGAGCGCGTACACGAGGACGTACAACCAGTAGGCGTAGCCGTAGTCGGCTACCAGGAAGGCGCTGGTGAACAGCACATGCAGAGGTTCTTGGAACAACGCGAAGATGTTGGTGCTGCTGAATCGGGTCATGATCCCCGCGAGGCCCTGCGGCGTTCCCTGAACGATCACCGACGTGATGGTCCAGCAGGCAATGTAGACGAAGGTCACCGGCGCGTTGGCAATCCAGATTCGCAAGGCCTGCACCTGCGGGTCGAGGAGATCGTAGATCCTTAGACCGATCCGCTTGTCCCGACGTGCCAGATGCTTGACCAACAGCCAGAGCAGCGCCAACGTCCCGGCAGCGAGACACATCCAGAGAACGGTGTTCGGGATGTCCGTGATGGCGAGCTGCTTCAACTCCGCCTTAGCCTGGGGATTCGACTCGATGAGGTTGGGAAGCAGGGTGGGGGTCGGTGACGGTTTCGGCGTCGAATTCGCAAACGAGTTCGCAATCACCGTCGGATCATATCCGCGGAACGGTGATCCCCTTGCCGACAACGACGATGCCGCCCGGTGACACCGTGTAGCGCTCCCGATCACTGTCGAGGTCGACGCCGAGTTGGGCGCCCTCCTCCACGACCGCATGCTTGTCGAGCACGGCGTTGCGGATCACCGCACCGGGGCCGATCGATACCCCTGGCATCAACACGCTGCCCTCGACGTAGGCGCCGGAGTTGATCCTCACATCGCCAGCCACCACCGAGGTGCGGACGTGGCCGCCAGCGACCACGGTGCCCGCCCCCACCATCGATTCGTGGGCATTGCCACCCTCAACGAACTTGGCGGGCGGGAGCGGCGGCAAGTTGGTCAGGATCGGCCACTTCCGGTTGTAGAGGTTGAACACCGGATGCACCGAGACCAGGTCCATGTGGGCGTCGTGATAGGCGTCTAGCGTCCCGACGTCGCGCCAGTAG
>CAZKVQ010000106.1:0-2705 GCA_964556255.1 uncultured Actinomycetes bacterium
AGGCCGGTACATCGGGGGGCATGGAGTAGCGGCGCCGAAGGGAACACCTATCGGTCAGAGACACCCGCAGATCACGGTGTCTACGTCCCAATGTGTCGATCAGGGCCATGCCCGGAGCCACTACTCCCGCTGACCGGGTGGCTTGGCTGGCAGATCGGAGTTCCGGGAAGGGGAGATCGATCATGCGCAGTTCACCCACTCCTGGCTGCCGTCGGAGAACCGTTGCAGTTTCCATACCGGCAGTTCGACCTTGACCCGTTCGACGAGGGCGGCGCACGCGGCGAAAGCCTCGCCCCGGTGGGTTGCGCTGACTGCCGCGCCGAAAGCAAGGTCGCCAACGGCGAGCGTTCCAACGCGGTGCAATGACGCTGCGCCATGCACGCCGGGCAGCCGCCGAATGTCATCAAGGATCGAAGCGAGGGTGGTCGAGGCGGTCGGATGTGCTTCATAACGCAACTGGGTGACAGACCGGCCGTGGTCGGCATCACGCACCGTGCCTGCGAACGACACGACGGCGCCAGCGCCTCTGTGCGCCGCGGCCCGCTCGAGGTCGCCGATCGTGAAGGGGTCGGAACGCACGAGATCGTCAGGGGTCGGTGGCATCGGCGGCACGTCCCTCGTGACTGCCGCCCGAGATGGATCTCGGGCGGGTCGAGACCGGCCCATGTCGCCAGTCCCGACCCGCCCGATGATAGTCGCGCGTGAGGCTAGAGCCCCAGCGCAGTCTTCAGTTGCGCCACGGCAGCGGCCACCGCAGCCGAGTAAGTAGCGCGGGCCGACTTCTTGGCCGAGCGGTAGTTCGCCTCTGCCGTGTGCTCGGCGGTACGGAACTTCACCTTGGCTGCCTTCACCTCGGCCTCGGTGGTGGCGGCCTTCAGCTCAGCGATGAGCGTGGTGCGCGCGGACTGCACTGCAGCGGTGAACGTCGCCTTGGCGGAGCTGACAGCGCTGCGATAGGCGGCCGTGGCGGCCTTAACCGTGGTGGCGCAGGCCTGGCGGGCCGCCTGCTGCTCGGGTGTCGCAGTGGCCGCGAAGTAGGCGGCGTAGGCGCTGTCGACTGCGGCTTCCAGCTTCAACTGGCTGGCCTCATCGGCTGCTCGGCGGACGGCCTCGGCAGCGGTCTCGGCCTGCTCGAACTTCGCCTTCGCGGCGGCGATGGCAACCTTGTCGGATCCGGCGGCAGCCAACTCCGTTCGCAGCGTGGCCCGGGCGGCACGGATCGCCGCCGATTCGGCCTTGTGGGCGGCTTTCCTCTCCGCTGAGGCGGTGGCCTTGGCCGAAGCCAGCGCGGACGTGAGCGCGGTCTTGGCGGCGGATGCCGGCGCAGACTTCACACCGATGGCGCAGGGGCGGGCAGATTCGAACCTCGACAGCGACGAATGCTCAGCCTCGCTCTTGCCTGCGTCGTCCTTGTGGCCGCTGGCGGCCAGGGCTGGGGAAGCCACTCCGGCCGAGGCCACGAGTGCCGCGCCGGCGGCAAAGGCCACGATTCGCTTGTTCATGTGAACTCCAAAACTCGATGGTGGATCACTGGACTGCCGCACTGCCGGTCAGCGCGCGCTCACTGAACGTAGCGCGGGTCGTGCGGCGGCGAGGTTAAGTAAGGGTTAGGTAGCCCCAGCCGGGTTAGGGGAGGGTTAAGTCGGCCTGCACCGGGTACGGCAGATCAGGAGCGGGACCTGCGCCAGCTCTTACGGAATGCGACCCCACGCCTGGAAGTGGGTCGGCTGGAAGATCGTCGTCACCTCATCGGTGCCCAGCGGCTCGATCTGTGCACACAGGTCGGCGACCTCCGCGGCTGAAGCGACGCCCGCCGAGATCATCGCCGGTGCGGTCTCGATGAACGTGTACTCCCACCAGCGCTTGCCCTCTCCGACGGACAGTGCGGGTTGGTCGTGGCGGGTCGAGACGTCGCCCGCATCGGCACCTCGGAGCAGTTCGGAAAGTCGGGAACCGACGGAGTAGTCGCAACCGTTGCTGGCGGCCAACGCGAAATAGAGTTCCACCACCCTCGAGTACGCCGATGACCGCGGCTCAGTTCGAATGGTGGCCATGTCGATGTCTTCCAGCAGCAGGGTGCCCCCAGGGGTCACAAGCGAGGCCATTTCCAGGACCGCGGCCTGCGGATCGCGCAGGTGGGAGAGCAACGAGCGGCAGCAGACCAGATCGTACCTACGCCTGGGGAGGCCCGTGTCATAGACGCTCGCGCAGTGAAACTGAACGTTGGTCAGCCCGAGTCGCGCGGCGCGGTGTGCCGCCACGGAGAGTTGTTCCGGGCTGATGTCGACGCCGGTCACGCTCCCACGCGGTCCAAGCCTCGTTCCGAGCCAGGACACAACCGTTCCTACACCGCAGCCGATGTCGGCGACCGCCATCTCGCTACCCGTTGGCACGAGTTCCGCCAGGAGCCCTTCGGTGGCAGGGCCGTACAACTGCTCCAGGAGTTCCAGGCGCATCGCAGCATCTGGGCCGGTGGCCAGCACGTATTCCTCTTCGCCGGCTGCACCGGAGTCTGTTGCGTCGGTGTCCATGGGCCCATCCTGGCGCCCGGTCCCCGAGATGGGAACAGCTCAGGGGGTTCCTCACACCTGAAAGTGAGAAGCCCCCCGAATCATCGGGAGGCTTCTCACTTTCAGACTTCTCACTTTCAGAGCGGGTGACCGGGATCGAACCGGCATGGCCAGCTTGGAAGGCTGGGGCTCTGC
>CAZKVQ010000107.1:0-2673 GCA_964556255.1 uncultured Actinomycetes bacterium
CGTCCAGCCTTCCAACGGAGTGATCCACTTGATCGACAACGTTCTGCTGCCCCCGGGTTTCGATCCCGCGACCCTGCAGTAGTCAGCGCGACCCAACCGAATGTGTGAAGCGAATGTCACCCGCAGCCCCCTGCTTGGTGAGGTCGGCATTCACCACCACGCCCCTGGCGACCGGGATCCCCGCCCGGTCGCCAGGGGCGTGGCACACTCATCGGGTGCATACTCCAGCAGCCACAGCCACGACCGAGGTCGGTCGTGGCTTCGCCGCTGGCGACGAGGCGGCGCTGGAGCAGGCCTATCAACAGTGGGGTGCCCTCGTCTATACCGTGGCTCTGCGGAGTGTGGGTAGTTCCGAGGATGCCGCTGACATAACGCAGGCCGTGTTCGTCTCCGCCTGGCGCTCCCGATCGTCGTTCGACAGCGAAAGCGGGTCCCTTCCCGCCTGGCTCGTCACCATCACCAAGCGCCGCATCGCGGATCACTTCCGACGCCGCTCAGTGACCTCGGAGGTGCCCAGCGACAGCATCGGAGAATCCGACCAGCCCCTGGTCAGTGTCACGACTGACCCGGACCCTTCGGCGATCGTCGACCAGGTGGTCGTTGCGGACGAGTTGGCCCGCCTCGGGGACCCGGCGGAGACTATCCTTCGGTTGGCCTTCTACGAGGACCTCAGCCATCAGCAGATAGCCGATCGATTGGCCATGCCGCTGGGCACCGTCAAGAGCCATATCCGCCGCGGTCTGGGGCGTCTTCGAGATCGAATGGAGGAGTTTCATGTCTGACCATTGCGACTCCGAGACGCTCGCGCTGATGGCCATCGGCGAGCCCGGTCCGACCGAGTGTGTGCGCCACCTCGAGGGTTGTTCGAACTGTTCCGAAGAGCTTGCCTCACTGAGGGAGGCCGTGGTCGCAGCAAGGTCTGTCAACGAGGGGCAGACGCTAACTGCTCCGCCGGCTTCGGTATGGGCGGGCATCACGGCCGAACTCGGATCGGATGCCGGGCCCGTGGCCGCTGCCAGTGGCCCCACCAGCGGGACTACCCAGGCATTCGAAGTCCCCGCGAGCGGTGACAGCGGCACTGCCGACGGCGGGATTGAGAATCGCACCGTCGCCGACCTGGCTTCCCGGCGCCGCCCACGCACTCGCTGGCTGGCACTCGCCGCGGCCGTGGTGGCTGGTGCGGTCGTCGGCGGTGCGGTGGTTGCAGGCGTCGTCGGCCGTAGCGACACCGATGCCCCGGTGTTGGCCGCTGCCGAACTCGGTCCGGTGCCCGGTGGGCCCGAGAAGGGCCAGAGTGGCACTGCACAGGTCCAGCAGGGAACCAACGGCACCGTACTTGCACTCAACACCACCGACCTTGCCCAGCCGGACGGTTTTTATGAGGCATGGCTGATGGACGCCAAGACCGGAGGACTCGTGGCCATGGGTACCGTCCCGTATGGCCAGTCGAGCGTGAAACTTCCGATTCCCGCCGGACTCGACCTCAGCCAGTTCTCGACAGTGGACGTGTCCGTGGAACCGTTGGACGGCGATCCCAAACACTCGGCTGTCAGTGTGCTGCGCGGCCAACTCGCCACCTGAGTGGACCGGTAGGCGGTCACACGAACACGCACCTGAGCTAGGCCTGAGGGCCGACGATGTCGAGTTCCTCTGGGTCGGTGAAGAGCGACCCGACCCGGAAAGCCGAATGCTGGCGGCGGACGATCTGATACGCCATCCAGAAGATCGAGAGCCCCAGCACTATCAGGCTCCATCCGACCCAGACTGGAGCCTCTTTGAACGAGATCGCCAAAACTCCGATGGGGGCGAGCCAGATGACGAGGTTGCGCAGCAGCTCCCACGGCGAGGGTTCCTCCTCCGGATGGCCCCGCGCGGCCTCAATAGCCCGCCGGTCGAACCACAAGGTTGCATTGAATGCCAGCACGAGTGGGACAGCCTGGAAGATCCAACCGGTCCACAGGTTGTTGGGGTCCCTCAGTACGTATTCGCCGTACACCGTGACCAGGGTGGCCACACCCAAGCCGATGGCCCAGGCACTGGTGGAAACGATGTCGAGTCGCTCCTGCAGTCTGTCGTCCAGTCCGGGGAACCGCGCCGTGGTGTACGGCGCGGTGAAGGGACGCCGTAGCAGCAGGGACACCACCGCAAGGAGCGTCAGACCACCATTGGACACCAAGTCGGCGTGGTCCTCGAGCCAGTTGTTCACGGAATCGCCATTGATCAGACCGCTCAGGATCAGGGCGGCGAACAGCACAACATCGGACAGTTCCAGGGTCTTGGGCCTTTCGCCGCGCAGGTAGGTCGCACCCACGATCAGGGCGGCCAGACCCGCGGCGATAACGGTGGACATGGTGAATGAGGTGACGTATGGCAGCAGTCCGAAGGCGATCCACGGCAGGATCCCGACGACGGGGTCATCCAAGATGAGCAGCCACCTGTCTTCGACGATGTCGTCGTCCACCTCCGCGGCCACGGCTCCAGTGTGCCTCAGGGGTGTTGCGGCGCCCGTGGAATCCGTTGGTGGATCACGACAGCGCCCGCCCCCGGAGTTCGGTGCACTGTGCCGGGTCGGATATTGTTTCCTGGTTGCGGCTGGCGGCGATCCTGCCGGCGCAACGTGCGGACGTAGCGCAGCTGGTAGCGCATCACCTTGCCAAGGTGAGGGTCGCGGGT
>CAZKVQ010000108.1:0-2621 GCA_964556255.1 uncultured Actinomycetes bacterium
AGTGCCCAGGCGGCCGGCGGAATCGCCGCCTTCATCGGCGCGGAGCACGCGCTGGATCCTGAATACGCCAGCCATCTCGGCGTAGACATCGACGCGCTGCTGGTGAGCCAACCGGACACCGGGGAACAGGCGCTGGAAATCGCCGACATGCTCATCAGGTCGGGCGCCCTGGACATCATCGTCATTGACTCAGTGGCCGCCCTCACCCCGCGTGCAGAGATCGAAGGCGAGATGGGTGACAGTCACGTCGGCCTGCAGGCACGCCTGATGAGCCAGGCACTGAGGAAGATGACCGGTGCGCTCAGTGGCACTGGAACCACGGCGATCTTCATCAACCAGCTTCGCGAGAAGATCGGAGTCATGTTCGGCAGCCCGGAGACCACCACTGGTGGCAAGGCGCTGAAGTTCTACTCGTCCGTTCGGCTTGACGTGCGTCGAATAGAGACCCTCAAGGACGGTTCGGAACCGGTGGGCTCACGCACGCGGGTCAAGGTCGTGAAGAACAAGGTGGCGCCACCCTTCAAGCAGGCCGAGTTCGACATCCTCTATGGCCAGGGGATCTCGAGGGAAGGGGGCCTGATCGACATGGGTGTTGAGCACGGATTCGTTCGGAAGGCGGGTGCCTGGTACACCTACGAGGGCGATCAATTGGGACAGGGCAAGGAGAACGCCCGGGCATTCCTGCGGGATAACCCCGACCTTGCCGACGAGATCGAGAAACGCATCAAGGAGAAGCTGGGTGTCGGGCCCCGGGTGGATGCGCCCGCCGACATAGATGCGCCGATCGACCTGGCTCCAATCGATCTCTAGCGGGTCACTCGCAGATGGCTGAATCGGAGGCGGCGGTCGATCCTGTGGAGGCCGCTCGTGCGATCGTCCTTCGCTCGCTGTCCACTGCGCCGCGTACGCGGTCGCAACTGGCCGAGTCATTGGCGTCGCGCGGGGTACCGGAGGATGTGGCCACGGCAACATTGGATCGCTTCGAGGAACTCGGGCTAATCGATGACGCCGATTTCGCACAGATGTGGGTTCGATCCCGGCATCAGCGCAAAGGACTCTCCCGGCGCGCTCTTCGTCACGAGCTGGGGAAGAAGGGTGTGCCCAAGGAGGACATCGACAGTGCGCTGGCTGACGTCGACGAGGATTCCGAGTATCGTGCCGCACTTGGCTTCGCCCAGCGCAAGGTCAGGTCCATGTCCGCGTTGGAGATCGAGGCAAGGAGGCGCAGGCTGATGGGGGCGCTGGCTCGCCGGGGCTACAGCAGCGGGCTGTCCGCGAGGGTGGCGCGTGAGGTTCTTGCCGACCAGGCAGAGGATGTCGACGTCGCGGACGACTATCTGGTCGAGTAGGCGAATACCCCCGGCCAGCGGTCGGACGGATCGGTCACTCGTCGCCCTCAAGCTCCCAAACGGCCACGAAGTAGGCGACGCCATGAGGACTCATGTACTCGGTCAGTCGAGACGAGACGATGTTCTGGTTCGCCACCATCGCGGCGGCGCACTGCCAGGCGGCCCTGCCGTCGACGAGGAAGGCGGAGTCGATGTCGTCGGGCAGAATTGTGAGCCCGTTGATGTCTCCTGTGTCGAGTAGTTCAGCGATCCGGTCGTCGAGCTCCACCGACCCTGCGACCAGGTGGCCCGGAGACTTCTCGGTGCGGGTGGCACAGCCATCCCCGACTACGAGCAGTGCAGCATCTGCCGCCAGTGGACGGGCCGCGCAGGCGCTCCGGATGTCGGCGCCGGTGCCGAGAACGCTCAGCAGTTCGGTCCCCCCGCGGTAATCGGCCTGCTGCAGCAGCGTCCGTCCGATCGTCAGCGACAGTGGCAGCGCATCGGGTGCTTCTGGGCGCCCCAGATACCCGTCGATCCCGGACGGTGCGTCGTTGGGCCAATGACGAATCGCCGACTCCTGTGCAGGGCCAGGTGGGCGCCCGCCGACGCCCAGCCCACCGAGCACACGCACGGTCCCCGCCGCCAGCAGCGTCGCGACGGCGACTCGGCACGATTCCCGCAGAATCGCGACCTCCGGGTCGGGAGTGGCGGACACCTCGGGCAGCAGGATCGGGGGACTCGGCACGAAGACGACGGCGGCCACATCACAGACCCTAGGGCAGCCTTGCGGCGTCGGCGCGTCCAGCGATCAGACCTCAGAGCGCCGTCACCTAGAATCTGGCTCGATGATTCGCCAACCCAAAGGGGATGCCGCGCCCGTGGCCTCCCTGGACCGCCCTGTGCGCACCTACGAGGTGCGCACCTTGGGCTGCCAGATGAACGTTCACGACTCCGAGCGCATCGGCGGCCTACTGGAGGCTTCGGGACTCCGGCCCGCGGTGTCCGGACCGCCCGATGTCGTGGTGTTCAACACCTGTGCGGTTCGTGAGAACGCGGACAACAAGCTCTACGGCCACCTCGGTCATCTACGGGCCACCAAGTCGGAGCACCCCGGAATGCAGATCGCGGTGGGCGGGTGTCTGGCACAGAAAGATCGCGGGGAAGTACTGCGTCGCGCGCCCTGGGTGGACGTCGTCTTCGGCACCCACAACATCGGCTCGCTGCCGGCGCTGCTCGACCGCGCGCGGCACAACCGCGAGGCGCAGGTCGAGATCCTCGAGTCGCTCGAGA
>CAZKVQ010000109.1:0-2467 GCA_964556255.1 uncultured Actinomycetes bacterium
GGCGGCCGGGGCTGGGATCGCGGTGGTGGAAGTCGACGGTCACCGGATCGCGCGGGTTCGGGTGTCGATGGCGGAGAATCCAGCACCGGGGGCGCCCTCGCCGGACGGAGTAGACCCGGCAGAATAGGGGGATGCCTGCCGCAACCGGTTCCACCGATACCGCAACCGGTCGTCCCCGCGCCCTCAGCGGGATTCAGCCGACCGCGTCCTCGTACCAACTCGGCAACTACCTCGGGGCACTGCGCAATTGGGTCCACCTGCAGGATGACTTCGATGCTTTCTACTGCGTCGTCGATCTGCACGCCATCACTGTCGAGCAGGATCCGGCCGTGCTGCGCGAGAACATCCAGGTCGCCTACGCCCAGGTGATCGCCGCCGGGGTGGATCCGGATCGGTTGGGTTATGCAGTGCCTCACCGGTTTCGGCGAGGCCGGTCGGATGACGCAGTTCAAGGACAAGGCCGGGAAGGCGCAGGCCGGGACCGCGAGCGTGGGGCTGTTCACCTACCCCATCCTGCAGGCGGCCGACATCCTGCTGTACCAGGCCGCGGCTGTCCCGGTGGGAGAGGATCAGCGTCAACACCTGGAGTTGACCCGGGATCTGGGTGAACGGTTCAATCGGCGCTACGGGAAGACGTTCGTCATCCCCAAGGCCCACATCGTCGCGGACGCTGCGAAGGTGCTGGATCTGGCCGATCCGACGGCCAAGATGAGCAAGTCCTCGCCAGCCGGGTGTGTCTTCCTGCTGGATCCGCCGAAGACCATCACCAAGAAGATCAAGTCGGCCGTCACCGACAACGAGGCCACGATCAGGTTCGACCCCGAGCACCAGCCGGGCGTGTCGAACCTCTTGGGCATTCTGGCGGTGCTCACCGGACGCGATATGGACGACATCGTGGCCGGGTACGACGGTGTGCTCTACGGAACCTTGAAATCCGACGTGGCCGAGGCTGTCGTGGCGTTCGCCGAGCCGTTCGCCGCCCGCACCCATGAGCTTCTGAACGATCGAGCAGAACTGGCCAGGATGATGGCTGTCGGGGCCAAACGGGCACGGTCCGTGGCAGCGCCAACGCTGGCCGCGGCCTATGAGGCGATGGGTCTGCTGCCGTCGTAGACCTGCGGTTCGCCGCCCTTCGACGAAGCCCGGGTGCGCTCAGAGGTTGGACGGCGGTCCGGTTCTGACCGGAGGTCGGCTGTCAGATGATTCCGGCGGCCAGACCCCCGGGTGTCCCGGCTGGGCCCGTCGAGCAGCGGCCTCGGCTTTCCGGGCTTTCGCCCGGCGCACCGCCCGCAGCCGCAGCAGCACCACCGTCACACCAAGGATCGCAGCGAGCACCACCAACCAGGTGAGCATCGTGGCAAGGAAGGAACCGCCGTTCGCGGCGACGCCGGTCTCGGGCCGGCTGCCCTCCTCTATGGCCGCCGCGGCCCCCGGTGTGGGACCAGCGCCCTCAGGGGCCCCTTGCGGAGCCACGGCCGGGGCCGCCTCCACATCATTGGCGTCGGGGAGATCCGCCATCTTGCCGGTGGGCGTCACCTTGCCGATGTTGGCGAAGCCCCAGTCCAACAGTTGCTTCGACGTCGCCTCGGTGTTGCCCTCGATCCCGAACAGGGCGGCAACCAGGGTGTGCCCGTCCCGTTCCGCCGCTACCACGAAGGTGCGGCCAGCCTGCTTGGTGTAGCCGGTCTTGCCGCCGAGGATGCCGGGATAGTCGTGCGTTGCCAGTCGATCCTGGGTGAAGATGTCGAAGGTCGCGCGGGGCTGTCCGGGTTTGCCCTCTTCGCCGGGGAACTTGTAGTTCTCGTCCTTCATCAGGGCGCGGAACTGTTCCAGCTGGAGGTCGGCACGGAAAATCTGGGCGATGTCGTGGACAGAGGTCAGCTGGTCGGCCTGGTCCAATCCAGAGGGGTTGACGGCGTTGGTGTCGTTGGCACCGATCCGTTTGGCCTCCTCGTTCATCGCCGCAACCGTCTTGTCCCAGCCGCCGTAGGCCCCGGCTAGCCCGCTGGCGGCGTCATTGCCGCTGGGCAGGGCCAACCCGTGGAAGAGGTCGTTGACGGTGTAGGTGAGGCCCGCGATCATCCCTACCCGCGAGCCCTCGGCGGTGGTGTCCTCCTCCGTGGCCGTGTACACCGAGTCCGACTGCAGACGTGGCATCAGGGTCAACATGGTGAGGGTCTTCAGGGTGCTGGCCGGCCGCATCTTCGTGTGCAGGTTCCGCTCGGCCAAGATGTCGCCGCTAGAGGCATCTGCGAGAACGAACGCGTCGGTCTTGATGTCGGGCAGCGGAGTGCTGCCGTTTCCACCCTTCACGATGACCGGTCCCAGCGAGGGCTTCGTGTAGGGAGAGGGTGAAGGGGCCGGGTTCGCCAATGCCGGACCGGTGGACGTCCCGGCCAACAGGGCAGGCACGATGAGGGCGGAGGCGACGAGGCCCGCCCAAGCCGCACGCGATCTGGGGGCTCGG
>CAZKVQ010000110.1:0-1093 GCA_964556255.1 uncultured Actinomycetes bacterium
TCTGGGCGGCGCCGGTGATCATGTTCTTGATGTAGTCGGCGTGACCCGGGCAGTCGACGTGGGCGTAGTGACGGTTCTCCGTCTGGTACTCCACATGCGCGATGGAGATCGTGATACCGCGCTGCCGCTCCTCGGGGGCCTTGTCGATCATGTCGAATGGGGTGAACGGGTTCACCTCTGGATACGCGTCATGCAGCACCTTGGTGATCGCCGCCGTAAGCGTCGTCTTTCCATGGTCGATGTGACCAATGGTGCCGATGTTGACGTGCGGCTTAGTCCGCTCGAACTTCGCCTTCGCCACTTCGGGTCCTCCTAGACCTCTCGTTGCCTAGCCGGTGGAGCCCCGGTCGGGGCGCCTTGTCGGCCCTTACTTGGTTGGGTTATGCCCAGTTATCGGCGACGTCGCTCGGGATGAGGTTCGGCCACCTTCACGAGGATTACTCCCCGCGTGCCTTTGCGATGATCTCCTCCGAGACGTTCTTGGGAACCTCTGCGTAGGAGTCGAACTGCATGCTGTAACTCGCACGCCCCTGCGTCTTGCTCCGAAGGTCTCCGACGTAGCCGAACATCTCCGACAGGGGAACGACGGCCGTCACCACGCGGGCTCCGGCACGCTCGTCCATGGCCTGGATCTGGCCACGGCGCGAGTTCAGGTCACCGATCACGTCGCCCATGAAGTCCTCGGGGGTGACGACCTCGACGGCCATCATCGGCTCCAGTAGGACGGGGCCCGCGCGGCGGACGCCTTCTTTGAAGGCCATCGAACCGGCGATCTTGAACGCGAGTTCGGAGGAGTCGACATCGTGGTAGGCGCCGTCGAGCAGCGTGACCTGGACGTCGACCATCGGGTAGCCGGCGAGCACGCCGTTGTCCATGGCCTCCTTGCAGCCGGCATCCACGCTGGGGATGTACTCCCTCGGGATGCGGCCGCCGGTGACCTTGTTGATGAACGCGTAGCCACCCGGCTCGTCCTCGCCCTCGCCCGGGGGATGCGGCTCGATTGCCATGATGACGCGGCCGAATTGGCCGGAACCGCCGGTCTGCTTCTTGTGCGTGTACTCGACCTTGTCGACGGGGCGGGTGATGGTCTCGC
>CAZKVQ010000110.1:1119-2263 GCA_964556255.1 uncultured Actinomycetes bacterium
TGCAGCTCGCCCATGCCGCCGATGATGGTCTGGCCGGTCTCTTCATCGGAGCGAACCTTGAAGGTCGGGTCCTCTTCGGCGAGCCGCTGGATCGCGGTGGCCAACTTGTCCTGGTCACCCTTGGTCTTTGGTTCGATAGCCACCGAGATGACCGTGTCCGGGAAGTCCATCGACTCCAGGATCACGGGGTTGGCGGCGTCGGAGAGGGTGTCGCCCGTGGTGGTGTCCTTCAGGCCCATGACGGCGACGATCTCGCCTGCACCCACTGTGGGGATCTCGTCGCGCTTGTTGGCGTGCATCCGGTAGATCTTGCCGATGCGCTCCTTGCGCTGCTTGGTGCTGTTGAGCACCGACGTACCGGTGTCCAGGGTGCCCGAGTAGATGCGGATGTAGGTGAGTTTTCCCAGGTGCGGGTCGGCCGCGATCTTGAAGGCCAGCGCCGAGAACGGCTCGCTGCTGTCGGGCTGCCGGACGATGGCCTCATCGCTGCCGGGCTTGGTGCCCTCGATGCCGTCGATATCCAGCGGAGAGGGCAGGTAGGCCACGACCGCGTCGAGCATGGGCTGGACGCCCTTGTTCTTGAAGGCCGAGCCGGTCAGTACCGGGGTGATGGTGCCGGCGATGGTGGCGCGACGAATCGCGGCGATGATGTCGGCCTCGCTGTAGTTCTCGTCGAGGAACGCCTCGGCAAACACGTCGTCGGCATCCGCGAGGGTCTCCAGCAACTTCTCACGCCACTCGGCCGCGGAGTCGGCGAGGTTCGCGGGGATCTCCTCGACCTCGTAGTCCTCGCCCTTCTGCGTCTCGCCCGGCCACACCAGGGCCTTCATGGCGATGAGGTCGACGACGCCGAGGAAGTCGGCCTCGGAGCCGATCGGGATCTGCAGCACAAGCGGGGTGGCCTTGAGTCGGTCGATGATCATGTCGACGCACATGAAGAAGTTGGCGCCGGTGCGGTCGAGCTTGTTGACGAAACAGATGCGCGGCACGTTGTACCGGTCGGCCTGACGCCACACCGTCTCGGACTGCGGCTCCACGCCGGCTACCCCGTCGAATACCGCCACCGCGCCGTCGAGCACCCGCAGCGAACGCTCGACCTCGACCGTGAAGTCGACGTGGCCCGGGGTGTCGATGATGTTGATCT
>CAZKVQ010000111.1:0-2193 GCA_964556255.1 uncultured Actinomycetes bacterium
GCATCTGCCGGACGATGACCTCGATGTGCTTGTCGTGGATCGACACACCCTGCGCGCGGTAGACCTCCTGCACCTCCTTGACGAGGTGGATCTGCACCTTGCGCGGGCCCTCGACACGAAGCACCTCGTGCGGGTCGGCCGAGCCCTCGAGGAGCTGCTGGCCCACCTCGACGTGGTCGCCGTCGGCGAGCAGCCGCTCGGAACCGTCTTCGTGCTTGAACACCCGCAGGCGCTGACGCTTGGACAGCTTGTCGTACACGACCTCCTCGCCCCCGTCGTCGGGAACGATGGTGATCTTGTAGAACCGCTCGCCGTCCTCCAGCCGCACCCGGCCGGCGACCTCCGCGATGGGGGCCTTGCCGCGCGGGACACGCGCCTCGAAGAGCTCCTGCACGCGGGGCAGACCGCCGGTGATGTCCTCACCGACACCGCCCTGGTGGAAGGTGCGCATCGTCAGCTGGGTGCCGGGCTCGCCGATGGACTGCGCGGCGACGATGCCCACGGCCTCGCCGATGTCGACCAGCTTGCCGGTGGCCATCGAACGGCCGTAGCACATCGCGCACACACCCGAGGCGCTGCCGCAGGTGAGCACCGAGCGAACCTTGGCCTGCGTGATGCCGGCCTCGAGCAACGCGTCGATGGCCGGGTCGCCCAGGTCATGGCCGCGCTCGACGATGACGTTGCCCTTCTCGTCGACCGCGTCGGCGGCCAGCGTGCGGGCGTACGCCGAGGTCTCGACGTGCGGGTCGCGGATCAGGGTGCCATCGGGCTGGCGCTCGGCGAGGTCCACCATGATGCCCCGCTCGGTACCGCAGTCGTGCTCGCGGACGATCACGTCCTGGCTCACGTCCACCAGACGACGGGTCAGGTAACCCGAGTCGGCGGTGCGAAGCGCGGTGTCGGCCAGACCCTTTCGGGCACCGTGGGTGTTGATGAAGTACTCCAGCACGGTCAGGCCCTCGCGGAACGAGGACTTGATCGGGCGCGGGATGAACTCACCCTTCGGGTTGGTCACCAGACCCTTCATGCCGGCCAACGTGCGGGTCTGGGTGAAGTTACCCGTGGCGCCGGAATCCACGATCGTGATGATCGGGTTGTCATCCGGGTAGTGCGCCCGCAGCGCCTCGCCGACCTCTTCGGTGGCCTTCTTCCACAGCTCGACCAGGGCGTCGTTGCGCTCCTGATGGTTCAGGGCACCGCGCTGGTACTTCTTCTCGATGACGCGGGCCTCTTCCTCGTACCGCTCGAGGATCTGCTGCTTCTCCGGCAGCACCAGCACGTCGGCCATCGACACGGTGACACCCGAACGGGTGGCCCAGTAGAACCCGGTGTCCTTGAGCTTGTCGACGGTCTGCGCCACCACGATCATCGGGTAGCGCTCGGCCAGGTCGTTGATGATCCGGGCCTGGACCTTCTTGTGCATCTGCTCGTTGACGAACGGATAACCGCGCGGCAGCAACTCGTTGAAGAGGACGCGGCCCAGCGTGGTATCGGCGATCCAGGCATCACCGGGACGCCAGCCGTTCTCGCCGAACAGCTCGGTCTCTACCTCGTGCGGCGGACGGATCTGCGTCAGGCGCACCTTGATCTGGGCACGCACGCTCAGCGCACCGCGATCCATGGCCATGATCGCCTCGGCCGGCGAGCTGTACACACCGCTCTCCGGCTTGTCCTTGGCCGCCGGCACGTACTCACCGGTGTCCCCGTGGATGTGGGTGGTCAGGAAGTACAGCCCGGTGACCATGTCCAGACGGGGCATGGCCAGCGGCTTGCCCGACGCCGGCGACAGGATGTTGTTGCTGGACAGCATCAGGATGCGGGCCTCGGCCTGGGCCTCGGCGCTCAGCGGCAGGTGGACCGCCATCTGGTCGCCGTCGAAGTCGGCGTTGAACGCCTCGCAGACCAGCGGGTGCAGCTGAATGGCCTTGCCCTCCACCAGCATCGGCTCGAAGGCCTGGATGCCGAGGCGGTGCAGCGTGGGTGCGCGGTTCAGCAGGACCGGGTGCTCGGAGATGACCTCTTCGAGGACGTCCCACACCTGCGGGCGCTGGCGCTCCACCATCCGCTTGGCGCTCTTGATGTTCTGCGCGTGGTTCAGGTCGACCAGACGCTTCATCACGAACGGCTTGAACAGCTCCAGCGCCATCAGCTTGGGCAGACCGCACTGGTGCAGCTTGAGCTGCGGGCCGACCA
>CAZKVQ010000112.1:0-2131 GCA_964556255.1 uncultured Actinomycetes bacterium
TCTTCCTCGAGACCGACCTGTTCAACTCGGGCGTCCGCCCGGCGATCAACGTCGGTATCTCGGTGTCCCGGGTCGGTGGCGCCGCGCAGCCGAAGGCGATGAAGAAGGTCGCGGGTTCGCTGCGTCTGAACCTGGCCCAGTTCCGCGAGCTCGAGGCCTTCGCCGCCTTCGGTTCGGACCTGGATAAGGCCTCCAAGGCGCAGCTCGAGCGTGGCTCCCGACTCGTCGAGCTGCTGAAGCAGCCGCAGAACGATCCGTTCCCGATGGAGCGGGCCGTGGTGTCCATCTGGGCGGGTACCAGCGGTGGCCTGGATGACGTCCCGGTGGAGGACATCAAGCGGTTCGAGCAGGAGTTCCTGGATTCGCTGGAATCTGAGCACCCGGGCATCCTTGCTGGGATCCGGGACTCCGGAGATCTCAGCGATGACGCCGTGACTTCGTTGGAGTCGGCATTGGACAACTTCAAACTGAGCTACACGACCACCGCCGGCCACCTGCTGGTCAAGGAGGAGCAGGTCGAGCCGCTCGCCGAAGACGAAATCGAGCACGAGCAGATCCCGCGCAAGGTGCGGGCGTAAAGAAGAGGGCCGAACTAACAATGGGAGCTCAACTCCGGGTCTTCAGACGGCGGATCAAGTCCGTCCAGGCCACGAAGAAGATCACGAAGGCGATGGAACTCATCGCCTCGTCGCGCATCGTCAAGGCCCAGCAGGCGGTCGATGCCTCGCTGCCGTATGCGCGGGAACTCCTTCGTTCGATCGGGCTCGCTGCGTCACACACGCCCAACATCAAGCACCCGCTGTTGACCACAGAGCCCGAGATCGAGACGGAGTACCGCGCCGCGGTACTGCTCATCACCGCGGACCGTGGCCTTGCCGGTGCCTACTCCGCGAACACGATCAAGGCCGCGGAACGGCTGACGGAGAACCTGAAGGCCAGAGGCGTGGAGGCAGTGCCCTTCATCGTCGGCCGTAAGGGTGTGTCGTTCTACAAGTTCCGCGAGCGCGAGGTCGCCCACTCGTGGACTGGGTTCACCGATGCCCCCACATATGAGGACGCCAAGAAGATCGCGGCCGCTCTGTTGGAGGCGTTCCTGACGCCGGATGACGAGGGCGGGGTTGACGAGATCCACATCGTGTACACCCACTTCGTCAACCGTGTCACCCAGGAGCCCCGGGTCAGGCGGATGTTGCCCATGGAAATCGTCGATGTCCCGATCGATACCTCGGAGCCGCACATCACCGGCGGCGAGGACAAGGGCGGCACCCCGATCCTGCCGCTGTACGATTTCGAGCCCGGAGTGGAGGCCGTGCTCGACGCACTGCTGCCGAAGTACCTGGAGCACCTGATCTACACGGCGCTGCTGCTGTGTGCGGCCTCCGAGCATGCCGCCCGACAGCGCGCGATGAAGTCCGCGACCGACAACGCGGACGATCTGATGAAGACCCTGACCCGTCAAGCAAACCAGGCCAGACAGGCCGAGATCACCCAGGAGATCAGCGAGATCGTCGGCGGAGCCGACGCGCTGTCCTCCGCAACAGCTTAGGAGCTGAACGCATGACCGCCACGACCGAGACCACCACTGGCGTCGGCCGCGTCGCACGGGTCACCGGCCCGGTTATCGACGTGGAGTTCCCCGCCGAGGCCATGCCCGAGCTGTTCAACGCGCTGACGCTCGAGGTCGACTTGGGCGATGCGATCGAAGGTGAGGCCAGCAAGCGCATCCTCACCCTCGAGGTCGAGCAGCACATCGGTGACAACCTGGTGCGTGCGATCTCGATGCAGCCCACCGACGGCGTGGTGCGCGGAGCCGAGGTGAAGGACACCGGCCACGCGATCACCGTGCCGGTCGGCGATGTGACCCTGGGCCACGTGTGGAACACCCTCGGGGATTCCCTGGACGCCGACATCAACGACCTCGAGGTCGCGGACAAGTGGCCGATCCATCGGCCGGCCCCGTCCTTCGATCAGCTCGAGTCCAAGACCGAGGTGTTCCAGACGGGCATCAAGGTCATCGACCTGCTCACCCCGTACGTTCAGGGCGGCAAGATCGGCCTGTTCGGTGGTGCCGGTGTCGGCAAGACCGTGCTCATCCAGGAGATGATCTACCGGGTGTCCGAGAACTTCGGTG
>CAZKVQ010000113.1:0-2129 GCA_964556255.1 uncultured Actinomycetes bacterium
CGTCATCCGCTCGCCGCACAAGTACAAGGACAGCCGCGAGCACTTCGAGATGCGTACCCACAAACGACTCATCGACATCCTCGACCCCACCGCCAAGACGGTCGATTCGCTGATGCGACTCGATCTGCCGGCTGGTGTCGACATCGAGATCAAGCTGTAAAGAGGACCTGAGACACAATGACTAGCGAACGCAAGGGCGTACTGGGCTCCAAGCTCGGCATGACCCAGGTTTGGGACGAGTCGAACCGGGTGGTCCCGGTGACCGTCATCCAGGCTGGGCCGTGCGTGGTCACCCAGGTCCGCTCACCTGAGACCGATGGCTACGACGCCATCCAGATCGGCTTCGGTGCGATGGACCCCCGAAAGGTGAACAAGCCCGAGGGTGGCCACTTCGACAAGGCCGGCGTTGCTCCGCAGCGCTACCTCGTTGAGCTGCGCACCGACGACGCCGGCAGCTACCAGGTCGGTCAGACGCTGGGCCCGGACATCTTCGAGGTGGGCCAGGAAGTCGACGTCACCGGAACGACGCGAGGCAAGGGCTACGCGGGCGTCATGAAGCGCCATGGCTTCCACGGCCTGCGCGCCACCCACGGTGTTCAGCGCAAGCATCGCTCACCCGGTTCCATCGGCGGCTGTTCAACCCCCGGCCGGGTGTTCAAGGGCATGCGGATGGCCGGCCGGACGGGCCACGTGCGCCAGACCACCCAGAACCTGACGATCCAGGCGATCGACGCCGAGCGGGGACTCATCCTCGTGCGTGGTGCCGTTCCCGGCCCGCGTGGCGGCGTCGTGCTGATTCGCAACGCAGCGAAGGGGGCCTGACATGGCTACCGTTGACGTCCATACCCCGGACGGTGGAACGAAGGGCACGGCCGAGCTGCCCGAGTCGATCTTCGACGTGCAGACCAATGTGCCGCTGATCCACCAAGTAGTGACCGCGCAGCTGGCCGCGGCCCGCCAGGGCACCGCAGACACCAAGACCCGCGCCGAGGTGCGCGGCGGTGGCAAGAAGCCCTACAAGCAGAAGGGCACCGGCCGCGCCCGTCAGGGCTCGACCCGGGCGCCGCAGTTCGCCGGCGGCGGGGTTGTGCATGGGCCGACGCCGCGTGACTACACCCAGCGCACCCCCCGGAAGATGAAGGCTGCCGCCCTGCGCGGCGCGCTGTCTGACCGGGCGCGGCACGAGCGCATTCACGTGGTCAGCGAGATCGTGGCGGGGGACACCCCTTCGTCCAAGACCGCGTTGAGCACGCTGCGTGGCCTCACCGAGCGGACCCACGTACTTGCCGTGGTGGACCGCAGCGAGGAGGTGGCACGCAAGTCGCTGCGCAACCTGGCCGAGGTCCACGTGCTCACGCCGGATCAACTGAACACCTACGACGTGCTGGTCAACGACGATGTGGTCTTCACGACCGCCGCGCTCGCCACCTTCGTGGCGGGGCCGCCCAAGGGCAAGTCGGCCACCGCGTCCGCCACCTCCGACGAGGCGGCAGTTACCGAGGAGGCCGAGTCCGCATGAGAATCGCCGATCCCCGCGACGTGCTGATCGCACCCGTGGTGTCAGAGAAGAGCTACGGGCTGCTCGACGAGAACAAGTACACGTTCCTCGTGCGTCCGGACGCCAACAAGACCCAGATCAAGATCGCTGTCGAGCAGGTGTTTGGCGTGACAGTCGTCGGGGTCAATACCAACAACCGCCAGGGTAAGCGGGTCCGTACCCGCGCCGGCTACGGCCAACGGCCCGCCACCAAGCGCGCGATCGTGTCGCTCGCCTCCGGCGACCGCATCGACATCTTCGGGGGACCGGTCGCCTGACCGGGACCAACACGACGAACTTAGGACTGAGCAGACATGGGAATCCGCAAGTACAAGCCGACTACGCCAGGCCGTCGCGGCTCGAGCGTGGCCGACTTCGTCGAGGTCACCCGCTCGACGCCTGAGAAGTCACTGGTCAAGCCGCTGCCGAAGTCAGGTGGGCGCAACAACCAGGGTCGGATCACGACGCGTCATCACGGTGGCGGCCACAAGCGCGCCTACCGCGTGATCGACTTCCGGCGGGCCGACAAGGACGGCGTGCCCGCGAAGGTCGCCCACATCGAGTACGACCCGAACCGCACCGCCAGGATCGC
>CAZKVQ010000114.1:0-1506 GCA_964556255.1 uncultured Actinomycetes bacterium
ACTCCAGGTAGAGAGCCAATAGCCGAATGCCGCGATTGAGATCGCGAACGCGGATAGCGCGCGCGGCAACACTCGATACTGGGCCACATACATGGGGACAAAGGCCACTACCACCAACGGCCACAGGCTTCCTCGACCATTCCACATCACGACCAACATCGCCGCACTGAGCGTCGACAACGCCAAACCCAACACGACTCGGCCAGCGCCCGCCCTGGCGGCCTCTGGTTCCGCGATGTCGTTCGGGTGCTCACGCTGTTCGGTGTCGATGCCTGCGGCGTCCACGGTGAATGAGTCCCCTGACGGTTCGATATACCCACTCTTAGCCTATGGCGCGCGTTGCCCACATGGAACCGGTCTTGCCACAGTCTTCGGAGATTCCAGGTATGCGTCGCGGCGAGGCGTTAGGTGCCATTCCGCCTTATGACACCACAAATAGCAATCGGAACCGGACGTGTGACGT
Source organism: uncultured Actinomycetes bacterium (assembly GCA_964556255.1). Classification (GTDB taxonomy): domain Bacteria; phylum Actinomycetota; class Actinomycetes; order S36-B12; family UBA10799; genus JACJWR01. The sequence continues at coordinate 464 of CAZKVQ010000114.1, forward strand.
CGCGGCCACCGACGACGTGCCCCCGGTGAGCAATAGCCTGTTCATGTGACGAAACGACTGCTGGTCCTCGTCTGCACGGTGCTGCTGCTGGAGTCCTTCTTCTCAGCGGTGCTGACACCCCTCGTGCCGTCGTATCGCAGCGAGTTGGGGCTGACGGATGCGGCAACCGGCATCCTGGTAGCTGCCTACGCAGCCGGTTCGTTGCTGCTCGCCCTTCCTGCGGGGTGGTTCGCCTCACGGTTCAACCCACGCAAGGCCGTCATCCTGGGCCTCGTCGGCGTCGGGATCGCCAGCATCCTGTTCGGCTTCGCCGGGCGTCTGGCCGTGCTCGAGGCCAGCCGTTTCTTCCTCGGCGGGTTCGGCGCTCTGCTGTGGGCCGGTGGACTGAGTTGGGCCATCTCCTCCACACCTGCTGACAAACGTGGCCAGGTGATGGGCACGTTGCTGGCCGCAGCGGTAGCGGGCGAGTTGATCGGACCCCCGGTGGGCGCCTTCGCGGACGAGATCGGCACCGAGAAGGTCTTCGGGGGCGTCCTGCTGCTCTGCGTGCTCCTAGTGATTCTCGCCCGAACGGTCCCACCAGTCGCCGAGGCCGACGGCCAGACAGCCCGCCAAGCGCTACGTGCCGTGAGGAACTCTGGGATCTTGGCGTGGCTCATGGCACTGCTCGCCGTCATCGGACCGTCGATTGCGCTTGGCTCGATCCTTTTGCTGGCACCGCTGCGATTCGATGATCTGAAGCTCTCGGCATGGTTGCTGGCCGGCATGTTCCTGGCCATGTCCGTGGTTGAGATGATCACGGGCCCGATCGCCGGTCGTATCAGCGACCGAGTCGGGCGCACGAATCCCTACTTGATCGGCCTGACGGTCATGGCTACGTGCCTCATCCTTGTCGCATTCGCGCCTACCTTCTGGCTGCTTGCCCTGCTTCTCCTGCTGTATGCGGCGGGTTCAGGGTTCGCCTTCACTACCTCGATGACGACAGTCACCGATCTCGCTTCCGGCGCCGGTCTGAACCAGGGTTACTCCTCCGCAGCCTCGGC